>JAZQVD010000028.1:0-109619 GCA_045631665.1 Alloprevotella sp.
TATATATTATAAAGAACCTATTAATTCTGTAATGTATGGAAAAGAGAAAAACAAAGGTGTATGAGAATGAGCAGTTTTGTTCTATTGAAGATGAGTTGCAACTTATAAAGGATATAAAATCGGGAGGGATTGAAAGAAAAATTGCAATAGAAAAACTTTCTTATTCAAAATTACGCCTTGTAACTGCTGTCGCAAAAATGTTCAAAGGTTATAACTTGCCTATGGAAGAACTTATAAGCGCAGGTAATGAAGGATTGGTATTAGCCGCTGAAAAATATGACGTGTCAAGCGGCTCTAAGTTTATGAGCTATGCTGTTTGGTGGATAAGACAGAGTATTATGCAGAGAATACAATAATATATACCAACCGACAACCACGCTATAGTGCATATTATCGATGCATTATAGCGTGGTTGTCGGTTGGTGATGTGTCAAACTCGCCGTTATGCATGGGCGGAAATTCCGCCTTGTTGTGATCGTTGAGTTGGGGGGTATCCATAGTAAAAATATTATGTAAATTTTGCATATTACTATTTTCTTCAAGTTCTCTTTCTTTGAAGACATTAGCTGGCATACATTGCAATTGCAGCCGCACCTTACTTACCAGAAAGGCATTCTTCCGCCACTCGATGTGCCTCACTACGAGCAGGTTTCCCCGTCTCTGTCATGGGGAGTGAAGAGACACGGAAGATATGCTTGGGCACTTCGTAGCGCCCTACCCTTGCGGCACAAAGTTGGTGGAGTTCAGAGGGGAATGCATCTCCAATATAGAGCATTGTGAGGGTTTGTCCAAGGCGTTCGTCCTTGACATACGTTAGCATAAAGGGAACAGGGATAACCGTTGCCAACTTATGCTCTATCTCCTCAATCTGCAATTTAATTCCTCCGGAACATACCACATTGTCGCGCCTGCCCAAAATGCGGAAGCGCCCGTCGGGAAGCAATTCCACAAGGTCATTTGTCACTAACGGAGCGTCTGTCGTGAGGGAGTCGGAAATAATCAAGCAACCCTCGGTGTCTTGACTGAGCGCAACTCCTTCAAGTGGCGAGAAGTGTGTTTCGGGATACGCCCCATTGATGCGACGCAACGCTATGTGCGAGAGGGTTTCCGTCATGCCGTAAGTAGCGTACACACTGCCGGGCAAAGACTTTGCCATTTGTTCTACACGCTCGGGCAATGCCCCGCCTCCGATGATGATATGCGACACGCGCTTGATTACTTGTAGTGCATGCTCATCTGCTAATATTTCTGCCAGTTGGTGGGGCGTAATAGCCAACAGGGTTTGAGCGCCCAAACGACGTTCATCAAAATCTTTTAGCGGATTTGAAGAGGGAGTCACCAGCTCCATACGCATGTTGCGCTCCAAGGCTCTTACCACCATCATCTTCCCCGCGATATAATCCACAGGGAGACAAACGAGCGCCACATCCTGCGGTTTTAACCCAAGCACATCATTCGTGCGTCGCGCACTTGCTAACATGCGCGATTTTTCAACAAGCATCCGTTTAGGAGTGCCCGTTGAACCCGAAGTTTGCACTTCTATATGTGCATCCGAATCTTGGAATTTTGCAATAAAGTCCGCTACTCGCTGGTGCATAAAAGACTAAATGAAAAAGGAGAAAGGAGAAAGGAGAAAGACCATGCGGGATTTTAGCACGCCAGCAACTTTCTCATTTCTCCTTTCTCATTTTATATTTACAAAGTTTTTACTTCAACGCATCAAGGTTCTGCTGATTGTAAATCTGCTTACCTTCAGAAGTGTAGATGTATTCGAGGCGTGCAGCGTATGCCTTTTCAATCTTACCGCGAACCATCTTCATCGTACTGTTAATCATCTGATTCTGTTCAGTGAAAGGTTCTGCAAGCACAGCAAAGGTTGCGGGCAACCAGCGTTCGGGGAACATTGTTTCAAATTCGCCACCCTTCTTAAAGACATTGATTTGCTTTTCGATTTCGCCAATAGCCGCCTTACGACCGTCCTCTGTTTCGAGTGTCAATCCCTGGTGTGCGATGTGACGGAGGAGACGTTCCTTGTTGGGAACTACAAGCGCAGTGGTGTAAGCCGACTGGTTGTTGTAAAGCATGATTTGGTCGATGCAAGAAGAGTGTTCAACGAGTGCTTCTTCAATGCCTTCGGGACTATACTTCTCGCCGTCGCTACCAATAAGCAAACTCTTGAAGCGACCCTTTACATAAAGGAGATTTTCCTTTGACATGTAACCCAAGTCGCCGGTGTAGAGGTAACCATCCTTCACGGTTTCAGCAGTAGAAGTGGGGTTCTTCCAATAACCTGCCATGACATTTTCGCCCTTCACTACGATTTCACCCATTTCACCTACGGGGAGTTCCTTGCCGTCCGCCATAATCTTGATTTCAATGGGACTTACGAGCTTACCACTTGAACCAAAGCGGTAGCGGTCGGGACCGTTAGACGAAATTACGGGAGTTGCTTCTGAAAGACCGTAACCCTGGAACATGGGCATACCGATACCCATATAGAATTTCTGAAGGTCCTTGTCGAGAAGTGCGCCACCGCCGATGAAGAAGCGCATTTCGCCACCGAAGTTCTCACGCACCTTTGAGAAGAGAATCTTGTCGAACAACTTCACCATGGGAGCGAGGAGATAACGCCAACCCTTGAAGTCGAGGTTTGAGTCGCCGTTATAAATCTGTGACACCTTGAGCGCAAACTTAAAGAGACTCATTGTAGTCTTACCCTTCGCACGAATACCGTTCTCAATATTCTTCTTAAATGTCTTTGCCAACGCAGGCACAGAAAGGATGAAGTGGGGCTTCACTTCCTTGATATTAAGAGGAATGTTTTTAAGCGTTTCAAGAGGAGTGCGACCAACCTGAACTGTAGCTGCCGTAGCACCGCGAGACATCATAATGTAGAAACCTACAACGTGTGCGAAGCAGTGGTCGAGGGGAAGAATGATGAGCGTACGCCAAGTTTCGTCGATATGAACGAGTGTCAATGACTGCTCAACGTTAGCTGTATAGTTGCGGTGCGTCAACACTACGCCCTTGGGGTCAGCTGTAGTACCAGATGTGTAAGTAATTGTTGCGTAGTCGTCATTCTGCAAAGAGTTTGCCACGCTGAGGAATTCCTCCATCGTGTGTGTCTTCAAGAATTCGTCACCCATTGCAAACACTTCGTCTACAAGGATTTCCTTGTCCTGGAGTTCGCCACAATTATCGAGTACGATAATCTTTTCAACGGCATCCAACTGGTCCTTGATGGCACGCACCTTCTTCAACTGAGTGCCTGAAACCATTACGAACTTCACATCGCCGTGCTTCAAGCGGAAAAGCAAGTCGCTGCTTTCTTCCAACTTGATAGAGAGGGGCACATTGATGGCACCAGCATAGAACATTGCCAATTCACCAATTACCCAAAGGTTGCGACCTTCTGAAAGGAGCGCCATTGTGTCGCCCTTCTTCACGCCAAGTGCTTGAAGACCTGCACCAAGACGGTACACCTGTTCCTTAACCTGAGCGTAAGTTGTGGGTTCAAACTTCTTACCCGTTTTTTCAAGCAAGAAGGTATTCTGCGCATACTTCTTGACAGAAGCCTCAAAGAGGTCAACGATTGTATTCTTCATACAGTATGTTTTTAGTTTGTAAATGCTATCCCAAAACCCTAAGTTCGCCAATATGAAGAAGTTTGACAAATCATGGGGTTCCAAAAATCGGGTGCAAAGGTACGACTTTCTACACAATTTTCTAATTTTTGTGCATAAAAAGTTAATTTTTGCAAAAGAAAAACCCAATTCTGCTTTATCAAATAAGCAAAATGGAGTAATTTTGCAGAGATTATGGGATGTTGTTCCCACTCATATAATTATAAAGACTACAATGAAGGTTTCATTATTCAAGAACATTGCAGATATTTTAAAGTCGTCCATGCTTAGCGGCGTATGCGTGGGCATTGCTGGTTTTGGTTACCTCGCCACTCGCGATATAGTCGGAAGCATCCTCTTCGCCTTCGGACTTTTGGCAGTAATCAACTACCGCCTTCGCCTCTACACAGGTTTTGCAGGTTTCATCAAGCGCAACGAAGTGCCCCACCTCATCCTCGTGCTCTTTGGCAACATCCTCGGTTGCTTGCTCGTAGCACTTTTAGCACGCACTTCTCCCCAGCCCCTCCAAGAAGCCGCACAATCCATTCTTGAAGGTCGCCTCGCCGTTGGTCCTTTGCGTGGAGGTCTGCTTGCCGTTGGTTGCGGATTCATTATGACAACCGCCGTAACCTTTGCGCGCAAGGGCAATGTGCTCCCCACCCTCTTCGGTGTGCCCCTCTTCATTGTCTGTGGTTTCCCCCACTGCGTGGCCGACGCTTTCTATTACCTCACCGTCCCCACCGACTTCCTCTTTGCCAACCTCGGCGATGTCCTCTGCTTTTATGTTGCCATCGTCCTTGGCAACTTTATCGGTTGTAACTTCTACCGCATCGTAACAGGCGCGAGCGCATAAGCGCACAACATACCTATAACAAAGAAGACCTCAGGACTGCCTTGAGGTCTTCTTGTTTTTTATAAATGAAACGCATTGACAGCACGCCCCTATACACGTAAAATTGTAGGTCAAAAATTCCGACTCCACCCCTATAAATTTGAAACCTTAACACGCATCTGAAAATCTGCGGATTAGAATACCCTAAAATTATTAGTAACCTTTTTTAAATTACATTACTAATAATTTTTATTAGGTTACTAATAATTTTTACTACAATAGGTTTAGTTTTTTCGGGCAATGGAGTTAGGGACAATTTCAAATTCTTAAAACCCTCGTGCGTTACAATTCCACGGCGCCACATGAAGAATTCAAATGCTTTTATTAAATTTGCAGTCACGAAAAGTTACTTTACTCACGACTAAACTACTGACTTATGAAACGCACAGACCTTTATTTTCTCCTCGCCATCGTCGCGATATTCCTTCCCTTCTGCCTTTCTGACGCCCTTTACGAAGGGTATAAATCATTTAACGCAGCACACGGAATGGTGATGAGTTTCATCAAATTTGGAGTACTCTCTACGCTCGGCGAAATGCTGGGTTGCCGCATTGGTAGCGGTAAGTATTTGCCCAAGGCGTTTGGCATTTTGCCCCGTATGATTGTTTGGGGACTTCTCGGCATTGGCATCAACGCGGCAATGATTATTTTCTCAAAAGGAACGCCCGCGCTGATGGAATATATGGGAATGACGGGTGCCGTAGCAAGTTTTAACAGCGCAGATTTCTGTATGGATAAATTGTGGGTAGCGCTCGCCGTTTCAGTGGCGATGAACACGATTTTTGCTCCCGTCTTCATGACCTTCCACAAGATTACCGACGCCCACATTGCCGTTCACGGCGGCAGCCTTAAGGCACTCATCACGCCCATCCCCATGGCAGAGCGCTTTGCACAGATTGACTGGAGTAAGCAATGGGGTTTTGTGTTTAAGAAGACGGTTCCCTTCTTCTGGTATCCCGCCCACACCATCACCTTCCTCCTTCCCTCCGAACAGCGCGTACTCTTCGCGGCACTCCTCGGTATTGCCCTCGGTGTACTTTTGGCGGTAGCGACGAAGAAGTGAGGAGTGAGGAGTGAGGAGAGAGTAGTTTACCATGCGGCACGTCTACTCTCTACTCACTACTCTCTGTAAAAAACTCCCTCCGCAGGCACAATTATTTCACAAAAAGCAGTATCTTTGCCCCACTTTTTAACACATCACACATTTATATTATATGAAGGAAGTAATTCTCTCTATAGCCGGAAGACCTGGCTTGTATCGCCTCGTTGCTCAGGGCAACAACAATCTTATCGTTGAAACTATCGACGCTGAGAAGAAGCGCACCATTGCTGGCACTCGCGAACGCGTAACTTCGCTCAACGATGTTTGCATGTACACTGAAGAAGAAGACAAGCCCCTCATGGAAATCTTCGAAAGCTGCAAGCAGGTTACAGGTGGCAAGCCCACAGAGTTCACGCACAAGGAAGCAACTAACGATCAGTTGGCAGACTTCATGGCAGCAGCAGTGCCCAACTTCGACCGCGACCGCGTACACTTCAGCGACATCCGCAAGTTGGTGCAGTGGTACAACATCTTGATTACTAACGGCTACACTGACTTTGTTGACGCAGAAGAAACTGCTGAAGCATAATTCATATTTATTTATAATAAGCGGACAGACGATGGTTTCCTTGTCTGTCCGTTATTTCTTTATCAGGTTTTAAACCACGGAGCAAACAATCAGCATTGCCCTCACAACCTCATAACCTTATAACCTCACACCTCCCCCCATCATGTCAGAATGGAAAGAAACCGTCGTGCTCATTGACGCCGACCATTTAGATAGCGTGTGCTTCAACCTCATCGTAAACTTCGAGCGCATGCTCGGCCGTCGCATTCCCCAAGCCGACCTCTGCCACTGGCTCGATTGCATTGCCCTTGACGGCGGACTCCGCCCTGGCGACAACGAAGTGCAAGTCATCTTCCTGCACAGCAAGAACAAGGAGAAGATGGCAAACATGAACCCCAGCATTTTCAACAAGGACCTCAACGGGCAAGCCTTTAAGGACCACCTCGCGGAGTTCACCCTCGCCAGTTACCCCGTTGAAGACGTCGTAACCATGGCGGACTTCTACATGCAATCCCTTGACGCCCTCATCGAAGCCAAGGATGTAAAGCGCATCCTCCTCGTTGCCGCCCTCGAAGAATACGGCGACCGCGTGCGCCAGACCGCCATTAAGGCAGAAGGTAAGGACATCGTTGTCTTCACTATGCAACCCACACAAGAGCGCGGTTACCTGCAAGAACTCCTCGGCTACTCCCTCATGAGCGCCCTCGGCATTCGTGGCGAAGAGTTGCAGGGATAAGCGCTTGAATTACAAAGAAATTACACAAAGACTATGCTCCGTCAGCACCTGAAAGAATTGTGTCTTTTTATCTTGACACTAATTTTACATTGCCCTCTCATTGCCCAAAACATTAAGGGGAAAGTGGTGAACGAACTTGACGAACCACTACGCTATGCCAACATCATTACCCTAACCTCTGACTCAACTTTTGTGGCAGGCGTAATGAGTGATTCTTGCGGGATTTTCTCACTAAAGAAATCTCCTGAAATCACATATCTAAAAGTTTCGTACATAGGTTATTCCACCCAGATTTTACCACTCTCCCACTCTGATGTCGGCACCATCAAGTTAAACCCCGACACAAGTATATTAGGCGAAGTGGTCATTAAGAAAATTCTGCCTAAAACAAAACTTGAAGGCGACGCTTTTGTGACTACAGTGGAAAATAGCGTTCTCGCCGATGCAGGTTCGGCTAATGATGTATTGAAGAAGTTGCCTGGGGTGACGCAAAATGGGGAGAACTTGGAGGTTTTAGGAAAAGGTTCTCCACAGATTTACATCAACGGACGCTTGATGAGAGACAATTCAGAATTAGAAACGCTCAGTTCCAAGGACATCAAGAGTGTGGATGTGGTCACCAATCCTGGGGCGCGCTATGACGCATCGGTCAATGCCGTAATCCGAATTAAGACGGTGAAGCGTCAAGGTGATGGTTTGAGTTTTAACCTGCGTTCAAGTTGGTACCAATGTGAAGACACCGACTTGAGAGAAACGCTAAACATGAACTATCGTCATAAGAATCTTGACGTTTTTGCAACGGTTTATTTCACTCAAACGGAAGCTTTTCAAGATACAAAAATTGAACAACACCTCTACTCCCCCAAGCCTTTGGTATTGAAGCAGGATGCAACCTTTATCAACAAAAATTCCTTCCTAACTTTCACCCTCGGAACGAATTATCAATTAAACGACAACCATTCTGTAGGCATCCGATATAGTCCCTCCTACCATCTAAAAGGAGATACAAACAACGATAGCCGTGTAACGGCAATGGTGGACGGAATTTTAGATGACCATACCAACACCCTTTCAAAGGGTGATGCGAAGAAACTTCCCACTCATCAAATAAACACCTATTATAACGGGACTTTTGGTAAACTCAACATTGATTTTAACGCCGATGTTTACGATGAGCGTGAGGATGAAAGTATAATCTATAACGAAAAGAGTGATTTGCAGGATGACCGCATTGTGACTACGAGAAGCAAAGTGCATAATCAACTTTATGCCTCAAAGCTTGTGCTCACTCACCCCTTCTTGGGCGGACAACTTTCGGGTGGTGCGGAATATACTTACACCGACCGCAAGGATGAATATTGGAATCAGAATGCGCAAGGTCCTAATTCTTTTACCAACATTCGTGAGAACAACGCCAACGCTTTTGTTGATTTCACCTACCCACTTAAGCCCTTCTACCTCGTTGTTGGCATGCGCTACGAATACTTGGCGTTCAACTATTATGAGAATCGCATCAAGCAACTCGACCAAAGCCGTGAGTTTAGCAATTTCTTCCCTTCGGCTTCACTAAGTGGAAAATTAGGAGATGTGCAGTTGCAATTGAGTTATTCAGCTAAAACGAGTCGCCCCGCTTATAGCCAACTAAGCAATGCGAGCATATATATCGATCGTTATAGTTACACAAAGGGAAATCCTTATCTGAAGCCTGAATTGCAACATCATGCTACTTTGGCTACGGTATGGAAATACTTTCAGTTTGTGGCAAATTATCAACTCACGGAAAGAGCTATCATGCACTGGGGCAAGCAATCCGAAACGACTGACAATTGCATCATGCTCCATTATGAAAACTTCAATCGCAACATCCCTGAACTTACACTCTCACTTTCTGCCTCACCTACTATCGGTAAATGGTATCCACAGTTCACCGCAATGTTCATAAAGCAGTGGTTTGATATTGATTTCAAGGGGACGCGCAAAAGCATGAATCGCCCCATTCCTATCTTCTCTTGGGGGAACACTTTCAAATTACCCAAGGACTTCACCGCAGAAGTAAATTACACCTTTACAGGTAAGGGGAATCAGCGCGTTTATCAATTAGACAAGCCCACCCATGTATTAGATGTTGCCGTAAGGAAGACATTCCTCAACGATGCTCTAAGCCTTGAACTCAAAGGAACCGACCTATTCCGCGACAGAGGCGACCGTGTCAGTATGTACAGCGGAGATTACGCCGTAAAGCAGAAAAACATCTTTGGTTCACGAGAAGTTGTTTTCACCCTACGATACAAATTCAACAGTGCTAAGAGTAAATACAAAGGCACGGGAGCTGGTGAACAGCAAAAGAGTAGGATGTAAAATTACAAGGGATATTCTCAAAACTAAGTCCGACTTAAAACAAACTAAGTCGGACTTAATTTGAAATAACTCGGAGTTAGTTTTTAGAGAATCGGATGTCGTAAAAATTTAGGCACAATGATTTGTAAAACTTGGAGACTTCATACATAACCTCTGCCTACAAGACACTTCTGATAAAGATTCTTTAATCAACTTCATGAAAAATCAAGAGATTAACTTTCTCATTCCAATAAAAAAATGTAATTTTGCACTCGATTTGTCTAAACAGAGGCTCGAAAGGGCGCGTGTGATGGCGAATTAAGCAAACATTTTACTTAATTTAGAGTAACACAAATTTTAATTAACATGAAAGAAATTTCAATCAACGGTACACTCCGTAATGCCATCGGTAAGAAGGCATCTAAGGCTGCTCGTGCAGAAGGTCTCGTTCCTTGCTGCTTGTATGGTGAAAAGAAGGGCGAAAACGGCCTTCCCGTAGCTACTCACTTCGTAGTTTCTGAAAAGGAAATCAACAAGGTTTACTACTCTCCCAACATCTACCTCGTTAACATCAACCTCGATGGTGAAAACAAGACTGCTGTTATTAAGGAAGTACAGTGCCACGCAGTAAAGGACAACGTGCTCCACGTTGACTTCTACGAAGTAACTCCCGAAAAGCCCATCGTTATGGCTGTACCTATCGCTCCTCAGGGTCTCGCAGAAGGTGTACGTGCCGGTGGTAAGCTCGTTGCAATGGTGCGTAAGCTCAAGGTTAAGGCTCTTTACACTCAGATCCCCGAAAAGCTCACTATCGACGTTACAAACCTCCAGCTCGGTAAGTCAATCAAGGCAGGCGAACTTTCATTCGAAGGCCTCGAACTCGTTACTCCCAAGGAAGTTGTTGTTGTAACAGTTAAGATGACTCGTGCTGCAATGGGTGCTATGGCTGCTGCAGCTGCTGCAAGCAAGAAGAAGTAGTCTATCATTACAGCTTTACAATACATGCCAGTGTGCACCTCGCACATTGGCATTTTTAATTCTCATAAGATATGCACTATCTCATAGTTGGACTTGGCAATATCGGCGACGAGTATGCTAACACCCGACATAATATTGGTTTCCGCGTGGTCGATGCTATGGCAAAGGCAGCGGGAGCAACATGGGAGGACAAACGTTACGGGTTTGTCACTACGATTCGTGTGAAAAACCGCTTGCTCACCCTCCTGAAACCTTCTACTTACATGAACCTCTCGGGTAATGCCGTGCGCTATTGGATGAACGAGAAGAAGATTCCGCTCGACCACGTCTTGGTTGTTGTCGATGACCTTGCGTTACCCTTCGGTCAACTACGCATGAAGCCCAATGGTTCTGAAGCCGGACACAACGGTTTGCGCCACATTACCTCTGTGATGGGTACGCAAAACTATGCACGCCTTCGCTTCGGTATTGGCAACGATTTCCCCAAGGGTGGTCAGGTGGACTTCGTGTTGGGAGAATTTGGCGCAGAAGATTTGGCAAAAATGGATGAGCGCATCGGCGTAGCGTCTGACATGATTAAGGATTACGCGCTTCAGGGCATTCAGCACGCAATGTGTAATTTCAACAAGAAGTAAACGATGGAAGCACGCATAGATAAATGGTTGTGGGCAGCACGCATTTACAAGACGCGCACACTCGCTGCCGACGCTTGTAAGAACGGGCGCATCACCATCAATGGTGCGCAAGTAAAGCCCTCACGCACCGTCAAAGAGGGCGACAAGGTGGGCGTAAAGAAAGCACCCATCACTTACACCTTCCTCGTAAAACAAGCCATTGAGAAGCGCGTGGGCGCGAAACTCCTGCCCGACATTTTGGAGAACATCACCGCCCCCGAGCAATACGAACTCTTGGAAATGAGCAAGATTTCGGGCTTCATCGACCGCGCTCGCGGTACGGGACGCCCCACGAAGAAGGACCGCCGTGCCCTTGATGACTTTGCCTCCGAGGACAATATTCCCCTCTTCTTTGGACTTGACCTTGAGAATGAAGAATTGGACGACGACGATTACGATGCGCTTGCGGCGGAAAGATAAAAAAGGGAAATGGGAAAAATGAAAAAGGAGAAAGGAGAAAGACCATGCGGGACTTCACCGCACCAGCATCTTTCTCCTTTCTCCTTTTTCATTTCTCATTTCCTAAATATAATTCAGCAACTCTTCCACCTTATCAATCAACCCCAACGAGGGGAAGGTTGACAGCTCTAACTTCGGACGGAATCCCCAAGTCACGCCCACGGCATCCACTTGGGCGTTCAACGCCGTCAGCATGTCCACGCCCGAGTCGCCCACATAGAGCACAGCATCCTTGTTTACGCCCGACTCCTTGAGGATGTCCGTCACAATGGCGGGGTCAGGTTTAATGGGCACCTCATTGCGTTGCCCAAGCACCTTGATGAAGTTGATGCTGGGAAAATAATGCGCCACCAATTTCTCGGTCGCCGCTTGATACTTATTGGAAGCCACAGCAAGCATCACACCGCCCTCCTGCAGACGCTCCAACAACTGGGGAATACCCTCGTAGGGAACCGTCAAGTCGGCATTATGCTCATCGTAATAAGGGATGAACACGCTACGCATGCGCATAATCTGCTCCTCCGTCTTCTCGCCCTCGGGCAAGGAGCGCTCTAAAAGTTTATTGATGCCGTTGCCCACGAAGGAACGAATCGTTGCTGCATCGTGAGTGGGAAATCCCAACACGGCAAGCGCATGGTTCGCCCCCATCGCAAGGTCGTCTATCGTATTTAACAGCGTACCGTCAAGGTCAAATATTACAAGTTTCTTCTTCATAGTCGTAAGTGATTTCTACAACAAAATTAAGCATAAGTTTTAGAAGTGCCGCCACGCATTCAGAAGAATCTAAAATTTGGAGAACAAATAAATTTTGTAAACACATACAGAGCAAATAACCACATTCTCACTCTATATTAAACAGCGCAAATGTAACATTTTTTGCACAAGTTGCTCTGCTACCAACGTCCGACCTAAAAAATCGCGATTTGCATTTCGCTCAAAAATGTATTATCTTTGCATAGCAGAAAAGGAGGTATTACCCACGCAGGTTATACCTCCTTTTTATTTGTTTGATTATCAGCAAAATACAACCCTCTATTTTCAGCAACAACATCCGACTTTATGAAAACTATTAGTAACCTTTTTCAAATTATGTTACTAACAATTCGAAAAAGGTTACTTGTAATTTTTCGCACGTCTAATCTGAGCGTTTATTTTTCTTAAATAAACTTAAAAATTTTAGGCGCAATTTTACGAAATCCTGCTTTCAACGTTGAAATTTTACGCCTGAGATTTAAATATTCTCAAGCAAAGGTCAACTCGTCTCAAAATACGCGAACTACACCCAATTATCTCCACGTTTCTAACGATTTTGAGAAGCAAAAACAAGTTAACTATTTGATTATTAGTAGTAGGTTATTTTTCAGCAAAGTTGCGCAAATAGAAAGAACTGGATAAGGCATCCTTTGGAATGTTTGCATCAATAGAGTTGTGCATTACGCACAACGAAAAATCGTGCCTCCACTTCAGCAAGTAGGGGCACGATTGTTATTGTTAAGTGCAAGGCGGATTAGATGAGTTCCTTAATGAACGCCTGCATTTCTGCCTGATGCGCTTCTACGCTCTGGAGGAGCTTGAACTGCGCCTTTGAGCGTACGAGGTTGTGGTCGGCATACTGTGTCTTGTAGTATGTGTCGCCGTTGATGTAGTCAGCGAGGAAGCGTACAGTCTGCATGTAGGGGAAGAGGGCAGCTGCGTAGGGCAAGTTTTCTACTTCAAGGGGAGTGATGAATGAAGCCGCTGACTTGAGGTAACCCTTTGCGAACGACTTGAAGATTTCCATGTTGAAGTTGACGTTGTCGAGGTCCTTATCGTCTTCCTTACCTGTGTTGGCAGCTGAGCGGAGGTAGTCGCCAAAGTCAGAGAAGATGAAGTTGGGCATCACAGTGTCGAGGTCGATTACGCAGAGCACATTGCCTTCCTGGTCGAAGAGGATGTTGTCTACCTTTGTGTCGCAGTGACAGATGCGCTTGGGGAGTTTGCCTTCGCGGTGGAGCTGTTCGCCCTTACACATTTCTTCTGCGCGCTTTTCGAGTTCGTCAACGAGCCACTGTACTTCTGCAAGGCGGCCTGCCTTGTTTTCAGCAACTGCTTCGCGGAGCTGGCGGAGACGGAATTCCATGTTGTGGAAGTCCTTGATGGTTTCGCCGAGCTGTGCGGGAATGTCAGCGAGCATTGCCTGGAAGTTACCGAATGTTTCACCCACAATGTAAGATGTTTCGGGAGTTACGGCAGTCATTGACTTTGTGTCGGGGATGAATGCCATTACGCGCCAGTACTTTGCACCGTCAAAGTAGAAGTACTTGCCGTCCTTTGTGGGGATAAAGTTGAGCACCTTGCGGTCGATATCTTCTGTGCCTGCAGCTTCGAGCTTTGCACGGATGTGAGAAGTAACTGCCACGATGTTGTCCATGAGCATTTCTACATCGGGGAAGATGGCGTTGTTCACATTCTGAAGCACGTAGTCGGGCTGACCTTCTTCAGTCTTTACGCGGTAGGTAGTGTTGATAAGACCATTGCCAAGGGGAGCAACTTCTACTACATTGCCCTGAATCGCGAACTGAGAAACAATTTCATTCATTGGAGTAAAGTATTTATAGGTTAATTATGTTATCTCTGCAGGGCAAAGGTAACATTTTTTAAGCAAAGAAGAGAAAGATTGGGGTATATTTTTGACAGAAGAACATAAGGACATATATTTTTTGCTCTGTTATTCCTATATCAATCCTATTTCTTGGCACAAAAAAAGCAACAGTGTAATCTGCTAAATCATGTTGATTTTCTTTTCAACAGATTAAACGGATTACACTGTTTATTTTGCTCCTTCCTAAGGGGAGTTAGATTAAGGGAATGTTCAATGCCTTACACTCTTCGCGCATTGCATCGGGCCAAATGCTGGCTTGGATTTCGCCGATGTGCGCCTTGCGGAGGTAGAGCATACAAAGGCGTGACTGACCAATACCGCCACCGATACAGAGGGGAAGACTGCCGTCAACGAGGCGGCGGTGGAAGTAGAGGTCGAGGCGCTCTTCTTTTCCGCTTTCCTTGAGCTGGCGAAGCAGCGCTTCCTTATCTACACGGATGCCCATTGAGGAGAGTTCTACGGCGCGGTCGAGCACATCGTTCCACACAAGGAGGTCGCCATTAAGCCCGGGCAACGTGCTGTCTGCTGACACGGTAGAATAATCGTCGTAGTCAGGAGCACGCATATCGTGGGGCTCGCCATTCGAAAGTTTGCAACCAATGCCGATGATGAACACTGCGCCCCATTCTTGAGTAATCAAGTCTTCACGCTCCTTGGCGGTCTTGTCGGGGTAACGCTGAAGGAGTTCTTCGGCATGGATGAACTGCACATCCTCGGGGAGCGAAGGTGTCAACTGCGGGAAGCGTTCGCAAACGAGAAACTCTGTGCGCTTCAGTGCGGCATAGATGCACTTCACGGTGCGCTTCAAATACTCGACCGTACGTTGTTCGGGAAGAATAACGCGCTCCCAGTCCCACTGGTCGACATAAAGCGAGTGGAGATTGCCGAGTTCTTCATCTGCGCGGATGGCATTCATGTCGGTGTAGATGCCATAACCGGGTTGCACTTCATAATCCGCCAATGTCAAGCGCTTCCACTTTGCCAACGAGTGTACTACTTCGGCATGCGCATCCTGAAGGTCCTTGATGGGGAAGGTTACAGGGCGCTCCTTACCGCTGAGGTCGTCGTTGATCCCCAACCCACGGAGCACGAAGAGCGGACCCGTCACGCGGCGGAGGCACAAACCCGTAGCGAGGTTGTCCTGAAAGAAATCCTTGATGACCTTAATGCCCTGCTCGGTTTCGTATTTATTGAGTACGGGGGAATATGCTTTTGGTTTAATTAGATAACTCATGGTTTAGTTTTAGTTTCTTTTTGTTATTGCGAGCGCAAAGATAGTAAATATTTGCTACTAAAAAGCAATAAATCAAAATCTTTTTGTCACAACTATCCCCTATTTCTGAATCTTTCATCCATTCGATTCAAAATGAGTTCGACAGACGCTCCTTGACAGGCTGCACCCATTGGGGGATTGACCTTTGTGAGGCGGATTTGCACTTGTAGGACTGTGGCGTGTTCATCCAACAACCGACGAGCGATGCGCATCACCACATGCTCAAGCAACTTTGAGGGCACCAACATCTCTGCCTTTACCGCTTCGTAAACGGCAGCATAATTCACCGTGCCCGTAAGTTCGTCGTGGTTGTAAGCAGCGGCACTTACATTGACATCCAGCGCCACATCCACAAGATAAGAACCTCCCACAATGCGCTCTTGGGGGAGCACACCGTGGAAGGCGTAAAAGTCAAGGTTGGAGAGAGAGATTTTCATAGATGTTGAGGTTGGAAGGTTTTCAGGTTTTGAGGTTGGAAGGTTTTGAGGTGATGAGGTTTTGAGGTTACCATGCGGTCTGCATAGTCTTAAAACCTTTAAGCGAAGCGACCTAAAACCTTATGACCTTACCATTTATCCACAACGACTGCTGCCACAACTCTTACAAATCAGGCAACCTTCCTGATAAACAAGTGTTTCGCAACCGCAGTTGGGACATTTTTGCCCTGTGGCTTCTGTGCCGTCTGAAATATATTTCTTCAGCGCACGCGTCACACCATTCTTCCAAGTGTTGATACTTTCAGAATCGAGTTGCAACTGACCAACGAGCTTAATGACATTCTGAAGGGGCATACGGTAGCGGAGCACACCCGAAATCAACTTGGCGTAGTTCCAATACTCCTTGTCGAATTTTTCAGAGAGTCCCTCAACCGTCGTTTTATACCCGCGCTTGTTCTTAAACTGGAAGTCGTAGCGCTTGGTGCCGTCAGGGTTTTGGTTTTTGATGATAACACCCGAGGTCACATGCTTGGGCAGCACGATACCCTCTTCATCGTCCATCAAACCCGTAAAGATTTCATAGGGATGACCGTCGAGAAGACCTACGAATGCCACCCACTTTTCCTTCTTATTCTGGAAGCGCACCACATCACATTCCAATTCCACAGGGCGGATTTCCGTTACCTGAGGAGGCTGACACACGGGCGGTTCTTCCTTTTTCTTATCCTTCTTTTCTGCGCTCACAAGCACCCCACTACGGCTACCGTCGCGGTAAATGGTACATCCCTTACAACCGCTCTTCCAAGCTTCAATGTAAAGTCTGTTCACCAACTCTTCATCCACATCGGAGGGGAGGTTTACGGTCACGGAGATGCTGTGGTCTACCCACTTCTGAATGGCGCCCTGCATCTTCACTTTCATGAGCCAATCAACATCGTTTGCCGTTGCCTTATAATAAGGCGACTGCGCCACGAGAGCGTCAATTTCTTCCTGCGTGTAATTCTTCGTAGTATCAAGACCATTCACCTTCATCCAAGTCATAAACTTGGGGTGATAAACGATGTATTCTTCAAACGAATCGCCCGTTTCATCCACAAAGTCTACGCGCACTTCGGGGTCGTTAGGATTGACCTTACGACGGCGCTTATAAACGGGGAGGAAGACGGGTTCGATACCGCTCGTTGTCTGCGTCATCAAACTTGTTGTACCCGTTGGCGCAATGGTCAAGCAAGCGATGTTGCGACGGCCGTACTTCACCATATCTTCATAGAGCGCAGGGTCGGCATCCTTTATGCGGAGCACAAAGGGATTTGCCACTTCGCGCTGGGCGTCGTAGATTTGGAAGGCACCGCGTTCGCGCGCCATTTCTACCGAAGAAGCATACGCCGCCAAGGCAAGTGTGCGCTGCACAGTTACGGCAAAATCTGTCGCCTCTTGAGTGCCATAGCGAAGTCCGAGCGCAGCAATCATATCGCCCTCTGCCGTGATACCCACACCCGTACGGCGACCTTCGATTGCCTTTTGGTAAATCTTCTTCCAAAGTTGCTTTTCCGTGTGCTTCACTTCTTCCGACTGGGGGTCGCTCTCCACCTTATTGAGAATCTTCTCAATCATCTCAAGTTCAAGGTCGATGATGTCGTCCATCAAGCGCTGAGCGAGGCGCACGTGCTTCTTAAAGAGGTCAAAGTTGAACGTTGCTTCGGGCGTAAACGGATGTTCTACATACCCGTAAAGGTTGATGGCGAGAAGGCGACAACTGTCGTAGGGACAAAGGGGAATTTCGCCACAAGGGTTTGTAGAGATGGTGCGGAAACCGAGGTCAGCATAGCAGTCGGGGATGCTTTCGCGGATAATCGTGTCCCAGAAAAGCACACCAGGTTCGGCACTGCGCCAAGCGTTGTGCACAATCTTGCGCCACAAGGCAGAGGCATCAATGCGCTTTGAGAATTGCGGGTTTTCGGCATCCACGGGATACTGCTGCACATAAGGTTGTTGCGCCATCGCCGCCTGCATAAAGGCGTCGTCAACGCGCACACTGACATTCGCACCAGTCACCTTACCCTGCGTCATCTTGGCATCGATAAAGTCTTCTGCTTCAGGGTGCTTAATGCTTACAGAAAGCATCAATGCGCCACGGCGACCGTCTTGTGCCACCTCGCGTGTAGAGTTACTGAAGCGCTCCATGAAGGGTACGATACCCGTAGAGGTGAGTGCAGAATTACGCACGGGAGAACCCTTTGGGCGGAGCTTTGAGAGGTCGTGACCCACACCGCCACGGCGCTTCATGAGCTGCACCTGCTCTTCATCTTCCTTCATAATGGCGCCGTAAGAGTCGGCATCGCCGTCCACACCAATTACAAAGCAGTTGGAGAGCGAAGCCACCTGATTGGGGTTACCAATGCCCGTCATGGGACTGCCCGCAGGAATGATGTAGCGGAAGTGAGAGAGGAGGTCAAAGATTTCTGCTGCCGAAGTGGGGTTGGCATACTTCTGCTCAATGCGCGCAATTTCATTTGCCAAGCGCCAGTGCATATCATCGGGCGACTGTTCAAAGATATTGCCATGACTGTCTTTCATGGCATACTTATTCACCCAAACACGAGCGGCGAGTTCATCACCCTCGAAATAGTCTAACGAAGCCTTGAACGCCTCGTCGTAGGTATAGATTTTCTGTTCCACAGTGGTTTAGATTTATTATAATTTTACATTGCAAAAATAAGGAAATAAGTGTTACCCCGACCGTAAAAAATCCGAAAAATAGCGGCACAAATTCGTTTTATTTTCTTATGAGAAAACCACTCCCCTTCCTACACTCAACCACACTCCCTTCCATCTCCCTCACCCCCGATATTCTACGCCCTAACTCCAACTGTTGAAAAACTAAACCTATTTTCGTAAAAACTATTAGTAACCTAAAAAAAATTATTAGTAACATATTTTAAATTACATTACTAATAATTTTCGTTCTCAAACTGGCACAGATTTTCAGGTAGTTACAAAGGCACCTTTTTTTCCGTTTTCCATAACTCATTGGAAGAAGATATTCTTATCCGTTTAGGGGCACACAAAATAAAAAGGGTGTGCCTCGAAAGACACACCCTTACCATATATATAATGTGTATGTTTAGAACATATTAGCGGGATAAACGCCGTCTGCTCCGAGCTTTGCAAAGCGTGCTACTACTTCGGGGCGGTCTTCGGGATAAGTTACACCGAACCACTGTGAAGTTGTGTCGAGCACTTCGCAAGTTGCTGTACCGTCGTTGATGAGCTTATCCACCATGAGGGGAATGAAGAATTCGCTCTTGAGGTTTTCCATGTTCTTGGGGTCAGAAAGGAATTCCTTGAAGTACTCAACAGAGTGCTGGAAGTAGTCGGGAGTGAAGCCCCAGAAGTTCATAGAAACGGGAGTGTTGTCAGAGATAGCCACCCACTCGTCGTTTTCGTCCTGATACTTAACTACACCGTCAAAGCGCTGGATCTTAGTGCGTTCAACTACAGAAGTAAGGAGGTTCTGGTCGTTAGTTTCGCAAACACCGCGGCTTACAGTACCTGATTCAGAAAGTGTGTTGCCTACGCGGAAACCAACCATAGCGTACTTGCCTGTAGAACCTTCGGGGAGTTCAGAAAGGAACTTACCCATTACCTGGAATGCGTCACGATCGTAGAAGTCGTCGCAGTTGAGCACTGCAAAGGGTTCCTTAATCACATCCTTACCCATCATTACGGCATGGTTAGTACCCCAAGGCTTCTGACGGTCAGCGGGGCAAGTAAAACCTTCGGGAAGAGCGTCGAGTGCCTGGAACACGAGTTCGCAAGGAATCTTGCTTTCGTACTTCTTGAGCACGATGTCGCGGAAGTCCTGTTCGAAGTCCTTACGGATTACGAAAACGAGCTTACCAAAACCAGCGTTGATAGCGTCATAGATACTGTAGTCCATGATTGTTTCACCATTAGGACCGAGCTTGTCGAGCTGCTTCAAACCGCCATAGCGGCTACCCATACCTGCAGCGAGGAGAAAGAGAGTAGGTTTCATTTTGATAAATATTTAAGGGGTAAAAAAGTAATTCCGTTTGTTTTTTGGGGGAGGGGTGAGCGATGAACGGCACCGTTAACCATTTCCCTTTAATCTTTGACCGCACCGTTTCTACGCCCTGTGGCGCAAGAAGAACTCATCCATAATCTCCACACCCTTGGGCGTGGCGCAACCGCGGAAGTAGTTTAACACAAAGTTATTGAAGAGTTCTACGGGGGTGTACTTTCTATAATCTTCAGACGCAACAATTAGGTCAAACTGTGTGCTGATGATATTATAGACGATTTCAAAATTTACATCCTCACGGAAGAGGCCTTGCTCTACTCCATTGGATAAATATTTCACCGTCCTTTCGCGTTGCTCCTTACTAATTTCTGACTTGTACGCAATCAGTTTAGGATACTTATTTAGGTCAGCGAAGAAACAAGGTGACACTTTGCTAAGTTCTTCCATCATGAAAACGAAGTCGTAAAGAACGGGCTCAAGCACATTCGTAGCATGCTTCACACAATCTTGCAGGCGCTCACGCTGCCAAAGACTTTCCGCCTTCACGCAATAAAGCAGGAGCGACTCCTTATCTTCAAAGAGTTCGTAGAGTGTGCGCTTCGACATTTTCAAACTACGGGCAATCTCATCCATCGTAACATCCTTAATGCCCTTAGCATGAAAAAGCGCCATGGCAGACTTTACCACCATGCTACGTTTAGCCTCCCGCTCTATCAGTATTCTCATTGTGTTAAATGTAGTATTTCTCTTGACAAAAATACAAATTTTATATATACCACCCCCCCAACATTAAAAAACTTTTCTTAAAAACCCTATTTTTTCTATAAAACGCCCCGTTACCCCACACAAACAATGGGATTTTTTGTATTTTTGCAACTCACACAAAAACCAAACGAATCACCCCGTTGGTGAAAGGCAAAAGGTTTGCGGAGAAAAGGCACCGCCCCGTCCGCTCCCCCTCTTCACCATCACTCCAATCCCCTACTCTTATGGCAAAAATTACCAAAGAAGCTGCTTTGCTCTACCACTCGCAGGGCAAACCCGGTAAGATTGAAATCGTACCCACGAAGCCTTACCGCACACAGACAGACCTTTCGCTCGCCTACTCTCCCGGTGTGGCAGAGCCTTGCTTGGAGATTCAGCAGAATCCCCAGGACGCATATAAGTATACCAACAAGGGCAACCTCGTTGCCGTAATTTCTAACGGTACTGCCGTGCTCGGACTCGGCGACATCGGCGCCATGAGCGGTAAACCCGTGATGGAAGGTAAGAGCCTTCTCTTCAAAATCTACGCGGGCGTAGATGCCTTTGATATTGAAGTTGATGAAAAGGACCCCGAGAAGTTCATCCAGGCAGTTAAGGCCATTGCCCCCACCTTTGGCGGTATCAACCTTGAAGACATCAAGGCGCCCGAGTGTTTCGAAATTGAGCGTCGCTTGAAGGAGGAACTCGACATCCCCGTGATGCACGACGACCAGCACGGCACAGCTATCATTTCTTGTGCGGGCCTTATCAACGCCCTTATTGTGGCAGACAAGAAGATTGAGGACGTCAAGATTGTAGTAAACGGTGCAGGTGCCGCGGCTATTTCATGTACAAAACTCTACTGTGCCTTTGGTGCGCGCCACGAGAATATCGTGATGCTCGACTCCAAGGGCGTAATTTCTAAGGACCGCCCTGGTCTCAACGCGCAGAAGTTGGAGTTTGCCACCTCGCGCACCGACATCCACACGCTTGAGGATGCCATCAAGGGTGCCGATGTATTCGTAGGCCTCTCAAAGGGCAATGTGCTCACCAAGGATATGGTGCGCACGATGGCAGAGAAACCCATCATCTTTGCCCTTGCAAATCCCGTTCCCGAAATTTCTTACGAAGATGCCAAGGAAGCAAACCCCGAAGTGTTGATGAGCACAGGCCGCACGGACTATCCCAACCAGATTAACAACGTTATCGGTTTCCCCTACATCTTCCGCGGTGCGCTCGATACTGCTGCTTCGGCAATTAACGAAGAAATGAAGATGGCTGCCGTTCGCGCTATTGCCGACCTCGCACGCCGTCCCGTGCCCGATATTGTGAACCGTGCGTACCAGGTGCGCAACTTCACCTTCGGTCCCGACTATTTCATTCCCAAACCCGTTGACCCCCGCCTTATTACAGACGTTTCTATGGCTGTGGCAAAGGCAGCGATGGATAGCGGTGTGGCGCGCAAACCCATTACGGACTGGAAGGCATACCGCCAGCAGTTGCGCGAACTCATGGGACAGGAAAGCAAGCTCACGCAAAACCTTTACGACACCGCCCGCCTCAATCCCAAGCGCGTAGTGTATGCAGAAGGCACACACCCCAAGATGCTCGAGGCTGCCGTTAAGGCGAAGGAAGAAGGCATCTGCCGTCCCATCCTTCTCGGTAATGATGTGCAGATTCGCCAGATTGCTGCTGAAATGGACCTCAACCTCGAGGGCATTGAAATCCTCAACCTCCGCGACGAAGCAAAGGCTGCGCCCATGCGTATGCGCTACGCTGAAGTGCTCGCCAAGCGCAAGCAGCGCGCTGGGTATACCCTTCAGGAAGCCATCGATAAGATGTACGAACGCAACTACTTCGGCATGATGATGGTAGAAATGGGTGACGCCGACGCGTTCATTACGGGTCTTTACACAAAGTATTCTAACACCATCAAGGTGGCTCACGAAGTTATCGGCGTACAAGCTGGATTCAATAACTTCGGTGCGATGCACATCGTCAATTCCAAGAAGGGCGTCTTCTTCATTGCCGACACACTCATCAACCGCCACCCCGATGAGGACACCCTCTACGACATCGCCAAGCTCTCTGCCAAGACCGTGCGCTTCTTCAACCGCACGCCCGTTATGGCAATGGTGTCGTACTCTAACTTCGGAACTGACAACGTGGGTTCTCCCACTATCGTCCACAAGGTTGTTGACCGCATGCAGGCAGATTTCCCCGACCTCGCTATTGACGGTGAAATGCAGGTGAACTTCGCCTTCGACCGCGACCTGCGCGACGACAAATATCCCTTCACACGCCTCCGTGGCCTCGATGTCAACACCCTCGTCTTCCCCAACCTCACCTCTGCCAACAGCAGTTACAAGATGATTAAGGGAATGTCTGAAGACTGCGAAGTAATCGGCCCGATTCAGATGGGACTTAACAAACCCATCCACTTCACCGACTTCGAAAGTTCCGTACGCGACATCGTAAACATCACCGCCGTAGCCGTCATCGACGCTATGGTGTTGGAAAAGAAGTGGCAGTAACCCTCAAACCACACATATTATAATGAGCCTCAGAGCGCGTGTCACGACACATGTTCTGAGGCTTATTTATATCGAGTCCGAGTTAGACATAAGAACATAAGAACAGGTTTTTCGGTACGCTTCAATGAACTTATGCTCTTCTGTTCTTATGTCAAAAAAGCCTGAAAGGCTAAAATCCAACAGCCCAGGGCAGAGCGACGTGAGGAGCGACACCCTGGGGATGAACCGCACGGCAATAGCGCTCTGAAAGAGCAAAAGCCCAACCACTTCTCCGCTTTTGCCCCCTCCAGGGGCGCGATACCGTATACCCCCTTTTACCCAGGGTGTCGCTCCTCACGTCGCTCTACCCTGGGCTATTAGATGTATCCCCTTTCAGGGGAAAGCGCTGCCCTTATCACACTTGCCACAAAGGATGGAAAGTATCAAACCAACCAAAAACAGCACCCCAAAATGTAACAATTTCTCGTTATCAAACACTCCTGATAATCAGCGCCTTAGACTACCCTAAAATTATTAGTAACTTTTTTTAAAATACATTACTAATAATTTAAATTATGTTACTAATAATTTTTACGAAAAGTAGTTTAGTTTTTTGCACAATGGATTTCGGGATGTTTTCTCCCAAATTTTGTACCCTGCAGATACGATTTGCAACTCCAAAAAATAACCGTGAGTACGCCTTGGCGCACCCACGGTTTGTGAATCTATTGTATGTTCACCTTAAATTCTCTAACGCACCACAGCACGCACCGAGCGCCCGTGGCAGCGGTCGACACCGTAGCAACCGTAACTGCCCGAGCTGAAGTTAAGCCCAATCGCGAGGTAGCTCCGACTGCTCAAGTAGGGCGAACTCGACCAATAGCGGCCGTCAGAAACGACGTCGCAGAGGTCGCCTCTGTCGAGATAACCCGCAGCGGGGAGAAAAATGCTGTTACCATTATCGCCTGTCACTTTATAACCATTGACACCGTTTTGAGTAGTCCAAGTCCAAGTACACTTTGTTTTCAGTTCGTCCAGTTCTTCCTTAGTCGGAATACGCCACTCAGCACCCATATTCACATAAGCCGCATCATCATCAAGATATAGACATATTCCATCTGTAGTATATTTGTTAATTGTAGAAGAAGAACCATCACACCACTTATAATCATTCCAATAATAGTAATCCTTAGGTTCCGTTTCTCCCCAAGCGAAGTAATCACCATACGCCTCTGGAGTAGAAGCACCTACATTGCGGTCTGCCCAAAGTTTACCGCTGGGAAGACCAAGGTCTACAGCATTATAAGTAATAGAAGTGTCGAACTTTTCACCCTCCGTCAAAGTGTAAGCATACGCAGTACCTGCCACGAAATCCTTACCCGCAACTTCATATTTAATATACTCACCGCTCTCATCCGACAAAGTAATTTCAAGCGTTTCGCCATCGAGATTTGCAGGCGCCATCATAAAGTAGATGGTGGAAGTTTCGTTGTAAGCAACTGTAAAATTGTCAAGGGGGATGTTATGTATATTCGTTGAAGCGGTTGAAGTAATATGGGGATCCATAGCCGTCAAGTCAATCGTTCCCGCCTCAACAAAAGCAGGTGTACTTGCCTTCAAAGCAACATTCGTAAGCGTCTTTGCTTCGCCCAAGTCCGTCTGCAACATTACCAAAGCGCCCATGTGCTGCATATCAAAAGCCACTGCGCCATTTGAAGGCGTTGTTACGCTTGCTGCCATGAAGTCATACGCACCGAGGTGGGCAGTAGACGCGTTACCATCTTGTCTCTGACCTTCGTAACTCACAGGAATTGCCGTCAAGTCGCGGTTGTAGAAATTGTGGGGATAATATGCAGCGTAAGTAGAAGAGGCTTTCAATGCCCAACCGCCACCGTTAAAAGTAGCCGTCTGCATGCCGGCACCTTCATCCATAGCAAACGAAACTTGGTCGCCCGTGTTGGGGAAGATACCCACAACGTCACCCGCTTCCCAAAGGAAATTTACACCGGCATTGTTGATAACTACAGACGAACGCGTGCCTGTTTCAGTTTGAAAGTCCTTACCCGTAATGCTAATACTTTCCAGCGTTTTGCCATTACTAAGGTTCAAAGAATCTTCCATCACTGCGTCTTCACCACACGCTACAAGCGCGGAGAGTGTCAGCAGAGTGGTAGTAGTTTTAAGAATTTGTTTCATAGTTTATTAAATTGAAGAACTAATTACTATTGCAAAATCAGTCCGGCAGGCGCTCGAGCGCCATTCGGATTATTCTCCCTCCTCCTTCCAAGGAAACTCCTTTTTCTGAGTTCCCCACGGCATCGGGGGATTCGTAATTGAGGGATTGCCACTGGAGGCTAACACCGATTGGAAATCAAGAAGCAGCGTCTTAACTTCGGGGCGTACATACGTCCGTAATTTTGAGTTGTTTTTGTTCATAAAAACATCATGTATTTAAGTGAATATTATTGCGTTACATAAGTTTATACCAGTTACCGCATAGACACAAAAAAAGCGTGAAGCTTTGCATTACTGCTCGCTTCACGGTTAGAGGCTCCTGAGAATTGCCCTTCGTAATCGAAACGAGCAATGCCAAAGCCCACGCTGATATGTATGTACAACTCCTATAGTCCGAACTTGCTAACGGCATAAGGATACACGATTAGCTGTCGGAATGAAGTATGTATAAACACACCCACGGGGCATTCACATTGCTTTGCTTTTGATTACGAACGAAATTTTCTCAGGATTTCTAACCGCCAAAACCAAAGCGTGGTAAACGCCTTTTCTATGTCTTGTCCCTACCTACTTGCTTTCCAATTTCACGGAAGCGGTCGGCGCTGGACTTTGCAAAGTTACGCAAAGATTCTGTACTGCAAGGTATAGGAAAAGAAAAAGAGTCTTATAATATAATATTGTCCTCCCCTCTCCCCCACTTTTTTGTCTAAACAATACGCATCTCAAAAAAATTCCTTACCTTTGCTTGTTAGAAATATCTTCATCATTTTTTGGAAGTAATGAACGAACCAACTGCATTCTCGCTACTCACACAGATAAATACCCCCGATGACTTGCGCAAACTCAAGGTAGAACAACTGCCCCAAGTATGTGCGGAGTTACGCCAATATATATGGAAGGAATTGGCACAAAACCCTGGGCACTTGGCATCGAGTCTTGGGGTGGTGGAGCTGACCGTGGCGCTGCATTATGTGTATCACACGCCCTACGACCGATTGGTGTGGGATGTGGGGCACCAGGCGTATGGGCATAAGATTTTGACGGGCAGACGCGATAACTTTCACACCAACCGCAAGTTGGGCGGCGTGAAGCCCTTCCCCTCGCCTCAGGAGAGTGAATACGACACGTTTGCCTGTGGGCACGCTTCTAACTCCATCTCAGCAGCGCTGGGCATGGCTACGGCGGCGCTACAGGCGGGACGACTTGACCAGCGCGTGGTGGCAATTATTGGCGACGGTGCGATGAGCGGCGGGTTGGCGTTTGAGGGACTCAACAATGCCTCGGACACGCCCAACAACATGCTCATCATTCTCAACGACAACAATATGAGTATTGACCGCGCTGTGGGAGGAATGACCAACTACTTGATGCAGTTGCAGACAAGCAACCTCTACAACCGCCTGCGCTTTAAGTTGGCACGCAAGATGACAGAGTGGGGATGGCTCAATGAAAACCGCAGACGCTCCATCCTGCGCTTCAACAATTCGGTAAAGGCATTGCTGACAAATCAGCAGAATGTGTTTGAGGGTATGAACATCCGCTACATTGGTCCTACGAATGGGCATGATGTGGTAGAACTGGTGCGCATACTTAGCGAAATCAAGGATATGAAGGGTCCCAAACTGCTACACCTGCACACGGTGAAAGGTAAAGGTTTTAAGCAGGCAGAAGAGAACCCCACCGTATGGCACGCGCCTGGTCTTTTCGACACGGAAAACGGCGAACGCATTAAGGAAGCAAGTACGGGAAAGCCTCCGCGCTTTCAAGATGTATTTGGCGATACGCTTCTTGAATTGGCAGAACAGAATGACAAGATTGTGGGCGTTACGCCCGCCATGCCAACAGGTTGTTCGATGAACACCATGATGCGCGCGATGCCCGACCGCACCTTTGACGTGGGTATTGCCGAGGGACATGCCGTGACCTTCTCGGCAGGGATGGCGAAGGAGGGGCGTATGCCTTTCTGCAACATCTACTCTTCGTTTGCGCAGCGTGCATACGACAACATCATCCACGACGCGGCGTTGCTGAACTTAAACCTCTGCCTGTGTCTCGACCGTGCGGGCATTGTGGGCGAAGACGGACCTACGCACCACGGGGCGTTTGACCTCGCTGCGCTGCGTGCCATTCCTGGCATAACAATTGCATCTCCCTACGATGAGCGCGAGTTGCGCCGTCTGATGTATACGGCACAGTTGCCCGACAAGGGTACTTTCGTCATCCGCTACCCCCGAGGGGGCGGACGCTTGACGGATTGGAGATGCCCCTTTGAGGAAATCGCCGTAGGCACAGGGCGCGTGATGAAGGAGGGCGAAGGCGTGGCAATCGTGACGCTCGGTCCCATTGGCAACCTTGCAGCAGATGCGATAGCGGAATATGAGGCGGCACACCCCGAGGCAAAGGTGGCACACTACGACCTGCGCTTCCTCAAGCCCCTTGACGAGGCGATGCTCCACACGATTGGTAAGAAGTTTGACCGCGTTATCACCCTCGAAGACGGTTGCTTGAAGGGGGGCATGGGTAGCGCCTTGCTCGAATTCTTTGCCGACAACGGATACACACCTAAAGTAACACGCCTCGGAATCCCCGACCGCTTCATTGAGCACGGCAGCGTGGCGGAACTTTATGATATTTGCGGTATTGACAAGAACCATATTCTTGAGGCGATTGAGAAGGGTTATTAGGTCGCTTCGCTTTAAGGTTATAAGGTTTTGCAGAGCGAATGGTATCTCAAGACCTCAAAACCTTATAACCTCAAAACCTCATAACCTTATAACCTCTCATAACCTCAAACCTTATAACCTCATAACCTTATGTTATGAAAATCATCATTGCCGGTGCAGGTGCCGTGGGTACACACCTTGCCCGTCTCCTTGCTCGGGAGAAGCACGAAATAACCCTCCTGGATGAGTCGCCCACAAAGTTGGACGGCCTCATGGGGAATATGGATATTATGACGATGGTAGCATCGCCCACTTCGATTGTGCATCTTCGTGAAGCAGGGGCAGAGCGCACCGACCTCTTTATCGGAGTGACTCCCGACGAGGCGCGCAATATGACCTCGTGCATGCTTGCCCATAAGTTGGGAGCGAAGAAGACGGTGGCACGCGTAGACAATAGCGAGTATATCACTCCCGAGTTTCGTGCCTTCTTCAAAGAGGCGGGCATCAACTCCATCGTCTACCCCGAGATGTTGGCAGGCAGAGAAATCAGCCACGACCTCTCACGCTCATGGGTGCGCCAATGGTGGGAGTTTGAAGAAGGGCGTCTCATTCTGCTTGGGGTGAAGGTGAGAGAAAATTCGGAGATTGTAAACAAACCCCTCAAGGACTTCTGTAAGCCCGACGACCCCTACCTCATCGTAGCACTCAAGCACGGCAGCGAAACGCTCATCCCCCGCGGGAATACTTGTATTACTCCCGATGACCTCGTTTACTTTATGACCATGCCCGAACACCTTGACCAAATCAAGACACTTGCGGGAAAGGACGGGTATAAGGAGGTGAAGCATGTGATGTTTCTCGGCGGAAGTTCTACCGCCATTCACACTATTAAGAATATGCCAGAAACGATGACGGCAAAGGTGTTTGAGACCGACCCCAAGCGCGTTAGCGAATTGGCAGACATCTTCCTGGAAGAGATTGACGAAGGACGCGTGACCGTGTTGCAAGCAGATGGGCGCGATGTCAACTTGTTGGAAGAGGAAAACATCCGTTTCACACAAGCCTTTGTGGCAACCACCGAAAATTCTGAAACCAACATCCTTGCCTGCCTTGCTGCCAAGCGTATGGGAGTAAGAAAGACCGTTGCGATGGTGGAAAATTCCGATTACATCGGTATGGCAGAAAGCCTTGATATTGGTACGATTATCAACAAGAAGACTTTTGCCGCGAGTCATATTTATCAGATGATGCTCAAGGCAGATGTAGCGTCGCTCAAGTCGCTGACCATTGCCAATGCCGATGTGGCAGAAATCAAGGTGGCAAAAAACAGTCGCGTCACCAAGAAACTCATTCGCGAACTCCGTCTGCCCTACAACACTACCCTCGGTGGTTTCATCCGCAACGGAGAGTGCCACCTTATCAATGGTAACACACAACTCCAGGAGGGCGACACCGTCGTAGCCTTCTGCATCGAAGACGGCATCCATAAATTAGAAAAATTCTTCTCCTCAAAATTCTCTTTGGGGGATTGGATATAAATAAGGTTAAAGGTCGCTACGCTTTAAGGTTAAAAGGTTGTAAGGACTATGCAGACCGAATGGAACCTCAGAACCTTAAAACCTCAGAACCTTAAAACCTCAAACAAAACATGCTCAACCTCCGTCTCATAGCCCATGTAATCAGTTCGCTGTTGTTGCTGGAAGCCCTACTGCTTTCGGTTGCCTTTGGCGTGGGTATATATTATAATGAGACGGACTACACCACATTTGGTATCCCCATTGGCGTGACACTTATCCTCGCCATAATTCTGTTCAGATTGGGCAGAAAGGCCGTGAATAAGTTGGGGCGTAGAGACGGTTACTTGATTATCTCTTCTACATGGATTATCTTCTCCGTCATTGGGATGCTCCCCTTCTTAATTGGCGGAAGCACAACGAATGTGGCACACGCATTCTTTGAAACCATGTCGGGGTTCACTACCACAGGAGCAAGTATCTTTACCAACATCGATGCACTCCCCCACTCCATCCTCTTTTGGCGCAGTATGACGCATTGGATTGGCGGTATGGGGATTGTATTCTTCACCGTTGCGATATTACCCACGATTGGAAGTGGTGACCAAAAGTTATTCTCCGCAGAATCTACGGGACTCAAAATTGGGAAGTTACATCCTAAGATTTCGACAACAGCACGCTGGTTGTGGAGTTTATACCTCATCATGACTATCGCCTGCACCACTGCCTACCACCTTGGGGGCATGGATATGTTTGACGCCATCAACCACGCTCTGTCTACGGTGGCAACGGGTGGTTTCTCTACACATCAAGCAAGTATTGCTTATTATAACAGCGCCACGATTGAATATATAGCCATCGCCTTTATGTTCCTTGCGAGCATCAACTTCACACTGCTCTACCTGTTTGTTATAAAATTCAGGTTCCGCGAGGTACTAAAAGACGCTGAACTCCGTTTCTTTACCAGTACGGTACTGCTCTCAACGGTCTTTATTGCCGGCACACTCATCGTTGCCCACGAGGAAAATTTCAGTGGCGCTATCCGCAATGCCCTCTTTAATGTGGTGTCAATCTCTTCAACTACGGGATTCACTACCAGCGACTTCATGGTGTGGCACCCTTGCGTATGGATGGTTATTACCATGGTTGGCGTGATGGGCGCTTGTGCAGGTTCTACAAGCGGTGGATTGAAGTCAATCCGCGTACTCACCGCATACAAGATTTCGCTTTGCGAATTTCGCCGTACGCTCCACCCCAAGGCGGTGTTCCCCGTGCGCATCAACCACACAATAATAACCAACGAGATGAGTCGCACAATCTTTGTTTATTTCGCAATCTGTGCGGCACTACTTATTCTTGGCACAGGAATATTAGCAGCACTTGGTGTGCCCATGCTTGACGCCGTGGGGTTGAGTATTTCTTCTTTCAGCAACATCGGTCCTACATTAGGTCATGCCGTTGGCCCCCTCGACTCTTGGGATGCAATTCCCGACACCGGACTTTGGGTGTGCTCCTTCCTTATGCTCGCTGGGCGCTTAGAAATATTCTCATTGCTCCTCCCCTTCTTCCCCGACTTTTGGAAAGAAAATTAGGGAGGTAAGGTTTTAAGGTCGCTTCGCTCTAAGGTCCTTAGGTCGTAAGGACTATGCAGCGTGGGGATTCCCCTTAAAACCTTGACACCTCAGAGCGAAGCGACCTCATAACCTCGAAACCTCATAACCTCATAACCTCAACAAATAATGAAAAAATTTGCATGCACTATGCTTCTTGCTACTTCATTAGCAGCCTGCAACGCTCCTGAAACCACAGAAAGTGGATTCAATTACACGGACGAAAAGTTTGCAGACATCCAAATGCTTCGCTACCAAGTAGATGGTTTTGAAGACCTCACACTTCAACAGCAGACTTTGATTTACTACCTTTCTGAAGCCTCTTTGGCTGGTCGCGACATCTTGTTTGACCAGAACGGTCGCTACAACTTGCGCATCCGCCGTATGCTTGAAACGATTTACACCGACTATAAGGGTGACCGCGAAACAGAGGATTTCAAGAATATGGTAACCTACCTCAAGCGCGTATGGTTCTCAAATGGCATTCACCACCACTATGGTTGTGAAAAGTTTGAAGCAAACTTCTCTCAAGACTTCTTCCGCGAAGCCCTCAAGAGCGTTGATGCAGCGAAACTTCCTTTGGCAGAAGGTCAAACCGTTGACCAACTCTGCGACGAAGTATTCCCCGTAATCTTCGACCCCAGCGTAATGGCAATGCGTGTTAATCAGAAAGATGGTGAAGACCTCGTTCTGACCTCTGCAGCAAACTACTACGGCGAAGGTGTTACGCAGAAAGAAGCAGAAGACTTCTATGCCAAGATGAAGAAACCCGGCGACCCTCAACCCATTATGTATGGTATGAACAGCCGCCTCGAAGAAGATGAAAAGGGCAACCTTTACGAAAACACTTGGAAGGTAGGCGGTCTCTATGGTCCTGCTATTGAGAAAATCGTTTATTGGTTGGAAAAGGCAGTGCCCTTCGCTGAAAACGAGGCACAGGCAAAGGTGCTCAACCGTCTCATTGAATACTACACAACAGGCGACCTCAAGACATTCGATGACTACAGCATCCTTTGGTTGCAGGACACATTGAGTCAGGTTGACTTTGTAAACGGTTTCACAGAAAGTTACGGCGACCCCCTCGGCATGAAGGCTTCTTGGGAAGCTCTTGTAAACTACAAGAACCTTGCTGCTACTGCTCGTGCTGAAAAGATGAGTGAAAATGCGCAGTGGTTTGAAGACCATGCTCCCATTGCTGATGAATTTAAGAAGAAGGAATGCAAGGGAGTTTCTGCTAAGGTAATTACTGCAGCCATCCTCGGTGGTGACCTTTATCCCTCAACAGCAATTGGTATCAACCTCCCCAACTCCGACTGGGTTCGTCGCGACTACGGTTCAAAGAGCGTTACGATTGCTAACCTCACTGGTGCTTATGCTGAAGCTTCTGCTGGTAGTGGCATGAATCAGGAATTTGTAGTTGACGATGCAACTCGTGCCCTCCTTTCTGAATATGGTCACCTCTGCGACGACCTCCACACCGACCTCCACGAATGTCTTGGTCACGGTTCAGGTCTCCTTGCTCCCGGTGTTGATAGCGAAGCGCTCAAGGCATATAGTTCAACCATTGAAGAAGCGCGTGCCGACCTCTTTGGCCTCTACTACATCGCTGATGAAAAATTGGTAGAACTCGGATTGACTCCCAATGCTGAAGCCTACAAGTCACAGTATTACACTTACATGCTCAACGGACTTATGACACAGCTCGTGCGCATCAAACCTGGTTTCACAATTGAAGAAGCACACATGCGCAACCGCCAACTCATTGCTCGCTGGGCGTATGAACACGGCAAGGAAAACAATGTCGTTGAACTCATCAAGCGCGACGGCAAAACTTATGTGCAGATCAACGACTACGAAGCCCTCCGCGGACTCTTTGGCGAACTCCTCGCAGAAATTCAGCGCATCAAGAGTACAGGCGACTTTGAAGCAGCGCGTGCTATTGTAGAAGAATATGCTGTAAATGTTGATGCTGACCTCCATAAGGAAATCCTTGAGCGCTATGCTACGCTCAACCTCGCTCCCTATAAGGGCTTTATCAACCCCGTTTATACAGCTACTTATGATGAAGCGGGCAACATCACAAAGGTAACCCTTGACTACACAGAAAAATACGACGAGCAGATGCTTCGCTACTCACGCGATTACAACTTCTTGCCCGACGTAAATTAAATGTGAAATAAAAAATGAGAAAAGAGAAATGAGAAAGACCATGCGGGACATCTAAGCGCCAGCATCTTTCTCCTTTCTCCTTTCTCCTTTCTCCTTTTTTCTTCCCCAACTATGCAATCAATTCTTATCACAGGCGGTGCTGGTTTTATCGGTAGCCATGTCGTTCGCCTTTTCGTAAATAAATATCCCGACTATAAGATTATCAACTTAGACAAACTCACCTATGCTGGTAATCTTGAAAATCTTAAGGATATTGAGAATGCCCCCAACTACACCTTCGTACGCGCCGACATTTGCGATTTTGAGAAGATGTTGGACCTCATGAAGGAGCATGCCATTACGGGAGTTATTCACCTCGCAGCTGAAAGTCATGTAGACCGTAGCATTAAGGATCCTTTCACTTTTGCGCGTACAAATGTGATGGGTACACTTTCATTGCTCCAAGCGGCTAAAGTGTATTGGGAATCGCTTCCCGAACGCTACGAAGGTAAGCGCTTCTATCATATCTCTACGGACGAAGTGTATGGCGCCCTTCAGTTGAGTCACCCCGAGGGCATTACGCCTCCCTTTACTACTACGGCTTCTTCTGAAGAGCACCACCTTGCCTACGGTGAAGATTTCTTCTACGAAACTACGCCCTACAATCCCCACTCTCCCTACTCTGCGTCAAAGGCAAGTTCAGACCACTTTGTGCGTGCCTTCCACGACACTTACGGGATGCCTACGATTGTAACGAATTGCTCTAACAATTACGGTCCCTACCAGTTCCCTGAAAAGCTCATTCCCCTTTTCATCAACAACATCCGTCAGCGCAAGCCCCTCCCCGTATATGGTAAGGGTGAGAACGTTCGCGACTGGCTCTATGTCGTTGACCACGCACGCGCAATTGACCTTATTTTCCACGAGGGTAAGGTGAATGAGACCTACAACATTGGTGGGTTCAACGAATGGAAGAACATTGACATCATCCATGTGATTATCAAGACCGTCGACCGCCTCTTAGACAATCCCGAGGGACATTCGCTCGACCTCATTACTTATGTTACCGACCGTGCGGGACACGACCTCCGCTATGCCATCGACTCTACAAAGTTGCAGAAGGAACTCGGTTGGGAGCCCTCACTTCAATTTGAGGAAGGTATTGAAAAGACCGTTCGCTGGTATCTTGACAATCAGGAATGGATGGACCGCATCACGAGCGGTGCTTACGAGCAATACTACGCCTCTATGTACGAAAACAGATAAATGGTTGAAGGTTATAAGGTTTAACGTCGCTCAGCACGTAAGTAACAGGCGGGGCGCACGGTAAACCTTATAACCTAAAACTTTTTAAATACACGCCCCACACTATGATTAAGTTTCTTGACCTTCAAGCCCTTACACATAAATATCACGATGAAATCCACGAGGCAGTAAAGCGCACCGTGGACAGTGGGTGGTACTTGCTGGGGAAGGAGACCCAACAATTTGAGCAGCACTATGCTGCATACATAGGAGTGGAGCACTGCGTAGGGTGTGCCAACGGACTTGACGCCCTCCTGTTGATGTTTAAAGCGCTCGTATTGCAAGGGCGCCTCAAGGAGGGAGACGAAATTTTAGTACCCGCCAACACCTTCATCGCTACCATTCACGGCATTACGGAGAACGGTTTGCGCCCCGTATTTGTGGACGCCAGAGACGATAATGGGCAACTCGACGAAACCCTGCTCTCAGCAGCACTCACACCGCGAACACGCGCACTGCTACTCGTTCATCTATACGGACAATGCGCTATGAATCAAGCGATTGAAGACTTTTGCGCAAAGCACAACCTACTCCTACTCGAAGACAACGCTCAAGCCCACGGATGCCTTTACGGCACACGCCACACGGGAAGTTTGGGCACGGCGGCTGCACATAGTTTTTACCCCGGCAAAAACCTTGGCGCAATGGGCGATGGCGGTGCTGTGACCACGAACGATGCAACACTGGCGGCGCTTGTCCGTCAACTGGGAAACTACGGGTATTCCGAAAAATACATCTGCCCCGAGATTGGCAGAAATTCAAGATTAGACGAACTTCAAGCCGCTATTCTTGACGTAAAATTGCGTCACCTTGACGCCGACATTGAGGCGCGCAGAAACATTGCGGATTACTACCGCGACCACATCACGAATCCGCTCATTTCCCTGCCTCGAATTTCCGAAAGGACGGCACACGTTTACCACCTCTTCCCCATCCGCACAAAGCATCGCGAGGCGTTGCAAAAACACCTCCGCGAGAGGGGCATTGAGACCTTAATCCATTACCCCATTCCGCCACATAAACAGCAGTGTTACAGCATGTTTAACGCGCTTTCGCTTCCCGTTACGGAGCGCATCAGCACTGAAGAACTGAGCCTGCCGATAAGTCCGGTAATGACCTTAGAGGAAGTCCGCGAAGTGGTGGACGCGCTTAACGATTTCAGCCCCGAAAAATAGTAGTAAAAAAACGCTGGCAAGTCGGTCACTCCGGCTTGCCATTTTTGTAACATTTTTTTGCCACGACTCTCACGTGAGAATCAACGCATTAGACCACCCTAAAATTATTAGTAATATATTTTAAATTATTAGTAACCTTTTTTAAATTATGTTACTAACAATTTTTACTACAAGTGGGTTAGTAAAAACGGCAACAGATTTAGGCGAAAAATTTTGACATTTTTACCCTCTTTTTTTGGGGTAAAACGATGCTCTAAAACGGTTATTTGGCAAGGGGTTTATAAAAAATCGCAGAGACACCCGTTTTGACTGCAAATAATTATGTAAATTTGCAGAAATAATTTGACAAAAAGGTTGACCCTCTTGAAGACAAAGATACTTACGTTGTTGCTATGCCTCACAGCCCTTTGCGCAACGGCTGGCAACACTTCTCATACACCGAAATTCTCAAAGACTTTGGCGACGTGGAATCCCCACTTCGTCAAAGTCTTTGTTGCTGATTCTATAGCTACTGACACCGTTGCGTCAGACACTACCCAGGCCAAGAAGCGCGATGCCGGAATTGAAGCGCCCATTAACTTTGTGGCGAAAGACTCTATGGTCTACGACGCCAAGGCTGGTCTTGCCTACCTTTTCGGAGAGGCGGAAGTGAAATACCAAAACATGGAACTCACGGCGGCACAAATTGCCATGAATATGGACAGCAACATGGTGAAGGCCGATGGGCGTGTTGACACAATGGGCGTGATGCACGGCAAACCCTTGTTTAAGCAGGGCGGTGAGGAGTATGACAGCCAGTCGATGGCATTTAATTTCAGAACTAAGAAGGGGTTCATCCAAAACACCTATACCGCACAGGGCAATGCCTTTATGCAGAGTACGCGCTCAAAGCGCACGGACGACGGTATCGTATATTTGGAAAAGGCAAAGTACACTACTTGCGACGCCGAGCATCCCCACTTCTACCTCGCCACTTCACGTGCCAAGATGCGCCCGGGAAAAGACGTGGTATTCGGTCCTTCTTACCTCGTTGTGGAAGACGTGCCCCTGCCTTTGGCAATCCCCTACGGGTTCTTCCCCTTCAACAAGAAGTATTCTTCAGGGTTCTTAATGCCCACCATTGGTGATGAAACCACGCGCGGATTCTACCTGCGCGACGGGGGGTATTATTTTGCCATGAACGATTATATGGATCTCCGTCTCTTGGGCGAAATTTACACCAAGGGTTCATGGGGTTTGAGTGCCGAAACCAATTACCGCAAGCGCTATCGTTACAACGGCAACTTCTACATCAGTTACCTCAACACGGTGGAGGGTGAGAAGAACATGCCCGACTACTCAAAGCAGACGAGTCTTAAGGTGCAATGGACGCACTCGATGGACAGCAAGGCGGTGCCCAATACGAGTTTCTCGGCACGCGTAAACTTTGCTTCTCAAAACTATGAGCGCAACAATATTCTGAGTATGTACGACCCCGTGGCGTATTCACAGAGCACGCGCGCCAGTGCCGTGAGTTACTCACGCACCTTCCCCGACATCGGTCTCAACCTTGCCATGTCTACAAACCTCACGCAGAATATGCGCGACTCTACTGTGGCAATGACCCTCCCCGACGTCTCTATCAGCGTCAACCGCTTCTATCCCTTTAAGCGCAAGTACGCGGCGGGCAAGCAAAAGTGGTATGAGAAAATCTCGATGTCATACACGGGTGCTTTTACCAACAGCATTACTACGACGGAAACCCAACTCTTTAAGTCAAATATCATTAAGGATTGGCGCAACGGTATGCAGCACCGTATTCCCATCGATGCTACATTCCAGATTTTCAAATACATCAACGTGACGCCCTCGTTCTCTTTCCGCGACATCATGTATACGCACAAGGAGAAGCGTTCGTGGGATGTTGAGCGCCAACGCGAAGTGCGCGACACGGTTTACGGATTCTACAACCTCTATGATTGGAATGCGTCAATCTCAGCCAACACTACGCTCTACGGGTTCTACCAACCGCTGCCCCAAATCTTTGGTTCAAAGGTGCAGATGGTGCGCCACGTCTTTAAGCCCTCAATCTCTTTCAGTTATGCCCCCGACTTTACGACGTCACACTATGGGTATACTACTTACTACACCAAGACAGACGCCGAAGGTAATGTTTCAACCGTAAGTTACTCCCCCTATGCCGGACAGGTGTATGGTTATCCCACGGGTAGGAAGACGGGAAGCATCTCTATGTCGATTTCGAACAACCTTGAAATGAAGGTGGCGAGCAAGAGGGATTCTACGGGCGTCAAAAAGATTAGTTTGATCGACGAACTCGCAGCCTCGCTCTCTTACAACTTGGCGGCAGACCGCAAACCCTGGAGTGACCTCAACACACGCATACGCTTGAAACTCACGCCAAAATATACCTTCTCTATGGCGGCAGTATTCGCTACGTATGCCTATGAGTTTGACAAGAATGGCAATGTCATTGTGGGCGACCGCACAGAATGGAGTCACGGACGCTTCGGTCGTTTCCAGGGGATGTCACAAAACATTTCTTACACCTTTAACAATGACACCTTCAAGAAACTTTGGGGTAAGGTGACGGGAAGCGACGAAGAAGAAAATACGCCCCCCGTAGAAGAAACCGAAGACGGTTACGAAAGTATTGAAGATGCCAACATCGACCCCGACATTAAGGAGGCCCGTAAGGCAGGTAAAAATGCCAAGCGAGAAAAGGGCACCGTGGATGAGGACGGTTATTTGGCGTTCAAGATACCTTGGTCAGTCACGGTGTCGTACGGTGTGACGATGAGCGAAGACCGTTCGAAGCCCATCCGTGTGAGCAACATGCGCTACCCCTATAAGTATACGCAAAACTTAAACTTCTCAGGGTATATCCGCATCGCAGACGGCTGGAGTATTTCCTACTCTTCAGGTTATGACTTCAACTACAAAAAGTTGTCCATGACCACCGCCTCACTCTCCCGAGACCTCCACTGCTTTGAGATGTCGTGCAACGTTGTACTGCGCCCCTACTCTTCCTTCAACTTCTGCTTCCGCGCACGTGCCTCAGAATTGGCAGACGCCCTGAAGTGGGACAAGCGAAGTGGGTATAGCAGCAACATTGAATGGTACTAATTGGTTATAAGGTAAAAGGGCGCTGCGCTTTTAGGGTTTTGGGAGGTTGTAAGGCTCATTTACAACGCTCAAAACCTTAAACACTCATCCCCTCTTAACCTTTAAACCTCAAAACAAAACAACTTTCCAACCTTAAACCTAACAACTTTAAAAACTTTACTCTTTATGAAAAAAATAGTTCTCTTCGCTACCTTCGTAGCAGCACTTTTCACTTCCTGCACAGAGAGTGATTACGAATTTCATCAGACATATTTCAGTCCGCAAGTAGCTGGCGGAAAAGTTCTTTATGCCGACCAAACTACAGACTCTACCCGCGTCATTTCTTACGACCCCTGGACGGCAAATACAGCATTTGAAAATGGTGCAACTGCTTGGTTCACAATTTCTCCCACAGAATGTAATTTCATTGCGGGTGAACAGTTTGCCAGCACTCGTATGAACATTACAACTACACCCAACACGTCTGAAAAAATTCGTAGTGGGCACATCGTTGTAAAAAGTTTTGACACCGTAGGCATGCCCGTGAAGCAAACTACATGGTTGAATATTATCCGCCCCTTTGGTGAAGCGAAAAATTACGATAGTGAAGGCGCGTTGCTTCCTGAAGAAGATCGCAAGATGACGTTTGCCGGAACTACGATTGCTACAGCAAATCAATTTGAAATTGAATTTACAGTTTACGCCGACGGCGCTACGCTCACCGCTGATGCTGATTGGTTGAAGCCTGCCACAACATCTTTTGCTGCCGGCACACACTCGGTAGCGATTGTGGTTGAAGAAAATCAAGAAGTCGTTCAGCGCACCGCCAACCTCACTCTTACTTCTAACGGCATCAGCACTCCGATTACCATCACCCAAGCAAAAGCGAACGACAAGTAATCATGGAACTTCAAGCCTTACCCCTGCAAGAACAAGTTCGTGCGGTGAAGCGAGAATTCCGCCTGATGATGAACGGCATTACCAGTCAGTCGATGCGTGAAAAGGGATTAACCTACCGCACTAACTTTGGCGTAGAACTCCCCCGCCTCAAGGCATTCTCTGACGACCTTCCGCACACTACGGAACTCGCCGCAGCACTGTGGAAAGAGCAGGTGCGCGAATGCCGTCTCCTTGCCCCCATGCTAATGCCCGCCGATGATTTTGAGGAAGACATGGCAGACCTTTGGGTAGAGCAAATGAATTTCCCCGAAGAGGCGGAGTGCGTCGTGATGCACTTGTTCCAACACCTTCCCTACGCTTCGCAAAAGGCGTTTGAGTGGATTGCACGCGAAGAAGTAATGCCCCAACTCTGTGGGTGGCAACTCTTTGGTCGCCTCTTTGGCAAAGGCGCAACGCTCGCTCCCCGCGATGCAGAAGAATGGCGCGACCAAGTAGCGGCAGCACTTGCCAGCGAGCATTTCTCCGTAAAGCAAGCCGCCTACCGAGCGCTCCTTAAATACATGGACCTCGGCGAAGAGGAAGAGCGCTTTGGCGATGCCCTTCTTACTCCCTAACTCACACGCATTTAAAGTTTTTCATTTCACGTCTCCCCCTTTCCCCAATATGCCTCATCCCACCTATTGCGCGCGTCTTGACGGCAAGCGCAGCAAAACCATTTTTGCGAATATCTGTAAGACTTTGAAGAAAGGGAAACTCTATCGTGACCCTCATTTTACGGCACAACAATTAGCGAAGTTACTGAACACCAACACGCGCTATATTGCCGCCGTGATTCAGCTCAATACAAATGACAATTTCAGTAACCTGCTCAATGCCCTTCGCCTTTCCGACGCCGAGCGCATGCTCCGCACCAAACCGGATTACTCTGCAGAAGAAATCGGATTGAGCGTTGGTTTCGGAAGCCGTCAATCCTTCTACCGCGTGTTCCTCAAAAAATACGGTCTCACTCCCCGCCAATTCCGCCAACAATGCAAGGCAGAAAAGGCGGATGCCTAACACCGTCCCCCTTCCGTTCATCGTTAAACTTTAACCGTTTCCCCCTAACTTTTTCCCGTTCCTCCTCACAATGCTTACTCCCGAAATTCGTCAGCAAATAACAGCCCTCGTGCGCCACTGGGTGGTGCCCGCCATGGGATGTACCGAACCCATCTGCGTAGCGCTTGCCACAGCAAAAGCTACGGAACTTCTCGGCACTCTCCCCGCAACGATTGAAGCGCGCCTCAGCGCTAACATTCTTAAGAATGCGATGGGCGTAGGCATACCCGGGACAGGCATGGTGGGACTTCCCATTGCCATTGCCTTGGGTGCGTTGATAGGTAAGTCGGCTTACGGTCTTGAAGTCATTAAGGACTGCAATGCCGAGGCGGTTGAAGCGGGTAAAAAGTATATTGCCGAAGAGCGCATCTCTATCACGCTCAACGAAGAGACTACGGAAAAACTCTATGTTGAGATGATTTGTAAGGACGATGCGGGCAACACTGTGCGCACCATAATTACAGGTCAGCACACCAACTTCACACTGCTTGAGAAGAACGGCACGGTGCTCAATGCCCCCACCACCGTGTGCGACATGGCGGCTGCTTCCGCCTCTCCCTTAAACAACGCCCCCGCACTCACTTTGCGCACCGTCTTTGACTACGCAACCACCGCACCACTCGAAGAAATCGACTTCATCAACGAGGCTGCGACACTCAACATGGCGGCAGCGCAAAAGTCATTGGAGGGCAACTACGGTCATTGTCTTGGCAAGGCGCTCACACGTCCCTTGGGTCGCGGTATCATGGGCGAATCTATCTTCTCACACATCCTTTCCAGCACCTCATGTGCTTGTGATGCTCGAATGGCAGGCGCAATGATTCCCGTAATGAGTAATTCGGGAAGTGGCAACCAAGGCATTTGCGCCACAAATCCCGTCGTAGTCTTTGCTCGTGAGAACCACAACACGCAGGAAGAACTCACCCGCGCCCTCATGCTCAGCCACCTCACCGCCATCTACATCAAGCAACACCTCGGCACCCTCTCCGCCCTTTGCGGATGCGTTGTAGCGTCAACAGGTTCAAGTTGCGGCATCACCCTCCTTATGGGTGGCAGTTACCAACAAGTGTGCGCTGCTATTAAGAACATGATTGCCAACCTCACCGGTATGATTTGCGACGGAGCCAAACCGTCATGCGCCCTCAAACTTACCTCTGGCGTCAGCACCGCCGTCCTCTCTGCTATGCTCGCCATGCAAGGTAATTGCGTAAGCAGCATGGAAGGAATTATTGACGACGATGTCGACCAGTGCGTACGAAATCTCGTCAGCATCGGTGCACATTCCATGAATGAAACCGACAAGCAAGTGCTTGATATTATGGTAGGTAAGAGCAAGAAGTAACCCACATACATTATCTTACTTCAATCTATCACGCTCCTAATAGCAGTCAATCCACAACTCTAACATAATGCTGAAAACACTTTGGGGGTAAACATGAAAGAATCACAAGACATCATACACCTTTATAGTGAGGTTAAAAATATCATTATGTCTGCCCGACAAAATGCTGTTCGTAGTGTAGATTTTTGTCGTGTGCAAATGTATTGGGAAATTGGGCGCCGCATTTTAGATGAAGAACAAAAAGGCAAGGAGCGAGCAGACTATGGTTCATACTTATTAAAGAATGGTAGTAATATAGCAGTTGACCCAAATATAGTTTTAAAAAACTTACGACAGAGGATTTAACCATCCGAAATGCCCCCGTAGGAGGGCAATGCATGCATAAATTATAGATGGGTCAACTACTATATTATTGCCTAAAGAATTTAGCTCTTAAGTTAGAACCAGATTTTGGGAGCGGTTTTTCAGTTAGGCAATTAGAAAGGAGTCGACAGTTTTACAAGATGTATCCAATTGCGTCCGCACTGCGGTCGCAATTCAATTGGACACAATACAAGTTGTTAATTGCCATTCCAGATGGCTATAAAAGAGAATACTACGAACTTGAGACATTGAATAATTGCTGGACGGCGCGTGAGTTAGAACGCCAAATTAACAGTCAACTCTACGAGCGTCTTCTATTGAGCAATGACAAAGAAAAAGTTTTGGCTGTTGCACGAAAAGAGCGCATTCCGCAAACGCCTCAAGAGGTCATCAAAGACCCTACAATATTAGAATTTCTTGGGTTAGAACGTAAGGCTGAATATTATGAGAAAGACCTTGAACATGCATTGATAACCCATTTGCAAAAATTCATGTTGGAACTCGGCAATGGTTTCACCTTTGTAGCACGACAAAAGCGCATACTTATTGAGGATGATGAATTCTTTGTAGACCTTGTATTTTACAATAGATTACTACGATGTTTTGTTATCATTGAACTTAAAACGGGGAAACTAACCCACCAAGATTTAGGTCAACTACAAATGTATGTAAACTATTACGACCGCATAGAACGATTACCTGACGAAAATCCCACTATAGGTATTCTGCTTTGTACAGCAAAGAATGACACCGCCGTAAGAATGACACTTCCGGAACAAAACACCACAATTTTATCAAGTCAATATCAACTCTACTTACCCTCGAAAGAGCAATTGGTTCACGAAATTGAGTCCCTACGTTCTATGAAGGAACATGTAGAGAAAAAGTAAATAACTCAGGTTACAAAAATCCGCAATGCCAGTTTTCAACAACTGCATTGCGGATTTTTGTGTGAATCGAAGAAAGGAAATTCGTTGAGCGCATTGTAGACGGGTAAAATTTTCTCACGCGGAGCACACATGATAATCAGCACCATAGACCACCCTAAAATTATTAGTAACCTTTTTTAAATTACATTACTAATAATTTTTACAAGGTTACTAATAGTTTTTACAAAAATAGATATAGTTTTTCGGGCAATAGATTTAGGGGGAATTCAAATCCACTTTTTTAATATTTTCGCCACAAGAGATTATTCAAATAAAATAACCGTTGGTGCGCCGATTGCGCACCAACGGTTGATAGGTTATTATGGATTTACGTTAATTCTTTAACGGACGACTGCACGCACCGACAGTCCCTCCCAACGTACAATTGTACCCCAAGTGTATTGACCTGCTTCAAGAATAAGGTCATTTCCGAATACTGGGTAATCGCTATTAAGCAAACTTGACCAATAATATCCAGTAGAGCCAACATTGACGAATATATCATTACCGCGTAATCCAGCAGCGGGAAGGAAAATGCTGTTACCATTAGGACCTGTTACTTTTCTGCCATTCACACCATTCAGTATAGTCCACTCCCAAGTGCATTCATTTATGAGTTCGCGCTGTTCTGCGTACGTTGGTATACGCCATGTTGCTCCCATATTTACATAAGCTGCATCATCTTCCAAATCGAGAATAGTTTTGTTGTCTACAGTGCCGTTACTATCCTTTGTGCAATACTTGGTAATGGTAGTTTCTGTTCCATTACACCATTTGTAAGTCCCCCAACTATAATAATCCTTGGGTTCTGTTTCTCCCCAAGCAAAGTAATCACCATAGTCTTCAGGGTATCTTGCTCCAACATTGCGGTCAGCCCATAGAGTTCCACTGGGCAAACCGAGGTCTACAGCATACTTAGGTATAGGCTTGGCGAATTTTTCTCCGTCAGTCAACGTATAAGCATACGCCTTACCTGCCACAAACTCTTTACCCTCAACTTGGAACTTGATATACTCTCCGATTTCATCAGACAAAGTAATTTCAAGATTTTCATCAGTAAGATTTACGGGCGCTAACATGAGATAAATGGTTGAAGTTTCGTTTGTTGCAACCGTAAAATTCTTGAGGGGAATTTCAAGTGTGTTTGATGTGGAAGTAGCTGTGATTTGGGGTGCTACTGCTGTAAGGTCGATAGTTCCAGCCGTGGTAAAGGGTGCATCGAGTGCTTCGCATTTCAAAGAAACTTTAGTGAGCGTCTTTGCTTCGCCCAAGTCCGTCTGCAACATAACCAAACATCCCATATGCTTCAAGTCAAAAGCGACGGCGCCATTGGAGGGCGTTGTAACACTTGCAGCCATAAAGTCATAGGTTCCGATGTGGTCGGTAGAGTTATTGCCTTCTTGCGCCTGCCCCAAGTAACTTACGGGAATCTTGGTCATGTCACGGTTATAGAAATTGAAAGGGTAATAAGCGGCGTAGGTAGATGACGCCTTAAGCGCCCAACCACCACCATTGAATGTAGCCGTTTGCATGCCAGTTCCCTCATCCATCGCAAAGGGTGCTTGGAAACCCGTATTGGGGAAGATGCCCACGGTATCGTTAGCGCTCCAAAGGAAATTTACGCCCTCATTATTTATATTTACCGTAGAGCGCGTGCTGCCTTCTGTTATAAAATCCTTACCCGTAATGCTTATGCTTTCAAGGATTTTGCCATTGTTGAGATTCAAGGAATCATCCATAGTCGTATCTTCGCCACAAGAAACGAGAGCAGAGAGCGTCAGCAGGGTAGTAGTGGTTTTAAGAAAATGTTTCATAGTTAAAAGGTTAAAGTGATTCATTTTGAGTTTCAGTTTTCTCCCAGGGATAATTCTTTTTCTGCGTGCCCCACTCCATAGGGGGATTGGTAATCGAGGGGTTACCGCTGGCGGCTAATAGCGACTGAGCGTCAAGCTGCAAAGTCTTGACCTCGGGGCGCGTATACGCTCGCAATTTTGAGTTGTTTTTATTCATAAAATTGTAATGTATTTAAGTGAATATCATTGTTTTATGCAGGCTGTAGTTACTTGACGAGTAGACATAAAAAAGGCGTGAAGCTCAGCATAGTTGCTCGCTTCACGGTTTAAAGGCCTTCGCATTGCCCAATAAGTCGAAACGAGCAACGCCGAAAGCCCCACGCAGATATGTATCATACACTAACTTTCTGCAAATTCTTAGGTATACTATTACGCCAAGAGTTTACAATTTTGAAGTATGTATAAACACACCACGGGGCATTCACGTTGCTTTGTTTTTAACTTATTGTTATTGAAGTTGCGAAGTTCTTAAACCGTCAAAACCAAAGCGTAGTAAACGCCTTTAATATATGTGTTGCAAAGTTAAATAATTTTCTACAAATTAAGCAGATGGGCACAAGATTTGTTTCTGTAAAAAAGTCATTCCTCTTGTAGTTGTTTTCCGTAACACTGCAACTCGCAAAAACAAAGTGCAGATTAGGAAAAACTAATTGGGAGATAATTTGAAATAAGTGCCGATTTGTTTTTCGCAAGTCCCGATTTGTGCAATGCGTAAAAGTCTGGAAAAATTTAATCACAACTTTCGCAGAAACCATCGTGTAAACCCCTTATAAATTATGTCATCTCAAAAAAAAAATGTATTTTTGCAGATGCTTATTATGAACCTATTACATTTAACTAAATAGACATGACTAAATTTCCGAAACTCGTAGACGCTATTATTGATGGTATACAGGAAAAGAAGGGCCGCAGCATCGTGGTTTGTGACCTCACAAAGTTTGACACTGCCCCCGCACAATACTTTGTAGTTTGCACAGGCAACACACCTCAGCAGGTAGATGCCATTGCGGATTCTGTAGAAGAATTTGCACGCAAGCAGGCGGGCGAAAAACCTGCAACGGTAGCAGGTTTGAACAATGCCATTTGGGTAGCTGCCGACTACGGCACTGTAATGGTGCACATCCTCGTGCCCGATGCGCGTGAATTTTACGACATCGAAAACATTTGGGCAGACGCCAATATTACGGAAATTCCTGACCTTGATTAACCAGACAAGGTTTTAAGGTTATAAGGTCGCTTCGCTTTTAGGTTTTAAGCATTGTGCACCTTATAATAGTTTACAAGTAAACAAGGTACGAGTAGACGAGTAAGTGTGCTGGGTAGCGCTCTCCGGACTTCAATCCGCACGGTACTCCTCTCTCCTAACTCCTCACTTCTAACTTCCTCCATTTATGCCAATTCCTCAACAACCCCAACAAGGTGGTGAGAAGCCCAAAATGCCGCGCTTCAACCTGAGTTGGATATACATTATCGCCATCGGTGCGCTCTGCTTCATGATTTTCAACGGAGGAGACAGCACGGGCGGTATTGACAAAGAAATCAGTTATTCTGAATTTAAGACATATGTCAAGAAGGGTTACACCAACGACATTGTTGTCAACAAGTCGGATGGTCGTGTAAGTCTCGTAGTGCTCGGCAAACACATCCAAGAGGTGTTTAAGCAAAATGTAGAGCAGACGGGTAAGCAACCTACGCTCTCGGCGCGTTACCCGAGCCCCGACAAAGTGGATGCCTTCTTGGACAGCGTAGATTATAAGGGCAAGGTGACCTTTAAGGAAGAGAGCGGTTTGCTCATGAGCATCCTCGGAAGCGTATTGCCCATCATCTTGTTCATCGGTCTTTGGTACTTCATCATGAAGCGCATGAGCGGTGGTGCAGGCGGTGGTGGCGGCATTTTCAATGTAGGTAAGAGCCGTGCGCGCCTCTTCGACAAGGGTTCTGCTGAGAAGCATGTTACTTTTGCTGATGTAGCGGGGCAAGAAGGTCCCAAGCAGGAAGTAAAGGAAATTGTAGACTTTTTGAAGAATCCCCAAAAGTACACCGAACTTGGCGGTAAGATTCCCAAGGGTGCTTTGCTCGTTGGTCCTCCGGGAACAGGTAAGACACTTTTGGCGAAAGCCGTTGCAGGTGAAGCGGATGTACCCTTCTTCTCACTTGCAGGTAGTGACTTCGTAGAAATGTTCGTTGGTGTGGGTGCGAGTCGTGTGCGCGACCTCTTTGCAAAGGCAAAGGAGAAAGCCCCCTGCATCATCTTCATCGACGAAATTGACGCCATCGGTCGCGCGCGTGGTAAAAATCCTTCGTTCAATCAAAACGACGAGCGCGAAAGCACGCTCAACCAGTTGCTTACGGAAATGGACGGCTTTGGAAATAACTCTGGCGTCATCATTCTTGCTGCAACTAACCGCGTAGAAATTCTTGACGAAGCCCTCCTTCGTGCAGGTCGTTTCGACCGTCAGATTCATGTAGAACTCCCCGACCTCCAAGAGCGTATTGCCATCTTTGGAGTACACCTCAAACCCTTGAAGAAGGAGGAGAATCTTGACATCGACTTCTTGGCGCGCCAAACTCCTGGTTTCTCAGGTGCCGACATTGCGAATGTTTGTAACGAGGCGGCACTCATTGCTGCGCGTCATAATAAGTCTGTCGTTTCAAAGCAAGACTTCCTTGATGCCGTTGACCGCATCATCGGTGGTTTGGAAAAGAAGACCAAGGTAATGACTAAGGCAGAGAAGCGCACGATTGCCATTCACGAAGCAGGTCACGCCAGTGTTTCTTGGCTTTTGGAACATGCCAATCCGCTCGTTAAGGTAACGATTGTTCCCCGCGGTCAAGCACTTGGTGCTGCTTGGTACCTTCCCGAAGAGCGCACGATTACAACAAAGAATCAGATGCTCGACGAAATCTGTGCAACCCTCGGAGGTCGTGCCGCAGAAGAACTCTTTACGGGCAACATTTCTTCGGGTGCGCTCAACGACTTGGAGACAGTTACAAAGCGTGCTTATGGTATGGTGGCTTACTTGGGTATGAGCGACTCGCTTTCTAACCTCTGCTACTATAACAATCAGGAGTATGGTTTCACTAAGCCTTATTCTGACCACACCGCAGAAAAGATTGATGCGGAAGTGAGCAAACTCATTCAAGCACAATACGAGCGTGCGAAGCGCTTGTTGAGTGAGAATGCAGAGAAGCATGCACAGCTCGCCAACCTGCTCTGCGATAAGGAAGTCATCTTTACCGAAGATGTTGAGAATATCTTTGGCAAGCGCCCTTGGAAGAGTCGCGCCGATGAGATTCTTGAAGAAGAGCAACAGACTGAAACTGAACTTCCCCTCACCGACCGCACCGATGAACTCGAAGCGGCAAAGCGCATGATTGAGGAGGAGCGCAAGCAGGCAGCAGAACAAGATGCTATTGCTGAATAGTTTATAGTATCTATAGCAACTATAGTGACTATAACTTCTATAATTATTACAACTTTCAACGAATGAAAAACTTCATCATCCGCGCCATCACAGGCCTCACTTTTGCAGCAGTGCTTATAGGCAGCATTCTTCATAGCCTCGAATCGCTCACGTTGCTTTTTAGCATTGTAGCAGCCTTAAGTATTTGGGAATTTGGCTCCATTGTCAACACCCATGCTGGGGCAAATATGAATCGTTTGATTAGCACTGTGGCTGGTTTCTACCTTGTATTCGCCACAGGGTGGTTCCAATTAGGGCTTATCTCTGGACGTGATTTTATGCCTTATTTGCTAACCTTAGTGTATTTGCTCGTAAGCGAACTTTATCGCAAAGAGGAAAATCCATTAAAGAATTGGGCATACGCTTTTGCATCACAAATCTACATTGCACTTCCTTTTGCACTGCTCATGGTACTCGGAATGGTAGGAAAATGTGATTTTAATAATCACTATATCCTTCCGCTTTCAGTATTTATTTTCCTATGGATGAGCGACACTGGGGCTTACTTAGTTGGTAGCCTCTTAAGTCGTTACTTCCCCGCAAAACTCTTCCCCCGCATTTCTCCTAAGAAGTCATGGGTAGGTAGCATTGGTGGAGGACTTCTCTGCTTGGCAGCGGCATACGGCATCTATGCGTATGAACCTGCTTACATGGAACTTTGGCAATGGTTAGGTTTGGCCTTCACCGTATGTGTATTCGGCACATGGGGTGACCTTGTTGAAAGTCTCTTGAAGCGCCAAGTGGGCATCAAGGACAGCGGAAACATTCTCCCCGGTCACGGTGGGTTCCTCGACCGCTTCGACTCTTCTCTCCTCGCAATTCCCGCCGCCGTAGTATATATATATATGGTGTGCCAATAAAGAAACGACACTAAGAATCACTTAATATTTTATCCATAACGCTTATGAAAAAAGGACTTTCACAGGCAGGTAAGTGCATGATTTTGGCACTTTCACTGACTTCGGCAGTTCCAACTGTAGGTGTTGCTATTGACAAGGCAGAAGTTGCCAGCGTACAGCAACAACAGATTTCTCGTGTGCAGATGATCAACCCCACAACGGTTGAAGTCATCTTCGCTAATGGACAGACGATGACATTTGACTTCTACGGTCAAAACATCTTCCGCGTGTTCCAAGACAATGCGGGCGGTATTATCCGCGATCCCAAGGCGAAACCTGAAGCACAAATTCTCGTGAACACACCGCGCCGTGCGGTAGGTGGTGTAACGGTAAAGGAAGAACAAGGTTTCTACTCTATCGCAACCCCTCGCATTGATGTTAAACTCTGCGCAAAGTCAGGTTTGATGAGCGTTTACGATTGCGCTACTGGTGAATGCGTAATCGAAGAAGTTGCTGCAAAGGAATTTACTGAAAAGAAGACAACTATCACACTCGCAGGTCGTGCTGACGAATACTTCTACGGCGGTGGTGTGCAGAACGGTCGCTTCTCTCACAAGGGCAAGCAGATTGCTATCGAAAACTCTAACAACTGGGTTGACGGTGGTGTTGCAAGTCCCACGCCCTTCTACTGGTCTACAAAGGGCTACGGCGTAATGTGGCACACCTTCAAGAAGGGTACTTACGACTTCGGTTCTAAGGCAGCAGACAAGGTGGTGCTTTCTCACGAAGAAAACTACCTCGATGTATTCTTCATGGTAAATGCGACTCCTCAGGACCTCCTTGGCGACTTCTACCAACTTACAGGTAACCCCGTGCTCCTTCCTAAGTTCGGTTTCTACATGGGCCACTTGAATGCCTACAACCGCGACTACTGGACAGAAGTAGAAAAGCCTCATCGTTACCCCATGGCATACGAAGACGGCAAGCAGTATAACGAAAGTCAGAAGGACAACGGCGGTATCAAGGAAAGCTTGAACGGCGAACTTCCCGGCAACTACCAGTTCTCTGCGCGTGCAGCACTCGACCGCTATTTGAACAACGACCTTCCCCTCGGTTGGTTCCTTCCCAACGACGGTTACGGAGCAGGTTACGGTCAGACTGAAACACTTGACGGTAACATCCAAAACCTTAAGGAATTCGGTGACTACGCTCGTGCGAAGGGTGTAGAAATCGGTCTTTGGACACAGAGTGACCTTCACCCCAAGGAAGGTATTGAAGCTCTCCTCCAGCGCGACATTGTTAAGGAAGTGCGCGATGCAGGTGTTCGCGTATTAAAGACTGACGTGGCTTGGGTTGGTGCTGGTTACAGTTTCGGTTTGAACGGTGTTGCTGACGTAGGTCAGATTATGCCCTACTACGGTAGCAACGCACGCCCCTTCATCATCTCTCTCGACGGTTGGGCTGGCACACAGCGCTACGCAGGTATTTGGAGTGGTGACCAAACAGGTGGTGAATGGGAATACATCCGCTTCCACATCCCCACATTTATTGGTTCTGGTCTTTCTGGTCAGCCCAATATCACAAGCGACGTTGACGGTATCTTTGGTGGTGTAAACATCCCCGTGAATGTTCGCGAATACCAGTGGAAGACTTGGACTCCTATGGAACTCAACATGGACGGTTGGGGTGCTAATCCCAAGTATCCTCAGGCACTTGGCGAACCCGCTACTTCTATCAACCGTTGGTACATGAAGCTTAAGGCAGCGCTTATGCCTTACGCTTACAGCATTGCCCGCGAAGCTGTTGACGGCAAGCCCATGATTCGTGCTATGTTCTTGGAATATCCCAATGAATACACACTCGGCGTAGCAACACAATACCAGTACCTCTTTGGTCCTTCATTCCTCGTTGCTCCTATTTATAAGGACACTAAGATGGACGAAAAGGGTAACGACATCCGCAACGGTATCTACCTCCCCGAAGGAACTTGGGTAGACTATTTCAATGGCGATGTTTACGAAGGCGGTTGCATCATCAACAACTACGATTGTCCCCTTTGGAAACTCCCCGTATTCGTTAAGGGCGGTTCAATTATCCCCATGAACAAGCCTCACAACACTCCCATGGAAGTGGCAAACAACTGGCGCGGCTATGAAATCTACGCAACAGAAGGCGCTACTTTCAACGAGTATGACGACGACGGTAAGACTCAGGAATACCTCTACGGCCGTAACACTACGACTCCCATCTCTACAACTGTAGAAGGCAAGAAACTCACTATCAACATCGGTGCAACAACTGGCGACTTTGAAGGTTTCAACCCCAACAAGGCTACAGAAATTCGCATCAACGCTACTGCTGCTCCCAAGAAGGTGGTGCTCAAGGTGGGTAAGAAGAAGATTACGCTTAAGCCCGTTGCAAATGTGAAGGATTTGGAAACACATCACAATTTCTATTGTTTTGAAGAAGCGCCAAATCTCAATCAGTTTGCGACTCCCGGAAGTGAATTTGCGAAGGAAGTTATCACGAAGAACTCACAGATTGTTATCTTCCTCGCTAAGTACGACATCACAGCAAGCGACTTTGAAATCCTCGTTGACGGCTTTGAATTCAAACCCGCAGACCACTTGAAGAAGAGTCACGGCACTCTCGCGGCTCCCAAGGTGAACTTCACAGAAGAAAACATCAAGCCTTACGACCTCGCTCCCTCATGGGAAAAGGTTGAGAACGCTGACTTCTACGAAGTGGAATTCCAGGGCATGCGCTATTCTACTATCACAGATTTGAGCCTCAACTTTGAAGCACTCGAAGCTGAAACTGCTTATGAATTCAAGGTGCGTGCCGTAAATGCTGATGGCGTTTCTGAATGGACAACAGCGAAGGCAACAACGCTTTCTAATCCTCTTGAATTTGCTATCCAGGGCATCAAGGCTACTGTTACTTGCGAAGACCAACCCGGTCAGACTATTGCGAAGCTCTTCGACTTCGACATGAAGAGCGGCTGGCACACTAAGTGGGGTAAGGGCGAAGCTGTTCCCTTCGACATGGTTATCGACCTCCGCACACTCAACCAGCTTGACCGCTTCGAATACTACCACCGCGAAGATGGCGGTAACGGTACCATCCTCGAAGGTACTATCGCTTACAGCTCTGACAAGCAGAATTGGAGTGAACCCGAAGCATTCTCATGGCCTCGCCTCGGCGCTATGGTTACTCACACATTTAAGGGCAACCCCACTGCGCGTTACATCAAGATTTCTGTAACCAATGCAGTTGGTAACTTCGGTTCAGGTCATGAATTGTATGTTTACAAGGTAGAAGACACTGAAAGTGTACTCCAGGGCGATATCAACCGCGACAAGCGCATTGACGATAACGACCTCACTTCATACATGAACTACACAGGTCTCCGCACTATCGATGGTGACTTCGACTATGTAAGTATTGGTGACGTGAACGCAAACGGCCTTATCGACGCCTTCGACATCTCTGTAGTTTCTACAGAACTCGATGGTGGCGTACGCGCTTCTAACGCAAAGGTTGCTGGTAGCCTTGAACTCACACCTAATGCTAACGCTTACAAGGCGGGTGACATTGTTGAAATCAAGGTAAGCGGTAAGGACCTCAACGCAGTGAACGCACTCGGTTTCGGTCTCCCCTACAACACTGCTGAATTCGAATATGTAGGCGTAGAACTCGTAGGTATGAAGAACATGGTGAATCTCACTTACGACCGTCTCCACTCTAACGGTCAGAAGGCACTCTACCCCACTTTCGTAAACCGTGGTAACAACTTCCTTCTCGACAATGGTTCTAACCACCTCTTCACTATCAAGTTTAAGGCGAAGAAGGCAGGTAAGTTCAACCTCAAGGCTGTTGACGGCATCCTCGTTGACCGCAACCTCGGTACTGTAACATTCTAAACCCTGCGTCACTCATTACGAAGTGACACAGCAAGAATATAAGAAAGACCGCTCCTTTTTCTATTGGAGCGGTCTTTTATTATACTCAATTGGTGCTTGATAATAACATCGGAGGAAGGAAAAACTAATAGGGAGATATTTTAAACTAAGTCGGACTTAATTTGAAATATCTCCCTATTTATTTAAAATACAAATGACTATTTTTTTAGCAACCTCACCCTATCCCCTCATCCAAAGGATATAAGCAAGTGAAACTACACTGATAATTACCCAAAGCAGGACACCCAATTTCAAAGGTCTTACACCGACTGCCTTAATCTTGTCTATAGAGAGCGAAGCGCCGATAAAGAACATTGTAAGGATTAAGCACTTACGCGCTATTCCTGAAATTAAAGATCCGACCTCTGGCACACTATCTAACAAATAGGTGTTGAGCAGCATTGCAACTACAAACCAAAGGATAAACCAGGGAATAGAGACCTTCTGTTGCTTGTTCTTAAACAGTAACGCCAACACAAGTGCCAGAGGAATAATCCAAAGTGCACGCGTCAGTTTAATAGTTGTTGCTACCTGCAACGCTTCTTCTCCATAAGCACTGCCAGCGCCAACTACAGAACTTGTGTCGTGAATAGCAATTGCTGCCCACATTCCAAATTCTTGTTGCGACAGGTTTAACCAATGCCCTAAAATGGGGAACAGGAAAAGAGCGATTGCATTAAGAATGAACACAGTAGCTAATGCCACCGACATCTCGCTATCCTTTGCCTTAATCGTGGGACCAACCGCAGCAATCGCACTACCGCCACATATCGCGGTTCCCGAACTTATTAAATAAGCGGTAGACTTATTCACACCTATATATTTAAGTCCAAGAAAGACGCCCACCACCATCGTGCCAACCACAGAGACAATCGTAAACAACATTCCTTCCCCACCCGAAGCCAACGACTCTTGAAGGTTCATGCCAAACCCAAGTCCTACGACACTATACTGCAATAGTTTCTTCGAGGCAACTTTATTAAAATTAGTGTAAGTAGGTCCACAAATTAAAGCAAATAATAATCCCAAGAACAACACCATTGGCGCAGTAACATCCCTCGTAACAAATTGCATTGCAGGGATATAATCAAGTCCTAAAAGGAGCGCCACACCAATTACAATGCCGATGTAAAGTTCGTTTCTATATTCACGAATAGATTTAATCATAAGCCGTCTCATTTTGATAGAGCAAAAGTAGTATTTTAAAGGAGAACTGACAAGTGTCACAAGCACAAAACCAGAAGTTCCTAATATAGAAAATGCCTTTGCGAGAGGGATTTTGTGAAAATATTAAGTTAAATTTGCAGTCATGAAGTGGGACGCTGCCCACACCCCCAATCCACTAAAAACTTTTACACAAAAAAAATAACAACGATTATGAAGAAGTTCATCCTCCCCCTCCTCTTGTTTGGATTCTCTACAGTAGCAACAGCACAGATTGATTTGTTGAGCAAACTTTCAGGCGCAGTTAAGTCTTCATCGTCTTCAAACAGTAGTCAAGACGACGCACTCACATCTGGCCTCTCAAGTCTTTTGAGTTCGGTGCTTGGCAACTCTACACTCAGTGCCAACGATGTTCAGGGCACTTGGCGTTACAAGGGTGTTGACTGCGTGTTTGAAACCGAGAATGTATTGATGAAGGCAGGCGGTGAAGCAGCTGCAACAAAGGTTGAGACAAAGATTAACGACGCTCTCAAGAAATTTGGGGTCAACAGCGAAGCACTCGCATTTACCTTCAACGCCGACAATTCCTTCAGCATCACGGTTAAGGGTCGCACCATTAGCGGTACTTATGCGCTTGACTTGGAAAACAAGAAGATTACCCTCAGTTACCTCAACGGCGTAGGCACAATTACTCCCCAGATTGTGAAGAACGGCAACAACATGAGCCTCCTCTACGATGCCGACAAGTTCTTCAAGTTCTTGACAAACATCTCTGCCGTTTCTAACAACGCCACTGTAGCATCGCTCAGCGCCCTCCTCAAATCTTACGATGGTTTGCTCATCGGTATGGAGTTGCAGAAGTAAAATAATACTACAGTTATCCACAAAGAATTTTACACCTATTTTCTTACGCCACTCATCTCACGATTCTGTGTGAGGTTAGTGGCGAAACCACATCCACTATGAAAAGAAACTTGCTTCCCGCTGCCCTTCTCGCAGTGGCAACACTCCTCACCGGTTGCGGTGCTACATCACCCATGCTTTCAGGTATGGGCAATCAGTCTGCAACAACACAAACTACAACCTCTTCACAAACCTCAAACCTCGTAGGTTCTGGACTTGAAAAACTTCTCGGTTCGCTCCTCGGAGGTTCTACGCTCAATCAGCAGAGCATCGTTGGCACATGGAACTACAAGAGTGCCGACTGCGTGTTTGAGACTGAAAACTTCCTGCTCAAAGCAGGTGGCGAAGTGGCAGCTACGAAGGTAGAAGAAAAGGTAAATGCGGCGCTCACAAAGTTGGGTATCACAGGCAACCAAATCACCTTCACATTCAACGCCGACTACACTTACACTGCAACCATTAAGGGACGCGCCATCCAGGGTACCTATACCCTCGACCTTGAAAACAAGAAGATGACGCTCACCTACCTCAACGGTGTAGGAACCATCACTCCTCAAATCGCCTTGACGGGTAATACACTCAGCCTCCTCTACGACGCAGACAAACTCCTGAAGTTCCTCACGACAATCTCTGCCGTGTCAAACAACTCTACGCTCACGACACTTAACACCCTCCTCCAATCTTACGACGGCATGCTCATCGGAATGGAGTTACAGAAGTAAATTTTGACTGAATACTCGTTCCCACCATCTAAATTGACTGGTGCGGAATGTAACAATTTCTTACCTTTTTTGAGCGACTACTAAAAATCGCGATTTGCATTTCGCTTAAAAATGCATTATCTTTGCATTGCAGAGAAGGAGGCATTACCCGTGTGGATAATGTCTCCTTTTTATTTACCTGATTATCAATGGATTCCAAACCTCTGTATTCGGCGATAATATGGGACTTTGTGAAAATTGTTAGTAACCTTTTTCTAATTAAGTTACTAATAATTTAAAAAAGGTTACTTGTAATTTTTGCAGGTCTCAAGTGAGCGTTAATTTTTTCTTAATTAAAGTTAAATTTTCGGGATAGAAATTTGAAGAAAGATACTGTTGTAATTCGTGAGAATTGAATATTTCCGACCGAGGTTTAACTTACACCGAAATAAACGACTCACGAGGCATTATTTCAACGTTTCTGTGGATTTCAAAAAGGGAAAATTTTATTAACTCGTTGATGTGCAAGTTGATAATTTAAACGAGTGAGCAAAAACACTATTTGGGGATTTTGGCGAAATAGAGTGAAGAAGAATCGTGAGCATTGTAGGGACGCAATACATTGCGTCCGCAGTAAGCGTGCGTAGTCTTTGCGAAATTCGCGCAATCTGTGTGAGCGCCAATTTTCCCTTGCGGACGGTGGATGCAGTGTATTGCGTCCCTACTGTTAAGCATGATGCGCGATTGAGAGGGTACAAAAAAAAACTCTGAGCATACTGATTGGTACGCTCAGAGTTTTTAATATGTATTCTAAAGAATAAACTGGCAATGCGTTACTTCTTCTCCGCCTTCTTGCGCAACACCACTGCAGAGCGTGCGGGGAGGTAGAGTTTCAACCAACCCTTGCCCTGCTGTTGGAGGAGGGGATCGTAGTTGGTGAAGTGTTCGATAGTGTCGTCAGAGAGTCCGTTACCACCATAGGCAGGGTTGTCGGTGTTGAGCACCACATTGTATGAACCTTCGGGCACCATGAAACCGTAACCTTCGTATGAGCGGTCGGGCGAGAAGTTGAACACGAAGAGAAGGTCGCCACGCGAATAAGCGAGTACCTGGTCGCCATCGTTGTGCCAAATTTCCTGCACCTTATGCTTGAGAAGTGACTTACCGCTCTTGAGGAGTGAAATCATATCGCGGTCGAAGTCGCCGAGATAGTGGTAGCAGAGTTCCTTGTTGTCCACCAAGTTCCACTGACGGCGCGCATACTTGTGGCTCCAGCCGTTGCCCTCGCGGGGGAAGTCAATCCACTCGGGATGACCGAACTCATTACCCATAAAGTTGAGGTAACCACCGTTGATGGTAGAGGCTGTAACGAGGCGAATCATCTTGTGGAGCGCAATACCGCGGTGTGCCATGAAGTTTTCATCGCCCTTCTTGAAGTGCCAATACATGTCGGCATCTACAAGGCGGAAGATGAGGGTCTTATCGCCCACCAGTGCTTGGTCGTGACTCTCAGCGTAAGAGATACACTTTTCATCGGCACGGCGGTTTGTGAGTTCCCAGAAGATGCCAGAGGGATGCCAATCTTCATCCTTCTTTTCCTTGATAATCTTAATCCAATAGTCGGGCACATTCATTGCCATACGGTAGTCAAAACCGTAACCGCCGTCCTTCACGGGCGCAGCAAGACCGGGCATACCGCTCACTTCTTCTGCAATAGTAATGGCGTTGGGATTTACTTCGTGGATGAGCATGTTGGCAAGGGTGAGGTAGCAGATTGCATTGCCGTCCTGATTGCCGTTGAAGTAGTCGCCATAACCGCAGAAGGCTTCGCCAAGTCCGTGGCTGTAATAGAGCATAGAGGTTACGCCGTCGAAGCGGAAACCGTCGAAGTGGAATTCTTCCAACCAGTACTTACAGTTAGAGAGGAGGAAGTGGATGACTTCGTTCTTACCATAGTCGAAGCAGAGGCTGTCCCAAGCGGGATGTTCGCGGCGGTCGCCGGGGTAGAAGAACTGGTTGGGGTCGCCGGCAAAGTTGCCAAGACCTTCTACTTCGTTCTTCACGGCGTGACTCTGCACGAGGTCCATGATTACGGCAATACCATTTTGATGCGCTTCATCAATGAGTTGCTTGAGCTGTTCGGGCGTACCGAAGCGGCTACTTGCTGCAAAGAATGAACTTACATGGTAACCGAAACTGCCGTAGTAGGGGTGCTCCTGGATGGCCATAATTTGAAGGCAGTTGTAACCTTCCTTGATAATACGGGGAAGCACATTGAGGCGGAACTCTTCGTAAGTACCTACGCGCTCAGCATCCTGTCCCATACCGATATGGCATTCGTAGATGAGAAGCGGGTCGCGCTGGGGCTTAAACTTATTTTTCTTCCACTTATATTCTTCTTCAGGCGCCCAAACCTGTGCAGAGAAAATCTTGGTTTCTTCGTCCTGCACTACGCGACGCACCCAAGCGGGAATGCGTTCGCCACAACCACCTTCCCAATATACCTTGAGCTTGTAGAGGTCGCCATGCTTCATTGCCTTTGAGGGGAGTTTGATTTCCCAATTACCCGACTTGGGAAGGCGCTTCATAGCATAGGCTTCGTCCTCCTGCCAATTATTAAACTCACCAATGAGGTAAATCTTCGTTGCATTAGGTGCCCATTCGCGAAGCACCCACTGACGGGGTGTGCGGTGGAGACCAAAGTAAAGGTGACCACCTGCAAACTCTGAGAGACTGCCCTTACCGCCGGTAAGTTCGTTGAGCTTGTACATCACATGGTCGTAACGACCTTGAATTGCCTCGTTGAAAGGTTCGAGCCAAGGGTCATTCTTCACGAGTTTGAGTAACGGCTGCTTCTTGGCAGCAGGTTTCTTTTTAGTTGCCATAATATTTAAGGTTAATAAGTTTAGGAGTTAGGTTTGAAGGTTATAAGGTTATGAGGGTTGGAGGGTTTAAAGTTGGAGGGTTGGAAAGTTTCGAGCGGGCGAATCCGTTGCCCCTTAACCCTTCACCGGTGACCATTAAAATTTACTGCTCCTTGCGGCGCCCTTGTTGGAACACGCCCTTAGCAATGAGCGAACCATCCTTATTGTATTCAGAGAAAGCACCGTCGCGCTCACCCTCTACGTAAATACATTCCAAACGCTTGCCGTTGGCATCAATTTCTACGGCATTGCCGTGCTTGCGTCCTTCTACAAAAGTGCCCTTAAACTTGCTGCCATCGGCATAAGTTATCGTGCCCTCGCCGTGCATGAGATTGTTCTGCCAAGTACCGACATATTCATCACCATTTGCCCAACGATACGTGCCACGCCCGTTGCGCTCATTGTACTTCCACTCACCGGTGTAGGTTGCAACCTCATGCCAGGTGTATGTACCCTGTCCGTGTTGTTCACCTTCAAGGTAATTACCTACATATTTATCACCTGAAGCAAATTTTGTTACACCCACGCCCGAGCGTTCGCCACGCACATAGTCGCCTTCGTATACATCGCCGGCAGCAGAAATAAACTTGCCCTTGCCGTGCATCAAATCGTCAACCCAAGTGCCGACATATTTTCCGCCATCAGAATAGATGTAAGTGCCCTTTCCGGAGCGCACATTGTCTTCCCACTGACCTTCGTAGCGAGAACCGTCGCCCCAATCGTAAATGCCGGTGCCGTGCTTCTTATCATCTTTCCATTCGCCACTATAAATAACTCCGTTAGCAAAGGTGTAAGTGCCCTTACCATTACGTTCGTCATCCTGCCACTCACCGTCGTAAATATCGCCATTATAATAATACATAATGCCCTTACCTTCGCGAGCGTCGCGATACCAAAGGCCTACGTATTTATTATTGTCGAGGTAATAATATGTGCCACGACCGTGCTGCTCATTCTGTAACCATTGACCTTCGTAGCGTTCGCCATTTGAGAAGATAAAAGTACCCTGACCTTGACGCTTCCCCTTATGGTATTCGCCTTCGTAGACGTCGCCGTTTTCAAAAGTAGTTTTCCCCTTACCGTGAGGTTTGCGCTTAGAAAGTTCTCCGGTGTAGACACCCCCACCCTTCTTAAAGTAGTACGTGCCAAGCACCATTTTCTGCGCCTCCCCTACATAGCAACACGCGGCAAGGAGCATGAGTGAAGTGATTAGTCGTTTATGTGTTTTCATCTGTTGGTTAAGCCTGTTGTTCAAGAAAGTTTTTCGCACGCTCCAAGTCTTCGGGCGTATCAATACCAATGGTTTCAACATCCGTAGTGCCCACCTTGATGCGATAACCCGCCTGAAGCCAACGGAGTTGCTCCAGCGATTCCGCCTGTTCGAGTACGCCCAAAGGCATTGAGGTAATCTCCTTAAGCACCTCTGCACGGTAGGCATAAAGTCCGATGTGCTTGTAGAAAGTGTGGTGAGAAAGCCACTCATCCTTTTCCACGCCACGAAGGTATGGGATTACCGAACGACTGAAATACACCGCGTAATTATTATTGTCGAGCACGACCTTCGGAGAATTGGGATTCTCAAGCGCCTCAATGCCGTCGGCGGGTGTAAAGGGTTTTACGAGTGTCGCAATCTGCGTTTCAGCATCCGCAAAACACTGCTTGATAGTTTCAAGTTGTGAAGCCGCAATGAAAGGTTCGTCGCCCTGCACATTAACTACCACATCAAAACCAGCACCTAACTTTTCGAGCGCCTCAAAGCAGCGGTCGGTGCCACTTTTATGGTGCGTGCCCGTCATTACACAACGCCCGCCAAACGCCTTTACGCACTCCTCAATGCGCGTGTCATCTGTAACGACGTAAGCGTCTTCAAAAATTGAACTCACACGTTCATACACGTGCTGAATGATGGGTTTGTTGCCCAATATAGCAAGGGGTTTTGCGGGGAAACGAGTTGAGGCGTATCGTGCGGGTATAAGTGCTAAGAATTTCATTGTGCTAAAGTATTTTTACACACGCTCACCGCCTTCGATGAGGGAGAAGAGCGTGTAGATTAGACTTTGACGGCTCACTTACTCACTTTCAACGTGACGTAAGAAAGACTTAGTTTGACAGGTTTCAAGCATGCGGAAAACTACATCCCTTTTGCAAAAAACTATGTTACTAACATTTTAAATTAGGTTACTAACATTTTAAATTATTAGTAACATAGTTTTTGCCTTAAAAGTAATGTAATTTTCGGTTACTCAAAGTAGGATTCCACATCCTCTTCTACTGCTTCGGGAGCGGGTGTCACGTTGGGCGTTTCCTTAAAGATAATGTCGTGAATCGTATCTGTGGGCACCTGCAAGGAGTCGAGCGGAATGTCAAAGCGCTCTTCTTGTAAATATCCAAGAGAGGTATCGGCATAAACCTTCTTCATATATTCCGCCCATACGGGAAGCGCCGTTGCTGCGCCTTGCCCCATAGAGGCTGTGAGGAAGTGGATGTCGCGCTCTTCACCGCCTACCCAGCAAGCCGTAATCAGGCGGGGCACACAGCCTACGAACCAACCGTCGGAGTTGCTGTTTGTCGTACCCGTCTTACCTGCGATTTGAGCATCAAACTTATACTTGTAACGCAAGCGGATACCCGTACCGGCATCAACAACAGCCTCAAGCATGTCAAGCATCTTGTAACTACTCTGTTCGCTGATGACTTCGTTAAGTCGGGGAGCAAACTCACTAATTACCGTACCGTTAGAATCTTCAATGCGTGACACGAGAATGGGTGCGCAACGAATACCCTTATTCACGAAAGCCGTGTAAGCGCTCGCCATTTCGGCCACCGTAATGTCGCAGGTGCCAAGACAGAGTGCCAATGAGGGGTGAATCTCATTGTTTGCCACGCCATATTCCTTCAAATACTTTGCCAAGCGTACGCCTTCGGGGTCAGATTGATACATCAATTCTGCCGTAATCCAGTTGTTACTCTGACTCAATCCCCACTTCAAGGTAACAGGTTCGCCATAGCGCGCACTACCTGAGTTACGCGGTGCCCAAACCTTGTCGCCCACTTGATACTCACGCTGCATGTTGACAATCGTATCGGTGGGAAGCATGCCATCTTCCATAGCCATGGCGTAAACAAAGGGTTTCATCGTAGAACCTACCTGACGGCGCCCCTTAAATGCCATATCGTATTGGAAATATACATAGTTCAAACCGCCCACGTAAGCCTTGACATAACCCGTAGCAGGGTCAATAGAAACCAAACCTGAGCGCAAGAATTTCTTGTAGTGACGGATAGAATCCATCGGAGTCATAATGGTATCTTTCACACCGCCCCAAGTAAACACCGCCATTTCTACGGGCGTAGCAAATGCTTGTTTCATCTCTGCCTCGGAGGCACCCGCTGCTTTCATCTTAATGTAGCGCTCACTTTGGCGCATTGAGCGATTGAGAATCTGATTGATTTGCTCCTTCGTAAGGTTGTTAGTGAAGGGGAAGTTGGGGTGGTTACGACCATACTCAAACTCTTTCTGCAATACGTGACCTACGTGATTCACAGCCGCTTCTTCGGCATACGCCTGCATGCGAGAGTCAATCGTAGTATAGATTTTCAAACCGTCGGTATAGATGTCGTAGTTCTCACCGTCCTTCTTCGTATTTTTATTACACCACCCGTAGAGCGGGTCGTTTGCCCACGCCAAAGAGTCTTCGTAATATTGCAAACTCTGCCACGAAGCATAATTCTTGCGCTTAGGTTCTTTCGCCGTCATCTTAGTACGGAGGTGTTCGCGCAAGTAGGTGCCAAGTCCTTCCTTGTGGTCGGCACGGCGGAAATTGAGCTTGAGGGGTTGGTCTTTGAGATCGTCGTATTGCGCTTCGGTAAGAAAACCTGAGCGCACCATTTGTCCGAGCACAACATTACGACGCTGACGGCAGCGTTCGTTATGGCGCACGGGATTGTAGAGCGACGGATTCTTACACATCCCAATAAGCGTTGCCGACTCAAGGATGGTGAGTTCAGAAGGTTGCTTGCCAAAATACACACGCGCTGCGGTCTTAATCCCCACGGCATTGTAAAGGAAGTCGAAGTAATTCAGATAGAGCGTAAGGATTTCCTCTTTCGTATAACAGCGTTCAAGTTCTACGGCAATTACCCACTCAATAGGTTTTTGTAGGAGGCGTTCAAACGTGCTCCCAGCCTTTTCTGAATACAACTGCTTTGCCAACTGCTGCGTAATGGTACTACCGCCACCCGCACTTGCTTGCTGGAAAATACCTCTCTTCACAACGGCACGCAACAAGGCTTTCACGTCAATACCTGAGTGCTCAAAAAAGCGTTCGTCTTCTGTCGCCACGAGCGCCTCAAAGGTGTGTGGAGCAATGTGTTCGTAATCCGTAAAAATGCGGTTTTCACTTCGCGACCAAGTACCCAACAATTTGCCGTCGGCAGTAAAAACCTGCGACGCATAACGGTTAATAGGATTTTGGAGTTCTTCAATGTTGGGCATATAGCCAATCCATCCTTTGACTACCCCCACGAAAGCAAAACAAACAAGTGCTATTACAGAAAAGAATAACACCCAGATAAGTATGAAGATTTTTTTGCGCATTTCAATCTTAATTTTATTACGCAAACTTACAAAAAAGGTTTCTAATATACGTGTGCGCGCCCTATAAATCTTAATTTTAAGGCATAGAATTAACAAAAATGTGAAGTTTTACTTTGCCCGTCTCTACTCAACAAGTAAATTTGCAGACAATTATATTGGCGGGAACTTCAATTCCGCCTTTAAGTGAAACGCTTAAGGAGACGCACAAGAATATGGAAGAATCTCAGATTTATTCGCCCAAGACATTAGAATTTATTACCGTAGCCTCGGAATATTGCAAGGCATTAGAGCATTGCCGCGAGTTTGAGCAGCACGAATTTATTGATGTGATGCGCAACCTCCTGCCTATGGTTTACCTCAAGGTCTCACTCATTGGCGAAATTGAGGAGGCTGATGGTTATAATGTACCGAAGGTCACTGAGGACGACTACAACTATGTGCGCTCGGGCGTTGCCGCTGTTTTGGCTGAGAAGGATGATTACCTCGATGTCTTTGTTGAAGACTTCAAATACTCTGAGCAACCCATCTTGTGCACCATCTCTGAAAACTTGGCAGACATCTATCAGGCGTTGCGCAACCTCTTGGAAGTGTTCCGCTCAAATTACGAAGACGCCATGCAGGTAGCGCTTTACGACACGGTAGAAGACTTCAAATTATACTGGGGACAGACATTACTTAACGCACTTAAGGCGCTCCACGATGTGCGTTTTTCGGTAAAGGATTAAGCGCATGAAAACTTTGTTTAGAAGCACCCCAAAACAACTGATTTCTACGCTCCCCAAGGCGGAATTTAAGGGAAAGATTGTGGTCGTTCACAGCCAACGAGAAGTGAAGGCGGCAGTTGATTTCCTCAAACGCCAACCCATTGTGGGGGTAGATACAGAAACGCGTCCCTCCTTCCGTCGCGGACTTGTATATCAAGTGGCCCTCCTGCAGGTTTCCACGCTCGACATCTGCTTCTTGTTCCGCCTCAATATGATTGGATTACCCGCAGAACTCATCCAATTATTAGAAAGTGCCGAGGTACAAAAAATTGGTCTTTCTCTCAAAGACGACCTTGCCCTGCTCAAGCGCCGCGCTCCCTTCCGCCCACAAGGTTTTCTTGACCTGCAAGATTTTGTCAAGACCATGGGCATCGAGGACATGAGTCTGCAAAAACTCTATGCCAATGTCTTTGGCGAGAAAATCTCAAAGTCGGCACAGCTCACGAACTGGGAAAACACCGTTCTCACGGAGTCGCAAAAGATGTACGCCGCCACCGACGCCTACACCACCCTGCGCATCTTCCTACAACTCAACGAACTTAAGCAGAGCGGTGATTATAAAATCATTGAGGCAGAGGTGCCACAAGCATAAGATGTATTGAGAAGGGTTAACGGTTAACGGACAAAGATTAACGGGCTGCTTGTCGTCCCCCCCTCACCGTTCACCTTTAATTGTTTGCCCGTCACCTCTCACCTTTCACCTTTTCCCCCTCCCCTCACAACCTCTTAACTTAAAACCTCACAACCTTTAAATAATGGCGATTCAAACCCTTCAATTGCGTCGTGGTAAGTCTGAGAGCTTACGTCGCTTCCACCCCTGGATTTTCTCGGGGGCAATAACCCGTATTCCTGAAAACCTTGCCGAAGGTGCGCTCGTGCGTGTCGTTGATGAGAACAACAAATTCATGGCACTTGGGCATTATCAGGTAGGTTCTATTGCCGTACGCGTACTTTCGTTTACCGACCGCAAAATTGACCACGCCTTTTGGGTAGAACGCTTGAGCGAAGCCTATCAAGTGCGCTGCGCTCTCGACCTTGTGCGCCCCGACAACGACATCTATCGCCTTGTTCACGGCGAGGGCGACCAACTCCCCGGACTCATCATTGACGTCTACGGAGAAACAGCGGTCATGCAGGCACACTCTGTAGGCATGCACTGCTACCGTCAAGAAATTGCCGAAGCTTTGGTGGAGGCATGTAAGGGTGCGGTGAAGCACGTCTATTATAAATCTGAAACCACCCTTCCCTACAAGGCAGACCTCCATCAAGAAAACGGGTTCCTCGTAGGTGGTGACGAAACGAATATTGCTACAGAAAACGGGTTGCAGTTCCACATCGACTGGCTCAAAGGTCAGAAGACAGGTTTCTTTATCGACCAGCGCGAAAACCGCAAGTTGCTTGAAGCATACAGCAAGGGCAAGAGCGTGCTCAACATGTTCTGCTACACGGGCGGTTTCTCGGTTTACGCCATGCGAGGCGAAGCCAAACTTGTCCATTCCGTAGACAGCAGCGCCAAAGCGATTGACCTCACACGCGCAAATGCCGAACTCAATTTCCCTGGCGACAAGCGCCACGAAGCATTTGCAGAAGATGCCTTCAAGTTCTTGGAGCAGGCGGGTTCTAACTACGACCTCATCATCCTTGACCCTCCCGCTTTCGCCAAGCACAAAGACGCCCTTCGCAATGCGCTTAAGGGTTACACGCGCCTTAACAGTATCGCCTTCCAAAAGATTCGCAAGGGCGGTATAGTCTTCACCTTCAGTTGCTCACAGGCGGTAAACAAAGACCAATTCCGTTTGGCGGTATTCACAGCTGCAGCACAGAGTGGTAGACACGTGCGCATCCTCCACCAAATTCATCAGCCCGCTGACCATCCCATCAACATCTATCACCCTGAAGGCGAATACCTTAAGGGACTTGTGTTGCAGGTAGAGTAACCTCCTAATGCCAATACATCTTATTATTACTCGCGAATAACACGAATGAACACCAATGCCGTGCGGACTGTAAATTCCCCGCATGACATTGGTGTTCATTCGTAAAAATCAGGGACAAAACCATTATAGGATCATCGTTTAGTGGAATAACATTTGGGTCAAACTACGGTCATAAAGCCGTTTATTGATTCTATTTCACGCACCTCAAATGTAACAATTTTTCGCAAAACACTTTCGCCGTCCCTACCCTGTCCGCAAAATCAGGATTTGCATTTCGCTCAAAAATGTATTATCTTTGCATAGCAGAAAAGGAGGTGTTATCCACATGGGTAGCACCTCCTTTTTAATCACCTGATTATCAACGCATTTCAAACCACACAAATAAAGAACTAAATAGGATTTTGTGAAAACTATTAGTAACCTTTTTCAAATTTTCTTACTAACAAATTCAAAAAGGTTACTTATAGATTTTTCTGCGTGAGATGTGCGCGTTAATTTTTCTTAAATAAAGTTAAAGTTTTTAGGTCTGAAGTCTAATGACAAGAGTCAAAAGTATTGAAACTTTTGACCTGAGATTTTAAAATTCTGAAGCAAGAGTCAACCCGAGTAAAAATACGCGAACTACGACCGATTATTTCCACTTTTCTAACGATTTTGGGGTGCGAAAACGAAGTAACCCACTGAAAATCAAAGATGGTGTATTTTTCAGCAAAGTTGAGCAAATAGAAACGTATCGACTGGGCAATCGTCCCTGTCAAATTCAAGCAATCTGCTCTTGGGCGGAACTCCGAAAACGTAACTAAAACAAAAGAGGGTCTGTCTTGCGGACAAACCCTCTTTTTGGTGATTCGCTTGGGGTTCGAACCCAAGACCCCCACATTAAAAGTGTGATGCTCTACCTACTGAGCTAGCGAATCAAACCTTGATTGCTGTTAAGCGAGTGCAAAGATAAGCATGTTTATCGAGACGACCAAATGTTTGCGGGGTTTTCTCTTAGTTTTGCCTTTACGCAAAGCGCTTTTTAGATATTTTAAAAAGTTGACTTATCAGAAGCCGCAGTTACTACGGCGTCAAGGAAGACATCATGTTGTTCTGTAGGGAGGTTGGGAAGGATTTGATGCGGCAGCGCGACGCCTATTTTATAGACATTTCGAAATGCGGGATGTGCCAAGAGGCGGTCGTAAAATCCTTTTCCTCTGCCCAGTCGCTTGCCGTCAAGCGTGAATGCCACTCCGGGGATGATTGCCAAGTCTATGGCAGAGAAGTCGATGAAAGGTTGTAGCCCCATTGGTTCAAGAATACCATAACTACCCACCGTCATAGCCTCCGTTCCCGTAAAGACTCGCAGTTCCAATTCGTTGCCTACAACAACGGGGAGCAGGAGTTGCTTCCGTCGGCACCAGCGTTGTATAAATTCCAATGTCTGCACCTCATCGGGAAGAGCGGCATAGAGCAATACGACATGCGCCCTTTGGAAGACCGGCAAGTCCTCCAAAAGGCGCATTATTTCTTGGGATTGCCAATCGCGAAGTGCTGCTGAAAGTTGTTTGCCTTTCATGCGCACCTCCCGACGGATTTGTGATTTCAAGGAAAGTGATGTTTCCATTATTCTGACGTCAACGGCGCTGGCGGAAGTTCAGGACGCGCTTTTCCATCGTGGATAATTTCAAGCGCTTTGAGCATTGCCGCGTCAGTTTTATTCTCATACTGCGTAGCATCTTTCACGCCAAACACATTGTCAATAATATTGATAAAGAGGTAACGCTCAATGAGTTTGCGCGACGTACGAATCATAAGGTTGCGGCGCTTCACTCCGTTTTTTTCAGCATAGTTAACCAACTTATCTACAAGGTTCATTCTGTGCAAGAGTGCTTCCAAAGTCGCTACGTCGGGACACGCCTCAAAGAGTTCACGATTTTCATCAACTACCTTAAACACAAATTTGTAGGGGTGCTCTGTGCTATACAATTCTCGGAAGTACGACGTAATTCCAATCGTGTCTCGCGGAATAAAGTAGTCGGGAATAATGCCTCCGCCACCATAAACCGTGCGCCCACCACGTGTGGTAAACTTTTCGCCTGAGATGCGGATGCTGTCGGCAGAATAATATTCTCCGTGAATGGCACGCTCGATGAGATCAGCCTCATAAGCGGTGTCGTTACCCAGTTCGTAGGGTTTCTGAACGCAACGTCCTGAGGGCGTATAGTAACGTGCTTTTGTGAGGCGCAGCATCGAACCGTCTCTAAACTCAATGGGTGCCTGCACCAAACCTTTACCGAAGGTGCGACGCCCAACGATTGCGGCGCGGTCGTTATCTTGAAGCGCACCGGCAAAGATTTCGCTGGCCGAAGCCGAACCTTCATCCACCAAAACTACTAAGTCGATGCCCTTATACATACCGCGACCATCGCTCGTGTAATCTTCGCGCGGCGAGTGGCGACCCTCCATATATACAATGAGGCGACCGGCGGGCAAAAACTCATTTGCCACAAGAATTGCCGGGTGCATATATCCACCAAGGTTATTGCGCAAGTCAATAATCAGCGCACTGCATTTGTCCATGTGCAAGTCGGCAAGGGCAGCAAGAAATTCGGGATAAGTATTGTCTCCGAAAGAGGTGATACGCACATACCCAGTAGTGTCGTTGACCATATAAGAAGCATCAACCGTCTTAACGGGAACACTACCACGCTGGATGGTATACTCCAACAACTTTGGCGCGCCCTTACGCTTAATGCCGAGGCGCACTTCAGTACCCGCCTTACCCTTCAAGCGCTTCATGGTTTCATCATTAGTAACCACCTTGCCCACGTAAAGCGAATCGTCGATGGTAACAATGCGGTCGCCAGCACGGAGTCCAACCTTTTGCGCCGGACCTGAGTCAAGAATTTTAAGGATGCAGACCGTGTCAGACTGGATGCTGAACTGCACGCCAATACCCTCGAAACTCCCCTTCAGTTCCTGCATAGATTTTTCCACGTCCTGGGCAGAAATATACGTAGAATGGGGGTCCAACTCCTTAAGTATCTTAGGGAGCGACTTTTCTACGACAGCAGAAATATCTACAGAGTCTACGTATTGATCATCAACGAGATAAAGTAAATCTGTAAGTTTGTTGCTCGACGTGTTAATAACCGCGAGGCGATTTCCTGCAAAGTGATTGGAATAAAATGACCCAATCATAATCCCCACGACCATTGCGATGGCAAGGAGGAGGGGAATGAAACGAAAAATTTTATTCTTCATTGAGATAAATTACTTCAATATTGGCACGACGCAAGAGGTCGATGCCATCCGTCAAGCGATATTCGCGACCATAAATCACGCGCTTTATTCCCGCTTGGATGATGAGTTTTGCACATTCAATGCAGGGACTATCCGTTACGTAAAGCGTAGCACCATCTGAGTTATTGCCAGAACGCGCAATCTTTGTGATGGCATTTGCTTCGGCATGCAACACATAAGGTTTCGTTACGCCGTTGTCGTCCTCACACACATTTTCAAATCCTGCAGGTGTGCCGTTATAACCATCTGAAATAATCATTTGGTCTTTAACGATGAGCGCACCCACTTGACGGCGCGCACAATATGAGTTTTCCGACCAAATTTTTGCCATACGAAGGTAGCGACGGTCGAGTTCGATTTGCTTGTTGAGAGTCATGCTATTTATAAATTTGTTAGAGAGCGAAGTTGCTGAAAGTATTATAATCCCGTGCGGGTCAGGAGGGCATCAATCGTAGCATCTTTTCCGCGGAAGTTACGGTAGAGTTGTTTGGGATGTTGCGTACCTCCGCGCTCAAGGATGTTCTTGCGGAACGAGGTTGCCACTTCGGGATTGAAAATACCCCTTTCCTTGAAATAGGCAAAGGCGTCAGCGTCAAGCACTTCTGCCCACTTGTAACTGTAATATCCCGCAGAATATCCACCCGACATAATATGCCCAAACTGCACCGTCATACAAGCGGGAGCAAATGAGGGAAGCAACTGCGCTTCCTGCCAAGCCTCGCGCTCGAAAGTGCGAACGTCTGCCGTGAAAGGTTCGGTCAGCGTATAGTAAGCCATATCCAAAAGTCCGAACGACACTTGGCGCATGCAGGCATAGGCGGCGTTGTAATTACGACTGGCAACGATGCGCGCCACAAGTTCATCGGGAATTGCTTCTCCCGTTTCGTAGTGGAAGGCAAAGGTACGGAGGAATTCTTTTTCCACCGCATAATTTTCCATAAACTGAGAGGGGAGTTCCACAAAGTCCCAGTAAACATTCGTACCGCTCAACGACTTGAAGCGTGTATTGGCAAACATACCATGAAGGGCGTGGCCAAATTCATGTAAGAACGTCTCGAGTTCGCCATGCGTCAAGAGCGCAGGTTTGTCGTCCGTAGGTTTGCTAAAGTTCATCACAATAGAAACGTGTGGGCGTTCTCCCGCTGTTTGCTCTCTGTAACTGGTCATCCAAGCGCCACCCTGTTTAGAGGCACGGGGATGAAAGTCGGTGTAGAGCACTGCGAGGGGACTGCCGTCGGCATCAAATACATCGTATGCCGTAACATCTTCGTGGTAAACGGGAATCTCCTTGTTTTCTACAAAGGTAATGCCGTAAAGACGCGTAGCCAATCCGAATACTCCCTGCTTTACGCGCGAGAGTTCGAAATACGGGCGGAGCATTTCGGCATCCAAGTCGTAGCGCTGCTTTTGAAGTTTGTGAGCATAGTAAGCAAAGTCCCAGGGTTGGGGTTCGTGGGGCGCAAGGGCAAAGACTTCTGCTACTTCGCGCTGAGCCGTAGGTTTATAAGCCTCAATGAGTTGTGCCAACAGGGCATTGACCGTTTCGGGAGTTTCTGCCATACGGCGCTTCAAGGCATACTCAGCATAAGTGGAGTAACCCAAGAGTTGCGCCAACTCACGGCGGAGGTTGATTAAGCGCGCTACGATTTCAAAATTGTTGTGCTCGTTGTCGTGGGTGCACTTTGTGTTGTACGCCTCATACATCTGTTGGCGCAAGTCGCGACGCTCGGCATACTGCATGAAGGGCACGTAACTCGGAGCGTGCAGCGTGAAGACGTAGCCCTCCAACTGGCGCTCGCGTGCCGCAATTGCCGCCTGCTCACGCTGAGATTCGGGGAGTCCGGAAAGGTCCGATTCATCCGTCAAGTGAAGAATGAAATCGTTGGTCTCCTTCAGGTTATTCTGAGAGAATTGCAGGGTAAGTTGCGAGAGTTCCTTTTTAATTTCGCGGAAGCGTTCCTTCTTTTCATCGGAAAGGTTTGCCCCCGCACGCTCAAATCCCTCGTAGGTCTTCTCAAGAAGCATTTGCTCCTCCGCGTCCAGGCGGTCGGTACCTGCCTCCATCACAGCCTTCACACGGAGGTAAAGTCCCTCGTTAAGCATGATGTTTGACGAATGTTCGGAGAGCACGGGCGAGAGTTCCTGTGCCAACGCCTCAAGTTCGTCGTTGGTGTGCGCACTGAGCAGGTTGTACATCACCGTAGTAACCTTATCGAGCAGCGCCCCACTCTCTTCAAGCGCCAGTATGGTATTTTCAAACGTAGGCGCCTCGGGGTTAGAAACAATCGCTTCAATCTCAGCCATCTGTTCGGCAATGCCTTGACGAATGGCGGGGGCGAAGTGCTCGTTGCGGATGAGGTGGAACGGCGTTAAGGTATATTGCGTAAAAAAGGGATTCATGAGGAGGAAGGGATTGATGTAAAAATAGGGCGGTCAGCACGGCGGAATTTTGCCCTGCTGCACGGCGAAATTTTGCGACAAAAATCGGCACCCGAAGCCCTATTGATTTTCAGCGGGTTAAAGATAGCGAAAATTATTAGTAATGTATTTTAAATTATGTTACTAATAATTTTTCTTACATTACTAATAATTTTTACTACAATAGGTTTAGTTTTTTATGCCACGGATTTGGGGGTCCGAAAAAGAGAATTTCACACCTACATGTAGGTAGAAATTTCCTCAAATTCGGGTCCCATATTCAGTTCAAGATAGATGCGGTAAAGCAGGGGTGCCCACTTTTCGCGCTGTGAAGGGCAAAGTTTGCGGTAGCGTTCCAAGTAAGGCAATGCCTCAGAGCAAACGCGCTTCATCTCGCGCTTTGCTTCCTCAAAAGCCTTTGAGCGGATGCGCGTGGGCAGATAAATGGTCTGCAACTCGTTCATAATCAACTCTCCGGCATAGAAGTTTGCATCGGCATAAAGGTGTGCGGTGTCGGCAGCAACAAGTTGTTTTGACACTTCTATACATGCCTTTTCTTCCTCCAACTGATAGAGTGAAAAAGCCTTGAGATACATGGCCTTGAGGCAGTTGGCGTCGGCTGCAAGTCGCTGATCGGCAAGCGAGACACACTGTGCGTAGCGCTCATCGGCGGTGTAAAGCGTGGCGAGTTCTTCAAAGAAATAATCGTGAAGGGGAAGCGTAGCGACACCGCGCTCTAAGTATTTTTCAAATGACGCACTGCGCCCTCTGTCGTTTGCCGTGCGCGCATACATTTCGAGGGCGGTGGCGTAATAATCCTCATCGGAAAGGAGCAAATGCTTGTAGCGCTCCACTTCAGCGTAATCCTTGTTGGTGAATGCCGAGTAGGTGTACATGTAAGCATTCGTAATGTACTCCTTTGAGAGGGTGTCGACGGGAGTAACTACCCACAGCGGACTCTTTGAGAGGCGGAGCAGCGTGTGTAAGTGGCGCTGCGCCTCAGGATACTTCTTGCGCGAATAAAAATAGCGCGTGCCTGCCTCCAAATTCTTGTAGTAACGCTGCAAGAGTTTCACCTTGCTGTAATCCAACTCGTGCTTCTTGCCCAAGAACTCCATTTGCAAACGCTCAACGGAGTCGCACTTATGAACGTAGTGGAAAATTTGGCGCGTGCTCTCAAAAAGTTTTGCAGTGTCGCATTCCTTCTTCAGATACACCTTCTCATTCTCAATATCGTTAATCTGAATCTGCGCCTTCACCGCCAACTCGTATAACTTAGGCATGTATTGGCAAATACTATCAGCCTCCAAGCGCGCCACTTCCTTCATTGCCTCAGAGGTGTTTTTTGCTTTCACAAATGCTCGGAGTGCCTTCAACTCCTTCTGTGCTGCAGCGGGAGACATCACTGCAACACATACGAAAATAAAGGAGAGAATCTTTTGGGTCATAGTTTTTGTATCTTATCAACGAGTGACGAGTAACCGTCTGGCTACCCGTCACTCTTGTATTATTAATATGCGGTGCTCAAGATAGCATCCATCTCATCAGCCTTCTGCTTGTTCTGAAGGTTGGTGTAAATCTGCTGAAGCGCAGCGGCCCAAACCTTAGGCTGATCGGGCACGAGTTCGTGTGCACGTTCCATGAAGGGAAGCGCCTGTTCGTAGTACTTCTTAATTTCTTCGAATTCGCGGTCAAACTCCTTCTTGTTGTTACGGTCAAGCTTCCAGTCGCCGTTGTTACGACGCGCTACAACTTCGTTCATGTAAGTGTAAGCCATGTTGACATTAGCATCTACGAATGAGGGGTTGAGTTCGATTGCCTTACCGAAACTTTCGCGTGCTGCAACATAGTTCTTCAACATGTTCAACTCAATACAACCCTTGAGGTAGTAACCTGTGTGGCTTGAGGGATTTGACGCTACGAGATCGTTAGCCAAAGCCATTGCTTCTTCAGGCTGGTTGCGCTGCATGTAAACGTAGAGCAAGTTTTGCGCAAAACCTACATGTTCAGTACGCGCAATAGCTTCCTTAAGGTCGTTAATATAAGCGGCAGAGTCATTCTTCTCAAGGTGTGCCTGCATCTTCATAAGATAAAGGTCGCGAGTAGAGAATGTGTCCTTAAGAGCAGCGTCTACAGTTTCCAAAATACCGTCCCAATTCTTCAACTGGAAGTTGAGCATCACGATATTCACAGCTGTCTGACCGTAGTTAACGGGGTTGATAGCATAAAGTGAGTCAGTTTCAGAAGCTGAGAAGACGGGGTTCTTGGGGAACTCGTAATACTTACGGAACCACTCGATAGACTTCTGGTAATCACCCATCTGATTTGCAAAAACGCCGGCATAGTTGTAGTAGTTCACCATCGTCTTGAGCGTCATATAGTTCTTCTCCTTATACTGAGGTTCTACACGACCCTTCTTGTCGGGCTGCATATCAGCAAGGTGACTCTTTGTGAAGTTAGTAACCGCCTCATCAAGGTAAGTGCAGAACGCCACAGTGTCGAAGGGATAACCCTGAGAAGCCATATCCAACACACGTTCAAAGTACTTGCGGTTTACTTCACCCTTGTTGTAATAGAAACCTGCAAACTTAGTGGTCTTGGGATTTGCCAAAGCGGTTTCAATAATCTGAAGCGCTTCTTCATAACGTTCCTTTTCCACCATGAATTCTACCTTGTGAATAGCGCTATTCTGTGCAAAAGTTGTGAGCGCAGAAGCCATCATTGTGATGGCAAGCATGATTTTTTTCATAATTATAATTTGTTTGAGTGGGGGGAAGTAACTCCCCCACAATTAGGTTTAACCTTTAATTACTCGTTTTCCAGTTCGCTGAAAAGATTTGCCTCAGCGGGTTCTGTAGCAGTAGTTTCTGCAGTAGCATCTGACTGTTCTGCTGTTACATCTGTCTGAACTTCTTCCACATCTCCCTCTTCTGCCTCTTCTTCAGTAGGCACGATGCAAACATTACTGATAACGTCATTACGCTTCGTGAGGTTGATGAGGCGCACACCCTGAGTTACGCGTCCTTGAACACTTACGGTAGAGAGTTTGAGGCGAATCGTAATACCGCTCTTATTGATAATCATCAAATCATCTTCGTCGGTCACACACTTAATAGCCACAAGTTCGCCCACCTTATCGGTAACATTGAGCGTCTTAACACCCTTACCACCACGGTTAGTGATGCGGTAATCTTCTACACTGCTACGCTTACCGAAACCTTGTTCGCTGACTACGAGCACTGTTTGAGTTTCAGGATTTTCTACGCAAACCATGCCTACAATTTCATCTTCAGCCTGGTCAATAGCCATTGCCTTCACACCCGTAGCGCCACGTCCCATTGTGCGTACTGTATTTTCGTTGAAGCGAATAGCGCGTCCCGCACGGTTAGCCACAATGATTTCATTTTCACCATTCGTCAAGCAAACGCTTACTACCTGGTCGTCGTCGCGGAGGTTAATTGCGATGATACCCTTAGCACGCACGTTCTTGTAGTCATCAAGGAGGGTCTTCTTGATGATACCCTGCTTCGTACAGAAGACAATGTTGTGCGACTCACGGTATTCCTGATTATCAAATTGCGCCACGTTCAAACAAGCATTCACGCTGTCGCCGGGTTCAATATTGAGCATGTTTTGAATAGCGCGACCCTTCGAAGACTTATTACCTTCGGGGAGTTCGTAAACCTTAAGTTTGTAGCAACGTCCCTTAGAAGTAAAGAAGAGCATCGTGTTGTGCATCGTTGCAGGGTAGATGTATTCAATAAAGTCGGCATCGCGTGTAGAACCGCCCTTACTACCCACACCACCACGCGCCTGAGCACGGAACTCAGCAAGCGGCGTGCGCTTAATATAACCGAGGTGACTAATAGTAATCACTACGTCGTCATTCGCATAGAAGTCTTCAGGATTCCATTCGCCGGCAGCGGGAACAATTTCCGTACGGCGCTCGTCGCCATACTTTTCCTTCACCTCAATAAGTTCGTCCTTGATAACCTTCTTACAGAGCTCTTCATCAGAAAGGATTTGCTCGTAGTAAGCAATCTTGCGCTGGAGGTCATCATACTCTTCGTGGAGTTTGTCCTGCATCAAGTTTGTAAGCTGACGGAGGCGCATTTCCACGATTGCCTTTGCCTGAACTTCATCCAACGAGAAGCGCTCCATCAATCCCTCAACAGCCGATTCGGGAGTCTTAGAAGCACGAATGATACGCACTACTTCGTCGATATTATCACTGGCAATAATCAGACCTTCAAGGATGTGTGCACGCTCTTGTGCCTTGCGCAATTCGTAAGCCGTACGGCGAAGCACTACTTCGTGACGGTGCTTTACAAATTCGGCGATACATTCCTTCAACGTGAGCAACTTGGGGCGCTGCTTGCCTGTAGGACCAACGAGGGCGATACAGTTTACAGAGAAACTCGTTTGAAGCGCAGACATCTTGTAGAGTTTGTTGAGCACAACGCCTGCATTTGCATCGCGCTTCACGTCTACCACAATGCGCAAACCTTCGCGGTCAGATTCGTCGTTGATATTTGCAATACCCTCCAACTTGCGTTCGCTTACCATCTCAGCAATGCTCTTGATAAGTTCAGCCTTGTTCACGCCGTAGGGAATTTCTGTCACCACAATCTTATCGTGCAACTCGCCACTCTCGATATTTGCCTTGGCACGCATGATTACGCGACCACGACCTGTTTCGTAAGCAGACTTTACGCCCTGCAAACCCATAATGTAACCACCTGTGGGGAAATCGGGAGCAAGGATGTGTTGCATCAAACCGTCGGTGTCAATTTCGGGATTGTCAATGTAAGCCACACATCCGTCAATCACTTCGCTAAGGTTGTGCGTGGGCACATTCGTCGCCATACCAACGGCAATACCCGTAGCACCGTTTACCAGGAAGTTAGGAATGCGCGTAGGCATTACCGAAGGTTCCTTACGCGTGTTATCGAAGTTGGGCACCATGTCTACGGTTTCCTTCTCGATGTCCTGCATCATCATTTCACCGAGCACAGAGAGGCGCGCTTCAGTGTAACGCATTGCAGCGGCAGAGTCACCGTCCATCGAACCGAAGTTACCCTGACCTTCTACCAACGTATAGCGCATATTCCAATCCTGCGCCAAACGAACGAGGGCACCATAAACGGAAGAGTCGCCGTGAGGGTGGTACTTACCAAGCACGTCACCCACAACACGTGCTGACTTACGAGTGGGTTTATCGTGCGTAATGCCCAACTCATCCATATCAAAAAGAATACGACGGTGAACGGGTTTAAAACCATCGCGCACGTCGGGCAAAGCACGTGCTACAATTACGGACATAGAGTAGTCGATGTACGACTTCTTCATCTCCGACTCAATGTAGACTTGTTTAATTCTATCTTCTGTCATAACTTTAGTGGGCAACAGCACCACTGCGCCCAATCTGACTTATTAAATTATTATATGTGTTATCTTTCAACGGCAAATTTACAAATTCTTTTGCGAACAGCCTTAAAACAGAGGGTAAAAATACACTCATACCCCGAATTTGCCCATTTTTAAGCCCACAGAGACGTTTTAAGGTTTTCACCGACTCTAAAAAACGGATTTCGGGAAGCACTATACGCTCCCAAAAACGGCATTTTTTTACCCCTATATTAGCACCTACAAAAAACTAAACCTATTGTAGTGAAAATTATTAGTAACATAAAAAAAATTATTAGTAACATAATTTAAAATACATTACTAATAATTTTCGGGGCATCTACCCCACAGTAAATGAGTAGTATAAAATGCAACAAAATTTCTCCATAAAGAGGGCAAATTTAAGGGCATAGGGAATACAAGTTAGAGGTAGCAAAGCACGTCGCGGAGCGTCGTAATTTCATGAGTAGCATCGTCGCCCGCATCTTCCCCACTCCATCCCTCGCCTCTTATCCAAATCGTTCGGCACCCCACCTGCGTAGCGGGTACAATGTCTTTCGAATACGAGTCGCCGATGACGGTCACATCCTTTGCCTCACAGCCCGTTGCTTCTACGCCCAAGCGGTAAATCTGAGGGTCGGGTTTGCGCACACCAACCACAGCGCTTTCTATCACAGCGTCAAAGTATTCCGCCAATCCGTAGTGACGCAAAATAGCTTCGATATTGCCGTAGAAATTGCTGACCAACACCATGCGATATTTGGGGCGTAGCGCCGCAAGCACCTCGCGCGCCACGGTGATATGGCGCAAGGCATAATCGTGGCAGTAGTCCACCACCGCCTGCCGCTTCTGCGCGGAAATATCAGGCGTTTCCGTCCAAATATGCTCGGCGTTCAGATACGCAAATTGCTGCGCCACCTTCTTCTCCAACACATCGCGGAAGGTATCTTCGGGTTGCACGATAGGCGCCTTTGCCAAAGCGCGCTCACCAAAGACATAGGCATCACGGAACTGCGCATTCGTAACAGGAATTTCCGCTTGGCAATAGCCTTCCCAAAGCACGTGCGCCCAATGTCGCCCGTCGGTGTCAAGCGTACCGCCGTAGTCAAAAATAAGTGCTTGATTCATGACCTACATAAAGTACTGACACTCCTCGCCAATCGTTGTGGCGGGACCATGTCCGGGATACACTTTTGTTTCTGCGGGGAGCACCAATAATTGTTGCTTGATGCTGTTGATAAGTTGGTCGTAGTTGCCACCAAAAAGGTCGGTGCGCCCCATGCTGCGGTAGAAGAGTGTGTCGCCACTGAGCAAGATGTTTTCTTCCTTACAATAGTAACACACACCTCCCTGTGTGTGCCCCGGAGTTGGGAGTACGGATAAATTGTGCGAGCCAAAACTTACCACATCGCCGTCGTTGAAGAGCGTACCTGCGGGGGGCGTAATCAGTTGAAAAGCGTTGCCCACAAAACTGCGCATCTGTGCTGCCGCAGATTCATAGGTGGCAAGTTCATTCTTATGCATGCAGGGCGCTACGCCGAAGGTGCGATACACGAAGTCGGCACCAAAAATATGATCGAAATGGCTGTGCGTCAGCAGGTGGTACTTCACCGTGAGGTTGTTGCTCTTAATGTAATTGAGCAAGGCAGTTTCTTCCTCTGGGTACAGCACACCGCAATCCACGATAACGGCCTCACCCGTTTCGTCGTGGAGCACGAAAGTAGACTCCTCAATGGGGTTTACCACAAATTTCTTCACGGTCAACATTGTACGTAGATTACTTTCTTGGTTTCGAAAAATTCATCCTTAAAATAATCGCTCAAATTCCAAGTGGTAGAACACTTCTTGAAGGGTGCCAATTCGTTCACCAAATCACCGCCCTTAAGCACTACAATACCGTTGGGCAAGGCATTGCGACACTCCTTCGCCACATTCTTGCGCACCAATTTATACAAGTCGCCCATATCCATCACGGCGCGACTCACCACGAAATCAAACTTACCCTTTTCCTCAATGACATTTCTGTGTACGCAAGTCACATTCTTCAATCCAATCGCCTCAGCAACGGCCTGCGCCACCTTTACTTTCTTACCGATGCTATCCAACAAGAGAAATTCGCATTCTGGAAAGAGTATGGCAAGAGGAATTCCCGGGAAACCGCCCCCCGTGCCGATGTCCATAATCTTGGTGCCGGGACGGAAAGTCACCGCCTTGGCAATGCCCAAAGAGTGAAGCACATGGTGCATGTAAAGGTTGTCAATATCTTTGCGAGAAATCACATTGATTTTCGCATTCCAATCGCGGTAGAGCGCATCGAGTTGCTCAAACTGACTGCGTTGTTCTTCAGTGAGATTGGGGAAGTGGTCGAATATAAGTTGAACCATAGTGTTTAGGTTATGAGGTTTAAGGTTATGAGGTTATAAGGCGCCGTGCGGTCTGCAAAGTTCTTACAATCTTCAAGCGAAGCGACCAAATAACCTGCGACCTCAATTTCTATTTTATTTTGACTGCTAAATTAAGCAAAAAATGGCAGATAGCAGGTGCAAGAGGGGTTTGTTTGCGGGCGCGACAAATATTTCATAATTTTTTAGGGGGTAAATTTCGTTAGGTTCGCAGGAAGTTGTAAATTTGCCTTTGGAATTTATAAACACTTCTTTTAATAAAACTTAAATTTATGGTAAGTTACAAAGACCTCGGCTTGGTGAACACTAAGGAAATGTTCGCTCGCGCCATCGACGGTGGTTACGCAATCCCCGCGTTCAACTTCAACAACATGGAACAGATGCAGGCTATCATCAAGGCTGCTGTTGAAACAAAGTCTCCCGTTATCCTTCAGGTTTCTAAGGGTGCTCGTCAGTATGCTAACGCTACATTGCTTCGCTACATGGCTCAGGGTGCTGTTGAATACGCTAAGGAACTCGGTTGCGAAAATCCTGAAATCGTTCTCCACCTCGACCACGGTGATACTTTTGAAACTTGTAAGAGCTGTATCGACTCTGGTTTCTCTTCAGTAATGATCGACGGTTCACACCTCCCCTACGAAGAAAACGTAGCGCTCACTAAGAAGGTTGTTGACTACGCTCACCAGTACGGTGTAACTGTAGAAGGCGAACTCGGTGTATTGGCAGGCGTAGAAGACGAAGTTTCTTCTGACCACCACACTTACACTGACCCCGAAGAAGTAATCGACTTCGCTACTCGCACAGGTTGTGACTCTTTGGCTATCTCAATCGGTACTTCTCACGGTGCTTACAAGTTCACTCCCGAACAGTGCACTATCGACCCCAAGACTGGTCTCATGGTACCTCCTCCCCTCGCATTCGATGTATTGAAGGCAGTAGAAGCTAAGCTTCCTGGTTTCCCCATCGTGCTCCACGGTTCTTCATCAGTTCCCCAGGACGAAGTTGCTACTATCAACAAGTTCGGTGGTGCTTTGAAGGCAGCTATCGGTATCCCCGAAGAATGGTTGCGTGAATCAGCTAAGTCAGCAGTATGTAAGATCAACATCGACTCTGACTCTCGTTTGGCTATGACTGCTGCTATCCGTCAGACATTTGCTGAAAAGCCCGCTGAGTTTGACCCCCGTAAGTACCTCGGCCCCGCTCGCGACAACATGGAAAAGATGTACAAGCACAAGATCATCAACGTGCTCGGTTCAGACGGTAAGCTCGCTAAGTAATCTTACTTACAACTTATAAAATTTAAGGTGCCTCCCACTTGGGAAGCACCTTTTTTTTGTTTAGCCCTCACTTTTTCCCAACTTTGTAACCCACTGAATCACAATTCCATATTCCACATTTTGAAAAAATGTTCAATCCACTGAAGAAAAATGTTCAATGGATTGAAGAAAAATGTTTAATCTTTCTCGAGGACATGGATCGAATGAGTATTAGTTAAACATTCAAACTATTTTTTTACTCAATAAGAACAAAAAATATTTGGTCTTCATATAGGTATTATTCGGCAAATAGAATGCCCACGACCTTCTTTCAAATGGGTCTATCCAGACATTTTCCCCTACTCCTTCTATGCAAAAAATTATTGCAATAAATCGGTTTTGTAAAGTGTTGCGAATCAAGATGCTTAAGAAAGCAAAAATTATTAGTAACCTTTTTTAAATTACATTACTAATAATTTTTCTTAGGTTACTAATAATTTTCACTACAATAGGTTTAGTTTTTCGCGCAATGGACTGAAAGATAAAATTCAGTCATGTTTTACAGGGGAGATACGCACAAATTTTCTTTATTTTACCCCTTGGAGATAAATTTTCTGCAATATTTTGTAGTTTTGCAACGAACTCATGCGTCTAATGGGCAAAAAGACATTATTTAATGAAATTGAATTTATGAAAACACTGGGATTAGAATTTGAACAAATGGTGAGGGCGCACAAAAGCACCATCTACACCGTTTGTTTCATGTTCTCGAAAGACGCAGATGAGGTGGACGACCTCTTTCAAGAGGTGCTCATCAACCTATGGAGGGGATTTAAGGACTTCAAAGGGGAAAGCAAAATTGAAACATGGATTTGGCGCGTGAGTTTTAACACCTGCATCTCGCAGGAGCGCAAGAAGAAGCGCACTTCGCGCATTCCGCTTGAAATGGGTATAGACCTCTTCCACGACAAGGATGAAGACACGCGACAAATTCAGATGCTCTACCAACGCATCCACCAACTCAAACCCTTCGACCGCGCCATCGTACTGCTTTGGCTCGAAGGGATGCCCTACGACGAGATTGCCGCTATCGTGGGTATCACCGTGAAAAACGTGTCCGTGCGCCTCTTCCGCATCAAGGAAGAACTCAAGAAAATGTCTAACCACTAAACCTTGCCCATTATGAATAACACAATTGACTCTAAGGAATTGCAGGAAATGAAAGCGCAACTCGAACTCCTCACCAAAAAGCTGGAGCGGGAAACGATTGTCAACGAACGCCTGATTCGTCACTCTATGAAGGAGAAGGCCAAGACGCTGCGCAGAAACATCATTATCGAAAGCCTCGTCTGCATCATCATGATACCTTTCTTCATTTGGATATTGCCCAAAATAAGTCCGCACTCCATGTACTTTTGTGCCTTCTCCACCGCCTTTATGGCACTCGCCCTCGCTTATAATTATTATATGTATCGTGAGTTCCACACTAAAGATTTTGCAGAAGCAAACCTCATTGAAGCACGCAAGGCAACTTTGAAGTTCAAGCGACTCACCCAAAGATGGACCTTCTGCATCGGCATCCCCTTCTTGATGGTTTTCATTCCCTGGTTTGTATATGAAAACGCATTAGTTTACAAGGGAGAAATGCTCCAAATCCCACTAATTTCTGCCGCCATAGGCCTGCTTATCGGTGGCGTCATCGGAATTTATCAATTCAACAAGACGCTCCGAACCACCGACGAAATCCTGATGCAGATTGAGGAGTTGGAGGAACAAGTCTAACAGAATTTATCTCACATACAGAAAAAACAACCGAGGCGCCACACTATGTAGTATGGCGTCTCGGTTTTATTTAAGGGAATAAACAAAGCCTTAGTACCCTAAATCCTCGTGAACAAGAATTACCTCAAATTCTCCCGTCATGGGTTTGCACCACAAGACAGAAAGTCCTCTGCAAATACGTTCGGGACTGTTACAATTATAGCAACGGTCTGCCTTTACGGCACAGGGAGTTTTCACCCCTAATCTTCTCGCATTCTGAGGAGCTGCAATATTCCTTGCGCGATACAAGGCGCTGTCATAGTCCTTCTCTATCTTGTTTTCACCAATCACAAAATAGACCTTCTCGTGTCCGTAAAATATGGAGGCAACACGATTGCAATTCGCATCGATATTCACAATCTCCCCACTTTCTGCTATGCCGTTTACCGAGGTAATATAGATGGATGCCGCATTTGCCAGCACACGCACCTCCTTACTTGTTTTTCCCTCAGGGATACGCTGATGCCAGTGCACCTCATTGTGGGCACTCAGACGTTCATAAAGTCCCATTTTCTCTAAAGTCATGGAACCCGCAAAACCCACCGTCTGATGATGAATTTGAGCATCTAAATACTGCGCCGCTTCCTCTGCAGTCTCAAAGCAACTTACGGTATAACCTAACGCAAGCAGGTTTTTCTTTAATACACTAAAATCCTTATGTTCCATAGTTTCCTCAATTTATAAATAACATCGACTATTGCGACAGATTGAAATCCGTCTTATAAATCGCGTTATTAAAAAGTGCCTTACAACTTCAGGACTGAAGCTATAAGACACTTTTATTTTCATCAACCTATTCGGGCTTCATGTTTGTGTAAACTGTCTGAACGTCGTCGAAGTCTTCAAGCTTTTCAACCATCTTGTCGATAGCTTCGCGCTGTTCGGGAGTTACGTCCTTAACGTCGTTGGGAACGTAAGTAAATTCAGCACCTACTACGTCGAAACCTTGTTCTTCGAGGTGGTTCTGGATTTGGGCGAATGACTTGGGGTCGCCGTAGATCGTGATGCTGCCTTCTTCTTCGTCTTCATCGTACTCGTCTTCTACGCCGTAATCGATGAGGTCGAGAATCATTTCGTCCATGTCAAGGCCGTCCTTCTTCTTGAATGAGAACACACACTTGTGGTCAAAGAGGAAAGCGAGGCTACCCATTGTGCCGAGGTTGCCAGAGAACTTGTTGAACACTGAACGCACATCACCTACAGTACGTGTAGGATTGTCAGTAAGTGTATCCACGAAGATGGCGATACCGTGAGGACCGTATCCTTCGTAAGTCATAGACTTGTAATCACTCTGGTCCTTACCCATTGCGTTCTTGATAGCGCGTTCCACATTGTCCTTAGGCATGTTTTCGCGCTTCGCATTGGCGATGAGTGCACGGAGTGCGGGGTTATTTTCAGGTTCAGGACCGCCAGCCTTAACGGCAATAGCAATCTGCTTACCAATTCTGGTGAAGGTTTTAGCCATGTGGCCCCAGCGCTTCATCTTCGCTGCTTTACGATATTCAAATGCTCTTCCCATTTTTATTTTAGGTTATGAGGTTGAAAGGTTATGAGGTTATAGGTTTTAAGGTTTTGAGGCGCCATACGGTCCGCAAGGTTCTTGCAACCTTTAAGCGAAGCGACCTCAAGACCTTACTATTATCGGAGTTTTGCATCAAGTTGCTTTTCAAGACTCTGAACAATCTTCTGCATTACGTTGTCGGTCTGCTTGTCGTTCATCGTCTTCTCTTCATCCTGGAGGGTGAGGTTGATAGCGTATGACTTCTTGCCTGCTTCAAGGTTCTTGCCTTCGTAAACGTCGAAGAGTTCAACCTTCTTGAGGAGTTTCTTATCAGCAGCGAAGCAAACCTTTTCGATTTGTGCGAAGGTTACTTGCTTATCCACGAGAAGGGCGAGGTCGCGACTTACAGCGGGGAACTTGCTGATTTCCTTGAAACTTACCTTTGCGCCACGCACCTTTGAAGTGAGGAGTGTCCAGTTGAGGTCCGCGTAATAAACTTCCTGCTCAATGTCAAACGCAGCGAGGATTGCCTTCTTCACAAGACCGAGTTCGAGATATACCTTTCCGTTGCGGTCCTTCACTACGATAGACTTCGCAAAGATATCGTTCTCACCATTCTCAATCAGCAAACCACCCATGGGGAGGCCGATGCGCACGAGGATATTCATCACGTAAGCCTTGAGTTCGTAGAATGAAGAATCTTCATTAGGATGTGCCCAAGAACCTTCCACACGCTTACCTGTTACCCAAAGTCCGAGGCGCTGGTCTTCGCTATAAGCAGCGAGCACCTTTTCGGGATTGCGCTTGCCTTCGTTGAAGTAGTAGCAGTTACCAAATTCAAAGAGGCGGAGGTTTGCGCTACGGCGGTTCACATTGTGGCGGATCACTTCAAGACCACCAAAGAGGAGCGACTGACGCATTACATTAAGGTCAGAACTAAGGGGGTTCATGAGGCGCACAAGGTTTTCTGACTTGTAAGTCTGAAGTCCGTCGTAGTATGCTTCACGAGTGAGTGAGTTGTTCAAGATTTCGTTGAAACCGCAACCTACGAGTTGCTCGCTCACAAGGTTTTCCAACTTGTATGCAGCATCCACATTGCCCTTAATGGTCAAACTTGACTTCACGGCAGTAGGAATTTCCACATTGTTATATCCGTAGATACGAAGAATGTCTTCAACCACGTCGCAATCACGCTGAACATCCACACGGTAAGCAGGAATTTCAAGTGAGAGGCCTTCTTCTGTTTCTGAAACAATCTTCATTTCCAAAGAAGTGAGAATTTCCTTCACCACGTCGCTACCAATGTTCTTACCGATAAGGTTGTAGATATAGTCGTAAGTTACATCAACAGAGAACTTCTTCACCAACTCGGGAGCCTCAACGTCAACGATGTTCATTGAGATTTCGCCACCCGCGAGTTCCTTAATCAACTGCGCAGCACGCTTGAGGGCATAGATTTGTCCGTCGGGGTCAATACCACGCTCAAAGCGGAATGAAGCATCTGTCTGAAGACCGTGACGGCGCGCGCTCTTACGAATCCATGTGGGGTGGAAGTAAGCACTTTCAATGAGTACGTTCTTCGTAGTTTCATAAGTGCCCGAACCCTTACCGCCAAATACTCCAGCGATACACATCGGCGCAACAGCGTTACAGATTGCGAGGTCACGATCAGAAAGTTTGTGTTCTACACCATCAAGTGTTACGAAGGGAGTTCCTTCGGGCATAGACTTCACAACCACCTTACCACCTTCAATCATATCTGCATCGAAGCAGTGGAGGGGCTGACCGTAAGCCATCATAATATAATTGGTAATATCCACAATGTTATTGATGGGGCGAAGACCGATAATTTCGAGTTTCTCCTTCAACCACTCGGGACTTTCCTTAACTTCTACACCACTGATAGTGATACCACAGTAGCGGGGACATGCTTCAGCGTTTTCTACTTCAATCGCGATGGGCAAGTTATTGTTATCTACCTTGAAGTCATCGACAGAAGGACGGTGCAACTTTGTTTCGTAGCCATTGCGTACGAGCCACGCATAAAGGTCGCGCGCTACGCCCCAGTGTGAACAAGCATCAGCACGGTTGGGAGTAATATCTACTTCAATGAGCCAGTCGCTCTGAATGTTGAAATAATCCGCCGCCTTCATACCCACGGGAGTATCCTGGGGAAGTACGATAATACCGTCGTGGCTTGTGCCCACGCCGATTTCATCTTCAGCGCAAATCATACCGAGGCTTTCTACACCACGAAGTTTTGAGCGCTTAATCGTAAAGCATTCATCGCCGCTATAAAGCTTTGTGCCCAAAGTTGCAACGATTACTTTCTGACCAGCATCTACATTTGCAGCACCACAAACAATCTGCACGGGTTCGCCCTGACTAAGGTCAACTTGGCAGATGTGCATATGGTCAGAATTGGGGTGAACTTCCATGCTAAGCACATGACCAACAACAAGGCCTTCAAGTCCGCCCTTAATTGCCTGAACTTCTTCCACGCCACCAACTTCCAAACCAATAGAGGTGAGCGCTACGGCAATTTCTTCTGCTGAGAGGTTTACATCAACATATTCCTTCAGCCACTTATAACTGATATTCATATTATTTTAGGTTATCAGGTTTGAGGTTTAGAGGTTTAAGGTAGCTGCGCACCGCAAGGTTCTTTTACCTTTGAGCGAAGCGACCTAATAACCTTTAGCCTATTGTTTATTGTTTTCAAACTGTTGTTCTTCAGCGGGAGTTGCTTCCTGCTCTTGTCTCTGTCTCCCACTCCTCTTCATCTTCCTCTTGCATGCGCTGCCACTTCTCACGTGCCAACTCCTGCATGTCTGCTACGGTGTCCTTCTCGTCAACGATTTCGTAACCGAGCATGGTTTCAATCACGTCTTCCATAGTTACGATACCGCGCATACAACCGTATTCGTCGAAGATTACAGAGATGTGTTCCTTCTTGGCAAGCATCATTTCCCAAATTTCAGAAACGGAGGTCGATTCCTCAAACTTCAAGATGGGGCGTACGATGTCTGCGAGACGCATAGAGAATTTGTCTTCCGTCAACTTCTCAAGCACCGTTTGGCGAAGCACATAACCCGTAATATAATTGTCGTCTTCCTCGTAAACAGGGATACGCGAATACGTGCTGTACTCCTTTTCGAGATAGAAATCCTTAAGCGTCATCTGCTCATCCGCACTCGCTACAACCACACTGGGCGTCATAATCTCGTGTGCCGTAATACTGTCCAAGCGGAGGAGGTTTTGAATCATACGATTCTCTTCCGTTTCAAGCACGCCTTCTTCTGCGCCCACCTTCACCATGGCAGAAACTTCATCGCGACTCACGCTGACGGGTTGTTCACTGCCCGAGAAGATTTTCATAATCCATTCGGAAATCAACACAAGGGGATAGGTGATAATCACCATACCACGAATAATAAAGGCCGTAGGACAAGCCAACGAGCGCCAGTAGCGTGCGCCAATGCTTTTGGGAATGATTTCAGAGAAGACGAGGATGAGAATCGTAAGGACGATAGAAACAAGCCCGAAGCACTCTTCCCCCCAAGTTTCTGTAGCAGCCCAACCGACACCAGAGGCGCCAATCGTATGAGCTATCGTATTCAAACAAAGGATGGCTGAAATCGGGCGGTCAATGTTCTCCTTCAGCGTCTTCAATAACTTGGCGCCAGTAGCACCTTCGTCCTCTTTCATCGTTACGAACGATGTTGGAGTAGAGAGCAAAACTGCCTCAAGAATAGAGCAGGTAAAGGATACCGCAATTGCAATTGTAAAGAATAAAAGTACTAAACCCATTAAGTCAAGTATATAGTTTCGTTGTTTTTAGGGCGCAAAGATACACATTTTATTAATAATATGCTAATTTTGCAGGTATGATTGATAGGATTACCATTGAGAAAATTCGCTCAGCCGCAAATATCTATGATATTGTCAAGGAGTTTGTGACCTTGAAGAAGGCTGGGGCGAACTATAAAGGCCTCTGTCCGTTCCACGACGAAAAGACGCCGTCGTTCATTGTTAGCCCGTCGAAGCAACTCTACAAGTGCTTCTCTTGCGGGCAAGGTGGCGACGCCGTCGGCTTTATCATGCAACACGAACAGATGACATATCCCGAGGCTTTGAAATGGATTGCCAAGCGTTACGGCATTGAAGTCAAGGAGAAGGAGGAGACGGAGGAGGAGAAGAAAGAATCTTCGGAGCGTGAGGCGATGTTTGCCGCCAATCAGTGGGCGCGCGACTATTTTGCCGATACGCTTTACAACAATGTTGAAGGTGTGGCCATCGGTATGGCATATTTCCGCGCCCGCGGTTTTCGCGATGACATTATAAAGAAATTTCAGTTGGGGTTCTGCTTGCCCGAGCGCAACGCTATGGCACAGGCGGCGCTCAAACGCGGATATGAAGAGGAGTATTTGGTAAAAACGGGCCTCTGCGTCAAGACGGAAGACGGCAAACTCCTTGACCGCTACCACGGACGCGTCATCTTTCCCGTACACACCATTTCCGGCCGCGTCGTAGCCTTTGGTGGTCGCGTTTTGAACACTGAAAAACAGAAGAATGTCGGCAAGTATGTCAACTCTCCCGACTCGCTGATTTACAACAAGAGTCACGAGCTCTACGGCCTCTACCTTGCCAAGCACGCCATTACGAAGCACGACCGCTGTTTCCTTGTAGAAGGTTACACCGACGTTATCTCGATGCACCAGGCGGGAATTGAGAACGTCGTTTCCAGTTCGGGTACTTCGCTTACCATTGGGCAAATCCGCTTGCTCCGACGCTTTACGCACAACATCACCCTACTCTACGACGGCGACGCTGCCGGTATCAAGGCTTCGCTTCGCGGTATCGACCTGCTCCTTGCCGAGGGGATGAACATCAAGGTCGTGTTGCTCCCCGAGGGAGAAGACCCCGACAGTTTTGCACGCAACAACAACGCCCAGAAATATTGGGAATACATTAAGGCAAACCAAACGGACTTCATCCGCTTCAAGACCAACCTCCTCCTGAAGGATGCGGAAAATGACCCTCAACAGCGCTCGAATGTCATTCGTGACATCGTGAACAGCATCGCCGTGATTCCCGACCGCATTGTGCGTCAAACCTACATCGCTCAGTGCGCCGAACAGGTGAAGATGGAGGAACGCATTATCGCTGCCGAGGTGGGCAAACAGATTCATGCGAACAACGGACAGCAACCTGCCGACAACAACCAACAGCCAACCGATGAAGGGCAGCAACCTGCGGCAACCAACACCATTGTGCGTAGCTTCGCCGACAGTAGTCAGAAGGAATTTGAGTTGATTAAAGCCATCATCCGCCATGGTTCGGCGCTACTATTCTCAGAAGAAACTGAGGAGGGCGCAACTGTGGATTGGACCGTAGCAAACTATATTGCCGCCGACCTTGAAAATGACGGCATTGCCTTTCAGACGCCCCTCTACGCCCAAATCCTTTCCGAGGCGCTTCCACTTGCGGATACCGCTGATAGTAAGTATGTCTCGCTCCACCATTTTATGCAAGCCGAAACGCCTGAGATTCAGCAGTTAGCCACTCAAGTTGCGGAGGACAACTATGCGCTTTCAAAGAAACAGTTGGAGGAGCACAACCCCGACGAAAATCGACTTGTCGAACTCATTCCGCATCTGCTCAACGAGTATAAATTTCACATCGTGGAATCACGTTTGAAAGAACTGCTCTTAGAACTGCGCAACCCCGAGGTGCTTCAGTCGCCCGAACGTGCTCGCGCCATCATGGAAGAGCATGCGCGTTTCAACCAACTCAAGAAGGTGCTCTCACCCATGATTGGCACGCGCATCATTACGAGATAATGTGGTGAAGAGAATCGCACTACAAGACGTTCACTCTTACTTTTCAGTCCTCACGTCCGACCTCAAAAAAACACTAATAGTTATCGCAAAAATTATTAGTAACATATTTTAAATTACATTACTAATAGTTTTTCTTAGGTTACTAATAATTTTTGCCAAAATAGGTATAGTTTTTTGCAGGTCATTATCCACGCTTAAAAGGTCACTTCTAAGCGCCTAATTTTAACAACCTAACATATATAATATATGAGAACATCTTTACTTTCATTGTTCTGTGGCATAAGCTTGGCAACCACAGCACAGTCGTTCCCACTTACGGTGCTCACAGAGGCGACTCCGCTTGCCGACAACTATGCAATTAACTTTGCCGTCGACCAGACGTACACGCATGGTTCACGTCACCTCAACGGCATCGCCCTCAACAGTCCCTCAGAGGGGTATCAGAGCGCTGACATCTCAGCGTCATCCAAGGTTTACAACGTCGTTACTGACGCTCAGTTTATGGCAACTCCCGGCGAAACGGTTACACCCTCGTTCCTGTTCTCAGGCAATTGGATGAACGGATTTGTGTACCTCGACCGCGGAAATGACGGGGCGTTTGACGCACTGATTGAGAGCAACGGCACGATCTCTGAAGGCAGTGACATTATGTCATTCTCATACTTTAATTGTGCCGACGGTTTTGCGTGCAATAGTAATGGCGCAACCAATTCTAACGGCAACGTATTGAATCCTCCTGCTTTCACCATCCCTGAAAGTTTGCCCCACGGCGTTTATCGCATGCGCTATAAGGTAGACTGGGATTGCATGGACCCTGCTGGTCGCCTTGAAGACGGTAATGGTATTTTGAAAAACGGTGGCGCGATTTGCGACATCCTCTTAAACCTTCACGGTGAGAGTTGCAAACTTCAGGCGAGTGCTTCTAATGGCACAATTCTGAGCGAAGAAGGCGAAGCTCTCGGCACTACAGCCCCCTTCGGCAAACCCTTGACCATCTGCGTTACTCCTAACGACGGATTTGTATGTGACGGTCTCATCATTCGCCACGGTTACAACCTCTCAGCCACTGCTGATCTCTACGGCCTTCCACAATGGGAAGAAGAAGTGATTCCTGCATATTTGTTTAAGGAAAATAAAGTGACGCTTCCTGCTTATTGCATGAACGGCGACGTAAGCATTACGGCAATTTTCGCAGAAAAAACGGGTGCGGGAACAGTGCAGGGCGATTATCCCTTGAACTTTGATGCGACGCTCGCTTTGCCTAACACGGACAACAAGTTTATCAGCGCTACATTCTCTTCTGAAGGCACAAAGGTGGGAACGATTTCTCCCTCACGCTCAAGCACTGCCGTTTATTATGACTTGACGGACAATGAAGTGCACGTCATTCCTGGAAATACCTTGACGGCTACATTTAGTGCGAAGGGCACGCTCCCCCACTACTACTTCTACGTCGACTTTAACCAAGACGGTCAGTTTGCAGCAACACTTAATGCCGACGGTATGCCCACACTCAGTGGCGAACTCGTAAGTTACACTTATTTGAACGGCAAGAACAGCCTTGGCGAAGCGTCTGCAATTGACGCAAAAGCAAGTGCGCTCCCCGAAGTTGCAATTCCCGCGTCACTTCCAACAGGAGTGTATCGCGCACGTCTCAAGGTGGATTATGACAATACCGACCCCGCGGGTAGCGAACGTATTAACGAAGTCGGCGGTTGCGTTGTAGATTTCCTTCTCAACGTTCACAACGCCAAGCACTCACTTGAAGTGCTCACGGAAAATGGAAGTATTCACGGCAGCAGTAACAGCGGGCTTCCCCTCACCGTTACGCCCTACACTACCCTCAGCCTTGTGCCCACGCCTATTGCGTCAGGTTTCAAAGCAAGTGAAATGGTCATCCGCCACGGGCATAACCTTAACGGTCCTGAGTTTATTCATGGCAACCGTCAGTGGGAAGAATACACCGTAGATGCAAAGAATTACACCGTCCCCGCTAAGAAAATGAACGGCGACGTAATTATTTCCGTTTCGTTCCAACCTACGGAAAGCGCAGAGTATCAGCTTGTGTTCAGCGACGAATTTAATTTGCCCGATGGTTCTCGCCCCGACGAATCAAAGTGGATCAGTTGTGAGCGTCAGGGAGCTACTTGGAACCGATGGTTGGCTGATCGCCCCGAGGTCTATTTCATCAAGGACGGCAAACTTGCTTGTCGCGCCATTCCCAATCCCTATCAAGACGAAGACCCCGTGCCGATGATTACAGGCGGTGTGAAGTCGCAGGGTAAGTTTGCCTTTACTTACGGCAAGGTAGAATGTCGCGCACTCAGCAATCCTTGGATTGGCAACTTCCCCGCCATTTGGATGATGCCTGCTGATAATAGTAAGGGATGGCCTAATGCGGGTGAAATTGATATTTGGGAAGTCATTGATACGGACGAACGTAGCTACCACACCATTCACTCAAACTGGAGTTACAACCTTGGTAATACGAACAACCCCAAGTCAAGTTTCAACACGCCTGTGAAGCTCGACCGTTACCACACTTACGGACTCGAGTGGGACGCAAAGTCATTGAATTGGTACGTTGACGGTCGCCTTGTCGGCACCTACGAAAAATCAACCGACTCAAGCGTGCTCAACCAAGGTCAGTGGCCATTCGACAAGCACTTCTACCTCATCCTTAATCAGAGTGTGGGCAACGGTGCTTGGGCTGCAAATGCCGATGTAAACCATGTCTACGAAACTACCTTTGACTGGATTCGCGTATACCAAAAGAAGGGACAACAAAACACTGACGGCACGGTTGACATTGAGGAAGTTGGTGCACCTTCTGCACCTGCAATCAACGTCGTTGAGGGCGGAATTTTGGTAAACAGCACAACGCCTCAAACGATTAGCGTTTACGACCTCTGCGGTCGACTCATTGACAATCGTAGCGTAGTTGGAACCGCTCGCTTCTGCCTTCCCCAAGGCATTTACTTGGTGAATGGCACGAAGGTTGTTGTAAAATAAATAATTAGGTTGTGAGGTTTTAGGTCGCTTCGCTCATAGGTTGTAAGACTATGCAGACCGAATGGCACCTTAAAACCTCACAACCTTAAAACTTTAAGACCTAAGTAATGAAAATCCTCATCACCGGCGCCACGGGTTTCGTAGGCAGTCGTTTCGTAGCGCGTTGGCAAAACGAATATACCTTACTCACTCCCTCACACGCCGAACTCCCCATTGACAACGCCGAAGCGGCGCTACGCTATGTGACGGCAGAAAAACCAGATGTGGTGCTCCACCTCGCTGCTATCTCTAACACGTGGCACTGTGAGCAACACCCCGAAGAGAGTAAGCAAATAAATGTAAGGGGTGCGCTCCACATGGCACAAGCAGCCAAAGCGGTGGGCGCAAAGTTCATATTCTTCTCTTCCGATCAGATTTACAACGGCAATGAAGAACTTGGCGGACTCCCCGAAAGCATCCCCGTGAAACCTGAGAACGTTTACGGATGCGACAAACTTGAAGCGGAGCACCTCATTGCCGAGCAGGATGCCGAGGCAGTAATGTTGCGCGCCACATGGATGTACGACGCCGAGCGCGAAGGGATGCGCACGCACCCCAACTTCGTGGTAAACATCGCCAATGCCTTACGCACACAAACGTCCCTAAGTTTCGCCACACGCGAATACCGCGGCATCACCGACATCCGCGAAGTGGTAGAAATCCTCCCCCACTGCGTCAACATCCCGGGCGGTGTCTACAACTTTGGCGCCGAGAATCCGCTCAACACCTATGAGACCGCCCTCGCCTACGCCCGCCTGCTTCAACGTAAGTACCCTGACGCATTTACCTCCCTCACTCCCGAACAACTCATCCTCCCCGACCCCGAGCGCTTCCCCACGCACATCCGCAACATCAGCATTGATATGCAAAAATTGCACGCAGCGCTTCCCCACGGCGTGCGCTTCAGCACCACATTAGAGGGACTTGAGAAATTTTCAGAGCGAGAAAGCGGTGTTTAACACGGACTTCACCGCCCCAAAATCCGTTGCGCAAAAAACTAAACCTATTGTAGTAAAAATTATTAGTAACATAATTTAAATTGTTAGTAATATAATTTAAAAAAGGTTACTAATAATTTTAGGGGTGTCTAAAGCGCAGATTTTCAAGTGTGGGTGAAAGTAAGAAATTCCAGTTTTGTTCGATACTCTAATTACGAGTTTAATATAGGAAAAAGTTAGACAAAATATAAGACCACAACACTACACAAAACCAAGTTAAGGATAACGCCTAAGTCTACCTTGTTTTTCACAAGACTATTTAAGTATTTTGCAGATAACTACATTTAAGGGAATAGACACCCTCTCATTCCCAAAATATATACTATTTTTGTAAAAGTTAAAAGAGTAAAGAGCAAAGATATAAGGTATCTGCCCATCCCCGTTACGCTGTTCCGCTCCGAAAGGCACCCTAATACCTTATAACCTTAATACCTTAAAACCTCATAACCTTACTACCTAAACACCTTATAACCTAAATATCCTATGGCACTACACATTATTGACCATCCCTTGGTGTTACACAAGTTGAGCATCATGCGTAATAAGGAAACTTCTACCCTCAAGTTTCGCGACTTACTGAAGGAAATTGCAATGCTTATGGGGTACGAAATCACCCGCGATTTTCCTTTAGAGTACGAAGAGATTGAAACGCCGCTGATGAAGATGAATGCGCCGAAGATTTCAGGAAAGAAAGTGGTGATAGCCCCCATTCTTCGCGCAGGTCTCGGGATGGTCGACGGATTACTCTCGCTCATCCCCTCCGCTCGCGTGGGGCACATAGGTATGTACCGCGATGAAGAGACGTGCCAACCCGTGTTCTACTACTATAAGATGCCCGCAGGAAAAGACCGCTTGGTGATTCTCACCGACCCTATGTTGGCAACGGGTGGTAGTGCGTGCGACGCCATTGCCCGCTTAAAGGCAGACGGTTATACCAACATCCGCCTCATGTGCCTCGTTGCATCTCCGAAGGGCGTAAAGGTTGTAAACGAGCAGCACCCTGATGTAGACATCTACCTTGCATCGCTCGACGAAGGACTTAACGACCGCAACTACATTCTCCCTGGTCTCGGAGATGCGGGCGACAGAATTTTTGGCACGAAGTAAAAGTGCTAACAGAATGACCTACTTACCGTGGAGGCGCAGATGGCGTTTCCACGGTTATTTTTTTGAGAAATCAACAGCATCGGAGGGGCGAAAAAGTGGGTTGAAATTACCCCTAAATCCGTTGCGCAAAAAACTATACCTATTGTCGTGAAAATTATTAGTAACATAATTTAAATTGTTAGTAATGTAATTTAAAAAAGGTTACTAATAATTTTAGGGTAGTCTAATGCGTTAATTACCAAGAATAGTCTGCGGGTAATCTGCTAACTTTGCATCGCCCATTTCCCCGACTGCAATAAAAAGGACACGAACTGCCGTAGCAATTCGTGTCCTTTATGGTATGCTGAAGGGAGGGTTACTCCTTCACAAATCCCTTTACGCGCTCCATCTTAAACGCTTCCTTGTTCCAATGGAAGGGGGCGTAGGCATTTGAGCGCTTCACCTTGTTGTTGCGGAAGATAAGGCCGTCAACAGACTTGGCATAGAGGATAGGTTCGTCGAAGGTCGTAAACTTATTCTTCTCAATAATAATATTAGAGTGGAAGTACTGTTGCTGCTCACCGAGGCGGGGGATTTCGGGATAGATAGAAATCACGGCGTTGGTGAACTGGTAGTAACTTGTGAGGGCGTTGATGAAGGTGTTTTTACGAATCACGATGTCCTTGCAAGAGCCCGATTCATACCAACCGTTGCAGTCGCCACAAAGGAGGATGGCGGTGCCAGAGGTATGGTCGAAAAGGTTGTTTTCACACACCGTGTGGCGCGGACTGCTGAAGAGGGCGCCACGGGCGCGGTTGTTGCGCACCACATTGTCGGCAAAATATACGGTGGGTGTCCACGAAAGGTTTTCTACACCATAGTCTGCTACGGCGAGGTCAAGGTTTTTCTCCATGGGGCGGTCGAGCGTGATGATAAACTGCTTGCAGCCCTTTACTTCCTGCTTATCAGCGGGGCGGATTTCTCGGATGGTGTAAAGTTCGGCGTGTTCTTCCATCGTGTAAGAAGACACGAAGCGGAGCGTGTCGCCCACATCCCCCCACGCAAAACCGTAAGCCTGTCCGTGCTCAAAGGCGCAGCGGATGGTCTGTGCGTTGATGACTTCCTTGACCTTAAGATATACGCCGTGGATATTGATGGCGTCGTCCATCATACCTTCGTAAAGTCCGTTGACCGACTTGATGTGTCCGCGGCATTGTGAGAAGTGCGTTGCGTCGGCCTGAGTTGTGAAATAGCGGGGATCTTTCTTTCCACGGAGGCACACATTAAAACCGTCAAGGGTAATGTCTTCGCAACGCTGAGCAATAAGGCCCATGCCTTCAGCATAGTGCATGTTTACCTTCTTGAGCGTGGTCTGATTGTTATGGTCAAGCACAATTCCGGGGCAAGGACGGTGATACGTGCGGAAGGTAACAATCGTTCCGGGTTTTACCTTCGCCTCTTTCCACTGGGGTGCGCGGAACGTTCCGTTACCCAAGTCTTGCACACCGTCAGTTATTACCCAAAGGTCGCCCGTCTGGTAGCAGATGTGGCGGGTGTCTTTCTCAAAATTCATACCTGAATTGGGTTGCATCGCCCAGTCGGAACCGTAAACCTCAAAGCGTCCGTTCTGACCAATGCGACACTTCACCCAGGGTGCCATCTTGAAAGTCGTACCTTCCTCGGGCGTGTTAGAAAGTATCTCTGCCTGCGTAATCTGAGGGTCGGAGAAGTCTACAGAGAAGTTGGTGAGAACCGTGTTTGTGCAGTTCACCACATAGAAAGGAATCATGCGACCCGTAAACAAGAATTCGGCGCCACAACCGTCGAGGGTGAGGTTTGTCCATCCGTCAAGGTGGAAACCAATTTTACGAAGGGGGTACTGATCGTGGTTGGAGATGTAATATTCATACTCCTTGGCGTCGGCAGCACTGAACGTGTACGTGCCTTTTCCGAAACGGAGCGTAATTTCATCCTCGGGAGAAACCGTTGCCTTGATTTTCGTCAAAGCATCATGGAGCACTGCAGAAGAGTTTGCCTGATTGGGCAACAAACCATAGTCTGCCATGTTTATAACTACCTTTTCAGCAAACGCCGAAGAGGCAAGGAGGGAAAGCGAAAGGAGGAGTTTTTTCATATAATTCAAAGGAGTTTTTAAGGTTAAGCGGTGGTGGAGGCATAAGGTATTAAGGGATTGTCCAGTCCGCACGGTCTTATCACCTTAAAGCGAAGCGACCTTAAAACCTGTCACCGAATGTTTATTTTGCAGGAGGCAAAACCATGTCCAACTTTACAAGTCCGCCCGTCGTGGGAGAAAGTTGTACGGAAGTCTGCATCTTCTTGTTGAAAAGGTCACCACCGAGGTGCTCAACGCGACCAAATTGTGAGAAGGGTGCTTGCAGGGTTGTCAAGACGTTATGAGCGTTGTAGATTTTTATTTCTGCCGTACCGGGAAGCAGGTAGCGGAGACCGAGTTGCTGCGTTTGCTGCGCTTTCTTAAGCGCCTTTTTGTCGGTTGGGTCAATGGGTTTCACGGCAGGGAGTGTCTTCAAGTCGCGAACGTCAATATAATACGGTTCGCCCGCAAGGTTGTCATTATCAACCAGACCGAGGAAGTCGGAGAAGCGGAACAAGACATCCTTCATCTCACCCTCTTTCGACGGCAAGTAATTCAGAACGAAGGTATGCATTTCGCTGTAGGAAGAACCCTTAAAGAGTTGAAGCAGGGCTGCTTCCTGCTTGTCAAGTGTGGCAAGCATCAGGCGGAGTTGCTCACCATCGGTGGGCATAAAGTCAGCCTGCCCCTTTGCCAAGAGGGTGCGGTTTTCGCGAATGTCATAAATTTCATTCGCCGTGAGTTCCGCCATTTTGAGTTTGCTACCGGCGTTCAACACATCGCGCGTCTTGAAGTCTGCGGCATCCACCTTTTCTTCTTTAATCTCCAAGACTGAAGGTTCTTCAAACTCCTCGAGTTCCAAAGGTTCGGTGTTTATCGCAAGCAAACGCCCGTCGGGGGCAAGGCGTACGAAAGGCGCCGGCGTGCGTATGTCGTGGATGATGGTATAAGCATGGGCGGTGTCAGCAACGCCGTAAGTAGAAATCGAAATAGTTTGCAACTGCCAACGCTCTTCCTGTTCCAACACCACATCATTAAGGCGCAAAAAGCGCTCTGCGTAATTCGCATATTCGCCAGGTTCATAGACCGTGCGCTTTGCCGTAACGACTACTTGAAGTGCGGTCTTGGGGAGGTAATACGTAATGCCCTCAAGATTGTGAGCGGGGTCGTAGGGACGTATTTGCGTTTGCGCCGTAGCACTCAATGCACAGAGTGCGAGCGGCAATAAGAATTTTGTTTTCATAATATCGTAAGGAGGTAAGCATGAGGCAAAGGCGTTCATGACTTATGAATTATTTTTAGAATTGCTTTGGGCAAGTACTCAATAATATCCGTAGCGGTCAGCGCTTCTTCCGAAAGTGCATCGGCAGCAAGGTCGCCCGCAAGTCCGTGTAACCACACACCGTAAAGGCAAGCATTGAGAGCGTCGTACCCTTGTGAAAGAAGCGATGTAAGTATTCCCGTAAGAACATCCCCACTACCCGCCGTGGCCATACCGGAATTACCGGTTGCGTTGAAGAAGGTCTTTCCCTCGGGGGTACAGATAGCAGTATGTCTTCCCTTAAGAACGATGTAAATGCCTAAGGTCACCGCCATTTCTCGTGCTTCTGAAAGCGCCGTAAAGTGATTTACGCTGCGGTTACCCAGTCGCTTAAATTCTCCGAGGTGAGGCGTCAAAATCGCCCCTTTTGGCAAAAGGTGAAGGGCATGACGATGTGACGCCAAAATATTGAGGGCGTCGGCATCAACTACAAGGGGAATGCCTGCCAACTGCACTTGCTCCAACACCGCCAATGCTGTGGATGAGCAGGTGCCGAGTCCGGGACCGATTCCCAATGCTTGATACCCCGTCAAGTCATCAAGGGGTTGCGTGAAGCACGAAGCGTCGGCGTCGTGTGAGAGTATCGCCTCGGGCACACTGATTTGCAGAATATCGTTATTGCGATGGGGAGAATGCACCGTAACCTTCCCCACCCCACTTCTCAAACACGCTTTCGCAGCCAACACAGCGGCGCCCGCCATGCCGTATTTCCCGGCGATGAGCAAGGCATGTCCGAAAGAACCCTTGTGCCCAATGGGCGTACGCGGTCTGCGCAACTGCGCAACTTGCGCTTCTGAAAGCAGACAGTAAGGCGAAACTAACCGCGCTGCATAATCTTTTGAAAGTCCTATATCAAGGATGCGCAACTCACCCACATAGTTATAATTGTCGTCCAAGAGTTGCGCCAACTTTGGGTGTTGAAAGGTCAGCGTCAAGTTGGCGCGCACGATGTGAGTCTCACAATTTTCTTGATTACTCTCACACATCAATCCCGAAGGCATGTCGATGGCAACAACCTCTGCCGTAGCGGCGTTGATGAGTTCCACAACGGAGGCAAACACGCCCGTGAGCGGTTTGTTAAGTCCCGTGCCGAAAAGTCCGTCTACAATCACAGCGCCCTGAGGTATTGCTGGAAGTTTGACATCCTCGCCCACCTCAACAAACTGGGCATTCGGCATTGCCAACAAGCGCTCTTTATTCGCCTGACAGTCGGCGCTCAACTTTCCCTTGGGGTTCACAAGATACGTTTGTACCTTATAATCATACCCCAACAACAGGCGCGACACCGCCAAAGCATCACCGCCATTATTCCCTGCTCCGGCAAAGACCACGATGCACGCATCCTTCGAACAGCGTGCCATCAGGGCGAGCGTCACTTCCCAAGCGGCGCGCTCCATAAGGTCAATCGAGGGGATGCCCTCCGACTGAATTGTAAATGCGTCTAATTCACGCATTTGCTTTGCCGAAAACACTTTCATCATAACTGTTTCAGTGGGGATTACTGCGATGAGATTAGAACTTCCACCAAGGCTTTTTCTCCTTCTGTCGGTTGAGCGTGGGAGGATTTTCGCCCTCCGAGGTCAAGTACTGCTCATAATTCATGCGCTTGCTGACAAGTTCATAAACCACGCCCCAATCGAGGAGTCCGCCAACATTACGGTCGTCAATAAAGAGGTGCGCCTTGAGTTTACGACTGTAAGACGGGTTTGTCTCCAACGATTCTCCGGGACCATTCTCATCCAAATTTTGGTTTACCGCAATGAAGCGCAACCCGCGTTCTTCACACCACTTCACGGCTGCCTCAAGATATTCTCCCTCACGGACGGTCCACAGAATTAACTTATGACCATCCTTTTGGAGTTCTTTAAGCGTAGCAACGGCAAAGGGAATTTCCTTGCCAATTTCGGGATAACGGTGTTCTACAATAGTTCCGTCAAAGTCAACGGCTATAATCATCGTGTATAAGGTTGTGAGGTGAGAGAATTTTATAGTTTGGGGGAGGGAAAAGTGCGTTTTTCAGTCCCGTAGATGTATTAAAATTTTACCCAAAATAGTGTTGTCAAAAACTAAACCTATTTTCGTGAAAACTATTAGTAACATAATTTAAATTGTTAGTAATGTAATTTAAAAAAGGTTACTAATAATTTCAGGCATATTTACACACCTGAAAAATAAGAGGTTTTAGAATTTCAGAAAAGCACGAAATGGGCGTACGCTGCTACCGCTATCTGCGCGCACAAATTGCATGCCCGCGTCAGAAAGCAAATAGATGCCCTCGGTTGCACTATTTGTATATAGGGGTTGGTACGTGGGGCGCAGCGCAGAGGGATGTTCGGCGGGCAAACTTACCGTTCCACCCGTAGAAACGAAGGTTACGCTTGCGCCACCCGCCGTTGCGCACCGCAAGATGACGGGCACGTTGGGACGAATTTCGGTTACGGGTTGAAACTCGAGGTTGTCGCCCTCCACACTTACCAATTCGCGTGCGTCGATGCCCTCGGGCACGTGCGCCGCAAAGGGCAGACTGAGCGTTTCCCAGTTTCCGTCTTGCAAAGTGCGGGTGTAGGTGAGTTGACCTGCGGTTACGGTAAACGGTTCTGAGGGGGCGAACTCCATTCCGTCAAGCAAGACGGAGGGATAAAGCAATGCGCCGTTGCGCACCAAGAGGTTGCCGTAAGCGGGTACCTTGTCGCCGGTTGCGAGGTAGGTTACCGTGTTGTCAGCAGGGGGTGCGTAGTCGGCATCTAACTTGTAGAGGTAAAGCTCGTTGGTTTCTACCGTGCCGTCGTAGTAGGCGTAGTTTCCAAAGGGGTTGGCGTTGTCGGCATTGCGCTGATAAGAGGTGTGCAAATAGCGGAGCGCCTCAGTGGGATGCTTCAGCGTGAAACCCGCTCCCTGCTGCTGTAAAATCCAAGTGGTGTAGGCGTTCGCCTGCAGTTCTACCTCGGGTTTATCTGCCTTGGGGGCGAAAATAAATTTGCCTTCTACCGCCGCACGAATGATGACCTCATCACCCACGCGCTGCAACTGCCACACGAGTGAGGCGTCGCTACAGAAGATGCGGTCTTGCTCTGGCGTTGGAATACCTTTCAACTTCTTGTTGACCACCGTCGCACTCATAAGTACGTGCCCGTCTTGCTGACTTGTGCCGGCGATGAGGTAGTAAGCACCATCCTCCACCTGCGAAGCATCGTTGACGCGTTTGAAATAGTCGGGCAACCACAACAAATCTTCTTCCGCCGAAATTTTCACAGTTGAAATTATCGGCAGAAGAAGCAGTAGGAGTATGCGACGTAAGAGGGTCATCACTTAGTCTCGTTCTATCAACTTCATCAAGTACTGACCGTACTGATTCTTAATCATGGGCTTGGCCAACTCGGCAATCTTTTCCTTCGTAATCCACCCCTGATCGTAAGCAATTCCTTCGAGGCACGCCACTTTAAGACCTGTGCGCTTTTCAATTACTTCGATAAACGTAGAGGCTTCTGAAAGACTGTCGTGCGTGCCAGTATCCAACCACGCAAAACCACGGCCGAGCGTCTGCACCATGAGTTCACCGTCGTCAAGGAAACTCTGATTTACAGTAGTGATTTCCAATTCGCCACGCGCTGAGGGTTTGATGCTCTTGGCAATATCTACCACCTTGTTGGGATAGAAATAAAGTCCCACAACGGCGTAGTCTGACTTCGGTTGCAAGGGTTTCTCTTCAATGCTCTTAGCGTTGCCCTCTTCGTCAAACTCTACCACGCCATAACGCTCGGGGTCGTTCACACGATAACCGAACACCGTAGCCTTTGCTTCCTTCTCAGCAGTCTCAACTGCCGTACGGAGCATGTGGCGGAGGTTGCTGCCGTGGAAAATGTTATCGCCCAACACGAGGCACGCAGAATCATTACCAATAAATTCTTCGCCAATGATAAATGCCTGAGCAAGTCCGTCGGGCGAGGGTTGTTCGGCGTAAGAAAATTCTACTCCGTAGTCTGACCCGTCGCCGAGCAAACGCTTGAAACCGGGAAGGTCTTGGGGCGTAGAGATGATTAAGATTTCACGAATCCCCGCCAACATCAAAACCGAAATGGGATAATACACCATAGGTTTGTCGAAGATGGGAATCAACTGCTTGCTTATGCCTTTTGTAATGGGGTAAAGGCGTGTGCCACTACCACCTGCTAATACGATGCCTTTCATAGGTTGTGAGGTTATAAGGTTGTGAGGTTGTGAGGTTATAAGATTGTGAGGTACTATACTGTCCGCAAGGTCTAACAACCTAAAAGCGCAGCGACCTTATAACCTTACAACCTCAAAAAAAATTATTCTTCCAACTTGCGGTAACGAATGCGCTTGGGTTCTTCAATACCGAGGCGCTTTGCCTTGTTCACTTCGTAGTCTGAGTATGAACCTTCGAAGAAGAATACATTGCCGTCGCCTTCAAAGGCAAGGATGTGCGTGCAAATACGGTCGAGGAACCAGCGGTCGTGACTGATGACTACGGCGCAACCAGCGAAGGCTTCAAGACCTTCTTCAAGTGCGCGGAGTGTGTTCACGTCGATGTCGTTGGTAGGTTCGTCGAGAAGGAGCACGTTACCTTCCTGCTTCAAAGCAAGAGCAAGGTGCAAACGGTTGCGTTCACCACCTGAGAGCACGCCACACTTCTTTTCCTGATCCGCACCCGAGAAGTTAAAGCGGCTGAGGTAAGCGCGAGCGTTAATTTCTCTGCCGCCCATACGCATGAGTTCCGAACCACCACTGATTACTTCGTACACCGACTTTGCGGGGTCAATATCCTTGTGTTGCTGGTCTACATACGAGAGTTTTACTGTTTCACCCACTTCAAAGGTACCGGCATCCGCCTTTTCGAGTTCCATAATGAGGCGGAAGAGTGTCGTTTTACCTGCGCCGTTAGGACCAATCACACCAATGATACCGTTGGGAGGAAGCATGAAGTTGAGGTCTGTAAACAACTGCTTCGCGCCAAAGGCCTTGGCAACGTGTTGCGCCTCAATAACCTTGTTACCCAAGCGAGGACCGTTGGGGATAAAGATTTCGAGTTTCTGTTCCTTTTCCTTTTGGTCTTCACCAAGGAGTTTATCGTAAGAGTTCAAACGTGCCTTACCCTTTGCCTGACGTGCCTTGGGCGCCATACGCACCCATTCCAATTCGCGTTCCAAAGTCTTGCGGCGCTTGCTTGCCACCTTCTCTTCCATCTCCATACGCTTAGACTTCTGCTCCAACCATGAAGAGTAGTTGCCCTTCCAGGGAATACCTTCACCGCGGTCGAGTTCGAGAATCCAACCTGCCACTTCGTCGAGGAAGTAACGGTCGTGGGTAACGGCAATTACCGTACCTTCGTACTGGTTCAAGTGTTGTTCGAGCCAGTCAATACTTTCGGCGTCCAAGTGGTTGGTAGGTTCGTCGAGGAGAAGCACGTCGGGTTTCTGAAGCAAGAGACGGCAGAGTGCCACACGGCGACGCTCACCACCCGAAAGGTTTTCGGCTGTGCGGTCGGGTTCGGGGCAACGAAGGGCTGCCATAGCGCGTTCGAGGCGACTATCCAAATTCCAAGCATCAGTAGCATCAATAATATCTTGAAGTTCGCCCTGACGCGTGAAAAGTTCGTTCATCTTGTCCTCGTCTTCGTAGTATTCGGGAAGTCCAAACTTCTGATTAATCTCTTCGTATTCCGCAAGCGCATCAACAATGTGCTGCACACCTTCCTGCACAATTTCCTTCACCGTCTTCTTATCATCCAACTGAGGTTCCTGGGGAAGATAACCCACTGAGTAACCGGGTGAGAAAACTACCTCACCCTGGTAATCATTATCCAGTCCTGCGATGATCTTCATAAGCGTAGATTTACCGGCACCGTTCAAACCGATGATACCAATCTTTGCGCCGTAGAAGAAACTGAGGTAAATATCCTTAAGAATTGTCTTGTTTGTTTGCTTGATGGTCTTGGTCAAGCCCACCATTGAGAAGATAATTTTCTTATCGTCAACTGTTGCCATATTTGTATTGTGTAAAATTTTCAGATTATACTCGCATAATGTCGTCTCCCAACCGAGAGACCTATCTTTGGCAAAGGTAATAAATAGTTGTGACTTATCAACCATTACAAGGGCATTCCTATAAAAAAACACTTGAATTTATACTCAACTTTTCATTTTTGGGATTTATTCGGTCACTCAAAAAAAATATTTAGAACTGACAAAAAAAAATTTTTATTCCTTTTTGTAGAAAAATTGAAAATCTGTACTTTTGCGCCAAGTAAAATATCTCTATTTTCATCAAGAGCCTTATGAAACAAGACATGATTGTCATTCTTGACTTGGGTAGCCACGAAAACACAGTGGTAGCCCGCGCAATCCGCGCACTCGGTGTGTACAGCGAAATCTATCCCCACGACATTACAGCTGCTGAACTCAAGGCATTGCCCAATGTAAAGGGTATCATCATCAACGGCGGTCCTAACAATGTTATTGACGGTGTTGAAATCGACGTGCTCCCCGAAATCTACGAAGCAGGTTATCCCGTTATTGCAGCAGGTCACGCTAAGGCAACTTGCGCAGTGAGCCTCCCCAAATTCGAAAATGACGAAGAAGCTATTAAGGCTGCCGTTAAGTCTTTCGTATTCGACACTTGCAAGGCTGAAGCAAACTGGAACATGAAGAACTTCGTTGCCGACCAGGTAGAACTCATCCGTCGTCAGGTGGGTGACAAGAAGGTGCTCCTCGCCCTCTCTGGTGGTGTAGACAGTTCTGTTGTTGCAGCCCTCCTTCTCAAGGCTATTGGTGAAAACCTCGTTTGCGTACACGTAAACCACGGTCTTATGCGTAAGGGTGAGTCAGAAGACGTTGTAGAAGTATTCCGCAACCAGCTCTGCGCTAACCTCGTTTATGTTGATGCTACAGAACGCTTCCTCACAAAGCTCGAAAATGTTGCTGACCCCGAACAGAAGCGCAAGATTATCGGTGGCGAATTCATCCGTGTGTTTGAAGAAGAAGCACGCAAGCTCGAAGGTATCGACTTCCTCGGTCAGGGTACTATCTATCCCGACATCGTTGAGAGCGGTACGAAGACAGCAAAGTGCGTAAAGAGTCACCACAATGTAGGTGGTCTTCCTGAAGACCTCCAGTTCGCACTCGTAGAACCCATCAAGCAGCTCTTCAAGGACGAAGTTCGCGCTTGCGGTCTCGAACTCGGTCTCCCCTACGAAATGGTTTACCGTCAACCCTTCCCCGGTCCCGGTCTTGGTGTGCGTTGCCTCGGCGCAATCACTCGCGACCGTCTCGAAGCAGTTCGTGAAAGTGACGCAATTCTCCGCGAAGAATTTGCAAAGGCAGGTCTTGACAAGAAGGTTTGGCAGTACTTCACACTCGTACCCGACTTCAAGTCAGTAGGTGTTCGCAACAACGAACGTTCATACGACTGGCCCGTAATCATCCGCGCCGTAAACACTATCGACGCTATGACTGCTTCAATCGAGCACATCGACTGGGCAATCCTCGACAAGATTACAAAGCGCATCCTTGACGAAGTGCCCAACGTAAACCGCGTGTGCTACGACCTCTCTCCGAAACCCAATGCTACTATTGAGTGGGAGTAAAAACGAAAGTTTTTGCGACTATCGAGCAACCTTTTGAGCAATAGTCACATGGAACATGTGGAGTGCGATTGCCACAGGCAACAAAAGGTTGGTCAATGGGAATAATCCTACATATACAGAAACTAATCCTCGACTCACAAGGTCGGGGATTTTTTATTTGCTACAACACAAAGTTACGCCCAAAGGCAATACACCGTGATGACGCTGAAGGCGTCACCGCTCAGTAACTTAAAGAATTTCACTCGCTCAATGACGCTGAAGGCGTCCCCGCTCGGTAACCGGTGGTTTGAGCGAAGCGAATACCCCCGGACGCATCGTGCACGATAGTCGCACTCTGTAGGAGTGCCCCATAATATAGGCACTGTGTTGGGGCACTCCTTCAGAGTGCATACCAACTGATGTTCCTACCGCGGGTGCGCCCATTGGCGTACCCGCGGTTACTGAGCGGAGACACCTTCGGCGTCTTGTGGGCACAAATTATTTTGCACAACTATTCCATTACCAAAATAAATTACTACCTTTGCCGTGTATGCGGACACTATCCGCATCCAAGACATATAGATAAATAGCTCAATCGCCTCTGAATCACCACCTCGGAATTTGAACGAGCCCACACAAACTTACAAAAGTTGAGAGTGTACGCTAACGCGTAGACTTCTCTCATATTTTGTAATGGTTTGTGGTGAACCAAGAGGCGTATGACGGGAGTCTGCGCTTTTTTTGTAGTTAAGCGTAGAGTCGAAAAAGCAACACACTTTATGTTTAACTAATATTTTTTACTATGAAAAAGATTTTATTGGCAATGGTTATGTTCCTACCATTAGCAATTTTTGCTCAAGAAGATGCAAAAAAACAAACGACAAAATTTGAGGAATTTACTTCAAAAACGGGGGTTGTTGTTAAATTTATTGATACAGAGATGCCCAACTTACCATTAAGTCTAAGTTATGGTGCCTCAACTGGAATTAGAAAACTCACTACCACCATTAGAATTATTAAAATTGGTTCTGATGCATATTTTTATAGACTTGAAAAAGCTGCATCTTCTAGTTCGCTCTCACAAATAGCAATGATTGAGTATAGCGACTTAGTGGAAATCAATAAGGCACTTATAAAATTAGCGTCAGAGGTTGATAACGATGTGGCATCAAACCCTGATTACCTAGAAAATAAATTTAAAACAGTAGATGGTTTCGAAGTGGGATATTACGTTAGTAATGGTAAAGCACATTGGTTTTTAAAGCTTGAACGATATTCACGTAATACCGTTTTTGTTAAAAATCAAGAAGATCTTATTGAAGCATTCAAAAATGCACAATCTAAAATAGAGGAATTTAAAATCACTAACTAATAATTCTCACACATTTGTTATTGATACCATTTTACAGTTTAAAATATTAAAATCTTATGCTTAAATTTTGATATATAAACACATAAGTATAGTGGGAGAATATAGATAGAGAATAAACGTTATTTTATAAAATATATTTAAGAGAATTATGAATAATAGAGATTTGTTAAACGCCGCATCTGGATATGTTGCAGGAAATGCTATATCAAACAATGTCGTAAGTGCATTGAGAAAACAGAATGAAGAATTATCTCGCAAGTTAGCACATACTCTATCGGAAGAAACCCTTTCTGCAGAAATAGCAAAATTCATTTTATCAGATAACAAACAAGGTGCATTTGAGTATCTCAATTCACACTTTAATGAAGAAATTGTAGACGCTGCTCAAAACCAAAGAGACTATATCTATTCACTTGAAACTATAATCAAAAAGAGATTAGACAAGTATATGCCATTCTACGAAAGAATCGGAATGGATATGCCTGAACAATTGAAAAATATTAAAGCTGACGAACTATGCAAAATTTTAGGTGTCGAAAACTTACACATCATAGATAGTACTGATGGTAAATCTTCTCCTTCCTACTCTGATAATGGTATTGATTTTGGTCTAATTTTTAGAGCGATAATTATAATTGGAGGTATTCTAATTATGATTTTTGCTCAATCATAAACATATCCACCACTTAGTTTCTAAATGAGTTTAATCTTGATAACAATGTTAAAAGACTTAATTCAATGAAGTGGAGTTATATACAGAAATAAAAACGAAAGTCCCATACCATTTGATGATTTAAATCCCCAAAATCTACATTTTTTACCTGAAAAATGATGTAGATTTTTATTTTAAACGCCTATATCAAACTTCTCGTTTGTCCCAAATTCTTACCTAATTTCAGAGAAATGGTGCACCTGTCCGAATTTAGGGCATTTGCATTTCGCTCAAAAATGTATTATCTTTGCAGTGCAGAGAAGGAGGTTTTATCGTACGTGGTAAAACCTCCTTTTTATTTACTTGATACCCAACGTATTACAAAACACTATTTTTGAGATACAAACCTATTTTCGGGGAGATTATATTACTAATAGTTGAAATTATTAGTAATGTTGTTGAAAAAAGGTTACTTATAATTTTTCGCAAGTCTAAAATAGGGCGCCGCAAATCTTAAATAATCTTAAATTTTCTTAACGTAAGATTTCAAGAAATCACAGAAAAATGTTCGTTTTTAAGGCGTGAGATTTTAAAATTCGGAAGCAACATTGGCTACGCCTGAAAATACGGGAGCCACGACCGATTATTTCAACTTTTCTAACGATTTCGGGAGCAGTAAAAACGGTTAGGTCATTAATTTATAAGGGGTAAAGGCGAAATGTTAAGACATTAAAGGGACGATATAAAAGTTGCCAGAAAAAATTGAGCACTGAAGTTGTATCTCGCCAACGATAATTCTTCTCATCAAGGACTATGCGGTTTATTTTTTGGCAATAATATAGCAGTTGACCCAAATATAGTAAAAAAACTTTTGTCAGAGGATTTAACCATCCGAAATGCCCCCGTAGGAGGGCACACTTGCATAACCGCGGGTGAGCAGGGCGAACCTGCGGTGGTACTCTACGAACGAATAAATCTATCGGTCCCCGTAGGAGGACCCACAGCACCTGGATATGCTACAAATTGCTTTAACTTATCCGGTCGTTGTGGGTCCTCCTACGGGG
>JAZQVD010000029.1:0-7417 GCA_045631665.1 Alloprevotella sp.
CCGGATAACGCCTGGACCTTCCGTATTACCGCGGCTGCTGGCACGGAATTAGCCGGTCCTTTTTCTGATGGTACATACAATTAGGGACACGTCCCTCTTTTTATTCCCAACTAAAAGCAGTTTACAACCCAGAGGGCCGTCATCCTGCACGCTACTTGGCTGGTTCAGACTCTCGTCCATTGACCAATATTCCTCACTGCTGCCTCCCGTAGGAGTCTGGACCGTGTCTCAGTTCCAGTGTGGGGGACCTTCCTCTCAGAACCCCTAGACATCGTGGGCTTGGTGAGCCGTTACCTCACCAACTACCTAATGTCACGCATCCCCATCCATTACCAATAAATCTTTGGTTTGATCGTCATGCGGCAATCAAACAACATCAGGTATTAATCTTACTTTCGCAAGGCTATCCCTGAGTAATGGGCAGGTTGGATACGCGTTACTCACCCGTGCGCCGGTCGCCACCCAAGATAGCAAGCTATCTCTGTGCTGCCCCTCGACTTGCATGTGTTAAGCCTGTAGCTAGCGTTCATCCTGAGCCAGGATCAAACTCTTCATTGTAATATAATAATTTGTTTAATTATCTGTTTTGCTCAAGACATCCTTCCTTATCATAAAGAATTAAACGGTACAAATAACATTAATGTTACCCAAACTAATTTGCTACTTTCGTTGCAATGTTTGTATCTTGTACTTCTCTACAAAAAGTTTATGAAAATCTTTCAAAGATCGTTTTTAGTGTGACTCGTTTTTTGAGTGAGTCAGCGAGTGCAAAATTACGGCGGGAATTTGGATTGAACAAGAAATCTTCAAGTTTTTTTCACAAAAAAGTTGAAAATTTTTCTAATCTCCATGACAACACCTCTATTTTGTCGGTATGAGATTGCAAAATGAGTAGTTATTTTTATTTTGTGAAGGTTTTTATGGCTGCGACTATGTCGCGACCAAGCGAACATTTTTATACAAATGATAGGCGAATACATTAATGGGAGTGATGCGCACACTCGTGATGACCTTCGTGAGCACTACACCCTACCCCACTATCTAAAATGAAACCTGTTAAGTAACCCTTAACTACGGCATTTACATCACCACTACAACCACGTATAACTTTTATACCTTCGGAAGACAATTTTTGAAAAGCACCTTCACCCATACTCCCTGCGAGCATGACTTCCACACCCATGGCACGCAATTCAGCAGCAATACCCGATTTACACCCACAGCCTTTAGGCGAGGGGTGCGTTACGGAATCAAGAATCTGCTTGTCCTTTATATTATATATTGTATAATGGTCGCAATGACCAAAGTGATTGTCGACACAACCGTCTTTTGTGGGAACAGCTATTTTCATATTTTTTACAGGTTATAACAGGCAGTAACAAGCCATACCATAAGTTTTACCGCCCCGTTTAAGTAAAAATTGTTTTCTCCAAAGACTCAAATGAGGGATGCAGTTATGCTCCCTCATTTATACATATCATGTTTATATCAAATCTACACCACCTCACACGCAAGAGTATTGTGGAAAATTTCGCGAGCGCGTTGGAGGCGTTCTTGCGAGAGGGGTTCTACTCCTTCGAGGGGATATTTAAGACCGAGTTCTTCGTACTTATAAGTACCCATAATGTGATACGGAAGGAGTTCGACGCGCTCTACCACGCTGTATTGCTTCACATAATCTGCCACTTGCTGCAGGCGAGCATCGTCGTCGTTTACACCTGGAACTATAACATGGCGCACCCAAGTCGTTTTACCGATTTCTTGCAGGTAATCCATAAAAGTAGCATTGTTCTTGCGCGCCACACCAGTCAGAATGGGATGCAGGGCGTCATCCGTAGTTTTAACATCGAGCATTACGAGGTCTGCTTCCTGCACAGCACGCTTTGCGGCATCTGTAATCACTACACCCGACGTATCAAGCGCTGTATGAAAACCCGCTTGACGGCAAAGGCGGAAAAACGCTTCAATGAAAGGCGCCTGCATGAGGGGTTCGCCACCCGTACAAGTAACACCACCCGACTTGATGAAGTTCTTATAGCGCTTTACCTCTTCCAGGAGTTCTTCAGGTGTAAGTTCATACTGACACTTGCGCTGCGGATCCCAAGTATCCGGGTTATGACAATATTGACAACGCATGGGGCACCCCTGCATGAACGCGATGAAGCGAATACCGGGGCCGTCAACAGTACCAAAACTTTCTATGGAGTGGATTCTACCAATCATTTTTATGAAATGAGAAATGAGAAAGAAGAAAGGAGATTTGCACCTCTCGTCTACTTGTACCTTAAAACTCGTTTACTACACTCACTCAATTACAGACTACCAAGTTCAGCACGAATGGCTTGGAGTTCAGCCTTGATCGCTTGGAGGCGGTCAATGACTTCCGAAGAATTACCTACGCCCTCTTTATTCTTCTTGAGAAGGTCACGAGCCGCAGAAATTTTAAGCCCACGCACCTTTACAAGGTTGTAGATGATGCGGATTTGCTCAATATCTTCCTTGGTATACTGACGCACATTGCGCCCAGACTTTTTAGGGGCAATCTGTTGGGGGAATTCCTTTTCCCAAAAGCGCAAAAGTGTTTCGGCAACGCCAAATTCTGCCGCCACCTCACCAATGGAATAATAAAGTTTCAGTTCCTTATTGCTATTGTATGCCATAGTGCATCTATTATTTGAGAACTAATTTTGGAGAACAAGCACTTAAAGGGGCACAAACTATTTCGAAGTGTCAGCTTCCGCCTTCTGTTTCATCGCCTCATTTTGGCAATGACGGCAGAGCGGTTCATACTCATTCATTTCTCCGAGCATCACACGACGCTCGTCCTCGCCCTTACGGTGAGACACATAAGCCAAATTGCCACAACGCACACAGATGGCATGCACCTTTGACACCGACTCTGCCACCGCACAAAGCGCAGGCATAGGACCGAAGGGAATACCCTTAAAGTCCATATCAAGTCCCGCAATAATCACGCGCTTGCCCTCATTCGCCAACTGGTTGCAAACATCCACCAGTCCGTCGTCAAAAAACTGCGCCTCGTCGATACCGATAACCTGCGCATTTTGTGCTAACAGGAGCAGACTTGAAGAGGAGTCTACGGGTGTAGAAGGGATAGAGTTACTATCGTGCGACACCACCTCAACATCAGAATAACGCGTGTCGATGGCGGGCTTAAATATTTCCACCGTCTGACGGGCAATCTTGGCACGCTTCAAGCGACGGATGAGCTCTTCTGTTTTTCCAGAGAACATTGATCCGCAAATCACCTCAATGCGCCCACGGCGGGTATTTTCTTCTTGATAGGGTTGCATGTTTTATAGATATGTGTGTTACTTGGCAAAGGTAGTAAAAAAGGTTGACACTTGGGAGGGATTATAAAAATAAAAAATCCCGCAGCGTAAAGACTGCGGGAAGAATGCCCTACGGAAGTAGGTTTAGAATTCGTCATTAGCATAGAGGAAGGGGAAGATTACATTGTCCCATTCCAAGATTTCCTCGGGCTTGAAGAAGCGCTTGAGTTCAATTTCAGCAGTTTCGGGACCGTCACTTGCATGTACGATATTTTCCTGGAAACTAACGCAATATGAACCACGGATTGTGCCAGGCGCAGCATTACGACCGTTTGTAGGACCAGCAAGAGCGCGAACTGCAGCAATTGCATCCACACCTTCAAGTGCGAGTGCCACTACGGGGGCTGTCATCATCGCATCCTTCACGCGCTGGAAGAAGGGCTTTTCGCTGAGGTGCGCATAGTGTTCAGAGAGCAACTCATCTGTGAGCCACATCATCTTCATCGCACAAATCTTCAAACCTTTCTTTTCAAAGATAGAAGTAATTTCACCAATCAATCCGCGCTGCACTGTGCAGGGCTTCAAAAGTACGAGGGTTTTCTCGATAGCCATAGTCAGTTAGATTTTAAGTAGATAATTGAATTTGACCTCAAAGGTACACCTTTTTGTTTTACGAGGCAAGAGATAGCGTAATTATTTGATAAAGTTAAGAGAAAAGAAAAACTATCTCCGAGATATTTTCAATTATACGGGAGATAATTTGAAATATATCGGAGATAGTTTTTAATAAAAGGGATTAAATTTTGAGCAGGATGAAGAGACTTCCAAATAACTCAAAATAAACGATTTATTTACCGCTTACGCATTTGTGATTACGGCAATGGCTTCTTCGATAGTGCACTTTGTTTGTTCGCCCGTAACCATGTTTTTGAGGGCAATGGTGCCTTCTGCCATTTCCGTTTCACCCACGAGCGCCACGAAGGGCACTTGCTGTTGGTTAGCGTAACTCATTTGCTTCTTCATCTTCACCGCGTCGGGATATACCTCTGTGGGGATGCCGGCACGGCGCGCTGCTGCTGCAAGGCGGAGGCAGTGTTTTGCTTCTGCTTCACCAAAGTTGATAAAGAGGAGGGTTGCGCCCGTCGCTGTCTCGGCGGGGTAAAGTTCAAGTTGGTTGAGCACATCGTAAATGCGGTCGGCGCCGAAAGAAATTCCCACACCCGAAAGACCGGGAAGGCCAAAAATGCCCGTAAGGTTATCGTAGCGACCACCACCAGTAATAGAACCTATCTGAACATCGAGTGCCTTCACTTCAAAAATGCAACCCGTGTAATAATTCAAACCACGCGCAAGCGTAAGGTCGAGTTCGATGGCATTCTTCAAGTCGCTCTGCTTCAAAGCTTCGAGCACAAACGCCACTTCTTCCACACCCTTCAAACCTACTTCGCTTTCGGCAAGCACCTGACGCATCGTGTTGAGTTTTTCTTCGTTCGTGCCTTCAAGGAGAATGATAGGCTGGAGTTTTTCTACCTGCTCCGCAGAAAGACCTCCCTCAAGGAGTTCCTTATTCACATTCTCAAGGCCAATTTTGTCCAACTTGTCAATCGCAACAGTGATGTCGACAATGCGATCTGCCGCACCGATGATTTCTGCAATACCTGTGAGGAGTTTGCGGTTGTTAATCTTGATGCACACACGGATGCCGAAGCGAGAGAACACCTCGTCGACAATCTGCATCAACTCAACCTCGTTGAGGAGTGAGTCAGAACCTACCACATCGGCGTCGCATTGGTAAAACTCGCGGTAACGGCCCTTCTGCGGACGGTCAGCGCGCCAAACGGGTTGGATTTGGTAGCGCTTAAAGGGCATTTGGAGTTCTTCACGATGCTGAACCACATAGCGCGCAAAGGGAACGGTGAGGTCGTAGCGCAAACCCTTTTCGCAGAAGCGCGAAGCGAGTTGAGCAGCAGTACGCTCGTCGTAATCAGCCGTAGGAACGCTGTTCTTAAAGTCGCCAGAGTTCAAAATCTTGAAGAGGAGTTTATCGCCTTCTTCGCCATACTTGCCCATCAAAGTAGAGAGATTCTCCATCGCAGGAGTTTCGATTTGACGGAAGCCGTAGAGGGCATACACATCACGGATAGTGTTGAAAATATAGTTGCGCTTCGCCATTTCTACGAAGCCAAAGTCGCGTGTACCTTTAGGAATAGAGGGTTTCTGTGCCATATAGAGGTAATGTTTAGTCAAATTTCTTGCAAAGGTAGGCATTTTTTGGGAAAGGAGAAAAGTTCATATTGCTATATAACAAAAAAAGTCACCCGAAGGTGACTCCTGAGGTGTTACGATAAGGTTTCACCTCCACGCATACTCAGCGGATAGTCCCTAAGGACACCGCAAAATTACACACTCCATTCCAAACGGACAAATTTTCTATAAAATTAATCGGTCATAACCTTATTGCGCCACACATTTCTCCCGCTTATTCTTCAAGGTAATAATTCACCGAAGTCACCACGCGCACATTCTTGATATGGGGCGTATACATATCGCGGTCGGTAATGGAGAAGACGCCCTGATGCGCCGTTTGGATTTTCCCAAGTGTGCTTTCAGAGTCGGCAGCAAACTTTTCCGCAGCCTCGCGGGCATTGCGCGTTGCCTCCTCAATCATTTCGGGTTTGATTTTATTCAGACTCGTAAATTCATACTGCACACTTGTGCCGTAATCGCCCGCCGAAATGGCAATGCCTTCCTTAAGCAATTCACCCACCTGCGTGAGCAACTGGCGCACCAGTTCTACCTGGTTTGTAGCCACCGTAGTTATGGAAGTTACCATATAGCGGTCGCCCTCAAAATTAGAGACATAGCGCTCGGCATGCTTGTCTACAATCTGCAAGGTTGATTCGCTGATTTCACTCGCCTTAATACCCTTCTTCATCAAGAAATCTGCGATGCCTTTGTTGGCGCGATTTACATCGGCATGAATTGCGGAAAGATTATTCCCCGTTGTCTTATACACTACGGGCCAAATCACGTAGTCGGCAGCCACTTCGCGCTCCGCCAAGCCGCGCACTTGCACGATGCGGTCTTCGGTACCTATTTTAGTCAAACCATTGCCTACCAACACACCTGCAATTACAAGGGCGATGGCAAGGATAAGCGCTTCAATCTTAAATGTTTTCATAGCGGTAAACTCTTTAATTTTCTGTTCGTAATGACAAAGTTACACTTTCCGTTTTGCTCCGACAAACTTTGCGTGTTAAAAACATTAAAACACCGCCACCGTCGCCCCACCTTTTCATCTCTTTGCCCCACCCCAGTTTGTCACAATTTTTCGCCTCACTCGCTCCGCCACCCCGAGTTGACCTCAAAATCGGGATTTGCATTTCGCTGAAAAATGTATTATCTTTGCATAGCAGAAAGGGAGGCATTATCCACACGGGTAATGCCTCTTTTATATTCATTTGATTATCAATGAAATACGAATCGCTATTTTTGCTAAACACACGGGACTTTGTGAAAACTATTAGTAACCTTTTTCAAATTAGGTTACTAACAATTTCAAAAAGGTTACTTGTAGATTTTTCTGCTTGAGACGTGCGCGTTAATTTTTCTTAAATAAAGTTAAACTTTTTAGGACTAAAGCCTAAGGACAAGCGTCAAAAGTATTGAAATTTTTGACCTGAGATTTTAAAATTTTCAACGAGACGTCAACTCGGGGCAAAATACGCAAACTACGGGGCATTATCTCCACGTTTCAGAGCATTTCGGGGCGCAAAAATAAGGTAATTTACTGATTGTCAGCAGGGAGGTGTTTTTCGCCAAAGTTGCTCAAATAGAAAAGCGAAAACATTCCCCATGAGGTTGGGAGAATAAAACGCAGGGACAACGCTCTGCTTTTATAATAAATGTGTAAATTTGCCGTTTAGATATGGAATAGAGTACGACTAACAACGGACAACCGACTCCTAATTGGCACCCCCTCACCGCAAAGCGGTCCCCTCCCCCTAACTTGAACCGCCCCCAAAAAGTTAGACATAAAACTATTTGGTATCGGTTCTATTATGAAGTACAGTAAGGAGGATAAATTGAAGATTGTCCTTGAGATTTTAGGCGGTAAGGGATTG
>JAZQVD010000030.1:0-9237 GCA_045631665.1 Alloprevotella sp.
GGGCGGTAAAAAGGGGTAAAAGTTCTCCTTTGTAACCACCTGAAAATCTGCGTCCGTTTTTTAGTAAAAATTATTAGTAACCTTTTTTAAATTACATTACTAATAATTTTAATTAGGTTACTAATAATTTTTACAAGAATAGGTGTAGTTTTTCAGAACTCTAATTTTAACCCTAAAAACACAGTTACAGAATAGCAAAAATTCCTCCTAACTTTTGCTATTATAAAAATATATTATCTTTGCACCAGCAACCAGTGTTTTAAGTATATGAAACAAACATTTATACAAATGAAAACCAAATACCTAACCCTATTTCTCGCCCTCTGTGCCCTCTGCGTACAGGCGCAAACTCTCACAGACACCTATTGGCGTAACACCAAGACGGGAGAGTGGATTATCGGTTTTGCTGAAAACCATGTGATTTACGACTGCCGTACGTGGGACGTCCTTACGCGTGCTGAAAAGAAGGACAAGTATGAGTTTACCATTGCTCAAAGTAATGATACACTTGCCGTCAGTGTGAGTAAATTGAAGAAGGGTGTGCGCAAAGTGCGCATCGGTAAGGCGGAGGCAATTGCGTGCGAAACCATTACCACAAAGACGCTCCCCGATTATCCCACACCCGATACCCGCACTGCGTTTAAGGACAACTGCTACCGCGCTGGAGACAGCGTGACCATCTACGGTTGGGTAAAAAATCTGACGCCCGAGTTGTTCAATAAGGGAGGCGGGAAGTTTGCCGACATTGATATTGAGAATTTCATTACAGACGAGGAAGAGAGTTTTAATGCGCCACTCGATTCGCTCGGTCGCTATCATATTACGGTGCCCGTGCTTAATGCGACAGAGGCTTACATAGATTTGGGCAGAAGTATGTTTAATACTGTACTCGAACCTGGAGAAACTTACTTCTTCCTCTACGACGCCAAGACGGGACAGCAATTGGTGATGGGCAAGGACGCACGCTTGCAAAATGAGTTGCTGGCTTATCCCGAGGACTTAAGAGGTAATGACATCTATGCCTACTACTATCGAGTGCGCAAGAGTAAGGTTGATTTCAAAAGCTTGCCTGACAATGAATTGTTGAAATACCTTGATTTTGTTAAGCAGGAAAAGGCAACAGCAGATAGTTTGCTCGACCTCCGTTTGAAGGAACATCCCAACCTTTCTCAACGCTATGCCCAATACCTCCGCAACCTTTACAAAGCAGAAGTAGGACGCAACTTGATGCAAGCGAAATTCATGGCAAAATCCGACACCTTGCCGCCGGAATTTATGGATTATGTTACGCAAGAATGCTGGAACAAAATGGGAACTCCCTATACGCTTTACCGCAATTTGAGTACGATGACCCAAAATTACTTGGAGTATATGGAGGGAGAAACTTCTGGTAGTGACGCTATTGAGAAGGTTCTGAACCTTGAGCGAAAAGGTATCGTCAAACTGACCGACAAGGAACTCAACTATTTCAAGGAATACAAAGGTAAGTTTGCAGAATTACAGAAGAAGGCCGACGGTCGTCCTTTGGAGGAGATAGAGGCAATGGTGAGCGAATTTAATAATACAGAGATGGCAAAGACCATCAGCGAGGTGCTGAAACGCTTCCAGTCGGAACTGATTGTAGATCTTGTACTTGATGAAACACAAACGGTTATTGACTCCATCCAACTGGATCCTGTACTTCAGGAAATCTACATATCCAGAAAGTTGTATGGGCTTATTGAAGACAGAGTTCAACCACTTCCCAAGAGTACCATTCAGTGGATGAACGAAAACATCAAGATGGACTTTGCTCGCCAGGCGGTTCTTGCGCTTCACGAGAAGTACGACGCCCTTATGCGCAAAGACTTCTCCAACACCACCAGCCTACTTTCTACCGACAACCTGGAAGGCATCACCGAGGGTGAACAGATTTTGCGCGAGCTCATCGCTCCCTGGAAGGGCAAAGTGATTCTCATTGATGTGTGGGGCACTTGGTGTGGTCCTTGTAAGGCGGCTTTGAAGCACAGTCAGGAACTCTACGAGCGTATGAAGCCTTACAATATGTTCTTCCTCTACTTGGCGAATCGCTCTGACGAAACTTCGTGGAAGAATGTCATTAAGGAATACAATGTCAATGGCGAGAACGTTGGTCATGTGAACCTCCCCCAAGAACAACAGGCAGCCGTAGAACGCTTCTTGAATGTAAATCAATACCCCTCCTACTTCCTCATCGACCGCGAAGGTCATTTGCTACAAGTAAATGCCGACCCGAGATACCTCGACCAGTTTGAGGGATTGGTGAAGTCAATACAATAATTATTTATATAGACATAGCGTCCGCAGTATCCCAACGAGGATATTGCGGACGCTTGTTTAAATGTTTTTCCAGTGCAGTATCGCAGCCTAAAAATATGGGAGTTCTAAATCTGTCGCTGCTTCCAATTTCCCCAATGGAGGTAGCACCAACAATAAACGAGTAGGCCGACGGAGTAAACCACTTCGCTCGCCCAACAAATGGTTAAGTTGCTGCGGATGCCGAAGACGGCAACGGCAAGATAGAGAACATAAATAGCAAGTGCAAAGAGTTCGGCGCAAAGTGCCGTGCGGGTATTTCCTGTGCCTGAAACAACATGCAATAGGATTTGTGCAGGGATGCCGAAGAGGTATGAGAAAAGCAGGATGCGCAGGGGCGAAATGCTCATGTCTATCAGCGCCGCGTCGGTGGTAAAAACCCAAATGACTGGTTCAGGGAAGAGCGCCACAAGGATGCAGAACGGCAGCATCACAAGGAAACACAGGCGCACGATGCGCCACATCATTGGGATTACACTACTCGTTTCCTGTTGCCCCAGTAGGTTGCTCGACAGTGTGCTTGCCGTAGCGCCCAGCGCGGCCATACTCATGAAGAAGAAGCCCGAGATGTTGCGCAACACATTCGATGAAGCAAGTTCCGATTCCCCAAGATGCTCCACGCCGAGGAAGAAGATAAACCATGTGGCAAGGGCAAGGAAGTTTTGAATCATTGTCCACACACCTACCCCCAACACGCTACTGAGCGTCTTTACCCTCAAGCGCGGCAAGTGATTCAGCGCATATTTTCGGAAGTCCGTTTTTATAAGGGTGTATAGGATAAAGAACACTACGGATATTACACTCGCCAGCGATGAAGCCAGCGCTGCACCCGCAATACCCATACGGGGCGCTCCGAGGGTGCCAAAAATCAGCATGTAGTTGAGCAACACATTTCCGCCCACCATAATAATGGAATTATAAGTCAGCGTGTGCGTGTTGGTAGTTGCCACATAAAATGCACGGAACATGGCGCACACTACAGCCGCCCCATATCCCACAATGCGCCAATCAAGATAGGTTGTAGCCGCCTTTGCCACGGCTTCCGACTGAATCATCAGTCCCATTAGTGCTTCTCCCCACAGCAGAGTAGCCCCCGTGATGATTGTAGAAAGGATGAGCAGAAAGATGATGCCGTGATAAAAGATAGAGCCTATTGCCGCATGATTCCCTTCGCCATTGCGCCGCCCCATCAGTATTTGCGCTCCCGTAGCAAAGCCAACCGCGAGCATAAACAGGGCGATGTAAAGAATTCCGCCCAAGGCCGAAGCCCCCAACTCAACCTCGCCAACGCGCCCAAGGAATGCTGCGTCGGTCATGCCTATAATCTGCTCCATCAAGACACTTACAAGGATGGGCAGGGCTATTTGAAATATTTGTTTGGTGGAGTAGGTTTTCATTGTGTGGCTGATACTGCTAATTTAATGGTGCAAAATTACCTTAAAAGCAGGAATCTACTGCCCTCAGTCGAGATTATTTAGTAATTTTGCCAAGTAACACACATAATACTAAGATGACACTTTATCCAAAACTCATTACCGACGCACTCCAAAACGTGCGCTACCCCGGAACAGGGAAGAATATTATCGAAGCAGAGATGTTGGAAGACGACCTCCGCATTGACGGCATGAACGTCTCCTTCTCCATCATATTTGAAAAGAGCACCGACCCTTTCATCAAGTCTGTCGTAAAAGCAGCCGAAGCAGCCATCCACGCTTATGTAAGCAAGGATGTTAATGTTGCCGTGAGCGTGAAAACCACTCAGGCGGCGCGCCCCGAACCTGGGAAGATGTTGCCACAGGTGAAGAATGTCATTGCCGTAAGTTCGGGCAAGGGCGGCGTAGGTAAGAGTACAGTGGCGGCAAACCTTGCCGTGTCACTCGCGGCTATGGGTTACAAGGTCGGACTTCTCGATGCCGACATCTTTGGTCCCTCTGTGCCCAAAATGTTCCAGTTGGAGCAGGTAGACATCTTCGCAGAAATGGTAGAAGGTCGCCAACTCGTTATCCCCGCCTTCAAGTACGGCGTCGAACTCCTCTCTATCGGTTTCTTTGTCAACCCAACGACCGCCACACTTTGGCGCGGCGGCATGGCAAGTAACGCCCTGAAGCAACTCATTGCCGATGCCAAATGGGGAGAACTCGATTACATGATTCTTGATACCCCTCCCGGCACCAGCGATATCCATTTGACGCTCCTACAAAACTTGGCGATTACCGGCGCCGTGATTGTGTCAACACCACAACAGGTGGCGTTGGCCGACGCTCGCAAGGGCATTGACATGTATCAGAACGAGAAGGTCAATGTGCCCATTCTCGGACTTGTAGAAAACATGGCGTGGTTCACACCTGCCGAACTCCCCGAAAACAAGTACTACCTCTTTGGCAAGGAAGGCGTGAAGCGCTTGGCAGAAGAGATGCAGGTGCCCTTGCTCGGTCAAATCCCCATCGTGCAGAGCATTTGCGAGAGCGGAGATGAGGGTGCGCCCATTTCTATTAACGCAGAAACGATGACGGCTCAGGCATTCCGCGCCCTTGCTGAGAATGTCGTGCGCGAGACCGAAAGACGCAACGCCGAACTCCCCGCGACGACCATCGTGGAGATGAAAAAATAGCGTTCAAAACTAACCTTGAAAATCAGGCAGTTTTGAGGGGCAAAATTATTAGTAACCTAATTTAAATTATTAGTAACCTTTTTTAAATTACATTACTAATAGTTTTCACTAAAATACTTACCCTAAAAATTAACCCCAATCTATACCCTTTTATGCTGAAGAAATTCGCCCTCACATTACTTTGCGCAACGCCCTTCTTGGGCATGGCGCAAGACCAAAAGGAACCTTGGTTGAATCCCTTGGTAAACCGCGTAAATTGCGAGGCACCCCGTTCGCCCTTCTTCGCTTTTGAATCTGAGCAGTTGGCAGAAGCGGGTTGCAAGGCGCAATCCGAGCGCTACCTTTCCTTGGAAGGCATGTGGAAATTCAAGTTTGTGAAGCACCACAACGAGCGCCCGCAAAACTTCCACACCGTTGGGTTCGACGATTCGCTTTGGGAGGACTTCCCCGTGCCTGGACTTTTTGAACTCAACGGATATGGCGACGCCATTTATAAGAATATTGGTTACGCCTGGGCAACGCAGTTTGCCAACAACCCTCCCTATGTTGAGGAGAAGAACAACTACACGGGTTCTTACCGTAAGGAGGTGGAGGTTCCCGCAGATTGGAAGGGCGAACAGATATTCTTGCATGTCGGTTCGGCAACTTCTAACCTCACCGTGTGGGTGAATGGCAAGGAAGTGGGTTATGCTGAAGACAGCAAGGTGGCTGCGGAGTTTGACCTTACGAAGTATCTCAAGCCTGGCGAAAAGAATCTCCTCGCCCTGCAGGTAATGCGTTGGTGCGACGGTTCTTATTTTGAGGATCAGGACTTCTGGCGCCTCACAGGTATTGCTCGTGAGGTGTATCTCTATTCTCGCCCCAAGAGTCACATTGATGACATCCGCATTGAGGCAGACTTGACCGACAATTTTACTAACGGTGCGCTCAGCGTGGCACTTGATTTGGCGAATACCAAGGGCAAAAGCGTAAGTCTCTCACTCACCGATGCCAAGGGCAAAGTGGTTGCTTCGGCTAACGAACCCGCCGCGGCGAAAGGCACACAACAGTTTGATTTTACCATTGATAAGGCGCACGCTTGGACGACTGAAACGCCCTATCTCTATACCCTCAGCGTGAATCTCACGGACAAGGACGGCAGCACCTTGGAGTGCATCAAGCAAAAGGTAGGTTTCCGCAACGTGGAGATTAAGGGTGGTCAGTTCTTGGTAAACGGTCAACCCGTACTTATTAAGGGTGCGAACCGTCACGAGATGGATCCCGACGGAGGTTATCTTGTGAGCGTTGAACGCATGATTGAGGACATCCGCATCATGAAGGAGCACAACATTAACGCTGTGCGTACGTGCCACTACCCTGATGATCCCCGCTGGTACGACCTTTGCGACAAGTATGGTCTTTATGTGGTTGCCGAAGCCAACCTTGAAAGCCACGGCATGGGTTATGGCGAAAAGACTTTGGCACGCGTGCCCCTCTATGAGCAGACGCACATGGAGCGCAATAAGAATAATGTGTTTACGTTCAAAAACCATCCCTCAATTGTTACTTGGAGTATGGGTAATGAGGCAGGTCATGGCGTGAATTTCGACAAGGTTTACGATTGGATTAAAGCCTATGACACCAAACGCCCGGTGCAGTACGAGCGTGCGGGAACGGAGCGTGCCACAGATATTTACTGTCCGATGTATGCCCATCTTGGTTGGGTGCATGGTTATTGTAAGAACAACACGGACCGACCTTTGATTCAGTGTGAGTATGCCCATGCGATGGGTAACTCAATGGGTGGTTTCGCCGACTATTGGGAACTCATCCGTCACTATCCTAATTACCAGGGAGGCTTTATTTGGGACTTCGTAGACCAAGCTTTGCGCGTCAAGAATGCTGAGGGCAATTACATCTTCGCTTATGGTGGCGACTTCGGCCGTTATCCCGCCACCGACCACAACTTTAATTGCAACGGACTCATTCGTCCCGACCGCCAACCCAATCCCCATGCGGCGGAAGTGCGTTACTATCACCAGAACATCTGGACTTCGCTCGTTGATACTACTGCCGGCAAGGTGGAAGTGTATAACGAAAACTTCTTTACCGACCTTAGCAACGTCTACATGGTTTGGGAACTTTTCCATGAGGGAGCGCGCATTGCCAGTGGTATGAACGATGTGAACGCAGCGCCTCAGCAGCGCACGGTGGTTACGCTCAATGGTTACCAACTCCCTGCGGTAAAGGGCGAAGTGACGCTGAATGTAAGTTATAAGGAAAAGGTGGCGTCGCCCCTCTTACCTACGGGTTACGACATTGCGCGCCAGCAGTTCATCGTCCAGCCTTACGCCTTCCCCAAGGCAGAAGCGCTCCGCTCTTCGGCAGAAGTGAAGGGTGAGGTGAGTAAGGAAGAACAATTGGCGTGTCTTACGCTCTCGGCAGCGGGAGTGGGTGTCACGTTCAACAAGCATACGGGTTGGATTGACTACCTTGATTACCACGGCAAACCGATGTTTGAAGAGGGTTACTCGTTCAAGCCCGACTTCTGGCGTGCGCCGACCGACAATGACTATGGTGCAAGCATCCAACAGAAACTTGCCGTGTGGAAGAACCCAGGTATGCACCTCAAGGAGTTTACAGCGACTCCCGAAGGTAAGGACTATTGCGTGAAAGCGGTTTATGACATGCGCGCGGTGGATGCTACGCTCACCATGAACTATGTCTTTACCGCCGAAGGCCGACTTATCGTAACGCAGAAGCTCACGGTAAATCCCGATGCGAAACATAAGACATTCCTTCCCCGCTTCGGTATGCAATTGGTAATGCCGAAGGATTACGGTTGCCTCAGTTACTACGGTCGCGGTCCGATTGAAAACTATGTTGACCGCAAGGATTCACAATTCCTCGGCACGTACAAGCAAAAGGTAGCCGACCAATATTGGGGATATGTGCGCCCGCAGGAAAGCGGAAACAAAACCGACATCCGCTCTTGGAATGTGACCGACGTAGCAGGCAAGGGATTGCACTTCTACGGCATTGCGCCCCTCGAATGTAGCACGCTCAACTACCTCACTGAAGACCTCGACGGCGGCATGCGCAAGGAGGCGAAACACATGCACTCGGGCGACCTCAAGCCTCGCAACTTCTCAGTCGTACATATCGCTGACCGCCAAATGGGACTCGGTTGTGTCGACTCATGGGGCGCATGGCCATTCGACAAATACTTGATACCTTACGCCGACCGCGAATTTACTTTCGTGATTGAGGTGAAATAAAAAATTGCCAAAGGTCAAGGGGCAAGAGTCAAAAATCAAGAGGTCTTGACCTACAACCATTGTTTTTAGTCCCTTGACTTTAAGCTCCTGACTCTTGCCCCTTAACTTATTACTCCCACAACATTAAAACCAAACTACTATGAAAAAAGAACTCATTGGCCACAACGCTGGTCTTGTGTGGAACTTGCTTAACTGCCACTGTTCCCACACTCGCTCCGAACTACTCGTCCTCTCCCACCTCTCAGAAACCGAACTCAATGAGGCGCTCGGGTGGTTGGCAAGAGAAGACAAACTCATCTTCATCGACGACGACGGCGAAGAGAAACTCATGCTCAACAACGCGCCTTACTTTTAAGGCATCGCACTGAGCAAGTAATACATTTTAATGAAGTGTCCGCAATGTCCCCCTCGGGATGTTGCGGACACATTTATATATATGAGGCACGGATGCGATTTTAGGTGCCCTCAAATAGTGTTTCCCAAAGCACTTGTTTCTTAACCACGAATGGCACGAATAGACACGAATGCCATTCGGGCAGGATGCTTCTCATCAGTCCCTCAAAAACGACTGAGAAATCCATTTTTACAACACTATTATTCTCACCGCATTAAACACACCTCTTTCACGGTCAAAATTATTAGTAATGTATTTTAAATTATGTTACTAATAATTTTTTTTAGGTTACTAATAATTTTCACTACAATAGGTTTGGCAATAATATAGTAGTTGCCCCATATAGAAATTATGCATGCATTGCCCCCGTAGGAGGGCACACTTGCATAACCGCGGGTGAACGCAGTGAACCTGCGGATTAGAGATAACAGTTGAGTTTCTCTATCGGTCCCCGTAGGAGGACCCTCAACAACCGGATAACTTAAAGCAATTTGTAGCATATCCAGGTGCTGTGGGTCCTCCTACGGGGACCGATAGATTTATTCGTTCGTATAGTACCACCGCAGGTTCGCCCTGCTCACCCGCGGTTAGGCAAGTGTGCCCTCCTACGGGGGCATTTCGGATGGTTAAATCCTCTGTCG
>JAZQVD010000031.1:0-48858 GCA_045631665.1 Alloprevotella sp.
AATTAAGGAATGTCAAAGATGCGGCTGTGATATTCCTTGGTGTGAAATGCTTGAAGCATTAGACAATGGCGGTTATTGCAACTACTGCCAGCATATGATGGAAAAGATTGATAAGGAGTAAATGAAACTCTGTAAAGAAAAGTGGCGTACCCTCTGTTCATTTAGGGTGCGCCACTCTTTTTAGGGTAAAGTCATATAAACTTACCAAAAAAATTATTAGTAACATAAAAAAAATTATTAGTAACATAAAAAAAATTATTAGTAACATATTTTGAAATACATTACTAATAATTTTCAAACTATCTAATGTGCTATTTCTGTATACTTTACATCTCTTCAAAAATAACGATTAAATCTCGTTCTTATCCCCTACGGGAAATATCACTTTCGGTTGGAATGTTGCCGCCTCTTCAGGAGTCATTCCTGCATAAGCCATTATGATAATTTCATCGCCCACTTGAAACAATCTTGCAGCAGCACCATTAAGACAAATACACCCTGACTTGCGAGGTCCCTTAATTACATAAGTTTCAATACGAGCCCCATTCATATTGTTGACAACATGAACCTGTTCATTTGCAATCAGTCCTGCGGCATCCATTAAATCTTCATCAATCGTAATACTACCCATATAATGGAGATTGGCTTCTGTGACTGTAGCACAATGTATTTTTGACTTCAATATATTTAAAATCATAATATCTAATTACTTGTATCTAATGTTATCAATCAAGCGCACAGGACGCGCTCCGCAAAACACCGTAATGCAGCCTACGATTTCATCTGCTTCCTCCCAAGTTGAAACTTCTTGAAGTGTTATTCCATTTACGATATGGAAATACTCCACATCAAGACCTGAAATTGCATTCAACTCGTCAACGACCTTATTTCGAGTATCCAAGACGCAATGCTTCTTTGCAAAATCCACGCTTTCAAACAAGCACCTTGAAATATTAAGGGCAATGTGCTTTTCTTCAGCAGTTAAAAGCGTGTTTCTACTTGACATCGCTAACCCTGACTCTTCTCTCACAATAGGGCAAGGAACTAATTTAATCGGAAGAGCAAGATCCTTAACCATTGCTCTAATTACTGCCACTTGCTGAAAGTCCTTCTCACCAAAATAGGCTGTATCAGGTTTTGTCATATAAAACAATTTAGAAACTATCTGACACACCCCATTAAAGTGCCCAGCACGACGCTCCCCTTCCATTACCGTATCAATCGGAGGATAAGAGAACTGACGAGTATCTGGTTCTGGATAAACTTCTTCCACACTGGGAGCAAATACATAATCTACCCCTAATTGTTCAAGCAAGGCACAATCTGCCTCAAGAGTACGGGGATAGTTTTTAAGGTCATTCTTATCGTTAAACTGGGTGGGATTCACAAATACGCTTACGATAGTAATGTCATTTTCTTGCGTACAACGCTCAACGAGAGAAGCATGCCCAGCATGAAGAGCTCCCATTGTGGGAACCAACCCAATAACTTTATTGTCAAGACGCTCGCGCTCAACACAAGCCTCAAGTTCTTTAACAGATGTAACTACTTTCATATCAAAATCTATGTGTCTCAACACAAAGGGCAAGAGTCATTTCTTATCCCCTCACCCATTCATCCAAACTTTTGCTTCGGCAAATTTCGCTAAATATTATGAATTATGTAGGTGGTTATCTATAAAATTTATTAAAAACTACTACATACAAGCGATTTAGAGTGCCTACATTACAAAAGAATCAATATTTTTTTGTAATTTTGCACCGGTAATTTTTTTCGTTGGCAAGATTCGATTGTTTTTGTAATAAACGGAAGTAATCATCTATGTCGACAAGGTTACTAACTGCACTTACTCATTAGACTTAACATTAAGATGACAAAGGCGAAGAAGGTATTATTCATTACCCAAGAAATCACACCGTATGTTCCAGAAAGCAGTATGTCTTTCGTGGGACGCACTCTCCCCCAACTCATTCAGGAAAATGGCAACGAGATTCGCACTTTCATGCCACGATGGGGTATCATTAACGAACGACGCAATCAGTTACACGAAGTGATTCGTCTGTCGGGAATGAATATTGTTATTGATGACACGGACCATCCGCTCATCATCAAGGTAGCAAGCATTCAGGCCGCTCGTATGCAGGTGTATTTCATTGATAATGATGACTATTTTCACAAGCGCGCCATGCTCACTGATGAGAATGGAGCTGAATATGCCGACAATATTGAGCGTGCAATATTTTATGCTCGCGGTGTGCTTGAAACAGTTAAGAAATTGAGATGGGTTCCCGATGTAATCCATTGTCAAGGTTGGGTTTCAGCAATTGCTCCCCTTCTTATCAAGACCGCCTTTGCTGACGATACCCCCTTTGTAAACACAAAGGTAGTGTTTGACGCTTATGAAGAAATGCCTCAGATGGCACCTCCTGCAAATATCAAAGAATGCTTGGAGTTCAGAAATGTAAACACAGAACTTCTTGATGAAACAGGCATTGACTTCACACAACCCGATGCTCTCGGAAAATTAGCGGTGCATTTTTCTGATGCCATTGTGCTTGAACATGCAGATGCTCAGCCCACACTTGCAACTTATGCCAAGGAGCGTGGCATCGTTGTTACAACAAGAGAAAAAGAAGCGCCTCTTGCAGACGCTTACGAAGCAACATACTCTGCACTTGTCGGAGAATAAAAATCGTATGTGCCGATGTGCCCCTGCACATTGGCACTTTATATATAACACCAATCAGCATTATCGTGAAAACTTTTTCCGCCAAAATATCCGCAACAACATTGTTACTCTCTGCGGTGGCAATGTTTTGTGCTTGTGATGATACGACCGACTCTTTCGGCACCTCAGTGATGCCAGAGCATGATGTATTAATCACTACTACAGAGACTTACAAGATGGACTCCCAAACACTTAAAATGGACTCCATCCTCGGCAGTACAAGCACATGCTATTTAGGAGCTGTGGTTGACCCCGAAACACACGCCAACACTACATGCAATTTCCTCGCTCAATTTCATATTTCAGAAAATTACTCTTTACCCGAGCGCAGCAAATTAATGCTTGATGGCAACAATGAAATCGTGATTGACTCTTGCGACATCCGTATCTATTTTGATAATTATTACGGCGACTCGCTTACCACGATGAAACTCCTTGTGCAAGAGTTAGATACCGCAAAGGTTATGGAAGAAGGGCAGTTGTATTACACAAACATTGACCCGCAAAAGTACCTCAATGACGGTGGCACAAAAGTTTCTATGACTTATGCCGTAAAGGACTTGATGCGCCCCGCTACAGAGACAGAAGGCACATCATACTACCGCAGCATTCGTGTGCCCTTGGATGCAAGTTACGGTAAATTCCTCCTTGATAAATATTACGAGCAACCCAATTATTACAAAAACTCGTATATGTTTATCCACCATGTGTGCCCTGGTTTCTTCTTTGAGGTAACAGGTGGCGTAGGCAGTATGGTTGAGACGATGATTACCACGCTCAATGTATATTTCAAATATCACACAAAGACGGAAACTGGTAATGACACCATCGTAGACGGTCTTCAGCGTATGGCAGCCACAGAAGAAGTGTTGCAGAACACACGCATTGAGAACAAACTTCCTGCCTCAATGCTTGATTCCTCAAATGGTTACACCTACATCAAGTCACCCGCAGGACTTTACACCGAGATCACACTCCCCATCAACGAAGTGATTGCTGGCGAACACTACAACGACACGATTAACGCTGCCTCATTCTCACTGCGTTGCTTTAAGGATAACACACACAACATCTACGACCTTACAGCACCGCCCACTATCCTGATGATTCGCAAGGCAGAGCAGTATTCATTCTTTGAAGAATCAAAACTCACCAGCACACAGGCATATATCTCAAACCACGCCCCACAGACGAATGCCTACACATTCAGCAACATCAGTCAGCTGATTAAGATTATGAAGGATGAGCGAGACATTGCATGCGCTGTACTCCCAACTGATTCCGAAGCACAGCGATTGCAGAAGTATCAGCAATGGGAGGTAGAAAATCCCGATTGGAACAAGGTCATCCTCCTTCCCGTAAAGGCAGAATATTCCACTTCCAACTCATCTTACGGCGGCACTTCTCAAACACTGATGCGCCTCCACAATGAGTTTGGCATGCATAGTGCAAAAATCCAGGGTGGTGCACAGGGCATCGAACTTTCAGTCATTTACAGCAGATTTCAGTAATTAGGGGTGAGAGGCAGAAGGGCATAGAAGCGATGAGGGCATCGTGCTCTTCTAACTAAAAAGCGAAGCGCCCCACATCCCACACACAATAAGGAGCAGAGGAACTATTTTTAGGAATAGCAACACTCTGCTCTTTCTTATTTCCAACTCACACACACTCCTCCACGATGCAAAGTTTCTTATTAGCTGCAGGGTTAGGCACGCGCCTCAAACCCCTAACCGACACCATGCCCAAAGCTCTTGTGCCTGTGGCAGGTGCTCCGTTGCTCAAGCATATTTCTCAAAAGCTCATCGACGCTGGCGCCACGCGCATCGTTGTAAATGCCCACCATTTTTCCGAGCAAATTGTTGACTACATCGCCACTCACGATTGGGGAGTAGAAATGAGCATTTCCGATGAGAGCGCCCAGCTCCTCGACACCGGCGGCGGACTAAAGAAGGCGCAACACCTCTTCTCCCCATCCTCGCCCATCCTCATCCACAATGTCGACATCTTGAGCAACGCAAACCTTCAGCAACTGATCACTGCCCACAACCAACACGACGTTACCCTGCTCGTCTCCCAGCGAACCACCAACCGCTACCTGCTCTTCAACGACGACATGCGCCTCGTGGGGTGGACAAACACACAGACGGGAGAAGTGCGCAGTCCCTACCCCCATCTCGACCCCTCGACATGCAAGCAGTTGGCATTCTCGGGTATCCACATCTTCTCACCCAAGTTGTTCCCACTCATGAACGACTATCCCGAGAAGTTCCCCATCATGGATTTCTACCTCAACCACTGCCACGAGATTGACATCTACGGCGCCACCCAAACAGGGTTGCAACTCCTGGATGTAGGCAAATGCAACGCCCTTGCCGAAGCCGAAAAGTTTATCACAACCCTCGGCACAGCGGGCAACATAATTTAACCACCCGACCAGCGCATTTTTTTGACAAATTGCTTTGCTGCAAACGGCGCGAGCAGTAACTTTGCACATATGAAAACAGGATTTGACCACAAGAAATACCTCAAGATTCAATCTGAACGCATCAAGGAGCGCATTGCCAAATTCGGAGACAAACTTTACCTCGAGTTTGGCGGCAAACTCTTTGACGACAACCACGCCAGTCGCGTGCTTCCCGGTTTCCAACCCGACAGCAAGTTGCAAATGCTCCTGCAGTTGCGCGACGAGGCTGAAATTGTCATGGTTATCAGCGCCCACGACATTGAGAAAAACAAGATACGCGGCGACCTCGGCATCACCTACGATGAAGATGTATTGCGCCTGCGCGGCGAGTTTGAGAATATCGGTCTCTATGTGAGCAGCGTCGTCATCACTCACTACAACGGGCAGTCAAGTGCAGACGCTTACCGCCACCGTCTTGAGCGACAGGGCATCAAAGTCTACTACCACTACACCATTGACGGTTACCCCCACAATGTAGAACTCATTGACTCCGATGAAGGTTTCGGTCGCAACGACTATGTCCACACCACGCGCCCCTTGGTCATCGTTACCGCGCCTGGTCCTGGTAGCGGCAAGATGGCTGTGTGCCTTAGTCAACTCTACAACGAGCACAAGCGCGGCGTCAAGGCAGGTTATGCCAAATTTGAAACCTTCCCCGTGTGGAATCTCCCCCTCAAGCACCCCATCAATGTAGCCTACGAAGCCGCCACTGCTGACCTCAACGATGTCAACATGATTGACCCCCTCCACCTCGAGGCATACGGCGAAGTGGCAGTCAACTACAACCGCGACATCGAAATATTCCCCGTGCTCAACGCCATCTTTGAAGGTATCTACGGCGAAAACCCCTACAAGTCGCCCACTGACATGGGTGTCAATATGATAGGTTTCTGTATGAGTGATGAGGAGGTATGCTCCGACGCCGCACGCGACGAAATCATCCGTCGCCACTACGAAGCCCTCAACCGCTACGCCCTCGGCGCCGACAACGAACATGAGGTCAACAAAATCGCCCTCATCATGAAGCAGGCGAAGCTGACCACTGACTACCGCCGCACCACCGTTGCCGCTCGCGAGCGCAAGGAGCAATGGAACTGCCCCGCCGCAGCTATTGAACTCCCCGACGGCACCATCATCAAGGCGGGTTCCAGCGAACTCCTCGGACCCAGCGCAGCCCTCCTGCTCAACGCCACAAAGCACCTTGCCGGAATACCCCACGAGGTCAAGCTCATACCACAATCTATGATTGAGCCCATCCAGCGCACGAAGGTTACCTTCCTCCACGGACGCAATCCCCGCCTCCACACCGACGAAGTCCTCGTAGCTCTCTCGCTGCTCAGCACTACGGACGACCGCTGCCGCCGCGCCCTTGAGCAACTCCCCCACCTTAACGGTTGCCAAGTACACACCACCGTCATGCTCAGCGAGGTTGACCGCAAAATATTCAAGAAACTCGGCATCGGACTCACCAGTGACCCCGTAAAGAAATAATCCTCAATATCACATAACAATAAAGGTTGAATACTTCGTGTGAAGTATTCAACCTTTATTTTTTATACTTTTATTATTCGTTGGTAATAATAGTATTAGAACTATCACTAACACCCTAAAAATTATTAGTAACCTTTTTTTAATTACATTACTAATAATTTAAATTAGGTTACTAATAATTTTCACGAAAATAGGTTTAGTTTTTGAGGGGACTATTTTGTGGGCAAAAATGGTGGAGATTTAGGTGATAAGTTCATGCTCCGTTTAAAGTATCACTACGGGCAAACTTCTACACCTCCACCTTTTCGAGTGCATAGCCCAAGTGCTTCAAGCGGATGGATGCGCCAAGGCAAAACATTAACTTGCAGACACTGACAAAGCAGTGGTAGGCCAAAGGAGATTGGGGCGGTATTTGCTCGCGTCGGATGCTGGTGGTGGCGATGCGCGAGCAGGTTCTAAACAGGTTGACATACTGCTGCGCCTCAGGACTGTCGAACGCAAGTCCAAGGTGGTTCATCAGAATATTATCATCCATGTCATCAAAACCTTGTTGACCATAAAAGGCGGTGTAGGGCGTCTGTTGCAACAACTCCCAGTCGCGCTCCCACCCTTCTGCAACAGCCAACCCTAAGTATGCAGCCCAGGCAACAGAGACTTCGGGGTAATCAGCTATCTGCGTAACGGCATCTGCAATGTATTCTTGCTGCAGGCGTTCCCACTGGTCGGTAATGTCGTCTACAAGCATAAACTGCCCACCAAGTTCGGGAACTGGGAGGAGGATTGCTTCCTTGATGCGTTGCTCTAAAGTTTCGAGATATACTTTGTCTTCCATAATGTGTTACTGGTTAATATTGACCACAAAGTTACAAATAAGTTTTGAAGTATGGTGAAAAGGGGAAAGGCACCGTACCCGTTAACCGCTCTCCTCCCCTCCATTTTTCCGGCAAACTATTTGAGCAATTCATAAACAAATGCTAAATTTGCAGATATGATGGATTTAGCCTTCCCCAACATCCCTAATATTTGGATGGAATTTAGTTCAACGCTGCAATTGGTGCTTAAGGGACTGATTGTAGGGATTATCATATCGGCTCCGATGGGACCGGTGGGCATCTTGTGCATTCAGCGCACGATGAAGAAGGGGCGCATCTTTGGCATTGCTACGGGTGCGGGGGCTGCCTTGAGCGACTTTCTTTATGCCTTGATGACGGGGTTGGGGATGTCGTTTGTCATCGACTTGATTGAGCGCGGTCAGACTCTCTTTTGGTTAAAACTCATGGGGAGCATCATGCTGCTCATCTTTGGCATACACACTTACCTGCAAGACCCGCGCAAGGGGATGCGCACGAAGATGAAGCGCAAGGGGACCTTGTTTTACAACTTCATTTCGGGTTTTGGACTGACCATCAGCAATCCGCTAATTGTGTTTCTCTTCATCGCCCTGTTTAACATGTTCACCTTTGTCATCCCCGAAAATCTGCTGGGGCAGGCGGTGGGGTATCTCTCCATCATCGCGGGGGCTATGTTATGGTGGTTGGGACTCACTTATGTCATCGCCAAGATGAAGGACAATTTCGGTCTTCGAGGCATCCTCTACCTCAACCGAGGCATCGGTAGCATCGTGATTTGCTCAAGCATCGTTTATGCCATCATGACCCTTTGGAACCTTTGGGTAAGATAAAACAATTGCGCATCGCATTGGTATTACACCACGCATATATAATGAAAGGATGGGATTTGAATCTCATCCTTTTTTATGCGCTAATCTGAAAATGCAAACCGTAAAAAAAGAGTGCATCACCTCTTTGTTGTAAGTGACACACTCTTTAAGAAAAAAGACTACACCGGTGATGCGATGAAACTCCGAGTGAAATAAGATTTGAGCGCTTCCCCGTCTTTGTAATCCGACCCTACACGCGAGTGCATATCGGCACGCCATTGAGCAGTTCTGCTTTCCCGGTTTTCGATTAAGTGTTGAGAATCCCAATCTATCCGATGCAGTCTAAAAGTTCTTGCTTTACGAGGCAAATATACGGACTTCTTTTTATTCCGACCAAACAAAAAATCGTTTTTAACAACTATTATTATTTGTTCTTATGTCGGTTGGCACGGCGCTTGCGGATGTCCGCCTTCTTCTTTGCCGCACCAGAACCGTGAAGTCCTGTGATATAGGTCTTCTTCTTTGCCTTCGTCTTGACCTTTTCCTCCGTGGGTTTCGCCTTAAGCTTTGCCCCCTTGAAGGTAATGCCAATAGTCATGGCCTGCGTGATTTCTTCTTCTCCTGCCTTACGCATAGCACATACGATTAGTGGTGGAAGAGGCGCACGCCTGTAAAGGCCATAGCGATGCCGTACTTGTTGCAGGTTTCAATAACATGGTCGTCACGCACTGAACCACCCGCCTGTGCTACATATTCCACACCGCTCTTGTGTGCACGCTCAATGTTGTCTCCGAAGGGGAAGAACGCATCTGAGCCAAGACTCACTCCTGTGTTCTGTGCAATCCACGCCTTCTTTTCCTCACGTGTAAGCACTTCAGGCTTTTCTGTGAAGAACTGCTGCCATACGCCATCAGCGAGTACATCTTCATAGTCGTCAGAGATGTAGATGTCAATCGTATTGTCACGATCAGCACGGCGAATCTTTTCTACCCAGGGAAGGTTCATCACCTTGGGGTGCTGACGGAGCCACCAAATGTCGGCCTTATTACCAGCGAGGCGTGTGCAGTGAATACGACTCTGCTGACCCGCACCGATACCAATTGCCTGACCGTCCTTAACGTAGCACACAGAGTTTGACTGCGTGTACTTCAATGTGATGAGGGCAATCATAAGGTCGCGCTTTGCTGCAGCGGGGAAGTTCTTATTGTCAGTGGGGATGTTTTCAAAGTGGGCATCCGAAGTGAGGTCAATTTCGTTACGACCCTGTTCGAAAGTCACACCAAATACTTCCTTGCTTTCAATGGGAGCAGGAACATAGTTGGGGTCAATCTTAATAACATTGTAAGTGCCGTTGCGCTTTTCCTTCAAGATTTGGAGTGCTTCTTCAGTAAAGTCAGGAGCGATTACACCGTCTGAAACTTCGCGCTTGATGAGGAGCGCAGTAGCCTTATCACAAGTGTCGCTGAGCGCAATGAAGTCGCCATAACTTGACATACGGTCTGCACCACGAGCACGTGCATACGCTGTAGCGATGGGCGTAAGAGGTTCCTTAATATCGTCAACGAAATACACCTTCTTGAGTGTCTCACTCATTTCTTCACCTACGGCAGCGCCAGCAGGGCTTACATGCTTAAAACTTGTAGCTGCGGGAAGACCTGTAGCAGCCTTGAGTTCCTTAACAAGTTGCCAACCATTAAGCGCGTCGAGGAAATTGATGTAACCAGGACGACCACTCAATACTTCAATAGGAAGTTCACCCTCCTTCATGTAAATGCGTGAAGGCTTTTGGTTGGGGTTGCAACCGTACTTCAATGCTAATTCTTTCATATGAATAGGTTAATGATTTTATTCTTTTGCAAAGTTACATTTTATATCGGACATTTAGGACTTTGGGAGCATAATTCCAGTAAAGATTCTTCCCGAATTGATACCCAAACGACGTGCAGAGAAGAAAATTTCGTGAGATTGATAAGTGCAGATTCCGCTCTGCCGTACATTTTCACGTCTCACGCCTTCTTTTACAAGCAACTCCATATTCGCCTCCCAAAGGTCAAGGTGCGACTTTCCCGTGATGGGATTCACGCTGTGAATCTTATCCATAGAGAAGTCTGCCTGCTGAAATGCGTCAACCACTTCTTCTCCTACCTCAAAGGATGCGGCGGAAATGCCAGGGCCTATCACTACTTGCAATTGCTCGGGAAGCGTGCCGAATCTGTCCATCATTTGGCGGAGCGTTTTCTTAGCAATTCCGTTGACCGTACCACGCCACCCTGCATGAACAGCTGCTATCACACGGTGTGTGGGGTCAAAATAAAGAAGCGGGATGCAGTCGGCCGTTGAAACGCCAATGCACACGCCGTCAAGATTCGTAATTACAGCATCAACGCAGTCAAGCGACTGTGTGAGTGTGTCAGCTGTAAGCACGGCTACATTGTCACTATGCGTCTGCCGAGGGAGTATCAAATGCGCATCATCAATACCTAATTCCCTACACAACAACTTGCGATTGGCACTCACATTTTCTGGCGCATCACCACAATAATGCGTAATATTGAAACTGCCGTAAGCACAGTCCCCCACTCCGCCCTGTCGCATCGTACTAAACGCACGCGGAGGGCGAGCATCAGAAAAGTGATATTCTAAAAGAGTCATATTTTGGAAAAGAAAAAAAGGAGAAAGGAGAGAGGAGAAAGATGCTGGCGCGGTAAAGTTCCGCATGGTATATCTCATTTCTCCCTTCTCTTTTCTCCTTTTATAAATTAGTCCTCAAGGTCTTCAATTTCATACTCATCGAGCATTTCGAAATCATCGTCCTCAACGTCATCCACGTCCTCATATTGCCAATCAGCAAAGTCAAGGTCAAAGTTCTGCACTTCACGATCACGATGCACGATGCTTCCGCCTTCCGAGATGGCTTGAAGCTTATTGCTTTCAGAATTCAATTCTTCCCAAAGAATATCCTTCAACTGCTGAATGCCCTGCCCAGTCACGGCTGAGATAAATACAACGGGAAGGTCCTGGGGTAATTCTTCACGAAGCATTTCGATGAGTTCGTTGTCGAGCAAGTCGCTCTTCGTCACTGCCAAAATACGGCGCTTGTCAAGCATACCAGGGTTAAACTTCTTGAGTTCGTTGAGCAAGACGTCATACTCCTTTGCAATATGTTCCGTATCACCGGGCACCATAAAGAGAAGCAACGAGTTACGCTCGATATGGCGCAAGAAGCGCAAACCTAAACCGCGACCTTCTGCCGCGCCCTCAATAATACCGGGGATGTCGGCCATCACAAATGACTTTCCGTCGCGATAAGGCACGATACCCAAACTGGGTTCTAATGTTGTAAAGGGATAGTTTGCAATCTTGGGTTTTGCCGAACTGAGCGCAGAGAGCAAGGTTGATTTACCCGCATTGGGGAAGCCCACAAGACCGACATCAGCAAGGAGTTTCAACTCCATGATGACCATCATTTCCTGCATGGGTTCACCAGGCTGCGCATAGCGTGGCGTTTGGTTTGTTGCCGAACGGAATTGGAAGTTACCCAATCCGCCACGACCGCCCTTCAAGAGCATCACCACCTGTCCGTCTTCGGTTACGTCGCAAATATATTTACCCGTTTCGGCATCGTAAACCACCGTACCGCAAGGCACATCAATATACTTGTCTTCACCGTCCGAACCGTGCGAGCAACATTTCGAACCATTACCCCCATGCCCAGCAAAGACATGGCGCTCATAGCGCAAGTGGAGCAAGGTCCAATAATTGTGATTACCACGCAAGTAAACATGACCACCACGTCCGCCATCACCGCCGTCAGGACCGCCATTCGGCTGATACTTACCGCGATGAAGGTGCATCGAACCTCTACCGCCCTTTCCCGAGCGGCAGTATATTTTTACATAGTCAACAAAATTACTTTCTGCCATTTTCTTAAAGGTTATGAGGTTAGAGGTTATGAGGTTAGAGGTTCCATTCGGTCTGCATAGCCTTTAACCTAAAAGCAAAACGACCTGATACCTGCAACCTAAAAAGAGGTTCCATTCGGCCTGCACAACCTTATAACCTTAAAGCGAAGCAACCTGATACCTGCAACTTGATTTACAAATTATCAATCACCGCACAAAGCGCAGCATTGATTTCTTCCAACGAACCACTACCCTTTACCGAATGGCGCAAGCCTTCTGCTTCATACCACTCAATGAGGGGCGCTGTCTGTGAATTGTAAACGGTGAGGCGCTTCTTGATAGTTTCTTCGTTATCATCGGCACGACCACTTGTCTTACCGCGGTTAATCAAGCGCTCCATAAGTTCCGCTTCATCCACCGCCAATTCGAGCATTCCGCTTACCGCCGTGCCACGCTTCGCAAGCATTTCCTTCAAAGCTACTGCTTGAGGAACCGTACGGGGGAAACCATCGAAGATAAGACCTTCGCAAGGACAAAGTTCGTCGTACTTGTGCGCAAGGATTTCAATCATCAATTCATCAGGAATCAACTGACCGTGGTCAATAAATCCCTGTGCCGTCTTACCAAGTTCGGTGCCTGCTGCAATTTCTGCACGGAGCACATCGCCTGTTGAAATGTGCTTGAAACCGTATTTCTGAATCAAGAGTTCGCTCTGCGTACCCTTACCAGAGCCGGGAGCGCCAAAGATTACAATATTCTTCATATCTTGTTAAGTGTATACTTAATTATTATTCTACTACAGTATAAATATCCTTAAGGTTGCGACCTTCACCGTCGTAATCCAATCCGTAACCCACGATGAAGTCGTTGGGGATATCAAAGCAGTTGTACTCAATATCCAATTCCACCTTCAAGTTATCGGGCTTCGTGAGCAACGACGCCACATGAATTGCCGCAGGGTGCTTCTTACGGAGGAGTTCAAGCATTTCCTTCATGGTGAGTCCCGAGTCAATAATGTCTTCAACAATCACTACGGTGCGACCTTCAACATCATTGCTCAACCCCATGATTTCCTTCACCTGACCCGTAGAAACTGTGCCTAAATAAGAAGCCATCTTTACGAAACTAATTTCACAGGGGATGGTGATTTCACGGAGCAAGTCTGCCGCAAAGATAAACGAACCATTCAGCACAGCAATAAAGAGCGGAGTCGTACCTTCCAAATCTTTATTGATGCGTGCAGCAATGGCACGAACGCGTTCCTTAATCTCTGCTTCGGGAATTGACACGGCAAATTCCTTATCCTTAATTTTAACTGTCTGCATCCTTAATAGGTTTTAAACTATGTGAGTGCAAATATACAAAAAAGTATAGACATGAAAAGGTCTCTCCCGACGCTTTTTTGAAAATTGAGGATGACGGACTATTTACGGGCGTTCCGACGCACTTTACTCTCTCCTATTTTAACACTAATATAAGACGAAAAAATAAGAGGGAGATAATTTAAATTATAAGGGAGTTAGTTGAAACTAAACGGGAGATAGTTTTTACTAAAGAAGAGGGAATAACCTACGAATCTCATTTTTTCAGCTTCGCATACCCTTAAAGTGAACTTTTATCACTATTTTCGCTTGTAATATACTTGACTCATAAATTATGAAAGAACTGCATATCTTCTACGCTCCAGAAATTGAGCAGACACACGAATTGCCAGCAGATGAAGCAGCGCATGCCGTACGCGTCTTGCGCATGAAGGAGGGCGACGACCTTATGGCTACCGACGGACTGGGGCATTTCTTTGATTGTACCATCACCCTGGCTTCTAACAAGCACTGCCGCGTGAATATCAATTCGGTAGAGACTCCCGCCCCTTTGTGGCACGGAAACATTCACCTTGCCGTTGCGCCCACCAAAAACATGGACCGCACGGAATGGCTTGCCGAAAAGACTACGGAAATCGGTATGAACCAACTCTCCTTCTTACTCTGCGACAACTCGGAGCGCAAGGTGATTAAGACGGAGCGCGTGGAGAAAATCGTTGTCTCTGCCACAAAGCAAAGCCATAAGGCGACCAAGCCCGTTGTAGAGGAAATGATTCCTTTCAAGAAGTTCATATCACAGGACTTCAAAGGGCAGAATTTCATTGCCCATTGCTATGACGACATTCCTGGAACGAACAACGAGAAACCCTTCTTGGGCGATGTGCTTTCCGCTACGGATGACGCGTTAGTGATGATAGGTCCTGAGGGCGACTTCTCTATCTCTGAGGTTCAACAAGCCATTGCCGCAGGGTTCACTCCCATTCACTTGGGGCGCAGTAGATTACGCACAGAGACCGCAGGACTTGTGGCGGTGCACTTGATGTATGTGAAGAAAATGATTGAATAAAAGAAATGGAAACTTTACTCCAACTCTACAAAGACACCTTCGGTTACGCCCCCGCCTCCATTCAGCAATTAGACAAGGCGGGAAGCAACCGCACCTACATACGCTTCACGGCACCTGACGGCACTACCTGCATCGGCGTGATTGGGCTCTCGCAAACGGAGAACGATGCATTTATCTACCTCACGAGCCACTTCCATCGTCTAGGGTTGAATGTCCCCGAACTCATTGCCGTCTCTGATGCCGGATGTTGCTATCTGCAAACCGACCTCGGCACGCAGTCGCTCTATCAAGCATTAAGCAAAGGGCGCACTTCGGGCAATTATTCCCAGGAAGAACGCGCCTTGCTGGCAAAGACGCTGCGCGCTTTGGCACACCTGCAAGTGAAGGGGGCAACAGATTTGGACTTCTCCCAACTCATTCCGCCCGTGCGCTTTGACAAGATGGCGGCAACCTTTGACTTGAATTACTTTAAGTATTGCTTCCTGCGCACCACAGGAGTGCCTTACGACGAAGTGGCACTGGAGCACGACTTTGAACAATTTGCCAACGCGCTTGTCACCTGTGCCGCAGCCTCGCCCAATGTAACCTTCCTCTACCGCGACTTCCAGGCGCGCAATGTGATGCTCAAAGACGGCGAACCTTATTTCATCGACTATCAGGGTGGTCTTCAAGGTCCGCTTCACTATGATGTAGCGTCCTTCTTATGGCAGGCTTCTGCGCGCTACTCTGACGAACTCCGCCAGGCGATGGTGGAGGAATACTTGGATGAACTCGCCACCTTGATTGAAGTAGATCGCGAGAAGTTTAAGACCAACCTCATGCAGTTCGTACTCTTCCGCACGCTCCAAGTTTTGGGCGCTTACGGCATGCTCGGACGCTTTGAGCGCAAGCCCTATTTCATACAATCAACTCCCGGGGCCTTGCAGAATCTTGACGCTTTAATTAAAAGTGGAGTAGCAGACGCATATCCTTATCTAAAACAGACACTTATTGATATGTTAGAAAAGGAATACTACAAGGTTGATGCGACCACTCAAACGGTGCAAAAAAACGAAGGCCTCCATGTCCGTGTATTCAGTTTCTCATACAAGAAGAGCGGTATCCCCGAGGACACAAGCGGCAACGGTGGCGGTTATGTTTTTGACTGCCGCTCTACACACAATCCTGGCAAGTACGAACCCTATAAGAAACTCACGGGACTTGATGCCCCAGTCATTAAGTTCCTTGAGGAAGACGGCGAAATCCTTCAGTTCTTGGAGAGTGTCTATAAATTAGCAGAATTCCATGTGGAGCGCTACATGGAGCGCGGATTTACCGACCTTATGTTCTCCTTCGGATGCACGGGAGGTCAACACCGTAGCGTCTATTCCGCCCAGCATTTGGCAGAACACCTGCACCAAAAATACAACATCCACGTTACGGTTGACCACCGCGAACAGGGTGTATTTCAAGAGTTAAAGCCAGAAGAAGAGGTTATAAGGTTTTAAGGTTATGAGGATCCCCCCCGCATATTCCTCACGACCTCAAAGCGAAGCGACCTATCAACCTCAATACCTCACAATAATATATGTTTACAGCAAGTAGAAAAGACCTCGCAGAATTGCTCGCCCTCTTCCGCATCGTTGAAGATATGGAGGTGGCAGAAGGCACGGCGGAAGGCACTCCCAGCGAGGGCATTCCCGTTGAGGCGGTGATGCGCGAAGAAGACAAGGTAATGCGCTGTTACCGCCGCGAGGGAGATACGATTTATATTGAAAACGATGCCAACGATGATGTCATCCAAGTCGATGCGTCAGAGTGGCAGAAGGTGCGCGAGCAACTGTTTGAAGCCTTGCGCCAAAAGGACGATGAAAACATCGTCTTGATTGACGACCCCGAAGAGGAGTTTTTAGACAAGATTAAGATGTTTAACCTTGCCGGCAATGCTGAAGGTCAGCAACACCTCTTGCTCGCTACACCTAACGGATTAATGCCCGCAGCCGTTTGGTCACGCGCCGGCGCTTACCCCACCAAAGTGCTCGACGGAGGGCGCGCTGCAAACCTCAAACTTGAGCAGACAGGAACGCGCTTTGCCACCCCTATGGCGGGAAAGGTGAACAACCTTGAAACCGACAATAGTGTGCGCGACCGCATGCTCCTTATCGAAGATATGGGCAGTTCCTTGCGCTATGAAGGCGTAGCCGACAAGGTGTTCCGCGCCAACCTCGCCATGCTTGACCTCCACTTGGGACGCCTGCTTGCCGAAATGGTGCGCCTCTCGTATATGGAAGACATCTTTAAGTTAGACGAACTCACCGAGCGCATGCGAGAACTCAACCCCTTGAAGGTGAAGACAGAACTCATCGTGAAGCACGGTTATTATGAGTATAAGGTGAAGCAATTGCTCCTTGCCTGCGCCGCCGGAATGCGCCCCGCAAAGATTTATCACGGAAACGAAAATCTTCCACCCTTCCTCCTCATAATCAACCCCAACGGTCAACCCATTGCCTTCCCCGCTACCGACCGCATGCGCCTTGCCGATTTCCTCTTCCATACTGCACGCCTCGAGCGCGGTAGCACGGAGAAAGACAAATACGGTTTTATGGAGCGCGAAAACAATGTCTATTACTTTAAGTTGAACCTAAAAATTGGGTTGGCGAAGCGATAACGCACGGTGATTCTATGACAAACCGAAAACTTCCACGAAAAATAGGCATCCTCGCCATCAGTCCCATGCTGCTTTTGGTGGCACTATTCTTAGGTACAGGACTTTACTTTGGCGACTTCTACAAGGTGCCACTCACCATACTCTTCATCGCCACCGCGGCCTACGCCCTGCTCATTACCCGAGGCCACACACTGCAAGAGCGCATCAACCACTTCTCACGCGGAGCGGGGTCTAAAAACCTGCTCTTCATGGTGTGGATATTTGTACTCGCCGGAGCCTTTGCCAGCAGTGCGAAAGCCATGGGCGCCATTGACGCATCGGTAGAACTCACCCTTGCCCTGCTCCCACAGAAGGCACTCCTGGCAGGCATCTTTATCGCCTCGTGCTTCATCAGCATGAGCATCGGAACCTCCGTAGGTACCATCGTTGCCCTCACCCCCGTAGCGGCAGGGTTGGCAGGAGAAACGGGATTCTCCACTCCCCTCATCGTAGCAGCCACCGTAGGCGGTGCACTCTTTGGCGATAACCTCTCCTTCATCTCCGACACCACCGTTGTTGCCACACGCACGCAGGGCATAAGGATGAGCGACAAGTTTCGCACCAACATCCGCATCGTGCTCCCTGCCGCCATCATCACTACGGTGCTCTACCTCGTGATGGGTTTCAACGCCACGCCCCATTACACCGCCACCCCCATTACCCTTGCGCAGGGCATCAATGTAGTCCCCTACCTTGCCGTGCTCACCCTTGCGCTCATGGGTAAGGATGTGTTGCTCGTGCTCTTCATCGGCAACCTCTTCACGGGTGCCATTGGCATTGCCACGGGCGCTTTCGACGCCAGCGGTTGGTTTGCAGCTATGGCAAGTGGCATAAGCGGAATGGGCGAACTCATCCTCATCTCCATGCTTGCCGGTGGACTTCTTGAACTTATCCGCATCAATGGCGGCATCACCTTCCTCATCCACCGCCTCACGCGGCGTGTGCGCAGTGGTAGAGGCGCAGAAGTCTGCATTGCCACCCTCGTGAGTCTAACGAACCTCTGCACGGCAAACAACACGATTGCCATTCTCAGCGTGGGAGAAATTTCCCGAAACATTGCCGAGCGCTACGGTGTAGACACCCGACGCAGCGCCAGCATCCTCGACACCTGCTCTTGCATCGTGCAGAGTTTCATCCCCTACGGCGCACAACTCCTCATGGCGGCAGGTCTCGCCTCAATCTCCCCCCTTGAAATTATCCCTTCGCTCTTCTACCCCATGCTGCTCATCCTCGCCGTAGCCAGCGCCATCATCTTCCGCTATCCGCGAACGGCGCAGTCCTCCGCAGAAATTTAAAGCAACAAGCGAACATTCTACAAACAAAGCATGACATGCACAGATGGTCCTTTTCCATTACGCATGTCATGCTTTTTTAAGTCGCGAAGAAGTGAAGGAGGTAGACCCACTATAAGTAATTTACATCGTAAAGACAAAACAAAATTTTATAAACTACAAACCCTAAGTGGTGAAAATGGCACACCAAAAAGATGCGCCATTTTTGTATACTCCCCTTAAGTTTATAAACATTTAATTTCTAACACATCACCTCTACCTAAAAACAAAATCCGTTTTGCTGAAAATTATTAGTAACCTAAAAATAATTATTAGTAAGATAATTTAAAATAGGTTACTAATAATTTTCACTACAATAGGCAGGATAAAAACTGACGGTTATTTAAAAATTTGGCAGGGTGAACAAAATGTAGGATGTTCTTCCGCCCCTTTCAAGGGATTGGAGGAACAACACAAAAAAAATTAGTGGCACACAAGAGAACTTTTTACAGTTTGCCATGTGTACCACTAATATATGTGATGTGAAACGTTTATTTCTGTTGTGTATATTACAGAACTTTCACGGTTGTTGCGCGGATTTACTTTACCTTTGCAACGATAGCCTTGAACGCAGCGGGATTGTTTACTGCGAGGTCAGCGAGGACCTTACGGTTGATTTCGATACCAGCCTTGTGGAGCGCGCCCATGAGCTGTGAGTATGACATACCTTCAAGACGAGCTGCTGCGTTGATACGCTGAATCCAGAGAGCGCGGAAGTTGCGTTTCTTGTTACGACGGTCACGGAAAGCATAGGTAAGACCCTTTTCCCATGTGTTCTTTGCTACTGTCCAAACGTTCTTGCGAGCGCCGAAGTAACCGCGAGTCAACTTAAGAATTCTTTTTCTCTTAGCACGTGAAGCTACGTGATTTACTGATCTTGGCATAGTTAATGTACTTTTTGAATGTTAGCGCCGAATCTACATCGCCCTTCTTTAATTTATGCGACTAAACGGACTTGCGTTGCTAAGCATTCGGTTAGAAATTAGTTTGTTTAGATTAAAAGGATGCTAATTTAGGGATTAGCGCATGCAGAGAAGTTCGCGAACCTGCTTAACATTTGTTGTGTCAACGATTGCGTCGTGAACGAGGTTACGCTTCTGCTTCTTTGTCTTCTTAGTCAAGATGTGACTGTGGAAGGCATGATGTCTCTTAATCTTACCCGTTCCAGTGAGAGCGAAACGCTTCTTTGCACCAGAATTAGTCTTTACTTTTGGCATTTTCTTTTAAATATTTAATGATTACTATAGTGTGCGGTTAAGTGAGATACCAAACTTAACGCGCTACATTTTCTCTTGTGTGTGCGTGTGTAGGAATTAGAAGTCTTCACCCTCTACGCTGAGCGTAAATTCCTTCTTCGCCTTCTGCTGGGGTTGCTTCTTTTCCGACTTCTGAAGGTGTTCTTCTGCTTCCGTATCGTCGTGTTCTACAGCCTTGCTTGCCTTCTTGACGTTCTTGGGAGCGATATAAATAATCATACGCTTACCTTCGAGTTTGGGCATGCTTTCCACCTTACCTACTTCTTCGAGGTCGTTAGCAAAACGGAGAAGAAGCACTTCGCCCTGTTCCTTAAAGAGGATAGAGCGACCGCGGAAGAATACATGTGCCTTTACCTTATCGCCTTCCATGAGGAATTCCTTGGCGTGCTTGAGCTTAAAGTTATAGTCGTGCTCGTCGGTTTGGGGTCCGAAACGGATTTCCTTGATTTCTACCTTCACCTGCTTAGCCTTGAGTTCCTTCTGCTTCTTCTTTTGCTGATAAAGGAACTTTGAATAGTCAATCAATCGACATACGGGTGGTTCTGCATTGGGAGAAATTTCTACGAGGTCAACGCCCTTCTGTTCTGCCAATTTCAGAGCATCGCGTGTAGGCATTACTGCTGACTCAATGTCATCACCTACGATGCGCACTTCGCGAGCACGAATCTGTGAATTGATGCGGTGCTGCGCTTTCATTTTATCATTCTTCATTCAGAATAAATAGTTTCTTTTTTGTCAATTTGATTGATTATAAAATTCAAATTAGACACTACGTATGCCTAATTCGGGTGCAAAATTACTAAAATTCATTTGTTGAACAAAATTTTTAGTCTATTTTTCAACCCCCAAGCCCCTTATTTCTCAATATTACACTTGTTTTATTTTTTGAAAGAAGAACATAAGGGCATATTGTTAAGCAAGATCTGCACTTTTGTTATTATGCCCAACGCCTTTAACAACAAAGAAGCAAGTAAGAGGCCACTTTGACGCTCTTACTTGCTTAACTTTTTACAGATGTGTATTATACTTGTGTCATTTCTGCCACTTCGTCGTTCACCTTCTTCGCAAAGTCAGCGATAGTCATACTACCCTGGTCGCCTTCGCCCTGCTTGCGCACAGCTACGAGACCTTCTGCTGCTTCCTTCTCACCCACAACGAGGAGATAAGGAATGTGCTTCATTTCGTTGTCGCGAATCTTACGACCAATCTTTTCATTGCGATCATCCACGATAGCGCGAACATCCTGAGCTTCAAGCGCCAAGCGCACTTGCTCTGCATAGTCATTGTACTTCTCTGAGATGGGAAGAATAGCCACCTGGTCGGGTGTCAACCACAAGGGGAAGTGACCTGCAGTGTGCTCGATAAGAACGGCTGTGAAGCGTTCCATTGAACCGAAAGGTGCACGGTGAATCATTACGGGGCGGTGCTTCTGATTGTCAGAGCCTGTATATTCCAACTGGAAGCGTTCGGGCAAGTTGTAGTCAACCTGGATAGTACCCAACTGCCAACGACGGCCAAGAGCGTCCTTAACCATGAAGTCGAGCTTAGGACCATAGAAGGCTGCTTCGCCATATTCAATAACGGCGGGGAGTCCCTTTTCCTGGCATGCTTCAATGATTGCTGACTCAGCGCGTTCCCAGTTTTCTTCCGAACCGATGTATTTCTCACGATTCACCTTGTCGCGGAGTGAAATCTGAGCTTCAAACTTCTCAAACTTCAATGCCTTGAAGATAATCATGATGATGTCCATAACGCGGAGGAATTCATCCTTCACCTGGTCGGGACGGCAGAAGATGTGAGCATCGTCTTGAGTAAAGCCACGCACACGAGTCAAACCATGGAGTTCACCGCTCTGTTCGTAACGATAAACCGTACCAAACTCTGCCATACGAATGGGGAGATCCTTGTATGAACGGGGTTTCCAAGCGTAGATAGCGCAATGGTGGGGGCAGTTCATGGGCTTGAGGATGTATTCTTCGCCTTCTTCGGGGGTATGGATGGGCTGGAACGAGTCCTTGCCATACTTAGCGTAGTGGCCAGAAGTCACATAGAGACTCTTTGAACCGATATGGGGAGTCATTACCTGCTGGTAACCGAACTTCTTCTGAATCTTCTTCAAGAAATCTTCGAGACGGAGGCGGAGCGCTGTACCCTTGGGCATCCACATGGGAAGTCCCTTACCTACGAGGTCGGAGAACATGAAGAGTTCCATTTCCTTACCAATCTTGCGGTGGTCGCGGCGCTTTGCTTCTTCAAGGAGCTGGAGGTATTCGTCGAGGAGCTTCTTCTTGGGGAATGAAACGCCATAAACGCGTGTCATCTGAGGACGCTTTTCATCGCCACGCCAGTATGCTGAACTCACGCTCATCACCTTAAACGCCTTGATGGGAGCTGTATTCATCAAGTGAGGACCACGGCAAAGGTCGGTGTAAGTTCCTTGAGTGTAAGTTGTAATCTTACCGTCTTCGAGTTCTTCAATCAACTCGTTCTTATAAGTCTGACCGCGGTCAGCAAAGAACTTGAGCGCATCAGCCTTAGAGATGTCTTCGCGCACGAGGGCATCCTTCTTCTGCACAAGTTCCTGCATCTTCTTTTCAATCTTCACGAAATCTTCTTCGCGGATGCTCACGCCCTGAGGGGGCATTACATCGTAGTAGAAACCGTTTTCGATTGCAGGACCGATACCAAACTGTGTGCCAGGCCAAAGTTCACCGATAGCTTCAGCCATCAAGTGCGCAGAAGTATGCCAGAAGGCATGCTTACCTTCAGCATCATCCCACTTATAAAGATTGATAGAAGCATCTTCAAGAATCGGACGGTTCAACTCAACCGTCTCACCGTTTACGCCACAAGCAATAACATCTTGTGCCAAACGACTTGAAATACTCTCCGCAATCTGCAAACCAGTCACGCCGCTTTCATACTCGCGAACGCTACCGTCAGGAAAAGTAATTTTAATCATATCTTTTAGGTTATTATTTCAAAGTTTGTCTTTATCCGTGCAAAGTTAGCAGAAAAAACAGACATGCTAAAGACTTAAGTTAGAATTTTTCAAAAATATAAATAAGAGACAAGAGTCAAGAGACAAAAAAGCCACCACACATAAGGCACTCCTTTGATTCTTGACCCTTGACTTTACTAAATACAAATTGCTATCTACTGAATGTTATTTCTTACTCTCCTCCCTTTTCTTAGTCTCCTCCTTCGCACGCTTCACGAGTTTTTCTGTAGCCTCGTTCAATTTAGGAACTGTAGCGGGAATTTCAAACTTCACATTAGTGGGGATGTTCTTGTAAGCCACCTTCGCTTCTTCTTTTGAAAGATAGTCGCGGTCAACGACATACAATTCTATCATTGAGCGAATCAACAACGGTTTATCTGTGTGAAACAACAAACGATAGGTCTTCCCCTTACCATCACCTTCCATCACCAAACTTGCTTCGATCAAGTCCTTCGGCATGTACAAGTTATTATCATTAGCACGATAAATATGAGTCATATAACACTGGTTAAAAACCGTCGTAAGACCTACAAGTTTTAACCACCAAATGGAGTGAGTATGATCCTTTCGCTCTGCCAAGACATCTTGAAACATCGTAAATGTCTGAGAATTCAACTTTTGAATAAGTTCCATTCCAGATTTCCCCGGTTTCTCATAAGTTTTAGTGGGACTATCTGATTTTAACAATGATTCGTGCGGAGTAATTGGCTCGATTTCAGGTTCAATCAACATCGCCATAGATGGAAATTCTGTCTTATAATCAACCGCTACGCTATCAAGACCTGACATCTTATAATGCGCATAACAGCGTGCATTAAGATCACGCATTGAGGTTTTACTAAACTTCACATCCTTGCTTGCAGGGGTGAAACGGTCCGCCATGCGTTCAATGAAGAAAGTAATCGTATCGACCTCATTACACAAGGTAAAATACTCACGAATGTAAAAAGTCTGCTTCAGAATTTGAGGTTTGACGGAGATTACGGCATCCTCTAATTCATACATTATGGGAATCATTTGCCATTCCTTGTTCTCCAAACTGTCAATCACCAACTGTTCAAAACCAATACAACGAATCGTAATAGGATATGCCGATGCAGGAACTTCTGAGAAGTCGCCATCCATAGTAGTAATTCCTACGACACGCCCCTCGGTATCAAAAATCGTAGCCGAAGCAATGGGCGAATTGTCCATAACATCCACCACACGCTGCTGGGCGTTAGCAATATTAACAAGCGTCAGAACGCTTAAGATTAAAAGAATAAACTGTTTCATAAACTAATAATTTTCTATCTTGGATAATGAATTACAAAGTTAAAGGAATATTTCTTAACCAACGAATGCCATTTACAGAATGTAAGTTCCCCTACTTCATATTTTCTAAAAATCTCTAAAAAAGAGGGTTTTCACTTGGTGCAAACAAGCAATTAAAGTATTTTTGCAGTTTGAAAATTACACATAATTAAATAAAGAATGTTCAAATTTAAGAAGAAACAAGACGCACCCGCCGAGCAAAAAACCTTCGTACTCCCCTACGAGCATTGCTTGAATTGCGGAGCGGAACTCAAAGGAAAATACTGCCACGTTTGCGGACAACCCGCAACGGCGAAAGTGCCAAGCATACCCGCGTTTATCAAGGTGTACTTCAACCACAGTCTCGTGTGGGACCCCCGTTTTTTCCGCACGCTCAAAACGCTTGTCCGCCGACCAGGGCAACTCACCAACGAATACATCGCAGGAAAGTTTACCAGTCAGGAACACCCCATTAAACTTAATATGTTCCTGCTCTTCGTCTTCATAACCATGTTCGTATTCTTCGGTTCTGAAAAGTTAAGTCACTCAGTGCAAGGATTTACCGAAGATGAGCGCTATGCCTCAGGCATCCAAGTGGGGATGCTCGCTAACGACACAACCTACATTGCGAAACTGAAAGCATGTCCGCGCGACACTGTCACCCTCCACGCTCCATTAGCGATAGCAACACAGCACGCCGACCTTATTGCCCATCTCGAAACGATTCACGACTCAAAAGGCGACTCGCTTGACATTTGGAAAGCTACAGTTCCCCGAGTGCTCATTGAAGACGAATACCTCTTACCCGAAACAGAAGGTTGCTACCGCATCAACACAAAGAATGTTGCGGAGTCAGAAGATGTCCAAATACTCATAGCCGTATGGACGCAGTTGGTGAAATTCACCACAAAGTATTTCCCCATGATGATTTTGTTCACAGCGCCGTTCGTAGTGTTTGCACTACGCCTTGTGCAGCGCAAGGAAAAGCGCCCAGTACTCCATCACCTGGTGTTCGCCCTTCACTACACGGCAATACTCGAACTGCTCATCATCTGCATCTATATTCTTTACCTCGTATTTGCCGTCCCCATAGAGGTATTGCAATGGATATTGCTTATCGGTGCCTGCACCTATCTCACCATCGCCTTCCGCAATGTGTACGGTGTAACATCATGGTTCAAGGCTATCATGAAGTCCGTCTTCACCACCCTCTACTACATCTTTATCATTCTGTTCGCTTTAAGCGGCATATTTTTCGCGGCATGCATTGCCGTGGCGATTCAGTTTGCTTAAAGACATCCATATTTAACATCTTACAACCTCACAAATACATTGACGCCCCGCAAGAGTCACTTCTCCACGAGGCGTCTTTTTATATTTGTTATCAATCACACTACAAATACAATCTTTTGCAAATTCTTCTCAATCCGCATACAAATTCACAAAATACTCAAACGCACACTAAGAATTACACTCTATCGTAACCTTTCCCGTGTGTACATCGTAGTAAGCACACTTCACGATTAACTCTCCGCGCTGAATCTTTTCAGCCACATGGGGATAGGCAACAATGCGCTCGACCTGTTTCTGGGCATGAAGACGCACTGCGACATCAAGGCTGTCACTCTTGCCTACATACTGAGGTACATCCTTACGAATAACATCCAACAGGTTACCTATATTACCATGCTCCTCATTATTCTCGGATATTGCCCCCGTCACACCTCCGCAAGAGCCATGCCCCAACACAAGCAACACCTTGACCCCCAAATGCTCAATGGCATAATCTACGCTACCCATCACCATCTCGCCATTGACATTATTTCCGGCTGTGCGAATAACGAAGATGTCGCCAATACCTTGGTCAAAAACGAGCTCTACGGGCACACGCGAATCTGAACATCCCACCACTGCCGCAAATGGAGCCTGATGAGGAGCCGTCTCGCTGACACGATGGGCATCAGTATGCGGATGAATGCATTGCCCGCTGACATAGCGTTCGTTGCCCGCAAGGAATTTCACGAGGACTTGCTCGGGCGTTGAAGCCTCAAGGGTGTCTTGCGCTACGGATGCCGTTTGAGAAGCCGATTGCTTGCTACACATGGCGAGGTTGCCCACCACGAAAAATAATATGGCAATACAAATAAAAGACTGAATTTTCATATCCTTTTCTTTGATAATAATATAGGGGATGTATGCTATTTGTTTGAATATTAGTTATTTTTTCTGTACCACACTATAAACCACACCAACGATATTACGGCGCAACTACCACCAATAACATAGGCAATTACTTGGGGAAGCGAAAGTCCCTCGGGAGCAATGCAAATGTAGGTGGAGCAAACGAGCGTCATCAGCAATGCGGGAAGCAGGGTGATGTAGAAGTTTTTCCGCTCACGCACCAAATAAACGGTGATTGCCCAAAGGGTGAAGACGGACAGGGTTTGGTTGCACCACGCGAAGTAGCGCCAAATGATTTTGAAACCCTCGGCGTCGCTCAAACTATAGACGAGCACACCTATGGTTATCAAGAAGAGGGGTATACAGATAAGCAGGCGTTTGCTCATGGGGCGTTGGTCGATGTGTAGGAAGTCAGCCGCAATCAAGCGCGCCGAACGCAGGGCGGTGTCGCCACTTGTAATGGGAGCGGCAACAATGCCGAGTATCGCCAAAACACCTCCTACAACACCCAACCATTCTTTAGAAATGTATGTAGCAACCGCTGCTCCTGAAAAGGCCTTGCCCGTGAGTTGGTCAACAATGCCATTCTCCTGGAAGAAATAAGTAGCGGCTGCTGCCCAAATAAGGGCAACAATGCCTTCTGCAACCATTGCTCCGTAGAAGATGGGGCGACAATGTTTCTCATGCGTCATGCAACGTGCCATAAGGGGCGACTGTGTTGCGTGGAAACCACTAATGGCCCCGCAAGCAATGGAGATGAACATCATTGGGAAGATCGGATTAGTCTCGTATTTCGTGCCCATTCCGTTCCACATTTCGGGCAGGGCAGGGCTTTTTACGTAGAGCATTACCAAAATGCCACCCGCCATAAACAGCAGGGCAACGGCAAATAGGGGGTATACCTTTCCAATAATCTTATCAACGGGCATCAGTGTGGCCAACACATAATAAAGGAAGATGACGATGATCCAAAAGTAGGCATCCATCCAATCGGGTGTCATGCCGGCAATGAGTTCTGCGGGACCGCTAACAAAGACGGCACCTACGAGTATCATCAGCACCATCGTGAAGAGCGTCATTACCTTCTTGGTGCGTGGCCCCAAGTAGCGACCGACGATTTCAGGAAGACTTTCTCCCCCATTGCGGATAGAGAGTGTTCCAGAGAAGAAATCGTGAACAGCACCGGCAAAGATGGTGCCAAAGACAATCCACAAGTAAGAAGCCGTGCCGAATTGCGCGCCCATAATGGCTCCGAAAATAGGGCCAAGCCCCGCAATATTCAAGAACTGAATCATGAAGATTTTCCAAGTGGGAAGGGGTATGTAATCCACCCCATCCGCCACGGTAATTGCAGGCGTTTTGCGGTTTGTGGGAGAAAAAATACGGTCTACATACGCCCCATAGACAAAATATCCAGCAATGAGGACAAAGAGCGCAAGCGTGAAAGTAATCATAGATATAGCGGTTTATAGATTTTACATTATTGTCAGATGAATCATCTCACGCTTCAAATTTATTAACTTTTACAATAGTAACCAAGCATTGTTTGTGTAACCTTAAGTTATCTATCTATAAAAGTTAATGACTTTTGGAAATAACTATATGTCACAGCTAACATTAATAAGAAAAAAGAGAAGAGGTATATCCCGAGAGATACACACCCTTCTCGTTTGTGTTTAACGATTATTCGCCGTAAACCTTAGTTGTCTGCTTGATAACGATACCCCAGAAGTAACTCTTTGTGTAAGAATCTACGTGAGAAATCTTAGTGATACCAGCCTGCTTGGCAGCCTTGTCGATACCGTTTTCTTCGCCCTTAGAACTCCAAGTACCCAAGTAGATAGTGCTTTCAGCAATACCACACTTTGTACCGAAAGGGTTAGTTGTAACTGCAACAGGATTAGAAATAGTTGCACAGCTTGTTACCATTGCGCATGCGATTACCGCAGCAACCGCTTTGAATGTACGCTTCATTATGAAATGAATTTAAGTTAGTTAATAAACTGTATGTATAAAAGGAATAAAAGTTTCGTCTAACAACTTGCAAATGAATTACATTGCTCGTGTTATTACAAACTCTACGCTGTAGTAATCGAATGCCTCAGTGAATGCCATCTTGTATGCCTCCAATGCTTCGTCTGTAACATCGGGTGCCACGCCTCCTTCAAACAACATAAGTGCATAACCGATAAACATGTCTGCTACAGTTTCTTTGTCAAAAATAAAATAAGCTGTATTCTTGTCAAAGCTCTGCATCACCATAAATGTAGATTCGATAGCATGATTAGCAGTTTCTCCAGTAATGGTCATGTTCAAACCATCAATTGAATAATTTTTGGTCATGGGAACATCCACTTCGTTCTTCAACACATTATATGTAATAGTGCCGTTGTTATTGAAAACGATATCGCGGAAATAGCGTTGAGCAGCGTATTCAATAAATCTACCACTGAGCTGTGAGGTTTGCATCACCGTAGGAGGCACTACTTCGCCGTTAATTGTACCACCAGGAATTACAATCTCGTCCTTAACGGCTTTTGCAGCAAAGGTAATGTGCGAATAATTCCATGCGCCCACCAAATTGGTCTCATCAGCCAACTTTGAGTATTCATATACACCATTGGTGGTGTTGATTGTAAGCTTATTGCTCGCAAGAGCAAAAGTTCCTGTAACATTGTTACCATCTTCAAAAATCATGGTAACTTCATTACCATTTACTGTAAGACAGCCATTGACATTTTCCCAAGATTCATAGTTGTGCACTCTGTAAGCCACAACACTGTTGTCATCTTGTATCATCAAAAGTTCTCTGTGAGATTCCGTTTTGTTATACCAACGACCTTTCAAACTTACTGTCGGTGCCGTATTGTTGTCATCTGAATCACACGCAACAAAAGTTGCACCCATTACAACGGCTACTAAAGCCATTAGAAGCATCTTAATCTTTTTCATAAGTTACTGAATTTAAGAAAATATATTGTCCTATAATATTAATCGCAAAATAGTGGCGCTCTTGAGTATTCAATAATGATACTTTGCCGGTTGATAAATGACAACAAAACTCATCATCAATCCCATTTCTATATTTTACGCAAAGTTAATTTGAGATTTCCAACCTTAAAAATATTTAAATCCTACATTTTATCCTATATTCCGGAGAATTTAGTAAAAAATCCCGCAATGTATACATTAATGTAAACACAATTATAGGGATTACCACACAGAATTTACATAATTTTGCAAATGACGATATACAAAATCAAGAAACACTCTATCTGCATGTATACAAATTATAAACTTATGAATATACCTCTTTGGAGTAAAAGAATACTATTATGTATTTTGCTCACCGTGGTTTGTAGTACCGGTTTTGCCAACGAAACTCTCTATCAACAAGCGAGGACATTACAACGTGAAGGAAAGCATGACGACGCCATCAGTGCATTTAAAAGTTTTCTTTCTCTACCTATAACAGAGAATGAGTTGACTGACCAACAATTATTTTTACACACAGAAGCGTTGGTGCAGTTGATGAACACCTTCCAAAGTAAGGGCAGTCCCGAAGCATGTATCACGGTTTTGAAAGAAACATTCAAGTCATCCCCCACCCTACAAAAACATGGTTTAAGAGATTACTACTCCGTTTTAGGTTATGCCTTGTCGCGCACGGAACGTATGAAGGAGGCGGAGGAAACCATACTGAAAGCATTGACGCTTCCCCTTCATCAAGCGACTCCCGAGCGCTACTTCCGCGACTATGCCTACGCGGCAGCCGTGTTTTACAGCAATCCAAAGTATCAAAAGGAGGTTATCAACTGGTGTGAAGAGGCCTTGCGTCAAGCTGAATTGTGCAAGAACTCTTCAGGCAAGCAATGGGTAACAGCGATGTTGGGCACACTCTACAAGCGTAATGGTCACCTCAACAAGGCGTTAGAACTATTTCAACAAAGCAAGGGAGAAGCAGAACTTAAGAATGATGACTTGGGCGTACTCAACAGTCTTCATGCCATGGTGGACCTTTTCCTCTACTGGGAAGCCCCCGAATACGCCAATGTATATGCATCTGAAGCTTTGCGCGTGGAGAGTAATATGAGTGTGGAGAATCCCATGGTTTCAGCACAGACATATATTAATAAGGGGCGCGTATTATATCAATTAGGAGAGTCCGACTCCGTTGCGTTCTATGCAGCAATGGCACGCCAACGCTGCAGTTCCCTACCCTATAACAGCGGGATGGTGGATGTTGACTTGTTGCACGGCACGTACCTTACAAAGATGAGCGGAGATACACTGCAATTTGGGATTCAGGAACTACAAGAGGTAACTCAACAAGGCACCCCCATCAACCGCGCAAAGGCCTACCATCAGTTGGCGCAAACCTACCTGAAACTCGGGAACCATAACATAGCTGAAACAATGCTTGACAGTATGTATGCACTGCTCAGACCTGATGATGCAACAACCTTCATCCACATTGATTATCAACCCATTCTCCACCACTATCTGAAAAGCAAGAAGCATCACAAGGTAGAGCAGTACACCCAATTAATGCTTCAAGAACGGCAAATGTTCAGGGAGAAAAAGTTGAATTACAATATTATAGAAAGCATCGTAGATTTGCAAACAAAACAAGAGAGACAGGAATTCAAACTTGCTCAACTTCAGCAAACCAACCAACTGCTCGTGTTCCTCATTTGTATAAGCATCTCCCTCATAGCCATTGCAACAATCGTTACGCTCCTGCTTAAACAACGAAAGCAACATCGTATCCAGATGAAGCATGCCGATGAAAAACTCACCTCGTTGACCGAACAACTGAATCAGTCAAACGCTGAAAATGGTATTAGAGTTCAAGAAATCAAAGAAATTCTGGACGATAAAAATAAGCGCCAGGGGTTGGAGACGCTCACCCCAACAATGCTACAGACAGAGGGAGAATCCAAGTTCCGTCAATGTTTTGAACTGCTCTATCCACAGTTTCTTCCTCGCTTACGCGAGAAAATTCCTACTATTACTCGTCGCGAAGAACTGCTCTCCATGCTCATTGTTTTAAAGCAAGATAACAAACGTATCTCTGAACTTTTAGCCATCGCACCGCGAAGCGTCCTCATGCTTCGCCACCGCTTCCGCCAAAAAATCGGAATGACCACCGATCTGTCACTCGAAGATTTTATAGCAGAGACGCTAAACCGTCCAAACTCAAATAACGAACAGCAAAATTAACAAGATAACCGGGTAATAAATATCATGCGCGTCCATACACATGAATGGCGCAAACAATGTTTGCTGAGTTACAAATCATTCGGTTGTAATTGGCGATAAAATCCGTTTTCTTTAGTTTCCAACTCCGCAAGGTATAAAAAATAATGCTGGTGAAAAGAGAAATCATTACAGAGCCTCTTTTCACCAGCATATTTTGTGCAGTTAGTGCACAAAATAAGCGTTGTATTTCTTGAGATTATTAACTTATGAAAAAACAAAACTTTATTATCGTCATCCAAGGTTAGCGAATTGAAACACAATAATGTATGGAAATACAATAGAGCATATTTGTATGATAAAGTAAGAGTTCTAAATATTTCTTATGTATTCAGCATATTATAGGATAGAACCATATAGAATTTTCACGAGAAATCAAAATATTAACGAGGTATTTTCTATTATTTTCTTAACTTTGCAAGAAAATTAGGAATACTATGGATATAAAAAAACATATTACAGCTTTAGGATTTGTTCCAAAAAACGGAACGAATGGCATTTATCATAAAATATATGTTGATTATGCCATAGAGATTGACTTTGAAACACAGAGCATTAACTACGGTTGCGCCATTACTGCCGAAAGCAAGACTACACAGAATTTTTCGCAACCCGAAAATTTTGTGGTGCTTGAGTGTGTTGATAAACTTCTTACCAAGGGATATAAGCCTCAAAACATAGTTCTTGAAAAGACTTGGCCATCTGGGCATGGCACATCAGGGCGATTGGATATTTGTGTTAATCGCGAAGATGGAACACCATATATGCTTATCGAATGCAAGACATTTGGCAAGGAGTACAATAAGGAGTTGGCGCGAATCCGTAAGGATGGTGGTCAGCTATTTACATATTTCCAATTATCTGGCAGCAAGGCTGATGTGCTAATGTTGTACGCATCAGAATTGAAAGGCAATAAGTTTGTATATGTAAATGAGATTATCAAGATTGAAGATGATTATCGCAATGGTGATGTTAAGGACATTTATGAGAAATGGAATAAGCTCACCAAAGATAACGGTATCTTTGATTCTTGGGTGCAACCATATAATTTCCAGAGCAAGGCGTTAACAAAGGAACAATTAAAGGAAATTAAAGCAGAAGATTCAAGCTTTATCTTCAACCGTTTCCTTGAAATACTGCGTCATAATGTAGTATCAGATAAGGGAAATGCTTTCAATAAGATATTTACACTCTTCTTGTGCAAGGTATATGATGAAACAACTACGGGTGAGGGTGAAGAATTAAAGTTTCAGTGGCTTGAAGGGCGAGACAACCACGTTGATTTCCAACTTCGCTTGACAGACCTTTATAGCAAAGGAATGAAAAAATTCTTGGACAGGACTGTTAGCGATTTCAACAATGAGGACTTTGACAAGCGTTGTGCTAACCTAAATGAAGATACTAAGCAGTATCTTTTAAGAGAGGTAAACAAGCTCCGTCTTGAAAAGAATAACGAGTTTGCAATTAAAGAAGTATATGATAATGCCTCTTTTGAGGAAAATGCAAAAGTCGTAAAAGAGGTTGTAGAGCTGATTCAGGGATATAGAATCCGATACAACAAGCGACAGCAATATTTGTCAGACTTCTTTGAATTGTTGCTTACTACCGGCCTCAAACAAGAGGCTGGACAATATTTTACGCCTGTACCTATTGCACAATTTATCATAAAGAGTCTTCCTTTGGATACGGTTATGGCTGAAAAACTATCTCGCAAGGATGGTGAGATTTTGCCGTATATGATTGACTATGCAGCTGGTAGCGGCCACTTTATCACAGAGTTTATGCACGAAATACAGGACATCATAAACGCCTGTGATACCACTAAATATATTGAGGAGACAAGAAAGCACCTTATCAATTGGCAGAATTGCCATTTTGATTGGGCTACAGATTACGTGTATGGTATTGAAAAGGATTATCGACTTGTGAAAGTTGGTAAGGTTGGATGCTATTTGCACGGTGATGGTTTGGCAAATGTTATCTTAAGTGATGGACTCGCCAACTTCTGTAACAACAAAGAGTATAAAGGTAAACTACGCAAACAGGTAAATGACGGACAAAAGGATAATCAGCAATTTGATATTGTATTGAGCAATCCTCCATATTCTGTTTCATCATTCCGTCAGACAACTCGTGACTATTATACAGAACAAGATTTTGAATTGTATAACTCGTTAACTGATAATAGTTCTGAAATTGAGTGCCTGTTTATCGAGCGTACCAAACAATTACTCAAAGATGGTGGTATAGCCGGTGTTATACTACCAAGTTCTATTTTGAGTAATTCGGGCATCTATACAAAGGCTCGTGAGATTATATTGCAATACTTTGATATAGTTGCAATCGCAGAATTGGGTAGCAATACTTTTATGGCAACCCCAATAAATACTGTTGTCCTATTCCTACGTCGTAGAGATAACTATTTTGCAACAAACACAAAGAGTGCAGTTGATACTTATTTCCGCACATTGAATGATGTTACCATCAACGGGATTGAAACACCTGCCTCAAAATATGTAGCTCACGTTTGGGAGGGACTCGATTATGCTGATTATGTTACATTGTTACAGAAATCACCAAATGAAAAAGTTAAAGCACACGAAATATATGCCGAGTATAAAAAGAAAATCGTTGCCAAGAATGATGCTAAGTTATATGAGGTAATATTACGTACTGAAGCTGAAAAACTTTTGTACTTCGTTTTGGCATATCCTCAAAAGGTTGTTATTGTCAAGAGCGGAGAAAAAAATATAGAAAAATGTTTCTTAGGCTATGAGTTCTCAAATCGTAGAGGTAGCGAGGGCATTCATGCCATTCAGAGAGGTAAAAATATTGATGAGTGTACTCAACTTTTTGATGTAGACAGTAATAATAATCCAGAAAAAGCAAGTACATATATTAAGCAGGCTTTTGCAGGAAATTACCACTCTATCATTTCCGAGAAAATGAAGTCCCATATCTCAAGGTCTGCACTAATTGATATGCTTACTTTTGACAGAGATACATACGATAAAAGCATATCTCTAACAATTTTAAAAAAAACAATAATTGACAGCCAATATCCACAAATAAAAATTGCAGACTTATTTACTTCTATCAAGAATGGCAAGAATGTAAAGCAATCTGATTTTGTTGGTGGATATCGAGTTTCTCGTATAGAATCCATTGCTAATGCAGAATTTGACATAAAAGCAACAAAGTGGACAACTGATATAGTTGACGAACAGGACTTTTTGCAAAATGGGGATATTCTGTTTAGTCATATTAATAGTGTTAAGTATTTAGGTAAGACGGGTATTTTTGACTCTGATGAGAAAGTAGTGCATGGCATAAATCTACTTAGATTTAGAGCTAATAGCCTTATCATGCCTAAATATGCTTATGCCATTTTTAAGTTGCCAATTTTTATGGCTGAAGTTCAAAAGTATGCAATAAAAGCTGCGAATCAGGCCAGTGTTAATATTTCGAATATTAAGGGAATACGCATTCCTGTTCCACCTATTGATATCCAGAAACAGATCGTTGAGGAAATTGGCAAGATTGAGAAGTCCAATAATGATGCTAAGTCATTAATTGACAAGAATCTTTCAGATATTAGAATAATTATAAATGGTTTAGGTTCTACTGTAAGTATAGAAGAGTATTTTGATATAAATACTTTAACACTAAATCCTACATCTTGCTGGAAAGACGAGTTCTTTACATACGTAGATATTGATTCTGTAGGCAAAGGTGATGGTAGCATATCTTTTGACAAAAAGATATTAGGCAAAGATGCTCCATCCAGAGCAAGGCGAGTTGCAGAAGATAGAACTGTGATAGTATCTACGGTTCGCCCTTATCTTAAAGGTTTTGCATACATAGATAGTGTTCCAGAGAAAACTATTTTCTCAACGGGTTTTGCTTTGCTTAAGTCTAAGAATGAGGAGAATTATATATCCAAGTTGTTGTACTACTTGTTTATGTTCTCCGATAACTTAATGAAGCAAATGGAAACAGCTATGCCAAAAGCCGCTTATCCAAGTATTAACAAGGAGGATATCGACAACTTCAAGATTCCATTATTGACTATTGATGAACAAAAACGCATCGTAGCCCAGATAGAGGCATTGGAATTAGAGATTACTAAGGCTCGCACTTTGATAGATAATGCTGCGATCGAGAAACAAGCAATACTTGATAAATATTTGTAATTATGGAAACAGCTGGTGCTATACAGGAAACATATAATATTTGGAGTTGGTTGTTGCCACTTATAAGTGGAGCTATAGGTGCTTTAATCGGTACTTATGGCGGTTCTTATTTCTTACACTGGAAACAGGAGAAGAAAATTAAGAATGTGCGTTCAATGGCTGTTAAAGCGTTAGATATTTTCAAGGAATATGCTCAGCAAAAGAAGACATTTGTAGATACTGCAAATGAGTTCAATACCAAGCTTAGTATTTCTGAGAAAAGAGCAGTCGTTGTAGCCTTACATAAACTTGGTATCCCATTCGAGACACCGACAAAGGATGCTTTTGATATTAAAAATATAAGATTCAAAGACATTGTAATAGACAAGGATGAAATCAATACGATGATAGTGCAAATCAACAAGGGTAATTGTGATAATCATTTCTTTACAGATATTGAATCATATTTTACTTCAAACTTACGACTTAACGCAGTGAGAAATGTTGGTAAGAAATATGTTGAGGAGGTGCACGCAAAAAGTTATATTGAAAAAGAAAAACCTGATACTATTATTAATCCAATAGACTGGCATAAGCAGTTTACACCTGGGGAGTTTCAGACAATATTGGTACTAAGAACACAATTGGCCAATACTGACTATTTCTCTCAAAATGGACAAGCAGATTCTAAGAAGATTAAAGATTTGATTAGAGAAATAGAAATAGGTTTGTGGGATAATTATCTTTTCTATGACTATGAATCTTTTACAAATATTAGAGCCCAGCATAATTTGGCAAATGTGGTGCAAAATATGATTATGATGAATCAGCAGCAAGCTAATACTAATAAAGCGAAATCTGCTGAAGACACTAAAAAAGAATAGATTACAAATGGCGACCTACTGGTCGCCATTATTATTTAGAGTTTTATCCCTCAATTCTACTCTGGCTTTATAGATGTCTGAATTTGTCATATTGCTTGCCAAGCCATTGACTAAGAGGTTTTAGATTGCGGATAAGGGTATTGTTGAAACCCTTATTCTTACCAAAGTTATTAAATCATCAGCTTCAGAAGTCACAGAATGTCCTCATTCCGCTCGTTCTTCTTTCCTCACAACTTCAACAATACGAAAAACTTTTTACCAAATAACACTTAAAGACCTAAAGTAACAGGACTCGCCACATTGGGCAAAACTGATTCTTTACACAGGTTATTCCAACATTTCAAACATACATTTTTGCACCCTGCGAGCACTATATTTTTTTAACAACGCTTAACTTCTTACAGATTTTATCTTTGCCATCTTAAAATAAAAGCGTACTTTTGCCGAAAATATGAACTAACGCCCCGTGGGGCATCATCAAAAAAAATTCCAACGTTACAAAATGGAACATTCAAAAGAACTCATGAACCGCGTAGCCGACAATATCAGAGTGTTGGCGGTGTCAATGGTAGAAAAGGCTAAATCTGGTCACCCCGGTGGTGCAATGGGTGGTGCCGACTTCATCAATGTTCTTTACTCTGAGTTTCTCACTTTCGACCCCGAGTGTCCCACTTGGGAATGTCGCGACCGCTTCTTCCTCGACCCCGGTCACATGTCGCCTATGCTCTATGCACAGTTGGCGATGATTGGTAACTTCACAATCGAAGAGTTGAAGAGTTTCCGTCAATGGGGGGCTCCCACTCCCGGTCACCCCGAAAAGAACTTCAGTCGCGGCATTGAGAACACCAGCGGTCCCTTGGGTCAAGGTCATACTTACGCTGTAGGTGCGGCTATTGCAGCAAAGGCGCTTTATGCGCGTACAGGCAACCCCGGTTTCAAGAAGGAAAAGATTTATGCATACATCTCTGACGGTGGTGTGCAGGAAGAAATCAGCCAGGGTGCAGGTCGTGTAGCAGGTCACTTGGGCTTGGACAACCTCATCATGTTCTTCGACGCTAACGACATTCAGCTCTCTACTCCTACTGCTGATGTTATCACCGAAGATACAGGTGCGAAGTATAAGGCTTGGGGATGGAACGTCCTCGAAATTGACGGTAACGATGCCGACCAAATTCGTGCTGCCCTCAAGGCCGCTAACGAAGAAGAAAAGCGCCCCACCCTCATCATCGGCCATTGCGTAATGGGCAAGGGTGCGCGTAAGGCTGACAACAGTTCATACGAATGCAACTGCGCTACTCACGGTGCTCCCCTCGGTGGCGACGCATATGTAAATACAGTAAAGAACCTCGGTGCTGACCCTGCAGATCCCTTCCACATTTGGGAAGAGTCACAGGCACTCTATGCTGCACGCAAGGAAGAATTGAAGGCCATCGTGGCTGAACGCCGTGCTGAAGAACAGGCTTGGGCTTCTGCAAACGCTGAAAAGGCTGCTGAACTCAAGGATTGGTTTGCTGGTAAGCTTCCCGAACTCCCCTGGGGCGAAATTGAGCAGGCTAAGAATGCTCCCACACGTAATGCTTCTGCAACATGCTTGAGCATGCTCTCAAAGCACGTGAAGAATATGATTGTGTCAAGTGCTGACCTCTGCAACTCTGATAAGACTGACGGTTTCTTGAAGCATACAACGGTTATCACACGCGACAATTTTGCAGGTGGTTTCTTCCAAGCAGGTGTGTCTGAATTGACAATGGCTTGCGTATGTATCGGTATGACCCTCCACGGCGGTATCATCACGGCTATGGGTACGTTCTTCGTATTCTCTGACTACATGAAGCCAGCTATCCGTATGGCAGCCCTCATGGAACTCCCCGTGAAGTTCGTATGGAGTCACGACGCATTCCGCGTAGGTGAAGACGGTCCTACTCACGAACCCGTTGAACAGGAAGCACAAATCCGCCTCATGGAAAAACTCCGTAACCATAGCGGTTTGGATTCAGTACGCGTATTCCGTCCTTGCGATGGTCACGCTACAACTGAATGCTGGCGCATTGCGATGGAAAACATGAGCACTCCTACTGCACTCATTTTCAGCCGTCAGAATGTCAACGACCTTCCCGCAACTACCGATTACTCACAGGTGCGCTTCGGTGCTTACAACGTAGTTGAAGCTGAAAATCCCGACGTAATCCTCGTAGGTAGCGGTTCTGAAGTTTCAACATTGGCAGAAGCATCTTACCTCTTGAAGGAAGACGGCATCACCGCTCGCGTAGTAAGTTGCCCCAGTGAAGGTCTCTTCCGCCGTCAGAGCAAGGAATATCAGGAAACTATTCTCCCCAAGGATAAGAAGATTTTCGCACTCACAGCAGGTCTCCCCGTAACATTCGAAGGACTTGTAGGTGCACAGGGCAAGGTTTACGGTCTTGAAAGCTTCGGTTTCTCAGCGCCCTTCAAGGTGCTTGATGAAAAGTTGGGCTTCACTCCCGCAAACATGCGTGAAGAAATTAAGAAGTTCTTGGCAGAATAATCCTCAAACCTCATAACCTCAGAACTTTAAGAGAATATGACTACAATTATTGGTCTTGCCAGCGACCATGCCGGCTACGAACTCAAGCAATATGTAAAGCAGTACCTCGACGAAAAGGGCATTGTTTACAAAGACTACGGTACAGATAGCGAAGCTTCATGTGACTACCCCGATTACGCCCATGCTCTTGCCAATGGTATGAAGAATGGTGAAGTAAACAAGGGTATTGCCATCTGTGGTAGCGGAGAAGGTATTTCAATGACGCTCAACAAGCACGCTCATGTTCGTGCAGCGCTCGTTTGGATTCCTGAAATCGCTCACATGACACGCCTCCACAACGATGCCAATGTGCTCGTAATGCCCGGTCGCTACATTGATACTGATACCGCTAAGGGAATTATGGACGAGTTCTTAACCACAGATTTTGAAGGTGGTCGCCACATCAATCGTGTGAATAAGATTGCAATTTGCCAATAATTGTGCATCTTGACGCCTATTTTTGGTGTAGTTCGTTGAGAATTAAAAAAATAATCTGCAAAAGATTTCTTGTTATCAAGTAAAAAGTATAATTTTGCACTCGCTTAAACCAAACAAGCACTAGACTATAACAAACTATAAAAGAATAACCTAAGATGACTAAGGCAGACATCGTAAGCGACATCCAGCAGAAGACTGGTATCGACAAAGCTACAATCCTCACTACAGTTGAAGCTTTCATGGCAAGCGTAAAGGGCTCGCTCGCAGAAGGAGAAAATGTTTATCTCCGTGGTTTCGGTAGCTTCATTTTGAAGAAGCGCGCTCAGAAGACAGCTCGTAACATTTCTAAGAATACGACTATCATCATCCCCGAGCACAACATCCCCGCATTTAAGCCTGCAAAGACTTTCATTGAGGACATTAAGTAATAAGGATTATATTCACTCATTTAACTACTACTACTATGCCTAACGGAAAGAAGAAAAAAAGACACAAAATGTCTACTCACAAGCGTAAGAAAAGATTGCGCAAGAACAGACATAAGAGCAAGTAAACATTTGCTTGTCTAAAAGAATTAAGAACAAACTTGATTATCTACGGGTGTTCAGGTTTGTTCTTATTTACATTAAAAAAAGACTCACAATGAAAAGCGAAGTTATTGTTGATGTCCAACCGAAAGAAATTTCTATCGCCCTTTTGGAAGACCAAAAGTTAGTGGAATTCCAACAAGAGGGACGCGAAGAAAATTTTGCCGTTGGTAACATCTACCTGGCGAAGGTTCGTAAAATCATGCCAGGACTTAATGCATGCTTCGTGAATGTTGGACACGAGAAAGACGCCTTTCTCCACTACCTTGACCTGGGTACTCATTACCGAGCACTTGAGAAATTTACAGACATCTTGCTCGCTGGTAAGCACCACCCACAGATTTCACGCATTCAAGCCACTCCCCTACTCGAGAAGGAAGGTCAAATCCAAGACCACCTCAAGCAGGGCCAAGAAATCCTCGTGCAAATCGTAAAGGAACCCATTAACACAAAGGGTCCTCGCCTCACATGCGAAATTTCATTCGCAGGGCGCTACTTGGTGCTTATTCCTTTTGCCGACAAGATCAATGTCTCGACAAAAATCAAGAACGACGGCGAGCGCGCACGCCTTAAGCAACTGATGCACACGATTAAGCCTAAGAATTTCAGTGTCATCATCCGTACTGTTGCCGAAGGAAAGCGCATCGACGAACTCGAACAAGAATTAAAAGTTTTGCTGAAGCGATGGGAAGACACCGTTGAACGCGCCCGTCAAGCACAGCAACGCCCCACTTGCGTCTTTGAAGAAACAAGTCGCACCGTAGGAATGATTCGCGACCTCTTTAACCCATCTTACGAAAACATCATCATCAACGATGAGCAGGTATATAACGATGTTAAAGACTATGTGGCACTCATCTCCCCTGAAAGTGCAGGTATCGTCAAGAAGTACACCGGTCAAGTTCCCATCTTCGACAATTACTCCGTCACCAAGCAAATCAAGTCGTCATTAGGGCGCACCGTTACCTATAAGCACGGCGCCTATATGATTATTGAGCAAACCGAAGCCCTACATGTAGTGGATGTTAATAGCGGTAATCGCTCAAAGTCGCCCGACGGACAAGAGGCTAACGCCCTTGATGTAAACCTGGGTGCCGCCGATGAATTAGCACGCCAATTACGCCTTCGCGATATGGGCGGTATCATCGTTGTTGACTTCATTGACATGGCCCAGGCAGAGAATCGCCAAAAACTCTATGAGCGCATGTGCGAAAACATGCAGCACGACAGAGCAAAGCACAATATCCTGCCCCTCTCAAAGTTCGGCCTCATGCAAATCACCCGCCAACGCGTGCGCCCAGCAATGAACATAAGCGTTGAAGAAGAGTGCCCCACATGTGGCGGAACGGGTAAAATCAAGGCAAGTCTCCTCTTTGTCGATATGATTGAGAACAAGATTGACATGATGGTCAATCAGTTGAAGATTAAGAAGTTCTACCTCCACATTCACCCCTTTGTAGAAGCATACATCAGCAGAGGTTTCCTTTCTCGTAAGTTACTTTGGAAATTGAAGTATGGTTTCGGCGTACACATCGTGCCCAACCAACAACTCTCCTTCCTCGAATACAAGTTCTACGATAAGGATAAACAAGAAATTGACATGAAGGAAGAGAATGAAATGAACTAAATGCTCCACCTTCCACACAAATTAAAGGGACAGCGCCGTATGGTGCCGTCCCTTTCTTTTTGCCTATCACGAAAAATACTATTACTGCTCTGAAAGGTGGTATTCCACAAGGCCCTCCAAGGGTTTCTGAATCACCTTGCCCATTTGATACCCCGACTGACGGGCTGCCTCATGGAGTTCTTCGTTAAACCACCAAGCAATGCTGCCGGCGAAATGCACCTTCAAGTCGGGGCGCTTGTAGTGGCGCACATTGCGGTGGAAAAAGCGGACGAATTCATCCACAACCACCTTACGCACCTTCGCATCATCGAGATGGTCGTGAAGGAAAGGCGTCAAACTCGCCAAGAAGCGGTTGGCAAGAGGTTTGCGATACACACGCTCAATCAGCGTACTTTCATCCACACCCAAAGCATCAAACAGGGCGGTGCGCAAATACTCCAAATCGCCCTTCATTACCTCGCCAACAAGGATTTTTCCCAACGAAGCACCACTACCCTCGTCACCCAGGATATAACCTAAGGGAGAGACATTTGCACAAATCTTTTCGCCATCATACAAGCAGGAGTTACTGCCCGTGCCCATAATGCACACGACTCCCGCTTGCTTACCACACACACTACGCGCCGCACCGAGCATATCACTCGCCACACACACTTCCGTCGCCCCCAACACCTTCGTAAGCAAGCGCTTCATACGCAAAATGTGCATATCCTTACAGCCCGCTCCATAAAAGAAGATGCGTTCCGGGCGGAGTTCGCTCAAGCGTACCAAGAGTTGCTCCGTAAGCACCCGCTCAAGCGCAGCATCATCCATCACACAAGGGTTCATCCCCTCCGTTGTGAGCGTGCGAATCATCTGATGCTCATTCAAGAGCGCCCACTCGGTCTTTGTACTTCCACTATCGGCAATAAGGGTATACATATATTTAATTAGATTAAGGTTTTACTATCTATCCACAAATATACAACTTTCCGAGAAACACACAATATTATATATGGTATAACTTTCCCCATGCATGTTTATTTTTGAAAACTCAGGAAACGGCACCTGCACAAAGAGGGTTAAGAATCGCTTTAAAATAAGTCGGACATAGTTTAAATTATCTCCCTTATATTTTGAAATAAGTGCCGAATAATTTCAAGCAAAACACTTATCCTCACTCCCACCCTGTACATCAGCTTCACCATGAGCAAGAAAAAGTGTGTGTTTCACAAAATAAGATGCTTAAACTCTTTTTCAATCAAATAAATAGTTGTAATTTTGCACCCGAATTGCGAATCTATCCTTCGGGGTAGTTAGCAAATTAACAAACATAATGTCTAACTTGTTTAATTTCAAAACAAAACAAACAAATGGAAAATTTTAAGAATGTAGCTCCCTTGGCTGATTTCGATTGGGAATCTTTCGAAAGCGGTAACGTAGCAGGTGGTCAGAGCATCGAAGAGCTCACAGCTGCTTACGAAACAACCCTCGGTCGCGTTAGCGAAAACGAAGTGGTTGACGGCGTTGTTAAGGCTATTAACAAGCGCGAAGTTGTAGTTAATATCGGTTACAAGAGCGATGGTATCATCAACGCTTCTGAATTCCGTTACAACCCCGAACTCGCTGTAGGTGATACAGTTGAAGTTTATGTTGAAAGCCTCGAAGGTGTAAAGGGTCAGCTCATTCTTTCTCACAATAAGGCTCGTGCTTCTAAGTCTTGGGATCGCGTTAACGCTGCTCTCGAATCTAAGGAAATTGTTAAGGGTTACATCAAGTGCCGCACTAAGGGTGGTATGATTGTTGACGTATTCGGTATCGAAGCGTTCCTTCCCGGTTCTCAGATTGACGTTAAGCCCATCCGCGACTACGATGTATTCGTTGGTAAGACAATGGAATTCCAGATCGTTAAGATCAACCAGGAATTCAAGAACGTTGTTGTTTCTCACAAGGCTCTTATCGAAGCAGAACTCGAAGCTCAGAAGCAGGAAATCATCTCTAAGCTTCAGAAGGGTCAGGTTCTCGAAGGTACAGTTAAGAACATCACTTCATACGGTGTATTCATCGACCTCGGCGGTGTTGACGGTCTCGTACACATCACAGACCTCTCTTGGGGTCGCGTAAACGATCCTAAGGAAATCGTTGAACTCGATCAGAAGCTCAATGTTGTTATCCTCGACTTCGATGAAGCTAAGAAGCGTATCGCTCTCGGCCTCAAGCAGCTCACTCCCCACCCCTGGGATGCGCTTAGCGAAGAACTCAAGGTTGGCGATAAGGTAACTGGTAAGGTTGTTGTTATGGCTGACTACGGTGCATTCGTAGAAATCGCTACTGGCGTTGAAGGTCTCATCCACGTTTCTGAAATGTCTTGGAGCCAGCACCTCCGTTCAGCTCAGGACTTCTTGAAGGTAGGTGACGATGTTGAAGCTGTAATCCTTACACTCGACCGCAACGAACGCAAGATGTCTCTCGGTATCAAGCAGCTCAAGGCTGATCCCTGGATGGAAATCGAAGCTAAGTACCCCGTAGGTAGCCAGCACAATGCTAAGGTTCGCAACTTCACTAACTTCGGTGTATTTGTAGAACTCGAAGAAGGCGTTGATGGTCTCATCCACATTTCTGACCTCTCATGGACTAAGAAGGTTAAGCACCCCTCTGAATTCACTCAGATTGGCGCTCAGATGGACGTTGTAGTTCTCGACATCGATAAGGAAAACCGTCGTCTTAGCCTCGGTCACAAGCAGCTCGAAAACAATCCTTGGGAAGCGCTTCAGGCACAGTTTGCTGATGGTACTGAACACGAAGGTACTATCGTAGAAATCCACGAAAAGGGTGCTGTTATCAAGCTCGCTAACGACATCGAAGGTTTCGCTACTCCCAAGCACCTCGTTAAGGAAGATGGTTCACAGGCTCAGGTTGGTGAAACATTGACATTCAAGGTACTTGAATTCAACAAGGACAGCAAGCGCGTATTCCTCTCACACAGCCGCACTTTCGAAGATGTAGCTAAGGCTGAAGCTCGTGAAGCTAAGAAGGCTCAGGCTGCTGCTAAGCGTGCTACTAAGAAGGAAGAAGCTCCCGCTATCCAGAACCAAGCTGCTTCTACAAGCCTCGGTGACAACGACGCTCTCGCTGCGCTCAAGGCTATGATGGAAAACAAGTAATTCCTAACATACTCAAAGGCTTCTGCAACTCATCATTGCGGAAGCCTTTTTTATGGAGGTAAATAAAAAAATCTCCTCGCAGAAAAAAATCCTCCTTGCAGAGATACTATGTGAGTTTTTTTTAGTTTCTTTGCATATTGAATAAGTCCGAATTTTCGGAATTCCTATTCACCCTGAAATTTATCTACAATTAAACCATATTCAGCGATGAACAAAAAAGACATTAAAAAGGTTCTTGTCCTCGGTTCTGGCGCTCTTAAGATTGGCCAGGCAGGTGAGTTCGACTATTCAGGTTCTCAGGCCTTGAAGGCACTTCGCGAAGAAGGCATCAGTTCTGTTCTCATCAATCCTAACATTGCTACGATTCAGACTTCTGAAGGCATTGCGGACAAGGTATATTTCTTGCCTGTAACGGCACACTTCGTTACTGAAATCATCAAGAAGGAGCGTCCCGACGGCATCCTCTTGGCATTCGGTGGTCAAACTGCCCTCAACTGCGGTACTGAGTTGTACCTCAACGGCACACTCAAGGAATATGGTGTAGAAGTGCTTGGTACTTCTGTTGACTGTATCATGTACACAGAAGACCGCGACCTCTTCGTAAAGAAGTTGGACGAAATCGAAATGAAGACTCCCGTGAGCCAGGCTTGCGAAAGCTTGGAAGACGCACTTGCTGCTGCTCACAAGATTGGTTTCCCCGTAATGATTCGTTCGGCTTATGCGCTTGGCGGTTTGGGTTCGGGTATTTGTAAGGACGAAAAGCAGTTCCTCGAACTCGCCGAAAGTGCCTTCACTTTCGCTCCTCAGGTGCTCGTAGAAGAAAGCCTCAAGGGTTGGAAGGAAGTAGAATTTGAAGTCATCCGCGATGCTAACGACCACTGCTTCACCGTGGCAAGCATGGAAAACTTCGACCCCCTCGGCATCCACACTGGTGAATCTATCGTTGTTGCGCCCACTTGCTCATTGACTCCCGAGCAGGTTGAAATGCTCCAGACGCTCTCTGTGAAGTGTATCCGCCACCTCGGCATCGTGGGTGAATGTAACATTCAGTATGCGTTCAATGCTGAGACTAACGACTACCGCGTAATCGAAGTAAACGCTCGTTTGAGCCGTTCTTCAGCGCTCGCTTCTAAGGCAACAGGTTATCCCCTCGCCTTCGTAGCTGCCAAGATTGCTTTGGGTTACACACTCGACCAAATCGGCGAGATGGGCACTCCCAACTCTGCATACAAGGCACCCGAGCTCGACTACATGATCTGTAAGATTCCTCGTTGGGACTTGACTAAGTTTGCTGGCGTAAGCCGCTTGATTGGTTCAAGCATGAAGTCGGTAGGTGAAATCATGTCAATCGGTCGTAGCTTCGAAGAAATCATTCAGAAGGGCCTCCGCATGATTGGCCAGGGCATGCACGGTTTCGTGGGCAACAACCACACATCTTTTGAAAACCTCGATGAAGAACTCGCCAACCCCACTGACCTCCGCGTGTTTGCTATCGCTCAGGCGTTGGAAGAAGGTTACACCGTTGAGCGCATCGAAGAACTCACAAAGATTGACAAGTGGTTCCTCAACTGCCTTAAGAACATCGTTGACCTCAAGCACAAGCTCGAAACATACAACAAGCTCGAGGACGTTCCCGCTGAACTCATCCGCGAAGTTAAGGCTGCAGGTTTCTCTGACTTCCAGATTGCTCGCTTCGTGTTGAAGGTTGACGAAAGCATGGAAAAGGCATTGCTTGAAGTGCGCGAATACCGTAAGAAGCTCGGCATCACTCCCGCCGTTAAGCGCATCAACACAGTTGCTTCAGAGCATCCCGAACTCACAAACTACCTCTACATGACATACGCCGTAGAAGGTTACGATGTGAACTATTATAAGAATGAAAAGTCAGTTGTCGTTCTCGGTTCAGGTGCTTACCGCATCGGCTCTTCAGTAGAATTCGACTGGTGTTCTGTAAATGCCGTTCAGACAGCACGCAACTTGGGTTACAAGTCAATCATGATTAACTACAACCCCGAAACCGTGTCAACTGACTACGACATGTGCGACCGCCTCTACTTCGACGAACTCTCATTCGAACGCGTGCTCGACGTTATCGATCTCGAACAGCCCCGCGGTACTATCGTTTCTGTAGGTGGTCAGATTCCTAATAACTTGGCAATGAAGCTCCACCGCCAGGGTGTTCCCGTGCTCGGTACTTCTCCTGTCAACATTGACCGCGCTGAAAACCGCGACAAGTTCTCTGCAATGCTCGATAAGCTCGGCATCGACCAACCCGCTTGGCGTGCCCTCACATCGCTCGAAGACATTCAGGAATTCGTTAAGGAAGTAGGTTTCCCCGTGCTCGTACGTCCCTCTTACGTGCTCTCAGGTGCTGCGATGAACGTATGTCACAACGAAGAAGAACTCGAACGCTTCCTCCAGATGGCTACTGAAGTCAGCAAGGAATTCCCCGTAGTCGTTTCTCAATTCATGCAGGAAACTAAGGAAATCGAATTCGACGCCGTTGCTCAGAATGGTGAAGTCGTTGAATACGCAATCTCTGAACACGTTGAATTTGCCGGCGTACACTCAGGCGACGCTACACTCGTATTCCCCGCTCAGCAGATTTACTTCGCAACAGCACGTCAAATCAAGAAGATTGCACGTCAGATTGCTAAGGAACTCAACATCTCAGGTCCCTTCAACATGCAGTTCCTTGCTAAGGGCAACCAGGTGAAGGTAATCGAATGTAACCTCCGCGCCAGCCGCTCATTCCCCTTCGTAAGTAAGATTTTGAAGCGCAACTTCATCGAAACGGCTACACGCATCATGCTCGATGCACCCTACAGCCGTCCCGACAAGAGTGCGTTCGACATCGACCGCATCGGTGTGAAGGCCAGCCAGTTCTCATTCGCACGCCTTCAGAATGCCGACCCCGTGCTCGGTGTAGATATGAGTTCAACGGGTGAAGTAGGTTGCCTTGGCGACGACTACCACGAAGCGCTCCTCAACGCCCTCATCGCTACGGGTTACTCAATCCCCAAGAAGAACATCCTCATCTCTTCTGGCGAAGCTCACGGCAAGGTTGACCTTCTCGAACCCTCGCAGATGCTCGCGGCTAACGGCTACACGCTTTATGCTACGAAGGGCACTGCGAAGTTCCTCAAGGAAAACGGCGTTGACGCAATCGAAGTTTCTTGGCCCGATGAAGAAGGCGACAACAAGATCATGGACATGATTTCCGCTCATGCTTTCGACCTCATCGTAAATGTTCCCAAGAACCACACGAAGCGCGAACTCACTAACGGCTACAAGATTCGTCGCGGAGCAATCGACCACAACATCCCCTTGCTCACTAACGCACGCCTCGCAAAGGCATTCATCGAATCATTCTGCGCAATGAAACTCGAAGATATTCAGATTAAGAGCTGGCAGGAATATTAGTAGTGAGGTTGTAAGGTTCTGAGGTTCTGAAGTTCTGAGGTTTTAAGATTTCAAGGTTGTAAGAAGACCTTAAAGACCTTAGAGACTCTAAAGACCTTAAAGACCTTTACCCCTCCACACATTAAATACACTTGACAAGTAGGGACGCACGGTTCGTGCGTCCTTATTTGTTTTCAGACAATCAAACAGAAGAACAGAAGTCAAGCGAAAAATCACCCCGAAAGGCGCTCTCCCCCTGTTTATGAAGTGCCCCCAAAAAGTTGGACTGGTTAAACATTATCCAGTTTGGTTGATTTCCCTATACTTTACAGGACTCATTCCATTCAATCTGGATTTAATTCTTCTGTTGTTGTAATAATCAATGTATTCATCTAATGCCGT
>JAZQVD010000032.1:0-21594 GCA_045631665.1 Alloprevotella sp.
ATCAGGGCAACAAATATTTTACTACCTGCTCTCATAATAACTCTCCTCCTTTTCTATTGCTTTCGCTTTATATCTGTCACACATCTGAGTCCAATAATCGGGGTCGGAATAATAATCACCCCAAGCTATCAGATTGTCAAAAAACGATTCACAAAACGCAATATAGACTATATCGTCGTCGGACAAATCAAAACTATAATGAGCCTGTAACTCATTACCGTTTATCCACTCATCCAAAAGAGAATGAACAACCTCTCTTATGTTGAAAATTACCGAGAAAGGGACTCGTGTACTATAGTTGGAACAATCCACATCCATTCCGGCTATAAGGTTCATATTGAACTCTTCTTCTCTTGTAGCCTTATACATTCCACTGTTTGAACCTCCGGCAAGAGGGTAAATAAAAGAATTATAAGGAAGCCTGCTGACTATCTTATATCCCTCATCGGGCATTCCATAACCCGATTCGTCCTCAGCCAGATATATAACCTCTGCTTTATTTCCACCGACGGAAAACCCCTCAACGAAACCGTTTACAGCATCTTCTAAATAATTCTCAGACCGCATAGCGGCTATAACGCTTGCCGACTCCGCTTCACTCGCCATGCAACCTGCTAAATATGACACGCCATATCTGTGTATCATAAACGAACTCACCCTGTTCGGTAAATTATCATCTTCGCTTTCAAATATAAGAATCGACTTGTTCTGTGGGAGTGTAATATCCTGTACCAAGGATTCATATTCATTTCCCGCTAAAACAAGCAGAGCATGTCCCCCTGACAAATCTTTATTGACCCATGTACTCAATGCACTCCTCGCATCATCCATTGATGCCGGACTAATCATTGAAAGAGAGACATCGGCAGACTCATTTATATCCATAATTCCTGCCAGAATTTCATCATTATATCCATTGTCCCCGGCACCGCTTAAGCCCAACATAACTGTAATCTCAGGACGAGGCTCATCAAAATATGATTTCTCGGAACATGCACAGCACATCCCGAAAAGTACTATCGATAATATTACAATTCTAATTCTCACATTTGATATTCATTTTTATGTTATTCTTCCTATCAACACAAACTATTCGCATGTTCTCTTCAAAAGAGACAATACGCATAACGCAAAATTACTCAAAATAACGCAATTGAACGCTAATTCATCAAGAAAAACTTCGTGCATAAGAAAAAATATCCGTTTGTTTAGCGAATACGCTTCAGGGTTATAGCTATATTACAGAAATACAAGATATGAAGTCTTACATATTGTCTCTTTTGAAGAGTCTGGCGATTTTGCTAAACATCTTATAGTGAATTTAGAATCATACTATTAGCCCTGTCTACAACTGGCGGTATCAAGCGAAGCCAAATAGATTTGCGTTGTCATTTCCGAATCGTGTCCCATTCCCTCGCTGATTACCGATATTGGCACATTCTTATTCTTCGCCACACTCGCCCATGAATGCCTCGCCACATACATTTCGCATAAATATTTTATTCTTAGCGGATTATAAGATTATTCCCAAAATAGCAAATATAATTGAATCACTCAAAATTTATACGGGGGGATTCAGAAAAAACGACTTTTTGGGGAACGGCTTTCTTGCTTCTTTCTAATGGATGGTGTTTTGACGGCGGGGGGGGTAGAGGGGGGGCGGTGATATCCCCCTAAATGTAAAATGTAAATTTTAAGTGCGTTTTAGTTTTTGCGTTTTGCATTTTCCTGCCTTTTGCTAAAAAAAGGGTTTTGGTTTGCTCGTAATAATTAATAATAATGTAAATTTGCAGGAAGAAAAAATTACAAACTCTCTCTTTAAATCATTTCATCAGATGTATAGAACTCATAATTGCGGTGAACTCCGCATTCAGGATACAGGTAAGGTGGTAACCCTTTCTGGTTGGGTGCAAAGATTGCGCAAAATGGGCGGCATGACGTTTGTCGACCTTCGCGACCGCTATGGCATTACGCAACTCGTGTTTAACGAAGAAACAAATGCTGAACTTTGCGCACGCGCTAATAAGTTGGGACGTGAATATGTGATTCAGGTAACAGGCGCCGTAAATGAGCGTTTCTCAAAAAATGAGAATATCCCCACGGGCGCTATTGAAATTATCGTTGATACGCTCAACGTGCTCAACGCTTCGGCAACGCCCCCCTTCACGATTGAAAATAATACGGACGGTGGCGACGACATCCGCATGAAGTATCGCTACCTTGACCTGCGTCGCGACTGTGTGCGTAGCAATCTTGAATTGCGCCACAAGTTTTGCATCGCCGTGCGCAACTTTCTCGACAGCCTCGGGTTTATGGAGGTGGAGACTCCCGTGCTCGTAGGTTCTACCCCCGAGGGTGCTCGCGACTTTATCGTGCCCTCGCGCATGAACCCCGGTCAGTTTTACGCGCTTCCTCAGAGTCCTCAGACGCTGAAGCAGTTGTTGATGGTGGCGGGATTTGACCGCTACTTCCAAATCGTGAAGTGCTTCCGCGATGAAGACCTCCGCGCCGACCGCCAGCCTGAGTTTACGCAGATTGACTGCGAAATGTCGTTCGTAGAGCAAGACGATGTTATCAACACATTCGAGGCCCTCACAAAGTACCTCTTCAAGGAAGTGCGCGGTGTGGATTTGGGCGAAGCGCCCTTCCTCCGCCTGCCCTGGGCAGACGCTATGCGCCGCTTCGGTTCTGACAAGCCCGATATGCGCTTTGGCATGGAGTTTGTGGAACTGATGGACGTCATGAAGGGCACGGGCGACTTTGCCGTGTTTAACGACGCTCAATACATCGGCGGTATCTGCGCACCTGGTTGCGCCGTTTATACACGCAAGCAGCTTGACGAACTCACTAACTTTGTGAAGAGCCAGCAGATTGGCGCTAAGGGGTTGGTATATGCCCGCGTGGGCGAAGATGGCAGTGTGAAGAGCTCGGTAGATAAGTTCTACACTCCCGAAGTTCTCGAAGCCCTCAAGGTGAAGATGGATGCGAAGCCTGGTGACCTCATCCTCATCCTCAGCGGTGAAGACGCTATGCGCACACGCAAGCAACTTTGCGAACTGCGCCTCCTTATGGGCGACCGCCTCGGCTTGCGCGACAAGAATAAGTTTGCCCTCCTTTGGGTGGTTGACTTCCCCATGTTTGAATGGAGCGAAGAAGAAGGCCGCCTTATGGCAATGCACCACCCCTTCACGGCTCCCAAGCCCGAAGATATTGAAAAACTCGACACCGACCCCGCATCGGTATGCGCAAATGCGTATGATATGGTGTGCAACGGCGTAGAAGTAGGCGGTGGTTCTATCCGTATTCACGACGCAGTGCTTCAGGCAAAGATTTTCGAAATCCTCGGTTTCACTCCCGAGCGCGCTCAAGAGCAGTTTGGCTTCTTGATGAATGCGTTTAAGTATGGTGCGCCTCCTCACGGCGGTTTGGCATACGGCCTTGACCGCTTCGTAAGCCTCTTTGCCGGTCTCGATAGCATCCGTGACTGCATCGCGTTCCCCAAGAATAATTCCGGTCGCGATGTAATGCTTGATGCGCCCTCATGTGTTGACCAAAAGCAGTTGGACGAACTCTGCTTGCAGTTGGGCGAAATCAATAAGTAAAATTATAGTCAAGAAAGGAGAAATGAGAAATAAAAATGCCTTGCGGGGTGATAGCATATTTCTCCTTTCTCCTTTTTTCCTTTAATCCAACTCATCGTAGTTTACTTTAACATCATGAACTTCATTGAACTTTGTCAGCAACGCTATTCCGTTCGCTCATATCACCCTCTTGCCATTGAGCAAGAAAAGTTGGATTACGTCCTTCAGTGTGCCCGCCTGGCGCCCTCTGCGGTAAACTTTCAACCCTGGAAACTGCAACTCATTACCAATAAGAAGGAAATGGATGCGGTGAAGCAGTGTTACAACCGCTCATGGTTTGAAACGGTCAGCATCTGTATCATCATCTACAAAAATAAGGAGCAAGAATGGGTGCGCAAGCAAGACCTGAAACCGCATGGCGACATTGATGTGGCAATCATCACCGAGCACATCTGCCTCGCTGCTGCCGAGCAGGGACTTGGCACTTGCTGGGTGTGTAACTTTAATCGTGAGGAACTTTTCAATCAGTTTGAAATTCCCGACTACCTCGAACCCGTAGTAATCATCCCCATTGGTTACCCTGCCGACGAAGCTAAAGAAAAGCAGCGCAAACCGATGGATGAGTTGATGATTAAGCTTGCAAAGAAGTAAGCCCCTCTCCGTTAACCGTTAATCCGACTTCGTTAACCTTTAATCCGACTTCGTCGTCTTTTCCTCCTTCGCACCTCGGCAATTCAAGTAAACTTGATTGCACTCGGTTTGGCGTCGGTTCACCCTTCACCCTTCCTAACCATGTTTGGATTTATAAAATTTGCAGCAGCAGTGCCCAATGTCGTTGTGGCAAATTGCGCACACAATGCGCAGTGCATCATCTCACTGATGCAAAAGGCTGACGAGCAAAAGGCAAGCATCGTGTGCTTTCCCGAATTGAGTCTCACTGCGGCAACTTGTCAAGACCTCTTTTTTCAACTCCCGTTGCTCACCGCAGCACAACGAGAGTTGCACACCATCGTAGAAGCAACCGCTACGCTCAACACCTTTGCCGTAGTGGGGATGCCCCTACTCCACAATAACAAACTCTACAACTGCGCCGTAGTAGTGGGCGAAGGTAAAGTGTGGGGCGTGGTACCTAAAACTTACCTCCCCAATCATGGCGAATCAGCGGAGGCAAGATGGTTTACCTCTGGTGCTTCATTGCCTAATGATGCCACAATTAAGTTGGGTAACGCTCTTGTTCCCTTTACGCCACGCCAACTCTTCACGACTCCCGATTTTACTTTTGGTATAGCATTCGGTAGCGATTTCTGCGCCCCCATTTCTACAGCCACTACCCTCTCGCTTGCTGGTGCAGATGTAATTCTTTCACCTGCGGCATTCGTAGAAAGCGCTGGTCGCCACGACAAATTGCGCCTCACGCTACTTGCACAAACGCAAACTAATTTGTGTGGACTCGTTTGTAGTTCAGCGGGTTACGGTGAAAGTACGCAGGATATCGTGCTCTCCGGAAAAACCTTTATCGCTGAGAAGGGCGAAATGCTCAAGGAAGGTGAGCGCTTCACTCATTCCGAGCAAATCTCTGTTTGCGAAATTGATATTGAGCACATCCGTCATGCACGCCTTGAGAGCAGCATTTTCAAACAAAGTGCGAGTATCTTCCCCACTCCCGCACACCTCACAACGGTGCTTCCCTCTTTTGTCACGGGCGAACTCCCTCTCGAGCGCAATTTCGCCACGCTCCCCTTCATCCCCACCGATGAAAAACAGCGTGCTGAGCGTTGCGAAGAAATTCTCAACATTCAGGCAGAGGGTCTCATGAAGCGACTCCAGCACACACACTGCGACAAAGCCGTTATCGGTATCAGCGGCGGACTTGACTCTACCCTCGCTTTGCTCGTTACCATCCGCGCCTTTGATGCGTTGGGCATTTCACGAAGCAACATCTACGGCATCACCATGCCTGGGTTTGGCACTACCGACCGCACATATACCAATGCGCTTGAGATGATGAAGCAATTGGGAATCACGACTCACGAAATCCCCATTGCTACAGCGGTGCTTCAACATTTCTCCGACATTGGTCACGACCCCTCAAAGCACGATGTCACTTATGAGAATAGTCAGGCTCGTGAGCGCACACAAATCCTTATGGACTTTGCCAACAGCAAGGGTGCAATGGTGGTCGGTACAGGCGACCTCTCGGAACTCGCTCTCGGTTGGGCAACTTACAACGGCGACCACATGTCGATGTACGGCGTAAATGCTGCAGTGCCCAAGACTTTGGTGAAACACTTAGTGATTCACGAAGCCAATGCCACGACCAATAAGGTGGTGGGCGAAACGCTTCTTGATGTGGTCAACACTCCCATTTCTCCCGAACTCATCCCCGCAGCAGCAGATGGTACGATAAAGCAAAAGACGGAAGACCTCGTCGGTCCCTACGAACTCCACGACTTCTTCCTCTACCACACCCTGCGCAACGGATTTACTCCAGAGAAAATTCGCCACATTGCCCTCCAAGCATTTGCCAGCACATACGACGAAGCAACGATTACGCATTGGCTCAACACCTTTACGCGCCGCTTCTTCATGCAACAATTCAAGCGCAGTTGCATCCCCGACGGTCCCAAGGTGGGTAGTTGCACACTATCTCCTCGCGGAGACTGGCACATGCCTACTGATGCCGACGGCGCACATTGGCAGTTGAAATAAAAGAATGCCTTGAGCATAACAGAAAAAAATACCGACTAAGAGCCTTAGTCGGTATTTTTCTTATTTCAAATTCTTCTCCACTTGCTGCTTGGCAAAGTCGAGGGTGATTTCGTAGGTCTTCTTCTTGCTTGAAGGGGCGTCGTACATGGCGTCGATCATGATGCTCTCGAAGATGGAGCGGAGACCGCGAGCGCCGAGTTTGTACTCCAAAGCCTTGTCAACTACATACTCATACACCTCGGGGTGGATTTCGAGCTTCACGCCGTCCATCTCAAAGAGTTTGGTGTACTGCTTGACGATGGAGTTCTTGGGTTGCGTGAGGATGTTGTGCAACGCCTCTTTATCGAGGGGATTGAGGTAAGTGAGCACCGGCAGACGTCCGATGACTTCGGGGATGAGACCGAAGCTTTTCAAGTCCTGCGGGCGGATGTACTGCATGAGGTTTGAGGGGTCGAGCTTGCGCACATTCTGCACGGAGTCGAACCCTACGGTGTGGGTGTTCATGCGCTGTGCAATCTTCTTCTCAATGCCGTCAAAGGCACCTCCGCAGATGAAGAGGATGTTGCGTGTGTCGACCTTCACATAGTCTTGGTCGGGGTGCTTGCGTCCGCCCTTTGGTGGTACGTTGACGATGGACCCTTCGAGGAGTTTGAGCATGGCCTGTTGCACACCTTCGCCACTTACATCGCGCGTGATGCTGGGGTTGTCGCTCTTGCGGGCAATCTTGTCGATTTCGTCAATGAAGATGATGCCGCGCTCGGCTTCTGCCACATTGTAATCCGCCACTTGAAGGAGGCGCGAGAGGATGCTTTCGACATCTTCGCCCACATAACCTGCCTCGGTGAAGACGGTGGCGTCAACGATGGTGAAGGGCACATCGAGGAGCTTGGCAATGATGCGCGCAAGGAGGGTTTTGCCCGTACCTGTGGAGCCCACCATGATGATGTTGGACTTCTCGATTTCTACGCCGTCGTCGGTAGCGTTCTGACTGATGCGCTTGTAGTGGTTATAGACGGACACGGCGAGGTAGCGCTTTGCTTCGTCCTGGCCGATGACATACTGATCGAGGTGCGCCTTGATTTCAGCGGGTTTGGGTAGTTTTTTGAGTTCCTTTGCCGCTCCCTTTGCGCGTGCATTTCCTCCTCCGTGTACGCCGTCGAGAATTTCAGTGGCCATGCGCACACAATCGTTACAGATGGATGCGTGAAGGCCCTGGATGAGCAATCCCACTTCCGACTCTGGGCGACCGCAAAAGGCGCATTGTCGCGTTTGTTTCTTCATATAAGTGGGTGGTTTTTACTTTTTGAGCAGCACCTTGTCGATCATGCCGTATTCCTTGGCTTCGGCAGCTGTCATCCAATAGTCGCGGTCGGAATCCTGCCACACCTTGTCGAAGTCGGTGTGTGAGTGGTCGGCGATGATGGTGTAGAGTTCCTTCTTGAGTTTGAGAATTTCGCGTGCGGTGATTTCGATGTCGCTTGCCTGACCCTGTGCGCCACCAAGGGGTTGGTGAATCATTACGCGTGAGTGTGTCAATGCCGAGCGCTTGCCTTCCTGTCCGCTCACGAGGAGCACGGCGGCCATAGAAGCGGCCATACCGGTGCAGATGGTGGCAACGTCGGAAGAGATGAATTGCATGGTGTCGTAAATACCCAAACCGGCATAAACGGAACCACCGGGCGAGTTGATGTAGATTGAGATGTCCTTACCGGGATCGCAAGAGTCGAGGTAGAGGAGCTGTGCTTGAAGCGTGTTGGCCGTGTAATCGTCGATGGCAGTGCCGAGGAAGATGATGCGGTCCATCATCAAGCGTGAGAAGACATCCATCTGGGTTACATTGAGCTGACGCTCTTCAAGGATGTAGGGGTTGAGGTACTGATTTTGCACCTTCATGACATCGTCAAGCACCATAGAATTGATACCTACGTGCTTGGTAGCATATTTGTAAAAGTCGTTCATGTTCATAGTTTTCGATTGGAGCTAAAAAAAGAAGTTGGCAGCCAGGCGTCATTGCGTGTATTAACTCCTGCACTCCCAACTCCTCACTATTGGTTAGAAATTAGTTTTCGAACAACTTACCGAACTCTTCAGCAGAAACTGCCTTGTGGTTCAAGTTGAGCACGTTCTTCAACGCTGCTACGAGCTTTGTTTCGATGCTGCGCTCGATGAGTGACTGTGCCTGCTGCTTGTTCTTAAGCATTTCTTCAGCATAGTTTTCGAGGTATTCAGCGGGAACGTTGTTCATGCCGTACTGGGCGAACTGCATGCGTGCTGCTTCAACAGCTGCTGCCTTCACATCCGCCTGTTCGAGCTTGATGTCGTTAGCCTTAACGAGCTTTTCCTTGATGAGGTGCCACTTGAGTTCGTTGATTGAAGCTTCGAAGTGTTCTTCTACATAAGCTTCGCCCTTTTCCTTATTGTTGTTGAGCATTACCTTCTTGAGGACTTCGTTGGGGAATTCTACTTCACCCACCTTTGCTTCGCAATATGCACGGAGGTCGAGGAGGAACTTGTAGTCAGAGTCAAGCACGTGTTGTGACTGGATGCCTTCCTTCACCTTTGCGCGGAATGCTTCTTCACCTTCTACGGCGCCTTCGCCGAATACTGCGTTGAAGAATTCCTGGTTGATTTCAGCGGGAACGAAACGGCTGATTTCGTTTACCTGGAAGCTGAAGTCGCCAGTGTACTGCGCTACTTCGTCCTTCTTTACCTTCAAGAGTGAAGATACTTCTGCTTCGTTGCCTTCGTAAGCCTTTGAGGGGTTGATAACGAGGATGTCGTTCACCTTTGCACCGTTGAAGAGTGCCTTCTGCTCGTCGTTCTTGAAGTAAGTGGGCATGAGGCTTGCGCTTTCTACAACGATACCGCCTTCAACGGGCTGACCGTTTTCGTCAAGCTGTGCGAGGATACCGCGGAGAATGTCGCGTTCTTCGTATGACTGAACATTTTCGGGGTGACCAGCCTGCTGCGCCATGCGCTTTACCTGTGCGTCAACCATTTCTTCTGTAACGTTGATGTCGTAGTAATCAACAGTGTCGTTAGAAGAGAGTTCTACGTTCATTTCGGGTGAAAGACCGAGGTCGAAGTGGAGTACGAAGTTGTCGTCCTTTTCGATATCAACCTGATCGTCGTGAGCGATGGGTTCGCCGAGAACGTCGAGGTTATTTTCCTGGATGTAAGCGTAGAGCTTTTCGCTGATGAGCTTCTGAACTTCTTCAGCCTTAATCTGTGTGCCGTACATCTTCTTTACCATACCTGCAGGTACGTGGCCAGGACGGAAACCGGGCATCTGCACCTTCTTCTGCGCAGCCTGAAGACCCTTCTTTACATTGCCTTCGTAGTCAGCCTTTTCGATATTGAGCGTAAGCACACCTGTTACATTACCAGTCTTTTCAAAAGTAATATTCATTTTAGTTTGTGTTTTATGAAAAGTTTATAATATTTGCGGACGCAAAATTAGCATTTATTTTTGAGATACCCTATTTTTACTCCTATTTTTATAGGTGAAAATACTTTTTTTGTTAATTTTGCTCAACAACTTCAGAACATCTTAACCTCTGAACTTCTTAACCTCACAACCTCTCTTCCTATGCTTTACTTCCCCAACTGTAAGATAAACATCGGTCTTAATGTGCTACGCAAGCGCGAGGATGGTTATCACGACCTTGCCACCGTGTTTTACCCCATCCCCTTGCACGATAACCTTGAAATCAAGCGCCTTGATGAGAAGGACGCACCTTACCGCCTGCTCCTCTCGGGCAATAAGATTGAAGGCAACCCTGAAAGCAACCTCATCGTGCGCGTTTACAACGATTTGAAGCAGGAATTTAACCTTCCGCCGATTGACATCCACCTCTACAAACGCATCCCTACGGGTGCCGGACTTGGGGGTGGCAGTAGCGATGCGGCGTATATGATAAAGATGCTCAATGAGGAGTTTTCGCTCGGTTTCAGCGCCGACGAGATGGAGCGTCGCATTGCGCCCTATGGTGCCGACTGCGCCTTCTTCGTGCGTGAGCAACCTGCTTTTGCTACAGGCATTGGCGACCAACTGACGCCCATCAACCTCTCGCTCAAAGGGTATCACCTCCTGTTGGTGAAGCCCGACGATTTCGTTTCTACGAAAGAAGCGTATGCAGGGGTAGTGCCACAAGCACCCGAGCACGACCTCATCACGGCTATTCAAGCGCCTATCGAAACCTGGCGCACGACCATCGTAAACGATTTTGAGCGTAGCGTATTCGTTTCTCACCCACGCATTGCAGCCATCAAGCAAACGCTTTACGACATGGGCGCCGTGTATGCCGCAATGAGCGGAAGCGGAAGCACCGTCTTTGGCATCTTCAAGGGTCCTGTTTGTGCGTACGAAGAGGTGTTTAAAGATTGTTTCACCTTCCACACCGCCAACCTTGTATGATATTCTATTTTTCAGGAACGGGCAATAGCAGGTACATCGCCAAGCACCTTGCCACGCTGACGAGTGACACGCTCGTTGCGATTACCGAGAGGGACTTACTCCCCACCGAGGATGCGCGCATCGGACTCATATTTCCCGTTCATGCATGGAGCGCTCCGAGGGTGATGGAGGCGTTTCTCACCGACCAACTCCCCCACCTCATCAAGCATCCCTCACCCTATATTTATATGGTGTGCACCTGCGGAGACGACATCGGCAAAACGCATTGCATCGTGGCGGAATTTCTTCGCCAGGCGGGGCAGCAATTATCGGCAGCTTTCTCGCTCATCATGCCCGACTCGTATATTGGTTTGCCGGGCTTTGATGTGAACTCCGACGAGGTGGAACTGCGCAAGGTGCAAGAGTCGCTCAAACTGCTCCCTGGCATTGCGGAGAAAATCCTCAAAAATGCCAGCGTGACGGAGGTGAAGCCCGGACCTTTCCCGTGGTCGAAGAGTTACATTCTCCGCCCCCTCTTCTACCGCTACTTTGCGGGCGTGCGCCTCTTCCACACGACGGATAAATGCACCGGATGTGGACGATGTCGCAACATCTGTCCGCTACACAACATCACCATCAAGAACAAGCGCCCAGAATGGGGTAATCAGTGTGCTAACTGCTTGGCATGCTACCACATATGCCCCCATCGCGCCATTGAGTACGGCAAGTACAGCAAGGGCAAGGGGCAGTACAAACTCTTGATTGAGAAATAAGCGAAGGCGTCCCGCAATGCGAGGCGCCTTCTTCTGTATTTTCAAACCCTGAAAGTTATACCCTATAAATTAAATTTGAGTGGCAAAAACAAAAATGGTAAGGGGAACATTTATCCACAGAGCAATATTTTAGTCAACCACTTACGATTCTTTTACCACTAATAAACACAAGTTGACACGAACAGAACGTCGCATTTTTTTACTGCTTGGGCAACGACAAAATCCATTGTGCAATGTTGCGTAATACTTCCTCAGAAATGGTTTCCTCTATGGTATTATACTCCGTGGGGAGTCCTGTTTTGCAGTGCTGAAAAAGGTGGTTAAGTCCCTCATATTCTTTCACGAGAGTATGCTTATTTTGAGGCAACGCCTGCTTAATGGCGGGCAAGTTGAGAGAAGAAATAACCTGCAAGTCCTTGTCGCCATTCAAAGCAAAGACGGGGCACGCGGTGCGTGAGATGTCTGTTGTCGGGTCGTAGTCAAGGAACCACTTCATCCAGTCGCTCGGCATGGAAAGTGCGTTTTGGCGACACTGCTCAGTAGTAAGCGTTGTCGTTTGCCCCTGCATCTTTAGGATTTCATTCACTTGCGAAGTCAAAACTATGTCTCCCTTCACACCCGTTCCCGCCATGCTAATAACGAAGTCCACCTGCTGCTCACTGCCCAGCATAAAGGCGATATACCCACCCTCGCTATGACCTAGAACGCCCACTTTGCCAAATTCATTTCGAGATTTTAGAAAACCTATCGCACTGGCAGCGTCGCGCTTGTAGTCAAGCGAAGTGGCTTGATTGTGGATGCGGTCGCCGCCTGTGGAAGCACCAAACGCGCGGTCGTCATAACGGAGTGAGGCAATGCCGTGGCGCGCCAAGTAGTCGGCAATCACAAGGAAGGGTTTGTGATTAAAAATCTCTTCATCGCGATTTTGCAATCCGCTTCCCGTAACCATAACCACGACGGGCACTTGCTTTGACGCGTCAAACTGAACGGGGTAAGTCAGTGTGCCTACGAGCGTGGCGTTGTCTGCTTTGTTGACAAAGGAAACCTCTTCCGTCTTATAGGGAACGGGAGGCACGGGATTTTGGGGGCGACGCACTTCATACGAACCTTTCTCAAGCGTCAACGGAAAGTTCATCCCCATCTGCGAGAAGGTACCCACCATCTTTCCCTGCTCAACCTTTGCGCGGAAAGAGGCACCAATCTGTGTGACCTTCAGCGAGAGGGAGTCGTCCGTCAAATACTCCTTATATATATTGAGTCCCTTCGCCCCCTGGTCGGGACTATCCATCGTGCAAACGAGATACCCATCTCCCTGCTCCACATTCAACACCAACGTCAGCGCATTCGCCCCCACTTTCAACTTACCCGTCCACGATCCAATCAGCACTTCTGACGTATTTACCACTTGCGCCACTCCAGGAACCACAAGGAGCACCATGAGTATAATGGTTAAAAGTTTCTTCATTAGAGTAGTATTTTTTTAGAAGTTCATTACGCTAAAATTACAGTTTTTCTCTGAAAACGACATCGCTCCACAAACAAATTCTTATTCAAAAATTCATTACCTCATAAGATTTATTTTTTCCTAAATCCATTGCCCGAAAAACCAAACCTATTGTAGTGAAAATTATTAGTAACTTAAAAAAAATTGTTAGTAACATATTTTAAATTACATTACTAATAATTTTCAGCCCTCACCATCCTAATTTTCAAACTTTATTTTTAGACACAAATCTTGTATTATCCCATTAGAGAAATCCTTAACAGCATCTCATCTTCAAGCAATTTAATACGTTTATCCTTCACCGAAATCACCTTTTCACTCACCAAAGCAGAGATGGTACGGATGGCATTACTCGTTGTCATGTTTGAGTAATCGGCAAGTTCTTGACGCGTTAAATCAAGGTTAATAAATCCCTCAGTATCAAGTCCAAAAACCTCACGCATTGTAAGTAAAGATTCAGCAATACGCCCTCTCACATGCTTTTGAGTAAGACTCACCATACGCTTGTCAGATATACCCAAATCCTTAGCCAATTCCTCTACAAAAAATTTCATCACTGCTGGACACTTCGCCACAACGGTATGAATAAGATTCATAGGCACGCAACAGATAGTAGCAGGACCGAATGCCGCCGCCCCTGTGACATAAGGCTCGTGCGCTAAAGAGGCACGATAACCAAAGAAACTGCCCGCACCCAGCATGCGCATGATTTGACAACGCCCACAGACGCCCTCGCGATAGACCTTCACGGCGCCATCAAGCACCACGAAGAGATGGTTAGGGCTTTCGCCCTCCTTATAAATAGGTTCGTGGCGTTTATACTCCACAATTTCTGCGCTGCGCTCAAGCATTCTGCGCTCTTCTGTGGGAAGTAAATCCAGCAATGGAGCAAGCGCATGAACCACCTCGGGGCTTATAGAATTTTGTTGACGAATGTGCATTTTGAAAGTCGTTTTTGTGTTAAAAGATGGGGATTTCCTGCTCAGAAAAAGCGTATTTTCCACCCTTAAATTAGCATAAGTCCTATCTGAAAAATTAGAATTTTTATGCTCTAAAACATAAAATCTCCGCAAATGTAGTGCGCTTTTTTGGGGTGGGCAAGATTTCTTCTTAAAATGTTTTATTGACTTTGCAAAATAAAGCAAATCTTGTGCAAGAACCGCCCATTTTTTGAGGATTTAGGGTAAAATTCACGTTTTAGGGCATCATTTCGTAAACTAAATGTATTTTTTTCTTAAAAAACCTTTGGGGAGACACATTTTATAAGTATTTTTGACTCCAAATTGTAAACAGCAATTATCAAAACCATAAAAACTATATTCATGCCGTACTTAAAATTTGACAGAACGCAGATGACGAATCTTCAAGACTCGCTCTACAAGGAGTTCTTGATTACAAATCAGTCAGGCGCGTATTGTTCTACCACATTGGTAGGGTGTAACATTCGTAAGTACCACGGTCTTTTGGTTGGTCCCGTTCCTGCCATTGACGATGAGAACCATGTATTGCTCTCTTCTCTTGACGAGACGGTGATTCAGCACGGTGCAGAGTTCAACCTTGGTTTGCACAAGTATCAGGGTGAGAATTACAGTCCGAAGGGTCACAAGTACATCGTAAGTTTCGAATGGGACAAGGTTCCTACTTGGACATATCGAATTGGCGGTGTATTGTTGAAGAAGGAAATTTGCTTCCGCTCTGACCACTTCCGCTTGTACATCCGCTACACGCTTCTCGAAGCGCACTCAGCTACTACGCTCCGCCTCAAGCCTTACTTGGCATTCAGAAGCGTTCGTCATTGGACACAAGAAAATGGCAAGGCAAACACTGCTTATCAGCCCATTGAAAACGGTTTGAAGATGTGCTTGTACGAAGGTTATCCCGAATTGTTCATGCAAACGGATGCGCCTTGCACATACCACCACGAACCTAACTGGTACAAGGGTCTTGACTACCCGAAAGAACGCGAACGTGGTTACTATTCTTCTGAAGACCTTCTCGTTCCTGGTTACTTGGAAATGCCCATCAAGAAGGGTGAAAGCATCATCTTTACGGCATCACTCCGCGAAAAGGAACCCGCGCTCTTGAAGCCCCTCATGGAAGAAGAAATGGCAAAGGCTGCTCCTCACGATAGCCTCTACCACTGCCTCGTTCATGCTGCTCATCAGTTCCGCGTTCAGAAGAATGGCGAAGAATACATGCTCGCAGGTTATCCCTGGTTCAAGAGCCGTGCTCGCGACCTCTTCATCGCACTTCCCGGTTTGACTCTCGCAATCGGCGAAACTGAAGCATTTGAATCTTACATGCGCACTGCTGAAAAGGCACTTCGCAACCTTATCAATAACGAACCCATCAGCGTTGACATCCACGAAATGGAGCAACCTGACACAGCACTTTGGGCTATTTGGTGTATCCAGCAATACGGTAAGTATGTTGGTCGCCAGAAGTGCTATGAAAAGTATGGTGCGTTACTTAAAGACCTCGTGAAGTATGTTATGAATGGTGGTCATTCTAACCTCTTCCTCCACGACAACGGCCTCCTCTACAGCAACGGTCGCGATAAGGCGGTGACTTGGATGAACTCTACTTACAACGGTCGTCCTATCACACCTCGCTCAGGTTACATCGTTGAGTTCAACGCACTTTGGTATAACGCAGTGAAGTTCTACCAGCAGATGTTGAGCGAAACTCCCGGTCCTGAAAATGATATTTACGCTGCTGAGTGTGAAGAATTGGCACAGAAGATTCAGAAGACATTCAAGGATGTATTCCTCAATGAACACGGCTACCTCCTCGACTATGTTGACGGTCAGATGCAGGATTGGAGCGTTCGCCCCAACCAAATCTTCGCTATTGCGCTTGACTTCTCTCCGCTTGACACTAAGGAACGCAAGCGTGTGCTCGACATCTGCACTCGCGAATTGGTAACTCCTAAGGGCGTACGTTCACTCTCGCCAAAGAGCGGCGGTTACAACCCCCTCTACATTGGTCAGCAGACTCAGCGCGACTTTGCTTACCACAACGGTACAGCATGGCCTTGGATTACGGGCTTCTACCTTGAAGCATACTTACGCGTATATAAGATGAGTGGTGTGAACTACATCGAACGCCAGTTGATTGGTTTCGAAGAAGAGCTCTTCTACCACTGCGTAGGTACAATTCCCGAACTCTTTGACGGTAACCCCAGATTCTCTGGACGCGGTGCTATCTCATTTGCAATGAATGTGAGCGGTCTTTTGAGATCTATCAACATTCTTGACAAGTACACTCGCGAATAATCCCCATGAGCGTCTATCGTCAATCAGATAGGACAATAATATAACCATTTTAGATTATCAACAACACCTCTGCAACTTGCTCCCACTCTATAGTTGCAGGTTGCCGAGGTAAAACATAAGAAATCATGAAAGTATTAATGTTCGGTTGGGAATTCCCCCCTCACATTTTAGGTGGTCTCGGTACAGCCAGCTATGGTTTGACCAAGGGATTGTCCCTTCAGCCTGACATGGAAATTACCTTCTGTTTGCCCAAACCTTGGGGCGACGAAGACAAGAGTTTCATGAACATCATTGGTATGAATGAAACTCCCGTTGTTTGGAAGGACGTTAGTTGGGAATATGTTAAGGAGCGCATCGGCCACAAGTGTGACCCGCAAACTTACTTTGACTTGCGCGACCATATCTATGCTGACTTCAGCTATCGTTACACGGACGATCTCGGTTGTATCAACTTCTCTGGAAGATACCCCGATAATCTTCACGAAGAAATCAACAACTATTCTATCGTGGCAGGTGTCATCGCGCGCCAGCAACAATATGACATCATTCATGCTCACGACTGGTTGACTTACCCCGCGGGTATTCATGCGAAGAACATTTCGGGCAAACCCCTCGTTATCCACGTTCACGCTACTGACTTCGACCGCTCAAGAGGTAACGTTAACCCCACGGTTTATAGCATTGAAAAGGACGGTATGGACAATGCTGACTGCATCATGTGTGTGTCAGAACTTACGCGCCAAACTGTTATCAAGCACTATCACCAGGATCCCGCAAAGTGCGTAACGATGCACAATGCCGTTTATCCCCTTGAACCTGAAATTCAGGAAATTATTAAGAAGGGTCGCACGAAGAAGGATAATAATGAAAAGGTTGTAACCTTCCTCGGACGTATCACGATGCAGAAGGGTCCTGAATACTTCGTAGAAGCTGCTGCCCTCGTGCTTCAGCGCACACAGAACATCCGTTTCTGCTTCGCTGGTTCGGGCGACATGCTTGAAGAAATGATTGAACTCGCTGCGCAACGCGGTATTGCCGATAAGTTCCACTTCCCAGGCTTCATGAAGGGCAAGCAGGTTTATGAAACATTCCGCGATAGTGATGTATATGTAATGCCTTCTGTTTCTGAGCCTTTCGGTATTTCTCCGCTTGAAGCAATGCAATGTGGTGTGCCTTCTATCATCAGTAAGCAAAGTGGATGTGCAGAAATCCTCGACAAGTGTATCAAGACAGACTATTGGGACATTCACGCAATGGCTGATGCCATGTACTCAATTTGCACGAACGAAGGTCTCTACGAATACCTCAAGGTTGAAGGTATTAAGGAAGTAGATGAAATCACCTGGGAAAAGGTGGGTCATCGAATTCGCAAGTGCTATGATGAAACAATTGAACGCTTTAACAGATACTAAAAAACTATCCACAACTATGAAAACAGTTTGCTTATATTTTGAAATTCACCAAAATATCCACTTGAAGCGCTACCGTTTCTTTGATATCGGTACCGACCACTACTATTACGATGACTATGAAAATGAGCGTTCAATCACTGAAACAGCTGAGCGCTCATACGAACCTGCTCTCAAGGCTCTCCTTGAAATGGCAGACATGTATGGCGATTATTTCAAGTGCGCTTTCTCACTCTCAGGTTGCGCCATCGAAATGCTCGAAACATACGCTCCTCAGGTTATCGAACTCCTTCAGGAACTCAACAACAAGGGTTGCGTAGAATTCCTCGCTGAGCCCTACTCTCACGGCTTCTCATCAATCAAGGACCCTGAATGCTTCAAGGAAGAAGTTGACCGCGTGTGCAAGAAGGTGAAGGCCCTCTTCGGTCAGACTCCTAAGGTGTTCCGCAACTCAGCCCTCATCTATTCAGATGAAATCGGCGAGCTCGTAGCTGAAATGGGCTTCAAGGGCATGCTTGCCGAAGGTGCTAAGCAGGTGCTCGGATGGAAGAGCCCCCACTTCGTTTACAATTGCAACCGCAATCCGAACCTCAAGCTCCTCCTCCGCGACTATAGCCTCTCAGAAGATATCTCTTACCGCTTCAACGACTCTAACTGGAGTGAATATCCCCTCTTTGCTGACAACTACGCTCAGTGGATTGCAAACCTCCCCGAAGAAAGCCAGGTTATAAACCTCTTCATGGAGCTCTGCGCGCTCGGTATCTTCCAGCCCCTCTCTTCAAACATCCTCGAGTTCATGAAGGCACTCCCCGCACAGCTTAAGGAGCGCGGCATTACCTTCGCAACTCCCTCTGAAATCTGCTCTAAGATTAAGTCTGTAGGCGCAATCGACGTGCCCTATCCCACATCATGGGTAGACGAAGAACGCGACCTCTCACCCTGGTTGGGTAACGTTATGCAGAACGAAGCCTTCAACAAGCTCTATAGCGTGGCTGAACGCGTACGCATCTGCAACGACCGTCGCCTCAAGCAAGACTGGGACTACCTCCAGGCATCTAACAACTTCCGCTTCATCTCAACGAAGCCCAATTCTTACGGCGCTTACCGCGGTATCTACGATTCACCCTACGATGCATTCACTAACTACATGAACATCATCGGCGACTTCGTAACTCGCGTGAACAACATCTATGGCGGTATGGACAACGAAGAGCTCAACTCGCTCCTCACAACCATCAAGAACCAGGATGATGAACTCGCCATGAAGGAAAAGGAAATCAAGAAGCTCAAGCAAGTAGTAGCAAAGCTCGGAGGCACTGAAGCCCTCGAAGAGCCTAAGGCTGAAGTTCCCACCGCTCCCGCAAAGAAGGCTGCTCCCAAGAAGTGCGCCCCCAAGAAGGCCGCTCCTGAAAAGAAGGAAGCACCCGCAAAGAAAGAAGCAGCGAAGAAGGAAGTGCCTGCAAAGAAGGCACCTGCGAAAAAGGCAGCACCCAAGAAGTAATCCAAAGGATTCATTCACTAATATGAAGTAGGGAGACAAATCTCCCTACTTTTTTATGCATTAACCAATACCTATGAAAATTGAAGTAAATCCGAAAGATACATCCCGGGCAGAGGCGTTTGAACTATGGATGTCCTCACCGATGCCTATGGTTACATTGACAAAGACCTTTAATGTTACCAATATCAGAAGGATTGCAAAGCGAAAGAAGTACAAGTTCAACGCCCTACTCTGTTGGTGCATAGCAAAGGCGGCAAGTCAAGTAAAAGAGTTCTACCTCCTACCAGAAAATGGAAAACTTTTCCACTTTGACCATTTGGCCATAAATGTTATTGTCAACAATTCTAAGGGGGGAATCAGTTCTTGCGACATCCCCTGCGTAGATGATTTCTTCGCCTTTATAGAAAAATATGACGAACTTACGCATCAAGTGGCCACTACATCTCAAAGTTCTTTCCTTGACAACTATATGGTGGTGGGAACTTCTGCCATGATTCAAACAGAACTTGACACTATAGTCAATCAATACACCGAGAAATTCAGCAACCCCATGGTCATGTGGGGCAAATATCGCAAAGGCTGGTGGAAGACAACGCTCCCCATCTCCTTCCAATTCCACCACACCCAAATGGACGGCGGACATGCCGCGCAATTCTTAGAACTGCTTCAACAAGAAATCTTGAATCTCAAATGAATACCCCTCCCTCCATAGCAACTTCAACTCGAGAAGAGCGTGCACAATTCGTACGCTCTCAATGGGAGTGTATGCACAATTGCGAACTCTGCGGCAAGTGTCATATCCTTAAAGGCAAAGACGCAGAATTAATCTACTCTGAATACATAGAAGGGAAACGATCATATATGGACATAACTTTAGAGCTAAGAACTAATCATAGATTTCTAAAATAATAAGAGGAAGTAACATTCTTGTGCAGAAAAATAACAATATATTAAATATTATTTCTACCTTTGCATAGTCGTAGGTACTACGATTTCAAAAAATCAGAAACATACAAATAAAATAAATATGAAGAAATTCTTTTTGCTCCTGACTACAGCAATTGTTACTTTCACTTCATGTAACACAAAAGAAAAAGTTGTTTACTTTCAGGACATTCAAAATGCTGAGGTAATTCAAGCGCAAATGGTTGAAAACCTTAAGTTCCAACCTGGCGACCGTTTGACCATTGTTGTAACAAGTAGTTTGACTCCCGAAGATGCAGTTAGTTACAACCTTCCTATTGTAACAATGCAGGCAGGTTCCGTTACTGGACAGAACTATTCAAACCAAATGTCATACTACACAGTTGAACCTAATGGTACAATTGAAGTTGCTGGTCTTGGTAGCATGGTTATTGCAGGAAAATCACGTTCAGAAGTAACAGAAGAAATTCAAAACAAATTGAGAAATGGTTTGTTGAATGACGCCATCGTTGCAGTGAATCCAGTTAATCACTATATTAACATCCTTGGTGAAGTTAAAACTCCCAACAGATATTTACTTAATAGGGATAACATCACAATTCTTGAAGCCATCACGATGGCTGGTGACCTTACTATTCAGGGAGACAGAAGCAACATTCTCGTAATGCGTAATGAAAACGGTCAAGTGAAAAATTACTATGTAGACATTCGTTCTAAAGAAATTTTATCTTCACCCGTTTACTACTTGAAGCAAAACGACGTTGTTTACGTTCAGCCCAACGAGGTTAAGAGCAATAACTATGTCAACAATGGTAATAGCATCCGCCAGATTTCTACATGGCTCTCATTGTTGTCATTCATCACTACAACAATTATCTTGATTAAGAATTGGTAATACCAATATGTTAAAGACATTAGAAGGCGTAAGAAATATCTTGCGCCTTCTTTTTTTATTGGAATAACACCCAAAAGTTAAAATTTTTACCAAGCAATACGGCGTTTAATTTTGCTACGCGGAAAAGCGTTACTGAGACGTCTAAATTTATACAAAAAACGGGAGATTAAATCGCCCATATCCCACCTGCTAAAAAATAAACCTATTGTTGTGAAAATTATTAGTAACATAAAAAAAATTATTAGTAACATAAAAAAAATGGTAAGTTTATATGAGTTTACCCTACTCGTTATAGATTTTTAACATTTGATTACAATTTCCTGCCAATCAATAAATTACTCTCTAAAGCCGCCTAATCTCCATAGATTTTAGGTGGTTTTCTTTGTTTTCTATAAAACTCTGCGAAGTTTATATATAAAAGACATAGAGTCATTCTTGTAAATCTCCCCAAATTTCTTTCCACCATGTCCAAAGAGAAAGGAGGTTTTGATTATCAAGACTACAGAAACATTTGAATGGGTTAAAGTCAAAACCTATCTAACTATGATTAATGGGAAATTAGCGTTTGAAACGCTATATCGCAAAGTTAATCACTGATTTATGTAATGTTCTTACGGCTCTATGTCT
>JAZQVD010000033.1:0-43093 GCA_045631665.1 Alloprevotella sp.
ACTATCTACGACCTCTCTGGCAAGCGCGTAAAGAAAGCCACCAAGGGAGTGTATATCGTAAATGATAAGAAGGTGATGTTTTAAATGACATGACAGATATGAGAGAGGGTGTGCCGAAATTTTGCATTTCGACACACCCTCTTGAGTTGTGTAAGAGTGAGTAAAATGCAAGGCGCTGAAATTGAGGATGACGGGAGTGTACTGAAGTACATGACCAAGTCCGAAATTGAGGAGCAACGCAGCAGTTTGCTCATTATGACATAACGCCTTTTGGTTAACGACATCTCTTTTGACAGAAGAACATAAGGACATATTCTTCTCACGCAAAGCCGCAAAGTTTCGCAAAGCGTCTGCGTGCAATAATTTTTGACATAAGAACAAAAGGACATAATGCTCCGCGCCCTTTGCGTGAAAACAAAATATGCTCTTATGTTCTTATGTCTAAAAACCTGCGGAGCAAATTCTGTGTCAGTCTGTGCATTCCGTGTGCAAATAAATTTCCGCGCCCTTTGCGCAGTCTGTGTGAGACAATTTATCAATCAATAGAGTTTTCTCCCCTGAAACAAGCGTTTGTTATATAGAAGCAATAATTTATTTTGCATAGTAAAGTAATTGTCGTACCTTTGCAATACTATTAAGTCCAAATAAAAGAATGAATCTTTCCGCTCTCATTAAACAATATTTTCCGCTGACAAGCAACGACATATCTATTGATGTGTTTGACGAAAAGAATATTTACGACGTCTATCAGCGCGTGGTAAATATCTTAACACAACACATTGAGATAGAGACTACCGTGTTACAAGCAATGAGTTATTGTTTTTATGAAATATTGGATAATGTACTCACCCATTCAGGTAAAGAACTCGGCACGGTTATAACTCACTATGATGCACAGAAACATATACTTAGTATGTTGATTGCTGATGATGGAATGGGGGTACAAGCATCGCTATCTGAGAATCAATTATATGCCCAAATCTCAGAAGAAGAAGCTTTGAGAATATGCGTAAAAGATGCTATCACAGACGGTAAAGGAATGGGGTTCGGTTTGTATTCAACCTCACTATTAGCACGTGATGCAGGTTTGATATTTGAAGTACGTTCAGGAGATCACATGCTGCTATTACAAGAAGGAGAAGAGACAACAAGAAGAACCGACCATTGGCAGGGGACAATCGTTTATTTACAGATTTGCACAAACAAGGAAATCGACCCGTCTGAGGTTGTTGCCAATCGCACAGATGTCGCAAATCAATATAATGAAACATTCTTGAACGACAATGAATTGATGGAATTATGGTAACATTCAGTTTTAGAGAATATGGAGAAAACCTGGGGACACGTCCTTTGGGAAAACGTGTGCGCGAACAATTGCTTCACACGATAGAGCAGAATGAGCGTGTAGTGCTTGATTTTACTGGAGTGAATGTAGTGAGTAACTCTTTTGCCGATGAATGTATCGCCAAACTACTCCTCACAATGTCACTCGCAGATTTGAAAAGTCGCACAACATTCCGAGGGCTCAACCCAATAGCATCTGAAAGTGTGCTTACAGCACTTAGGCGTAGGCACTTGATTACAACTTAATCGAAGCAAAGGCGGGTGTGTCAAAATTTACATTTTGGCACACCCGCTTAAGTTATACAAACAAATTGTTGCCCCCCAAAAAAATATGTCCTTATGTTCTTATGTCTAAAACCTGCTAAGCAAATTCTGTGTCAGTCTTTGCGTGAAAACAAAAATACGTCCTTATGTTCTTATGTCTTTTTTTTAAAAAACTGTGTGCAACGCACCGCATGGCACTACTCACTATTAACTCCCTCCCACATTATATATATTATATTAAAAAGCATTTTTATACAATATACCTTTCATAATTCAATAATTATGAGTAATTTCGCCCGAATTTTGGAGTGGTATAGTTCATTAATTTTGATGAACCTACGTCCGAAAGGTGAAACGGAATAAATAATATCAACTTAATATTTAATTTTTATGAGGAAAATTTTTACTCTCTTGGTGATGCTTTGCGCCATTTCAGGGGGTGCTGTGGCTCAAAAACTTGTTACCACAGCGGAAGATGGTAAGTACTACACCCTTGAATGCAATTCTACGGATCATTCAGGTTTCTTAAGTGAAACGCCTAATGGTTTCAATGGTCAATCTGCAAAACCTACCTACTTGAAGTTTGAACAAGCAAACGGTGGTTTTTATGTTAAAAGTGCGCTTACTGGAAAGTATCTGAATCAAGGTGAAATCTATGATGAAGCTAACCAAAAGTATAAGGTTGCTTACTCGTCAGAAGCTTCAACAGTTTGGACTATTGGTAAACTTTCGGAAGATGCTACAGATATTTATCTGACGATTGGTGATACCAAGTTGTACTTGAATAACAATTATTCGGGTGATGAGAAACTTCACATTGTGAATCATGGTACTATCACCACTAATAATGCATGCTCTTTGTGGGAAATGCGTGAGCATGAAGATGGTTACAAGGTGATTGAAACTATCGGTGAAAATATCACAAACCTGAGCCAGTTGGTAGATGGTGGTTATGTTATTCTTAAAAATGTAGGTAAGAATAAGTATATCTACGAAGGAACTCATGATCACAAGTTGTATATGGGTACGGCAACTACCGTAGGTGCTGGTCATGAATATATTTGGCGTGTCCGTAAGGAAGGCGATAAGTATGCCTTTATGGCTGTGTCAGGTAGATATTTCTCAACTCCTTTGGATGGTAAGGATGTGTTTACTTGCGGTATTGATAATTTAGCAAAGGATGAGTTCACCATTGAGTCTCATCCTGATGCTGCTGGTAAGTGGCGTGTGAAGTCTGTTAATGATGCCAATATATACTGGGATGCACAGGATACTCGTTTCGTAGGTTGGCAAGGTTATAACCCTAATAGCCAATACGAAATTATCCCTGTTACAGTGATGAATTCCGATCACGCTTTGGCAAATTATATCACAGTCGATGAGAATATCGTTAAGTGGGTTAATATTAAGAACTTGCGTAGTAGCAAGTATGCTACTTATGAAGGAGAGTCAACCAAGATGTCTCTTAAGTCTGATAAAGGTTTGTCTAAGGCATACTTCTATTTGACTGGTACTTTGTCAACTGTGAAGATTTACAATTATGCAACAGCAAACCTCTGTGCTGGAACGAATTCTTGGACTGCAGCAGGTACGATTTGGAACATAATTGCGTCAGATGGTGAAGGTACTCATCCTGGATGGGCAATAACCAAAGATACAAATCTTGGTGGCCAAGGAAGTGGTAACGCTTGGAACGACGAAGATGGTAATGGCAATGCAATTGCCACTTGGAATGGCAATGACCATGGATCTACTTGGGAATTTGAATCGGCGAATTTTAATTCCTTGTTGAGTAAGTTAGAAGGAATTAAAAACACGGAATTACTATCCGCAATTGAAGAAGCAGAAAGCGCCTATACTGACGGAGCTTTAACAGAAACTCCAATAACTCTCACCAAGGAGATGCTTTATTGTAATGCCCCTTATACTGCTTCTCAAAACGGAGACCACTTAGGAGTGGGAGCACTTGTTGATAGTGATGACGAAACTTATCTTCATACAGACTATTCAGGTAATGAGTCTGTAGATACTGAGGACCACTACATCCGTGTTGATTTAGGAATGAATAGTGAGGTTAAATATTATACATTTAACTATAAGACACGCCATAATAATGACGGTAATAACCCTCGCGTTATTGTTGTTGAGGGAAGTTATGAAGAAGCCGGAGAATATTTTGAGGTCGCAACGCTGACAGATTTGCCTATAACAGGTAGAGGTGCGGAATATAGTTCTCCTGTGTTGGGAGGAACTGCGTATCGTTATCTTCGCTTTAAAGTAACAGACACCAATAATCATGACACAAATGACGGTCCTCACAAGTTCTTCTCTTTAGCTTCGTTTGGTATTAAACAGGTTACTGTTAAGGAAGGTGCTGAGGTGAAGACTTTGCTTTATTCACATCTTTCAAATGTAATAGCTGCGGCAAAAGATTATTTAGCGTCTCCAATTTTGTCATCTAATGGCGAAAATGAAACTGAAGATGATATTCTTGCTGAAATCCCCAAACTTAAAGTTGTAGTAGCTGGACTCAAAGTGCAAGACTATCCCTTCACACTTACAACAGACGTGAATCATCCTGTATGCTATTTTATCAAGTCTGGACGTTCTAAAGACTGGTCTGATGCCTATTATTGGACATTCATTGATGGCAAGATAACTACAATTACTCCTAACCAAGAATATAAAAAAGATGTAGAGGCTTATTGGTTCTTTATGGAAAATCCCTTGAATGGACAGTTGCAACTTGTTCCTTTCATTGAGAACACGAAACCTATGGGTTACACTACGGTGACCGATGGTGCGGATAAGATTACAAATAATACTTCTGCTTCGGGTTTTGTTGGCACAGGATTTACCATTGTTACGAATAATGAGGATAGTTGGAAAGAATATCCTCATGCTCTTAAACCTTATGGCGGTAACACATACTTGTCAAACCATAATGGCAAGAGTGGTAAGTTTATGGGATTCTATAACGGTTTCACGGATGGTGGTACTCGCTTTAAATTGGAAGCCGCAGAAAAGGCCCCCTCAAGCAAACTCCGTGATTTAAGAGCAATTTTGGCACCTTGTATTGATGTGGATGAAAGTTTGGTTAAGAACGAACTTGGTTACTATAATGTTGAAAATTATGAAATTTATAAACCGATGGTTGCTTATGGACGCGAGGTTTATAATGACGCTACATTAGAGGAAGAAGTCTATCAATACGCCCTTGCTTATCTTGATAATGGACCAGCATCTCTTTTGACTATTAACCTTCCCGAAGCTGGTAAGTTCTACCGCTTCAAGCATAACTATGGTGGTGAAGTCGGTGAATTGTATGTTCAGGCAAAGGCTTCTAATGCTTCAACCAAAGCAAACGCAATGCTGATGAGTGGGGACAAAGATGCGGTTTCTATCTTCTATTATACTGATGATAAGTTGCTCTCTTACTCTCAAGGTTTGTATGTAAAGGAATCAGGAGGTACAAGAGGACTTCAAAGTGTAGGTGCAGATGCAGGTGCTGCTAAATTTGAACGTGGTACAGTTATCGGTAAGCTTGGTATCTTTGCGGGTGACTCTTTCCACGCGAATGAATCAAATGGTATTCGTTTCATTGACCATTGTGGAGATGTACACAATTCAGCACACGACTTCACAGTTGAAGAAGTTACCACCCTCCCCGTAACCGTAAGCAGCGTTGGTGTGGCAACATTGTTCACTCCCGTGGCGCTTGAAATTCCTGCAGATGTGAATGTATATACTGCGGTTCAGGAGGAAGAAAATAATGTTGCATACTTGAAGTTGCAGTTGGTAAAAACGGGTTACATCCCTGCTAACACTGGGGTTATCCTTGAGGCAAACGCTGGTACTTATGATTTCAACGTAACAGATGAAGAGGTAGAGGTAGAGGAATTTAGCCAAGAAGAAAATGTACTTACTGGCGCATGCCCCAAGTCAGTGAAGAATCCTGATATGAAGGTATATACTTTGCAGAATGGTGCGAATGGCGTAGGTTTCTATCTCTTCAAGGGGCAGAATGCGCAAGGTGCTACGACTTACATTAACGGTTTCCGTTCATGGTTGGAACTTGATCCTGCATCACCAGTTCAGGCGTTACGTTTCAAGTTCGGTGCAACAACAGATATTGAGTCTCTCATTACGCTTCAAAATGCTAAGGCTATCTACGACCTCTCTGGTCGCCGTGTAGAAAACATGGACAAGGGTATCTATATCGTTAACGGTAAGAAGATTGTAGTGAAGTAAAATTAGGTGTGCGACTTGTTAGCATCGTTCATGCAAGTCGTCCCTCTTCTCCCACTCGGGAGATGGAAACAGTTCAACAAACGGAACTATTTTAGCGTTGACGCCAACAACTAAATGGTTACCAGTAAATCCACTTAAACTATGAAGAAGAAAGAATATATAATCCCCGCAGTCGAAATCTTTGCTTTCGAGTCTGAGCACATTGCTACAATGAGTCGTCTCGATATGAACGAAGGTGGCGGTAACGAGGAGAGTTTAACCAATAAGCGCCAAGAAAATTGGCCCCAAAAGCAGGGTTGGTCAAATCCCGCTCCCTGGGAAGAATAAACTAAGGCATAATGAAAGCAGTCCTGGCAATGCGCTGGGACTGCTTTCATTTAGGTAGTAAGTAGGAGTGAGGAGTGAGGAGGTTTCTTAAGTTAGGAGTGAGGAGTGAGTAACCCTTGCGGAATGAAACTCTCGGATGGTGGAAAAGGTCCGGATGGCGCTCTCCCCCATCCAAACAATCACTCCGCAGGGCATTCCTCCTTTCTCATTCCCGAAATCTTGCTCATTCCCAAAGATATTCATACCTTTGCATATTGTGGGGTGGTATTCCCAAAAGTGACTACGCAAATCTATTATCATTATCTAATAATCAACCACATGACAAAGAAATTTATTTTGGCACTCGTTGCCTTAGTATTGTGTCTGCCTACGGCGGTGCAGGCAAAGGTGGAGCACTTGTTGCCCAAACCACAGGAGGTGACAGTGACACCCGGTGTGGCATTCACGTTGAGCGGTGCTGTAAACATCAATTATGCCGAAGGTGTGGCGCAGTGTGAACTCCTGGAAGAGGTGTTTACGACAAACGGTTGCACTATCGCAGAAGGCGGTAAGGCGGTGAATGTGAGCTATGTGCAGCGCATTGAAGGCGCTCACGATTATGCGCTCCACGGTTACGAAAACGAAGCGTATACGTTAGACATTACTGCTAACGAAATCAACATCACGGCGGTTACTGCTACGGGTGTGATTCGTGCGGCACAGACCCTTGCGCAGTTGGCAGAAGGTTATAATGGCACAAAGGCGCTCGAAGGTCTTACAATGAAGGACTGGCCTGCGTTTAAATTGCGCGGTTATATGCACGATGTAGGTCGCTCGTTTATTTCTATTGACGAACTCATCAAGCAGGTTGAACTCTTCTCACGCTTTAAGGTAAATACCTTCCACTGGCACATGACTGAAAATCAGGCATGGCGCTTTGAGGTGAAGGCTTACCCCAAGCTCACTTCATCAGCAAGCATGACGCGCTTCCCCGGTAAGTATTACACTCAGGAAGACTGCAAGCGCTTGATGCAGGTGGCAAAGAAGCACGGCATGGTGGTAATTCCCGAAATCGATATGCCCGGTCATAGCGAAGCGTTTGAGCGCGCAATGGGCTTCAACATGCAGAGCGAAGAGGGTAAAGTGGTGCTTAAAAAGGTGCTTGACGAAGTGGCAGAAGTGTTTGAAGGCGCTCCCTACATCCACATCGGTGGCGACGAAGTTTCTACCACTGCGGCTTACCTCAACGAAATGATTGCCTACGCTGAAAGCAAGGGCGTGAATGTGAAGGGCGGCCTTTGGAACCCCATTAATGGTATCGGTCAGGATGCGCTGAAGCACACTTTGGCGCAGATGTGGGGCACACGCGGTTACTTGGCATCAGGTAAGGCAAACATCGATTGCCGTTACAATTACACCAACCACTTCGATGTCTTTGCCGACCTCGTAGGTATCTACAAGAGCAATATCTACTACCACGCACAGGGTACGCCTGAAGTAGCGGGTGCGATTTCAGGTTGCTGGAACGACCGCAAGGTGGCGACGGAAGTAGACATCATGGCGCAGAACAACGTGTGGGCAAACGTTATTGCTACAGCAGAACGCGCCTGGATGGGTGGCGGTAAGCAGTATATCGACAACATGACCAACACGCCCGCAAACCTTAAGGCAGACGGCGGTCACGGTGGCGTAATGCTCCCCAACTCGGGCGAAGAATATGATGAGTTTAAGAGTTGGGAAGAACGTTTCCTCTTCCACAAGTCAAACTCTTTGAAGGACGAGCCCATCCCCTATGTGAAGCAAACAAATGTGCGTTGGCGCATTACAGATGCCTTCCCCAATGGTGGCAGCGAAACTGCGGCATTTGGTCCTGAAGCAGCGGGAACATCTGCTTCTTTAGAAATGCTTCCCGATGTGTATGAGCATAACGGCAAGACGTACTACACGGGTATTGCTACAGGCGCTGGTATCTACCTTGCGCACACTTGGGGCAATACAATCATTGATGCTTACTACGACAATCCTCAGTATAACCACACGGCGTATGCTTGGACTTACGTTTACTCTTCTACAACACAGACCGTAGGTGCACAGATTGAATTCCAGAACTACAGCCGTTCTGAACAAGATGCTGCTGCTCCCGCAGGTAAGTGGGACCACTTCGGTTCGAAGATTTGGGTGAACGGCGAGGAAATTGCTGCGCCCACTTGGGACAACACTGGCGTGAGCGTCAGCAATAAGGAAGTGATGTTGAAGAACGAAAACTTCCCCGGTCGTAAGCCTATCGCTGTGACTTTGAAGGAAGGTTGGAACAAGGTGTTCATCAAACTTCCCTACTTCAACAAGGGTTACCGCTTGAAGAAGTGGATGTTTACTTGCGTCTTCACAGACCTTCAAGGTAAGAACGCGGTGGAAGGTTTGATTTACTCTCCCAACCAACTTACTAACGAAAGCACTGAAGCGGTTGTTGCCAAGATCAGCAACATCAAGCGCGAGCGTGGCACATACATCGGTTCGACAATCGGACTTTGGTCAGAAAGTGCAGCAGCAGTGTTGGACGCAAAGATTAAAGAAATTGAAGGTACGTTTCTCTCTTGCATGAGTGAAGAAGCTCGTGCGGCGCAACTCGCAGAACTTGAAGAAGCGTGGGCAGCATTTCAGGCAAACCTCACTGAAGAATACATGAACAAGCCCGTGAGTGGCAGTTACTACAGAATGTACACTCCCGGACGCGACAACCGCTATCCTACGGGTAAGGGCGCCAATCAGGCAATCGTCGGCGAGCAGAATCCTACGTCACAGGCCTCTATTTGGCAGTTTGAAGCGCGCCAAGATGGTTCTTACAACATCATCAACCTTGCCGACGGCACTTACATTTCTCCCGCCAGCAACAACAATACAGCGCTCAAGTGTTCGAAGAGCATGCCCACAAAGGGTTGGACGCTGAAGCCTGCTGCAACGATTGGACAGGTGATCATTACTTGTGGCAATGTGCAGTTCAACCAAACAAACGGCGGACAGAGTTTCCAGATTTACAACTGGGGTGACGGTACAAACACTACCGACGGTGGTTGTCAGTATTCATTTATTGAAATTGTGCCCGACCTTTCTCCCAAGGCCTTTTCCTTTGTTGGCGGCACCGAATTTCAGGCTTACCCCTATGCTGTAAGCGCTGCTGAAGCGTCTAAGGTATTCGCGAAGGAGAATCTTACGATTGCCATTGACGTAACTATGCCTGCATCCATGAGCAACAATACGCGTTATGCGCTTGTGTGTGCAGCCGACCCTACGAAGGGGGTTACTGGAGCAACAAAGACTAATTCTCCTTATGTAGGTTTTGGTCTTAACGGCAGTAACCCCGTATATCTTCCCTCTTCTGCAAGTGGCGACAAGTTTACTTACAGAGACCATGCTTTTTCGGGCAACACCAACTACAAGGTGGTGTATGTTATTGATAAAACCAACCAGCAATTCTCTATTTATGTAAATGGCGCGTTGAAGAGCACAGCAACTTACCCCGTTGCGGGATACGAGTTGCAATCGTTCAGCAATTTTGCCACAAACGAGAATGCGAAACTTTATATCGGTGGTGGCGTTGTAAACAATACTACTGCTCATGATAAGTTTGGCGGTAAGATTCACTCCGTACATTTCTTCGAAGGTGCGCTCAGCGCAGAAGAAATTTCGATGATTGACTATGCGAAAGTGCCTGAAAACAGTGTGGTAAGCAGTCCTGAAGAATTTATCAAGGGCGGTATCTACACCTTCGTAACTACTCGCGGTTGGATGGGTGCTACGGCAGACAACAGCAATGTCATCTCTACGGCAAAAACTAACGTAACTCCTGCTGCTGATAACGCAAACTTCCAATGGACGGTTTACAAGTCGTTTAATGGTAACTACTACCTCTACAACATCGGCAAGCAACAGTTTATGGGTGTTCAGAGTGGCAACAACGCGAGCGTTCCCTTCGTCAGCACTCCCGCAGGCAAGACTTTGACGTTCAAGCAGAGCAGTTCTGCGGAATACCCCATCATGTTCTCAACAGACAATGCGGGTGTCGTAAACCACTCTACCGTTCACGGCACAGGACTTGTTAACTGGACGGGCGGATGGAGCAAACTCGACGATGGGGGCAGCAACCACAAGGTGACACTCGTAGGCATTCTTCCCGCTGAAGAATTGCAGAAGATTGCCGACCTCGTAGAGGCATACGACAAGGGACTTCCCGTAACAACTGTGATTGAGGGACTCGAAGAAAACAATCCCAACATTTACCTCGGCAGCGTTAGAGCAACTAATGCCACTGGCGCCCTCACTACAAAATTGCAAAAGGGCGAAGGCACAACCTTCTTCAGTTTTGACGGCACGCAGACTACGACTATCGACTTCACTCGTGCGTACCGCGGATTTGAATTCCAGGGTTACTTCGTGGGCGAAGAAAGTTTGGGCACAAGTTTTGAACTGACTCAAGAACTTCAGGAGCGTATTACAGAAGAAAATCCCCTCGTTGCTAAGTTCACAACAACAGAAGATGTAACCCTCTTCTCCGACAACGACCCCTTCTCTTACCGCATCCCCGCTATTGGCAAGACTTCTACAGGTCGCCTTATTGCCGTAAGCGACTACCGCTATAGCCTTGACGACATCGGTCGTTACAATTACGGCACAGCAAATCCCGGTATCGACCTCGTGATTCGCACCAGCGATGACAACGGTAAGACTTGGAGCGACAAGCAAACGATTGCAGCCGGTTCACGTGTTCGTGGCACAGACGACTGTGCTTACGGCGACGCAGCGATTGCAGTTGTGGGTGAAAAGATTCTTGTAATGGCAGCTGCGGGCGACGTGATGTTTGGCAACGGTAGCGCTACAGCACACAACAGAGCAGTGCGCGTGTTCAGCGAAGACAACGGTGTAACTTGGACTAAGCAAGACATCTCTGAAACACTCTTCCTCGGCGATGATGCTACTATCAAGAACGGTTATACTGCCTTCTTCGGCAGCGGACGTTTGGCTGTTGATGAAAACTATAACGGCACGGGCAAACCACGTATCTACGGCGCCCTTTTGTTAAAGAAAGCATCGGGCACAGGTAACTACGTAATTTACACCGATGACCTCGGACTCACTTGGAACATCCTTGGTGGTAGTCAAGACCCTGTTGCGAGTCAAGACGAACCTAAGGTAGAAATTCTTCCCAGAGGACAAATCCTTTTGAGTATTCGCCGTGGCGGTGGCCGTCAGTTTAACGTGTTTACGTATACCAACAAGGACACTAACAAGGGTACTTGGGACAGCAATGTGAACGGTTGCGGAAACGGTGGTAGTAACACGTGTAACGGTGAACCTTACCTTGTTGACGCCGTAAATGCTGACGGCAAGGCGGTGAAACTCTTGTTGCAATCACAACCTAAGGGTGGTAGCGGACTTTATGACCGTCGTGACGTCACTATTTGGTATAAGGAAGTGAAGGCGGCTACAAACTACACCGCTGCTTCTATTGCAGAAAACTGGACAGAAGGTTTGCAGGTAAGTACGCAGCAGAGTGCTTACAGCGCAATGACGTTGCAGGACGACGGCAAGATTGCCTTCTTCTTCGAGGAAGCACCCTGCTTTGGTGATGACCAGGCGAAGGGTTACTGCATGGTTTACACGCCCCTCACTATCGAAGCCATCACCAACGGTAAGTACAGCACTCCCGAGGGAGATGCAACCGGCATCATTGGAGCGCCCACGCTCAACGCCAATACAAATATCTACGACCTCTCAGGTCGCTGTGTTGAGAAGGCAAGCAAAGGTGTGTATATTGTAAATGGCAAGAAGGTGGTCTACTAAAACCGCTCATTGCTCAAAATATTTTGACAGGAACAAGGTCTTGGCGTCAACCCAGGACCTTGTTTTTATTTTGCACACTGCCCCACTTGCAACGTTGTGACATTCCCGATGGTCGGAAATAAAATCTGCCGCTCATCCCAGCATTTCACTAAAAAATTGTACATTTGCATATTAACAGTTATCACTCTCCTCCACGAATCCCACAAATATGGACCACCTTATTACTCATACCGACGCGCGCGGCAGTCTCACCATTGTTGAGGCGCAGAAGGATTTTCCCTTCAGTGTTGACCGCGTATACTGGCTTCACAGTGTGCCCGAGGGCGCAGAGCGTGGTTATCATGCCAGTCGCTCTTGTTATGAATACCTTGTGGCAATGAGTGGCAGCGTGGAGATTGTTTTGGAGGATAAGGAGGGACGCAGCAACTACCTGCTTTGCAAAAAAGATGAAGGACTCATTGTGCCGCCCTACACTTGGATTGAACTCAAGAAGTTCTCCCCAGACGCCGTCCTGTTGGTGCTTGCCTCAGACGGTTACCAACCTGAGAGTTACATCAATGATTATTTGGAATTTCAGAAAGAAATTCGATGAGGGTAATGAGGGCAAGAAAGTAAGGTCTCTAAGGTTATTAGGGTCTTTAAAGTCTTTAAGGTCTTGCCCACCGCGCACACAGACTGCATAGCACTACTCTCTACTCCCCCCAAGGCGCCGCTCCTTCAGTCGCTTGCCATTGGGCTATGAACTTTATCCCTTTCAGGGAATTCCCTCTCCAATGGACTATTTCATCCCGCATGGCATTACTCACTACGAACTCTTTAGTTGACAAGTTGACGAGGTACAAGTAGACAAGAAGATTACCGAGATAAACGAGCATAGTCCCGCACGGCATTACTCACTACTCTCTACTAACTACTCTCTCCTCACTACTCACTACTAACTCCCCACTAAAACCGTGCCCAACTCCACCTACTCCATACGGCGCTACTCTGCAGCGCAACAATCCTTGTGGGACGCCTTCATCAGCGCCTCGCGCAACGGAACGTTTCTGTTGCAGCGCGGGTTTATGGACTATCATGCCGACCGCTTTGAGGACCACTCGTTGCTCTTCTACCGAGGCGAAGAACTCATTGCCCTCCTCCCCGCCGAGGAGCGCTCGGGGGTATTAAACTCCCACGGAGGGTTGACCTATGGTGGACTCATCGTAGGAACGGCGGGCACGGCGGTGCGCACACAGAAGTGTTTTGAAGCGCTGCGCCACTACCTGTTGACCGAAACCGACATTCACACGCTGCGCTACTCCCCCGCGCCCGGTTTTTACGCCACCTACCCCACGGAGGAAGACCGCTACGCCCTCTTCCAACTCGGCGCACGCATCACATCGCTGAAACTCTCATCGGTCATCCCCTTGGGCGCACCACTGCCCCCCAACCAGTTGCGCAAGCGTAAGGAAAAGGCGTGCTTACAGGCTGGATTACGCCCCGCAAATACGGCAGACTGGGCAGCATTTTGGACGGTGCTTGAAGAAAACCTTGCGGCGCGCCACGCCACTAAGCCGGTACACACGCTGCAAGAAATCATGTTGCTCCGCGACCGCTTCCCCGAGCACATCCACCTGCACTGCATGACCGACCTTGAGGGGAACGTACACGGCGGGTGCGTCATCTTTGAAACGACCACCACTGCCCACGTGCAATACATTGCCTCAACGCCCTACGGACGCGAAGTAGGGGCGCTCGACGGACTCTTCCTCCACCTTATCCAAGAGGTCTACGCCCACAAACAATGGTTTGACTTCGGCATCAGCACCGAGCAGGGTGGCGCCTTACTCAACGAGGGACTCGTGATGCAGAAAGAAGGATTTGGAGCGCGGGCGGTAAACTATGAAACCTGGGAACTTTTGATAAACAACAAAGACCGTGTGGAGTAATGCTTCACACGGCCTTCTTGTTTTAGGGGAAGAATATAGGGGGTGCTCTATTATCGCTTGTGTATTGGAGGAGTTTATTTTGACAGAAGAACAAAAGAACATACCCTCTTGAACATCTATTCTCATGCCCAAAATCCACCCCACTCCATCACTATTTTTCATACCCCAAACCGTAGCGCAAAAAACTATATCTATTTTCGTAAAAACTATTAGTAACCTAATTTAAATTATTAGTAATGTAATTTAAAAAAGGTTACTAATAATTTTGGCGACCGTTCACCCAGTTTTAACGCACTGTAATTTGAGGATTTAGAAAACTAAAAAAGTCTCCCCACCAGCGGAATACGTCGGTGGGGAGACTTATATATAATGTGTCGAATGTCTATTCGCGACCGGCACGCTTACGAGCGAGGTGGTCAAGTATCACCTTGCGCATACGCATGGACTTGGGCGTCACTTCAAGGTACTCATCCTCCTTAATATATTCCAGTGCTTCTTCAAGCGAGAAGATAATGGGGGGAATGATGCGCGCCTTGTCGTCAGCACCAGAGGCACGCATGTTTGTAAGTTGCTTGGCCTTCGTTACGTTAATCACAAGGTCGTTATCGTGAATGTGTTCGCCCACTACTTGCCCGGCATAAACCTCGTCTTGGGGGTTGATGAAGAACTTACCACGGTCTTGCAAGTGGTCGATAGCGTAAGCGAATGCCGTACCTCCCTCAAGCGCGACCATAGAACCGTTTTGACGGCGCACAATCTCACCCTTGAAAGGCTGATATTCCTTGAAGCGGTGCGCCATAATGGCTTCACCCTGAGAGGCTGTAAGCACATTCGTGCGGAGTCCGATAATGCCGCGCGAAGGTATGTTAAACTCGATATCCACACGGTCGCCAATCGTCAGCATTGAGGTCACATCGCCCTTGCGGCGCGTAACGAGGTCAATCATGCGAGACGAGAATTCCTCGGGCACATTGATGGTGAGTTCTTCAATAGGTTCGTGCTTCACGCCGTCAATCTCCTTGTAGATTACCTGGGGCTGACCGACCTGAAGTTCGTAGCCCTCGCGGCGCATCGTTTCGATAAGCACGGAGAGGTGAAGCACCCCGCGTCCGCTTACTACCCACGCATCCGCGCCTTCCGTCTTGCTCACGCGCAACGCCAAGTCTTTTTCCAATTCCTTCTCCAAGCGGTCGTTGATGTGGCGAGAGGTGCAGAACTTGCCTTCCTTTCCGAAGAAGGGCGAGTTATTGATGGTGAAGAGCATCGACATGGTGGGTTCGTCAATGGCAATTGTGGGGAGCGGTTCGGGATTCTCGAAGTCGCAAATCGTATCGCCGATGTCGAAACGTTCCAATCCGACCACCGCACAAATATCACCGCTGCTCACGCCCGTAGTTTTCACGCGTCCCATGCCCTCAAAGGTGTGCACTTCCTTGATTTTCGTCTTCTCAAAAGTGCCGTCGCGATGGGCAATCGTGATGTTCATACCCTCAGAAATCGTGCCGCGGTGTACGCGACCAATAGCGATGCGACCAGTGTAGTTAGAGTAGTCCAAAGAAGTGATGAGCATCTGCGGCGTACCCTCATGGCGCTCGGGGGCAGGGATGATTTCGATAATCTTGTCGAGCAGGTATTCAATAGAGTCCGTGGGCGTGTTGTAATCTTCGCCCATCCAGTTGTTTTTCGCCGAACCGTAAACCACGGTAAAGTCCAATTGTTCCTCCGTAGCGTTGAGGTCGCACATAAGGTCGAAGACCATTTCATAAACCTCCTCGGGGCGGCAATTAGGTTTGTCTACCTTGTTGACAACAACGAGGGGTTTCAATCCAATTTCGAGAGCCTTCTGCAAAACGAAGCGCGTCTGCGGCATAGGTCCCTCAAAGGCGTCGACAAGCAGGATGCAGCCGTCCGCCATATTGAGCACGCGCTCCACTTCTCCGCCAAAGTCGGAGTGACCCGGGGTATCGATGATGTTAATCTTGGTGCCCTTGTAATTGATCGACACATTCTTCGAAAGAATCGTGATGCCTCGCTCGCGCTCCAAGTCGTTGTTGTCGAGCATCAAGTCGCCCGACGCTTGGTTACTACGAAAGAGGTTGCCCGCAAGGAGCATTTTGTCGACAAGGGTAGTCTTCCCGTGGTCAACGTGTGCGATGATGGCAATATTGCGAATGTCCTGCATAAATAAAATAGGTGTGATGGGGAGTAACGCGGAATGTGTGGTGCGCTTGAGGCACGCTGCATTTCTGAAAGAACAAGTCCTTCTAAACTCCTTATTTTTAACTGCAAATTTAACGCACACCAAAAAAACTGCCAAAAATCTGCCCTGTTTTCTAAATTCTGCGGGGGGATTTATTTGGAGAATACTATAAATTCGTACTTTTGCTTTGCAAAGTAGAAATAAGACCAAGAGGTTTTGAGGTCATAAGTTTTTTAGGTTATAAGCGGCCGTGCGGACTGGAGAGTTCTTAAAACCTTAGAGCAAAGCGCCCAAATAACCTTACCACTTGATTCCTGTCTCCCCTTATTTCTTTAACCTATCAACTTGATTATGGCAAAAAAACAAATACACATCAGTCGCTCGCGCATCGCCATTGTGATTTTCAGCATTGTAGCCTGTGCGGCATTACTGCTGACCTTTGCGCCACGCAACAACACACAGTTTGGTTACGATTACCAACGCGAAAAACCCTGGCGCTACTCTACGCTGATTGCTGAGTTTGACTTCCCCGTATTGCGCTCGGAGGAGGAACAACAACTCTTGCGCGACAGCATTCGTGCCGCCTATCAGCCCTATTATCAGTTGCAAACGGCGGTAGGTGAGCAGCAGATTGCCCGCTTCAAGCAAGAGATTGCCGAAGGTAAGTTTGCCAACATCCCCAAAGGGTGTTTGCTCTTGGCAGAACAGCAATTGCGCCGCGTTTATGCGCAGGGGTTCCTGTCGGTAAAGGAATACGGCGAAGTGAAAGCAACCTATCCTCACGGCATCCGCGTGGTGAACCAACAGCGTGCGGTGTCGCAGGGCATTGAAGAGGTGCTTTCTACCCGCACTGCCTACGAATCCATCATTGCTGCCGACTCCCTCCACCGTTGGGGCACTGCCTTGCAACAATGTAACCTCAACACGTATTTGCTTCCCAACCTTTCCTACGACGAACGCCGCAACACCACAGCGCTCGAAGAGGCATTTGCAAGCATCGGGCAGTTTGGAACGATGGTGCAAGCGGGACAAAAAATTATCAGTCAGGGCGACATTGTGACTCCCGAAATGGTGAGCATTCTTGACTCACTTAAGGACGCCTACAATAAGCGTCAGGGCGAACATCACTCGGATTGGTGGGTGTTGCTCGGACAATTCTTGTTTGCAAGTCTGGTGTTCACCGCACTCTTTGCCTACATCTACCTTTTCCGCCGCGACTACATGGAGCGCAACAACGTGTTGTGCCTGCTCTTTACGCTCAACACTTCTCTGCCCCTCATCGCCTACCTCGTAGCCTACGCAGGGTGGAGCGTTTACCTTGTGCCCATCGCCATAGTGCCGATGTTTGTGCGCATCTTCCTTGACACGCGCACCTCGCTTGTAGTTACTCTCGTCGTAGCACTTCTCGCCTCGCTCGTAGCAACCGACCCCTACGAATTTTTGCTCGTACAAATCATCGTAGGTTTCAACACCATCTATTCGCTCAAGGAAGTCACCGAGCGCTCACAGGTGTTGCGCGTAGCATTCTTCAATATCCTTGCGGCGTGGGTAGTTTGTTTCAGCCTTGACCTTGTGCGCGGTGTTACCTTCCACAGTTGGGCAGACGTGCTCCGCTTCGACTATCACCGCTATGTATATCTTGCCATCAGTGGCGGACTTCAACTTTTGGCGTACCCACTTATGTACCTCGTAGAGCGTATCTTTGGGTTTACTTCAAGTGTGACGCTAATCGAACTTATGAACTTCAACGAAGGTCTCTTAAGCCGTATGTCGCGTGAGGCTAAGGGCACGTTTAATCACACTATTCAAGTGAGTAATTTGGCTGCAGAAGTAGCGCGTGCCATAGGTGCGAAGCCCCTTCTTGCCCGTGTCGGAGCGCTTTACCATGATATCGGAAAACTGGAGAATCCTGTATTCTTTACTGAAAATCAGGCGGGCGTAAATCCCCATGACAATTTGGACGAACTTAGTAGTGCGCGCATCATTATTGACCATGTAAACAACGGATTGAAACTTGCAGAAGAACATTCCTTACCGCAAGTCGTTCGAGAGTTTATCACCACGCACCACGGTAAAGGCATGGCGAAGTATTTCGCTATCCAGTGGCAAAACAAGCACCCCGAAGAAACTTTTGACCCTCAAGCATTCACTTATCCGGGGCATTACCCCTACACTGCAGAACAGGCGGCGCTCATGATGTGTGACGCCGTAGAGGCTGCCTCACGCAGTTTGAAGGAATACACCGAGGAAAGCATTTCTGACTTAGTCAATAAAATCATTGATTCTCAACTCCGCGAAGGTTGCTATAACAATTGTCCCATTACCTTTGAGGACATCAATCTTGCAAAGCAGACGCTCATTGAAAACTTAATGCGAGCGTATCACACACGTATTGCTTATCCAGAACTGAAGTAAAAATGTAGTCCATTTCTTTGCCAACCCAAAATAAATCAGTAATTTTGCACCGCTTTTCCGCGTAACCGCTGTCAGGACCGAAGCGAAAACGGCTGAGAATGTTGCGCTGGGGCGATAACAATTTAACAAATAAATCACAATGGCAGATTTACTCAAAATTGCTGAAGAAGCATTTGCTACTGGTAAGCAGCACCCCACTTTTAAGGCTGGTGACACTGTAACTGTAGCTTACAAGATCGTCGAAGGTAACAAGGAACGCGTACAGCTCTACCGCGGTGTTGTAATCAAGATCGCTGGTCACGGCGAAAAGAAGCGTTTCACAGTTCGCAAGATGTCAGGTACTGTGGGTGTAGAACGTATCTTCCCCCTCGAATCACCTGCAATTGAAAGCATTGAAGTGAACAAGATTGGTAAGGTTCGTCGCGCGAAGCTCTACTACCTCCGTGCGCTCACTGGTAAGAAGGCACGCATCAAGGAAAAGCGTGTTGCTACTAAGGGCTAAACCAAACCTCACAAAAAAAGAACATCCGAAACTCCCACGGGAATTTCGGATGTTTTTTTGTTTTAGATTTTAGGTTTTTAGGTTATGAGGTTATGAGGTTTTAAGGTGCCTGCATAGCCCTTATAACCTTAAAGCGAAGCGACCTCACAACCTTATAACCTCAGTTTTTACCCCAACCACATCATCACCAACACCTGGGCGATGATGACACGCATGAACATACAGAGGGGATAAACAGTGGCGTAAGCAATATTTGCTTTGTCGCCGGGGAGTATGTCTGTGGCATAATTAAGGGCAATGGGATTTGCCATAGCTCCGCAAAGCATGCCGGCTGTAGTAGCCACGCTCTTTTTCATCCACACGACGGAAACTACGCCCATGATGAGCACGGGCACGGTAGTGATGAGCAAACCGTAACCAATCCAAGCGAGGGCTTGAGGTTGCATTACCGTATTCAGGAAGTCTGCGCCAGCGTCAAGGCCTAAGCACGCCAAGTACATCGATAACCCGAGCGAGCGCAGCATGAGGTTGGCACTCGTTGTGGTATACGCCACCATGTGAAGGCGCGGGCCGTAGGCACCGATAAGTATCCCCATGATAATCGGACCACCCGCAAGACCAAGACGCACGGGGAAGGTCATTGAGGGAATATGGAAGGGGATACATCCCAGTACAAGACCGAGGACAATACCAATGAAGATGGTCACCATATTGGGCTCGTTGAGCACCTTCACGGCATTACCGAGTTCCTCCGCTACCTGCTTGAGGCGCTCCTTTTCTCCAACAACGGTGATGCGGTCGCCCATGCGAATTACGAGGTCGGGAGTGGCCACAAGTTGAATGCCGGCACGCTTCACGCGACTCACATTCACCCCGTAGCGCTTACGAAGTTGAAGGTCACCCAAGCGGCGGCCATTGACGTGTGAGCGCGTCACGAGAATGCCTTGCGACACGAGTTTTGTGTCCAACGAATCCCAGTCAATCTCTTTCGCATTCCAGTCGGTACGGTCAAGTTGGCCGAAGAAGACGGTCAGCTGATTGACAAACTTATTTTCCGTGATGAGCAACACAAGGTCGCCCTCCATCACCACGGTTTCGGAGGTGGGGAGAATAGCGTTCTCACCGCGCCAAATACGGGTGATGACGAATTTGCTTTCGTCGAAACCGGCTATCGTAGCGAGCGACTTATTAAATATTGCGGGATTGCACACACGAAACGACGCGATAAAGGCCTCCCCTCTGGGCTTCGCCTCAACGGCACGCTCGTGGCGCAGCAACCAATTCTTCATCAGCACGAGGGCAATAATTACACCCACCATCCCCAAGGGATAAGTGACCGCACAACTCAGGGCGGCGCCCGACGAATTTTCGCCCACCATCTTGAGCGTCTGTTGCGCCGCACCAAGGGCAGGAGTGTTGGTCGTCGCTCCGCAAAGCACGCCCATCATATCGCCAAGCGGATACCCCGAAGCCCAAAGCAGCGCGAGCATCATAATCGTGCCCAGCACAACGACTCCGGCGGCAAGCATATTGAGCTGCGTGCCCCCCGTTCGGAAGGCGCTTAAGAAACCCGGACCTACCTGAAGACCGAGGGTATAAACAAAGAGTACGAGACCAAAGGATTCGGCATAACTGAGCATCTGGCTGTCAATTTCAAGCCCCAGGCTGCCCGCCAAAATACCGATGAAGAATACAAAGGTTACGCCGAGCGTGATGCCGCGAAAGCGGAACTTGCCCAAGCCGAGCCCTATCGCACAGATAAGGCAGATGATTATAACTGCCTGAACGGCAGAGTGTGCGAACAGTGTTTCGCTAAACCACGAATACATAATTCTTAATTTCTAAACCGACACGCGCACCTACGCACGCGCTTTACGAGAGCAAAAGTAATAATAATATTGCACATAATCGGGGGCGAACTTAGAAATGATACACGCGTTGAAAAATCACTCTGGTTTTAGACGCTCGCTAATAAAGGTATAAATCACTGTGTATCAGTCAGTAACAACTTTGTCAAAATCTGTCAAAATTATTAGTAACATATTTTAAATTATCTTACTAATAATTTTTTTTAGGTTACTAATAATTTTTACGAAAATAGGTATAGTTTTTTGGAGGTCGGATTTCACCATTTTTCCGTCACAATTTTAGGGCATTTTGAGACTCGAAAAGGGGGCGCAGATGCGTTTTTTAGTTAATTATGTGGTGGGCATGGTATATTTTTCTTAATTTTGCAACGGTAAGGTGGAGAAGGTTTGTACGGAAATGTCCCCTCGCAGGGGCTGAAACGGCATTCTTCCTCCCTCGTATTATTGCAGCATTTACACAAAGACTTGCTGCCGCCACGGCACGGTCTTTCAACCACATACTTAGTACTATAAAACTATGAGTGAACAATTAAAGAAAATCAAGCAGCTTGTAGAACTCCGTCAGAAGGCACGCCTTGGCGGTGGTGAAGTTGCTATTGAAAAGCAACACGCTAAGGGCAAGGCCACGGCGCGTGAGCGTATCGACCTCTTGTTGGACAAGGGTTCGTTTGAAGAATTGGATATGTTCAAACTCCACCGTTGTCACGACTTCGGTATGGAGAAGAAGCAATATTTCGGTGATGGCGTTGTCTGCGGTAGCGGTACGATCAACGGTCGCCTTGTTTACGTTTTCGCTCAGGACTTCACGGTGAACGGTGGTTCACTCTCTGAAACGATGGCGGAAAAGATTTGCAAGGTGATGGACCTCTCGATGAAGGTTGGTGCTCCTTGTATCGGTTTGAACGACTCGGGTGGTGCGCGTATCCAGGAAGGGGTGAACTCATTGGCAGGTTTTGCCAACATCTTCCAGCGCAACATTGAGGCTTCAGGTGTGGTACCCCAGATTTCAGGTATCTGCGGTCCCTGTGCCGGTGGTTCGGTGTATTCTCCCGCACTCACGGACTTCATCGTGATGCTCGAAGGCATTTCTTACATGTTCTTGACCGGTCCCAAGGTGGTAAAGACCGTGACAGGTGAAGACGTAAGTCAGGAAGACCTCGGTGGCGCTTCTGTACATGCCACAAAGAGCGGTGTGTGTCACTTCACGGCGAAGACAGAAGAGGAATTCTCGGGCCTCATTCGCAAGTTGCTCTCATACATGCCTCAGAACAATATGGAACGTACGCCCCGCGTGGAATGTACGGACCCCATTGACCGCAAGGAAGACCTCTTGAACGAAATTATTCCCGACAACCCCAACATGGCTTACGATATGTATAAGGTCATTGGTGCTGTGGTGGACAACGGTGAGTTTATGGAAGTTCAGGCAGGTTATGCGAAGAACATCATCATTGGTTTCGCACGCTTCAACGGTCAGAGCGTAGGTATCGTAGCCAACCAGCCTTCGGTTTATGCCGGTGTGCTTGACTGCAACGCCTCACGTAAGGGTGCGCGCTTCGTACGCTTCTGCGACGCCTTCAATATTCCTATCGTTTCGCTTGTTGACGTTCCCGGCTTCCTCCCCGGTACGGGTCAGGAATACAATGCCGTAATCAGTCACGGTGCAAAGTTGCTCTACGCTTACGGCGAAGCTACTGTGCCTAAGGTAACGGTGACGCTCCGCAAGAGCTACGGCGGTTCACACATCGTGATGGGTTGTAAGCAACTCAAGGCGGACCTCAACTATGCTTGGCCCTCTGCAGAAATTGCCGTAATGGGTGCGAGCGGTGCGGTAGCTATTCTCAGCGCTAAGGCAGCGAAGGAGCAGGAAGACCCCAAGGCGTTCCTCGCTCAGAAGGAAAAGGAATACAACGACCTCTTCACGAACCCCTACAAGGCTGCTGAATACGGCTACATCGACGATGTGATTGAACCTCGCAATACGCGCTTCCGCATCTGCCGTGCGCTTGCTCAGTTGGAAACAAAGATGGAAACGCGTCCTGCGAAGAAGCACGGCAACGAACCTCTTTAATTCGGCGACTCCCACAGTTTTAACACTTTCAGACTATGAAGAAATTAGCTTATACCGTGGGCGGCAAACAACTGGTCATCACGCTCGACGAAAAGCGTGGTTCGATTCGTGCCATCGAGGCAAACGGCAAACCGCTTGAGCCTACCGCCGAAGAGATGCCCATCATCGCAGGAGTCATTAGCCTTGCACTGCTCACATACGAAACAGAGGTTGTTCACGACGAGGAAACCGACGTCATTACCCTCCAGCGCCACTGCACGCCTTGGAATTCGCCGGCTCGACAGATGAATAACTTGCGTAAATAATTTTGAAGTTTTGAAGCAATGAAACAATACAATTATAAGGTAAATGGAGTTGACTACGAAGTAACCATCAACTCTATCAAGGGTCAGGTAGCTTCGGTAGAAGTCAACGGTATGCCCTTCAACGTAGAAATCATCGGTTCTGCGCTTGCCGAAGGTGACCTTCCCACAATGGGCGCTGCCGCTCCCGCAGCCACAACCGCCGCTCCCGCAAAGGCAGAAGCAAAACCCGCCGCTCCCGCAGCGAAGGGTGCAGCTGGTGAAGGCACTCCCGTAAAGGCGCCCCTCCCCGGCGTAGTAACAAAGGTGCTCGTAGTCGAAGGCGATGCCGTGAAGAAGGGCGACGTAGTCCTCGTGCTTGAAGCCATGAAGATGGAAAACAACATCACTGCCGAAAACGACGGTAAGGTAACCGGCGTATGCTGCGCCCCCGGCGATAGCGTGATGGAAGGTACTACGCTTATTACAATTGGATAAGACTTTTTAGAGTACAACGTATTTAGAGTACAACTGCCGTGCGGATTATTTCCGAACAGTAGTTGTACTCTGTTTTTTTGCAAAGTGCATTTACTCCGCAGGCGCTCTCCCCCTGTTTATAGGGGGAGAGCGCCATGCGGAGCAACTTCCTCACATAAAGAAACGGGCAGACCTAAATTTTGGTTCCGCCCGTTTCTTCTTTTCTTACTGTACAAATACCTTCTTGCCATTAACAATATTTACGCCACGCTTCAGCGTCTGCTGGCGACGACCATCCAAAGAATGAATCTGGGCATTCTTTGCGTCTTGTCCATTCAGCAGCACCTCTGAAATACCTGTAGCATCTACTTCAACATGCTTGTTCAACACAAACATACAGTTATTACCGTTGATGCTTAACCCGCCTTCCGTTTCAGAAATGGCAACATGAACAGGCGTTTCAGACAAGGTGATAGCGCCATTGTCACCCACCACGCCAAACTTCTTCGCACCCAAGTTGTATAAGTAAGTCTTGCCATTCTCCTTCATTACCGTCCAACAGCAATCCTCACTTTCTTCATCCAGTGCATACGTATATTCCACATTCTTCAAGGCATCCCTTTCCGCATCATACACCTTAAAGTTCGTGCCCTTGCTATCGGCAATCATATAAGCCTTGTTGGAAAGTAACGCCCCTTCTGTCATAGCCATTTCTTTAATATGGATAAAGTCACCCCACCCTTCTGCATAAGCATAATTCCAATAAGCTCCTTCGGGGACGTAGAGGGGAGCGTGGATGTAGGTGTAATTATCGATAGTGGGAGACTCGGGACTTTCTCTATGCAAAGTTGCAGGGGTGTCGCTTTTTGAGACTAAAGTTCTTAAGGGAGTGCCTCGAAAAGCACGTACCCCAATGCTGGTAACACTATTAGGGATCTCTACGAAAGTCAAACCAGAGCAATCTCTGAAAGCAGCATTCCCAATGCTGGTCACACTGTTAGGAATCACCACAGAAGTCAAACCATCGCAATCCCAGAAAGCATATTCCCCAATGCTGGTCACACTGTAGGTGCTACCACTATAGGTCACTGATTCGGGAATATTCACTGCACCTGAATATTCATTGGAATAAGAATTGTATTTGTATCCACGATAAGTCACCTCCACCGTCTTGTTCGTTGACGACGTAATGTTATAATAAATACCGTCCACTTCAAAATCATGGGCACTCACACTCAAACTGCACAGCAATCCGATTACTGCCAGCACTAAAGATTTGAACTTTTTCATAATAAGGTATACATTAGTTTTTGTTGATACTGAACATGTGGGAACTAAGGTCATTAACCTTAACACTTACAAAATTAGATAAAAGATGTGAGGTGCAACGTGTAAACTTGTTTTTTTACCCCTCCCTTTGGCGCGTATCCAGAAATAATGGTAATTTTGCCGTAGGGACTCCCTCAATATAATTAACACGAAGATTATGATTAAATACGCCGACTATATTCGCCGCCTTGAAATTAAGAGTTTGTGGAGCGGCCACAAGCACATCGTTTGGGAATTGCAGCCCGGGGTGAATGTGCTGAGCGGAGGGAATGGCGCTGGGAAGAGCACCATCCTCAACCGTATGGAGCAGGAGTTGCGCACAGCTCCTGTGAGCGGAGAAATAGCGGGTGGCACACACCTTGGCGTGACGATAGACTTCTCGCCCTCGGACGCGACCAATATCCGCTACGACATCATCCGCTCCTTTGACCGCCAACTCCTGCAAGGCGACCGCTTGCGCACACTGACCGATGCGGCTGTTTCTACAGAATTGGACTGGCAACTCTATCAGCTTCAGCGCCGCTACTTAGACTATCAGGTGAATGTGGGCAACCGCATGATTCAACTCTTGACGAGCTGTGCGCCCAACGCCAAGGAAGAGGCGACGGAGGCTTCGGCTTATAAAACCATGTTCCTCGACCTTGTGGACGAACTCTTCTCTGAAACGGGTAAGCGCATTGACCGCACGAGCAACGAACTGAGTTTCCTGCAATTCGGAGAGCAACTCTCGCCCTACAAACTCTCAAGTGGCGAAAAGCAGATGCTCATCATCCTGCTCACCGCCCTCACACAAGACCGCCAACCTTACGTCCTCTTCATGGATGAACCCGAGGCGAGCCTCCACTTTGAGTGGCAGAAGCGCCTTATCGATATGGTGTTGCAACTCAACCCCAACGTGCAAATCGTACTTACCACCCACTCGCCCGCAGTCGTCATGAACGGCTGGGCAGATTGCGTGACGGAGATGGGTGAGATAACGATGTGAGGTTATAAGGTCACTTCGCTCTAAGGTTTTAAGGTTTAAGGTCGCTTCGCTTTGAGGTTGTAAGGACTTTGCAGAACGCACTCCGGACGGCACTCCTCACTACTAACTCCTCACTACTAACTATCCCCCATGCCCTCCCTCTCCACCTACATCTCCTCCCAATACGTCCAAGCGGCCAACCGCCTGGCGGGGAAGCATGCGCGGAAGAGTATCGTGGTGTATGTAGAAAGTTTTGACGATGTGGCGTTCTGGAGCAACTTGCTCCGACCGTTGGAGACGGAGGAGTATTATTTTGAAGTTATGCTCCCCTCCAAGACTTCGCTGTGTAAGGGGAAGAAAATCGCACTCGCCAATCAGCTCGGCCCTAACATGATTGCGTGCGTCGATGCGGACTATGATTACCTCATGCAGGGAAGCACGCCCACCTCGGAGGAGGTTTGCCGCTCGCCCTACGTATTCCACACCCTCGTTTACGCCATTGAGAGTTACCAATGCCACGCCGCGTCGCTCCACAACGTATGCGTCACAGCCACGCTCAACGACCGTCGCATCTTCGACTTTGAGGCGTTCCTCCAAGCCTTTTCAGAAATCATCCACCCCCTGTTTGTGTGGAACGTGTGGTGCTACCGCGAAGGGAAGTTCAAGCAATTCTCCATGGCGGACTTCTACCGCATCGTGCGCCTCCGCGACATCAACCTATACCACCCTGAACAGGAACTCAACGACCTGCGCCGACGTGTGAACTCCAAGATTGCACGCTTGCAACACCAATTCCCCGAAGCCAAGAAGGGGTATAAACCCCTAAAGGCAGAACTCATAGAATTGGGCGTCACGCCCGAAACAACCTACCTCTTTATGCGCGGTCACGACCTGCTTGACGGCATCGTCTCCCTGCTCACGGGAAAGGTGTGCGACCTGCTCCGCAAAGAGCGCGAGCGCGACATTCGCAAGTATGCCGAGCACAACAAGCAGATGCAAAACGAACTTGCGTCCTATCAGCACTCCGTAGCGTCGGTAGAAGATATTCTAAAGCACCACAACGGTTACGCCACCGCCCCGCAATACTTGTGGGTGCAAGGCCAAGTCAAAGCGTTTCTCGAACGCCTATACCCAGCAAGCAACACCCCCGAAACGCCCACCACAACTCACCAACAATAATCCCCATTCAACACAATGACACTCAGACATCTCACCCTCCTCTCCCTGCTCCTCCTGCTCCCACACACCCTGCTCGCACAGCAATCCAAGAAGCAGGAACGCAGCGCCACACCCTTTGCAAACGCAGAATTTAAGCGCGCCAAGATACTCCAACCCTTCGGCAAATTCGTTTGGGCAGAGGCAAACATCCTCCTCAAGGACGCCTCGCTCTGCTTTATTGAGAACGACACCATCAAGAAGGCCTACGTAGATAAAATCATCGCCGTGCAGTTTGACTCCGCCACCTATCGCAAGGTAGAAGGTGGGCAGATGGGACTCGTCATTGCCGAGAAAAACTACAACAGCCTCATCCGCCTGCGCACCATCGACATGAAGCAATACACCGAGGAGACCAATGGCACACAAAATGCCGGCTACCTCGAATTTGACGGCATCGGACGCATGCAAAATGAGTTTATCGACCTCCATAACGAGGCCTTTCTCGAAAAGGGTTTCCCCGTGAAAGACAAGTATTACTTCATCGTCAAAGGCAAATGCGTCGTGGCAAACGAAAGTCACGTGGAGCGCGAAATTAGCAAGCAGCACATGGACGAGTTTAAGAAACTCATGCGCGACCAATGGTGGAGCTGGCGCGATGAAGCGTCGCTCAAAATGCTACTCGAATTTCTCCCCTAACCGCCATCCTCAACGAAACACACAACCTATAACGGACAGCAGTCAAGCCTCTCCTCTCAACGCTGGAAGCAACTGCTGTCCGTCTTTATTTACCCATCCACATACCGCAACCACCAATCTACGTACCGCAACAACCCATCCTCATCCCGCAACCCCTCTTCCTCATCCCCCGAACTGCACCAAAAACCCTCCGTTTTCCACCCCAAAAAATGCCCCACCTCCCCCTCTAATTTCACCCCCAAATCCACCCCCGAAAAACTATATCTATTTTCGTAAAAATTATTAGTAACATAAAAAAAATTATTAGTAACCTTTTTTAAAATATGTTACTAATAATTTTCGCCGTTTTACTTGTTGTATAGCGCACTCTATACCAGCCACTTACAAAAGTCATTTTTTTACCCCTCCCAAGTCCATTTTTTGCGGAGCATGTAATACAAAAATAAAAAAGCCGGCGCTCGATGAGCGTCGGCTTTTGTGTATAATGCTTCTAAGCGAAGTTACGGATTAGAGCTGGGGACCAGCTGCTACGAGAGCCTGACCAGCTGCGCTACCTGCAGTATACTTCACGAAGTTCTTCTGGAAGCGTGCTGCGAGGTCCTTAGCCTTTTCTTCCCACTTGCAAGCACATTCGTAAGTGTCGCGGGGGTCGAGGATGTTAGGATCTACGCCGGGAAGCGCTGTGGGCACTGTGAAGTTGAAGATAGGAATTACCTTCGTTTCAGCCTTGAGGATAGAACCGTCGAGGATAGCGTCGATGATACCACGAGTATCCTTGATAGTGATGCGCTTGCCAGTACCGTTCCAACCAGTGTTAACGAGGAACGCCTTAGCGTTGTGCTGGTTCATCTTCTTCACGAGTTCTTCAGCATACTTAGTGGGGTGGAGTTCGAGGAACGCCTGGCCGAAGCAAGCTGAGAATGTGGGAGTGGGTTCTGTGATACCGCGTTCAGTACCTGCGAGCTTCGCTGTGAAACCAGAGAGGAAGTAGTACTGAGTCTGTTCGGGATCGAGGATAGATACGGGAGGAAGTACACCGAATGCGTCAGCAGAAAGGAAGATTACGTTCTTCGCGTGACCTGCAGCAGAAACGGGCTTCACGATGTTGTCGATGTGGTTGATGGGGTAAGAAACGCGAGTGTTTTCAGTAACGCTCTTGTCGTCGAAGTTGATCTTACCTTCAGCATCTACAGTAACGTTTTCGAGGAGCGCGTTACGACGGATAGCCTTGTAGATATCGGGTTCGCTTTCCTTGTCAAGACCGATAACCTTTGCGTAGCAACCACCTTCGAAGTTGAAGATACCGTTGTCGTCCCATCCGTGTTCGTCGTCACCGATAAGCATACGCTTGGGGTCAGTAGAGAGGGTAGTCTTACCAGTACCAGAAAGACCGAAGAAGATAGCAGTTTCGTTCTTTTCGTTAGTGTTAGCAGAGCAGTGCATTGAAGCGATACCCTTGAGGGGGAGGTAGTAGTTCATCATAGAGAACATACCCTTCTTCATTTCACCACCGTACCAAGTGTTGATGATAACCTGTTCGCGGCTTGTGATGTTGAACGCTACGCAAGTTTCAGAGTTGATACCGAGTTCCTTGTAGTTTTCAACCTTAGCCTTAGACGCGTTGTAAACAACGAAGTCAGGTTCGAAGTTAGCGAGTTCTTCAGCAGTGGGCTGGATGAACATGTTAGTTACGAAGTGTGCCTGCCAAGCTACTTCCATGATGAAGCGTACAGACATACGAGTGTCAGCGTTAGCACCGCAGAAGCAGTCAACAACGAAGAGGCGCTTGTTAGAAAGACATTCCTTAGCGATGTCCTTGAGCTGAGCCCAAGCTTCTTCAGTGATAGGCTTGTTGTCGTTCTTATAGTCATCAGAAGTCCACCATACTGTGTCCTTAGAGTTTGCGTCCATAACGATGAACTTGTCCTTAGGTGAACGACCAGTGTAGATACCAGTCATTACGTTCACTGTGTCGAGTTCAGTGTTCTGACCCTTTTCGTAGCCTTCGAGGCTAGCCTTTGTTTCTTCTGCGAAGAGAACTTCGTAAGAGGGGTTGTGGACAATTTCAGTAACACCGGTAATACCGTGTTTGCTCAAATCCAATGTTGCCATAAGTAATTAAAGTTTATAAATGGTAAATTGTAAATTAGTTCACTATGCGAAGTGTGAGAGGTGTAAACACCTTTCTCACCGCGAAGCAAATTTACGAAATTCCCCGAAGAGCAAAAAAATTTTAGCACTTTGTTTTTGAGAAAATCTTTCTTTTTTACAAAAAGAGCAGGTTTTAAATTTCTGCGGAGAATATTTGCTACGTGAAAATATCAGATTGATAAATTATTAGAGCTGTAGAAGTCTTCAAGAAACCTATTAGCGTTCTACGGGCACGACGTGCTTGCCATAGCTCAACTTGAAGAGTTCGAAGAAGGGCACGTGCTGATTGAGGCGCACTACGAAGTTCTTGTAATCGCGGCGCTGCTGCACGGTCCAACCTGCTTCGGCAACGGCAATGAGGCGGGGGAAGGTGAGGTATTCCAAGGTCTCGTTGTCGAACACGTATTCCGTCCAGAAGTTTGCCTGCACGCCCTTGTAGCGGGGAAGGAGTGCCTTATCAATACCGTTGGCTGGGATGTAGGCATACACGCGTTCCAAAGTTTCATGGCCGTGTCCCTGAGAGCGGGGTTCGTTGGGGTCAGTGCTCTGACGGCGGTTAATATAATAAGGAATCTGGGGCGAAAGGATGTTGTCAAATCCGCGTTGCGCCGCATCCTTAGCCGCACCGTCGGCACCAATCCATGCCATCACGGTAATATCCTTGAGCTGCGACGTATTACCGTGGAGCATTTCGTTCCAGAAAATCAACTTGCGCTGCTCGGCCTGAGACTTTGTGAGAATGTAGTCTTGGATTTGCTTGTAGAAGTCCGTCTGGAGGTCGCGATAGTTCGTGCTACCGATTTCCTTAAGGCGCTGCTGGCAAAGTGCGTTGTGCTCCCACTTGTGTGTAGGACACTCGTCGCCCCCGAGGTGGATGTAACCGAAGGGGAAGAGTGCGGTGAGTTCATCGACAACGTCTTTTGTAAACTGGATAGCCTCGGGCGCTGCCACGTTCATCACATCTCCCGACACGCCCTGGTGGAGCCATACTTCGTGCTTCTCATTGGGTGTACACGAAAGCTCGGGGTAAGCAGCAAGTGCGGCTTGGAAGTGACCGGGCATATCGATTTCGGGAAGGATTTCGATGAAGCGCTCCTTGGCGTAGGCAACAATTTCCTTCACATCCTCTTGTGTGTAGAAACCGCCGTAATGTTCGCCGTCCGTGGGGTATTCGCTGCCCCACCCCAACTTCTTTGTTTCGCGCCAAGCAGCAACTTCGGTGAGTTTGGGGTACTTCTTGATTTCGATGCGCCAACCTTGGTCTTCCGTCAAGTGCCAGTGGAAGCGGTTCATCTTATATGTCGCCATCATATCGAGGATGCGCTTCACCTCTTCCTTACCAAAGAAGTGGCGACCCTCATCGAGCATAAATCCGCGCCAACCGTAGAGGGGTTCGTCGGCAATGCTTACGCAGGGAATCTCGGGGCGCACCTTTTCAGTCGCTTCCGTTCCTGCCATTACCTGAGCGGGAAGCAACTGCTTGAGAGTTTGAAAACCGTAGAAGAAGCCTGCGGGGCGCGACGCTTCAAGGATGATGATTTCTTCCTCAACCTCGAGGCGATAACCTTCATCATTCAGGTTGGGATTCACACGCAACTCGATATGGCAACGCTTCGGGGTTACCGCAGCCTTCACCTTGAGACCAAGACTGTGCTTTACCTGTGCAGCAAAGCGGTCTACCACACCCTGAACGCTATCATTTTCGTAAGCAGGTACGAAGATGCGCACCGTCTTAGGCATTTTGAATGCACCCGAGCGCACCGTGAGATTCTGAGGTTGAGGGATGAGGGGCAATGATTCTTGAGCCGTAGCAAAAAGGGGCATCAAGAGCACTGCTACGAGGGAGAGTAAAAGTTTTTTCATACGCATTATGAAATATGTGAGGGTTGTTATTAAACAAAACAGCATAGAAGTTATAGAAGCAAGGGAGGGTCACGTCCTCAGTTCTATAACCTCTATGTTTATATTATCTGCGTTGGCGACGCACGCTGAGGCCACTGCCTCCGGAGGGCGCCGACTGACGCTTCACCTTGGGTTCCTTGGCCTTCTTTTCCTTCTTCACCTTGTCGGTAGTACCTCGGCGAGAAGAGCGACGCACCGTTTTCTTTTCAACCGTAACAACGGAGTCACCCGCTACCACGGCAAGCGTATCAACTTTGACAAGCGCCGTATCACCCTTCCAAAGGATGCGCTCAAAGTCGGTCAACTCCTTTTCGATACGCTCCTGCTCGCGCTTCACTGCCGTGTCGGTGGGGCAATAATCTGAGAGGAGGCGATCTTGAAGGTTTGACACCTTATAGATGTCGCCATCGTAGCGCGCAAGGGTGAAATAATCGTCGGCCGAAAGCATCGACGCATTATTATAATTGCTGCCCATGAGCATCAGTTTGCCCAAGAAGGGCGCCGCCTCGTTATAACTGATCCAGAAGAGGGGACGCTTCTGAATGCCTCCGCTGTAGTCATCAGCACGATGGAGCACGGGGCAAATTGCAGTAACACGCGTGCGGAGCTGTGCCATAGCGCGGTCGTAATATACCACCTCCTTGATGAAGTAAGACTTCACCTCTTCGTTAGGCAGGTCAGCGTCGTTTACGCGGAAGCGACCATCGCGCTCTTCATAGTGAATGGAGTAACCATCCATGAGTTGCTTGACAGTAACTACGTTATCCTCCGTAAAGCGTTCGTTGCCGTCGAGGTGATATTTGTAGGCCTTAATTTGACGGCGGAGAATGAGCTTGAAGATATAGTTGAAGAGGTTTTCACGTCCGTCAGCCGTTGCCGTAGTGGGGAAGTAAAGCACGGCATTCGCGTCTTCCGTGAGGTCGAGTTCGCGGAAAATTTCACGACTCCAGGTTACTTCAGTAGGCATTGAGGGAGCCGTGGGAAACTCACGGTAAGCAGCGCCCGCAGGTTTCGTCTGCGTTTGTGTCGCAGGGGCTGCCTCGGCAGCCTTACGGCGTGCGGGAGGTTGAGCCACCATTGAGAGGGCACTGAATGAGAGAATGAGGAACAACAGTTTGTGTTTCATTTTTGGATATGGATGTTTCGCACGCACGAGTGAGTCGCGAAATGGCCTCTGTCTGAGGTGCGAAAAATTAGCTCTGAGTTTGTCGAAACTATTTGAGACTTATTTTAAATTATCTTACTAATAATTTAAATTATCTTACTAATAATTTTCAGCAACTCGGTTGTCGTTTTAATTGACAATAATTTCGAGTGGCTGAGGCAAGATTCTTTCAATTCCGTCAGGACCTATGCAGCGCACTCTTGAGAGGTAGAAGCGCTGACCACGGCGCAATTCACGCACAAATTCCTTCTGCGCTTCTGTAAAGCCCGCCGACTGGGAAACAGAAACGACTGCGTTACCCATACGGTCGAAGAAGACTGCCTCAAAACCGAGTACGCGGAACGGGATGTTAAGCAAACCGTCGTCGATTGCCGCACTGAGCGTCGTAGCACTGAGAATAGTGCCCTTCGCCAAGCGTCCGCCACGGAAATGGTCGGCGCCGATGGCAATATACGCCGTGGGGTCGGGCAACTTACGCACCTTAAATGAGTAAGAACCCATTGACTGCGTACGACCGTTGACTACGCCCGTCACATTAAAGGTTACATTCTCACCCACCTTCTCGGGGCGCGCAATATATTTGCCATTGCCCTGTGCCGTAAGGGTTCCGCCCGTCATGGTCAAGGTAATCTTGTTGGAGGGAACGCCTGAAGCGCTCACACTTACGGGATTTTCAAAACCGGCATAGAGCACGTTCATCAAATCTGCCGCGACAGTAGCACCCACAGGGGGAGCGATGACATTATAACGCTGTGTAAACTCACGGCGAATGATTTCGCCTGCGGCATTCGGCATTTCAAGGTAACCGCTAAAGCTGTATTCGCCAGGAGCGCCGACGGGGAAACTATAGGTTCCCTCAGTCTCCAAACGCTGTCCGTTGACGTAAATTTCAGGGCGCTGGGTGGTGTCAACCGCCGCCATGAAGATGTGAGAGTTAAAGGTTTGACCGGGGAAGAGTGTCGTAGCCTCGGGAAGAACGTAGGCATTGAGTTCGTTCACACGGATGTCCTTGAGGTCAATATTGACGGCGAGGACGCGAAGCACCTCACTCTCTGTATTGCGCACGTCATTCTGCAACTTTGTCAGCATGGTGATGGCAGCAATAGAGGGCATTTCCTCAAACATATACTGCTTCCAGTCTTTACCCAAGTTATCTTCCGTACGGGGTACGTCGGTCGAGAGGTTAGAAGCGATAATCGCCTTCTCGCGAGGGTCAGAGATGTAACTCATCATGGCTTCGCGATATGCCACAATCTTGTCGTGGAGCAACTGCCCCTTACCAGAGTAGCGCGAAAGCATTACGACGTTTGAGGCATTGAGGTCTTCCTTATTCTCAAGGTTGTCGGGATTACCATCCCTGCCGTCTACCTCACGCGCCAACGCCCAGCGGAGTTGTTCTGCGAAATCGTAGAGCGAATCAGACATCTGCTTCACCGCCATTGCCTTGTCGTACCACGGACGCACCTTGGTGGGGTTTTGCTTCAACTGCTCGGCAAAATTTTCATAGAGAGTTTGGTTCTCCTTCATGGCATTGGCGGTCGTGCGGTTCAGACTTTCTCCCACAAGAGAGAATCCCTTGAGCACGTCGCTCGACACATTCAACGCCAACATCGCCATCAGCACAATATACATAAGGTTGATCATGCGTTGGCGAGGAGAAATGGGATTTTTCTTTACTGCCATGGCTTAGGAGTTCGCTATCGGATTGCTGATAGCGGTAAGTTTCTTAATCATCTGGGTGTAGACATCGTTGACCTCTTGAATCTTCGCAGCAAGGCCTCGTGTCTGCTCGTTGATTTCCTCAATCGTGTTCACCTGCTTAGAGATGCTTGCAAAGTGCAAGTCGTAAATCTTGTTGATACCAATAAGCGTGCGGTTGAGGTTCTCCATTTCTTGACTGTCCTTAGTAAGGCGGGCAGTTTGCTCGTCAACCTTAGCGAAGGTCTCGGTCAGTGTGCGGAGTTTGTCAATATATACTTGCGTTGCAGCCTCCATGTCGGGCGAGAGAACGGCCTGTGCGCGTTGCAAAAGTTCATCATTTGCCATGCGGATAATAGAAGCAAGTTTCTTCGCCTCTTCTTCCGTAGTAGATTCCGCCACTGCCTGCTGCACCACGGGATGTTGTGCTGCGAGCGCCGCCTTGCCGTCGAGCGTAGGTGCTGAACTTGCGCCAGTCGCAGCAACTGCTGCGCCACCACCAATGATTACGGTGCCACCGCCAAGCACTGCGGGACCCGCACCTACGGCAGCCGCTGCACGCTCGAGTTCTTGCTGCTCAGCGTCTACCGATTCGCAAACCGCATCACCCTGATAAGTGCCATCGGCAAGGGCTTCGGCCTTTTCGATTTCCTCATCGGTTTCAATTTCATCGGGGAGCGCCTTACCAATCTCGTTTTTATCAAACGGACGGTCAAAGGCAGCGAGGAAAAACACGATTGCTTCGGTACCCATACCCAAGAACAGCATGAGGTTGCCCCCGGGAAGGTGGGTCAGCTTAAAGAGCGCACCGAGGATTACGATTGAAGCGCCCCATGAGTAAGCATAATTCAGAAATGTCTGTCCCGGAACACTGTCCATCCAGTGTTGAAGGCGGGTTACAATATTGATTTTTGAAGGCATGATTGTTTCAGTTTTTTGAAGTCGAGTTACTTGGTCACCGCCTTAGAACGCACGCAGCGGAAACCTACGAATGAGCGGGGCTGATTCTGATATTCCCAATTGCGCCACGCAGAACGGATGAGCGAGATGGGGTCTTTCCACGAACCTCCGCGCACACTCTTGCGCTTCAATACGTAGGGGTCTTCAGCAGCGGCGTTGTAAACCAATTCAGGATTGATGTCGGCCATCGCAGCCACACCTGCCTCGGTGTAAACAGTATTTGTCCACTCAGCCACATTACCCGCCATGTCGAAAAGTCCGTTAGAGTTAGCGCCATAAATACCCACCTTAGAGGTAATCAAGTTGCCGTCTTCCGTATAATTACCGCGGTCGGGCTTAAAGTTGGCATAGAAGCAACCTTTCTCGCTCTTCGCGCTGTCGCCCTCCCAGGGGAAGGGATTATTTTCGCGACCGCGGGCCGCAAATTCCCACTCGATTTCTGAGGGCAAGCGGTAGCGCTGAATGTAGCGCGCCTGAGGACCAAGTCCCTGGAGCAAGTAGTTCGTACGCCAAGCGCAGAAGGCATTTGCCTGCTCCCAAGTGACGCCCACCACGGGATAATCATTGTAGGCAGGCATCGTGAAATAATGCTTCATGTAGGTCTCATTACGGGCATTGGTGAAATCGTTTACCCACACCGTAGTGTCAGGATAGATTGCCACAATGTACGTATTGAGGAAGTCGTAGAGCGAACTCAAGGGGCGCTCGATGGTCTGACGTACGATGTTGCCGTTGTCATCTACGTAGGCGGTGTCTTTAGAAATCATTACCACCTCGTCGGCAGGCAATTGAATGTCGGTATTCAAGTTGCGCTCAGCGGGGTCTAAGCGGTACTTGCGAAGGGCCGCCTTCTCGTAGTCAAAAATTTCGTAACGGTAAACGAGTTGCTTCACGTCGAGCATCTTTGTGCCGTCAATGGGGTGTGTAGTATAGACACTCTCGATCGCGCGCTGCTGGTCTTCATCGGGTTTACGCCAGGGGATGGGTTTTGCCCAGTTCAAGTGGGGCGTAACGGGTTCGCCATACTTATCCACCTCGATCTTATAGGTTTCATCTCCGCCATACGAAGGGTCAGCAAGGCGTTCGCGGATAATAGAGTCGCGCACCCACTCTACGAATTGGCGATACATAGAATTGGTCACCTCTGTCTGGTCCATCCAAAAACCGTCAACAGAAATCTCACGCTGCGGCACAGCCACACCCCAAAGAGAGTCGGCCTCCATACCCGCACGCAGAAATCCGCGCTTCACCTCTACCATTCCGAAAGGCGTAGGTTCGTTATAATTTACGGAACGCTGTCCGGTTACTTCGCCTCCGCTGCGCATCGCACGCGAACCGCCCGCACAAGAGGCAAGCAGCACGAGCGCCAAGAGGCTGAGTGTCATTACGAGTTGCTTCATATAGTGTGTTTGTTTTAATATTCTAATTGGGGCACCATTAACCCTTCTCCATTAACCCTTCACCTTCCCCTACAACCAACGCACGCTCTTATGCATATTCCTGCCGCGCTTGCCGAGGTTCAGTTCCACCTTATAACTCAGTGTCACTTCGTGATTTCCGGCAGCAATGCCCATGCCGTTGGTGTTGGCTTCGTAGCCGTAACAGATGTCTAAGCCGTGGAAGACGAAACCGAAAAAGGCGCCGATGCTGTATTGCGGAGCGTAATTCACACCGCCATAAAGTTTACGCCCTTCGCCGCTGTAGTTGATGCGCGCGGTGAGGTCAGAACGGAAATCTGTGCCATCGTAGCGCAAAATCACAGAGGGGGTTACGGTAATAAACGCATATTTTGTCGGAATATTGTAACCCGCCATGAAATTGTAAGCAGAATTTACCTTCAACTCGCTCTTATCGCCCAAAGCAATGGTGGGCGCGGTGAGGTGTTGCATCGCCAAACCGGCATACCAACGGCGGTGGGTGTAGAAGAGTCCCACGGAGGCGTCAAACTGCGAACCGCTCATATCTCCGCCCGAAAAGACGGGGTCATTCGGGTCGTTGGTCTCCGCCTTTCCGCCGTCAACACTCTCACTGAGCATGTCTACCTGAAGACCTCCCGAAAGGCGACCGCCCCAAAGGGGATGGTGGTAGGCATATTGCGCCGAGAAGCGCTTGTGAGAGAAGAGGCCAATCTCATCATTTACCAACGTGAGCCCCACCCCGTGGCGCGTATTGTCGAGGGCGAAAGCCATGTCTGCACCGGCATAAAGCGTACTGCCGGCATCCTCATACCCCGAGGCGTGCGTCTGCATCGCCACCGTAACGTTCAGTTCCTCCTGTCGGCCAACCGCCGCCGGATTCAACTGGGGTTCCACCTGCCAATAGCGCATGAACGCCGCGTCATACTGCGCACGAGCCACAACCGAATTGCCACACACCACAGCGAGCAACACCCAAAAACGGAGCTGCTGAACACGAGCGATGAAGCTGAAAACCAAGTTGTGCATACTGAGGCAATTTACTATATCTTGCAAAGATACAATTTATAAATATTCCCCCTCAGTTTTTTATCAAATAATTTACATTCCGCCCACGACTTTCGCCCTCAAAAACCGCCCCCTTTCACCCCCAAATTAGACCTGCAAAAAACTAAACCTATTTTTGTAAAAATTATTAGTAACCTAAAAAAAATTATTAGTAACATATTTTAAATTTTCTTACTAATAATTTTGACAGATTTTGACAAAAATATTAAACTTCTGTATATCTGCCTGTTACAAGAATGTTCGCGGTATTCCTCCAGCTCACCTTCTCCGCCACAATCCCCCTCCCCTTTTCACACCCTCTAAGGCTGTGCAAAAAGAAAGCGGGTGTACCGCCATTGCGATACACCCGCTTGAGAGTTTTATCCTGTTCCGCACGGGGCGGAGGGATGACTTAATTAGTCAGCAAGCTTTGCCTTGATGAACTCGCGGTTGAGGCGAGCGATGTTAGCGATGCTTTCGTTCTTCGGACAAACTGCTTCACAAGCACGAGTGTTTGTACAGTTACCAAAACCGAGTTCATCCATCTTAGCAACCATTGCCTTAGCACGCTTCGCAGCTTCGGGACGACCCTGGGGAAGGAGAGCGAACTGAGAAACCTTAGAAGCTACATAAAGCATTGCTGAACCGTTCTTACATGCTGCTACGCACGCACCGCAACCGATACAAGTTGCGCAGTCCATAGCTTCGTCAGCATCCTGCTTGGGGATGAGGATAGCGTTAGCATCCTGGGGCTGACCTGTGCGAACTGTTACATAACCACCAGCAGCCTGAATCTTATCAAATGCTGAACGGTCTACCATACAGTCCTTGATTACGGGGAATGCTGCCGAACGCCAGGGTTCTACAGTGATTACATCGCCGTCGTTGAACTTACGCATGTAAAGCTGACAAGTTGTAGCACCTGTAGCTGTCTTACCGTGGGGTGTGCCGTTGATGTAGAGCGAGCACATACCGCAGATACCTTCACGACAGTCGTGGTCGAATACGAAAGGTTCCTTACCATCGTTGATAAGTTCTTCGTTGAGGATGTCAAGCATTTCGAGGAATGAAGTATCATCGGGGATATTCTTCATTTCACGCTGTTCGAAGTGACCCGCATCCTTAGGACCATTCTGCTTCCAGTATTTAATGGTGAAAGAAATATTTTTTGCCATTGTTAGAAATCTTTTTGGGTTCTACGAATTAGTTCTTGTAGTTACGAGTCTGAACCTTGATAGCTTCGTAAACGAGGGGTTCCTTGTGGAGAACGGGTTCCTTAGTATCGTCGCCCTGGTATTCCCAGCAACCAACGTAGAAGAAGTTTTCGTCGTCGCGCTTAGCTTCGCCTTCTTCAGTCTGGTATTCTTCACGGAAGTGACCACCGCAAGATTCGTTACGAGTGAGAGCGTCGTGTGCAATAAGTTCACCCATGATGATGAAGTCTTCGAGGCGGATAGCCTTTTCGAGTTCAACGTTCACACCTTCAGCAGAACCGGGAACGAAGAGGTTTGCATAGAATTCCTTGCGGAGTTCCTTCATCTTAGCAAGACCGGTCTTCAAACCTTCAGCTGTACGACCCATACCTACATAGTCCCACATGATGCGACCGAGTTCCTTGTGGATTGAGTCTACAGAACGCTTACCCTTGATAGCGAAGAGCTTCTGGATGCGTGCCTTAACAGCATCTTCTGCAGCCTTGAATTCGGGGAGGTCTGTTGAGAAGCGGGGAACTGTGATCTGGTCAGAGAGGTAGTTCTGGATTGTGTAAGGAAGCACGAAGTAACCGTCTGCAAGACCCTGCATCAACGCAGATGCACCGAGGCGGTTTGCACCGTGGTCAGAGAAGTTACATTCACCGATAGCGAAGAGACCCTTAACCGAAGTCTGGAGTTCGTAGTCTACCCAAATACCACCCATTGTATAGTGAACGGCGGGGTAAATCATCATCGGAGTTTCGTAGGGGCTTTCGTCAGTGATTTCTTCGTACATATCGAAGAGGTTACCATAACGAGCTTCGATTTCCTTGCGACCGAAGTCCTTAATAGCCTGTGAGAAGTCAAGGAATACTGCGAGACCAGTGTTGTTTACGCCGAAGCCCTTGTCGCAACGTTCCTTAGCGGCACGTGAAGCAACGTCACGGGGAACGAGGTTACCGAATGCGGGATAGCGACGCTCGAGGTAGTAGTCGCGGTCTTCTTCGGGAATATCCTTACCCTGAATCTTACCTTCCTGGAGCTTCTTAGCATCTTCCAACTTCTTGGGCACCCAAATACGACCGTCGTTACGGAGTGATTCAGACATAAGTGTGAGCTTAGACTGCTTGTCGCCGTGAACGGGGATACAAGTGGGGTGAATCTGTACGTAAGAGGGGTTAGCAAAGTAAGCACCCTTACGGTAGCAAGCCATAGCTGCAGAACAGTTACAACCCATTGCGTTAGTTGAAAGGAAGTATGCGTTACCGTAACCACCAGTACCGATAACTACTGCGTGAGCAGCGAAGCGTTCGATAGCACCTGTTACGAGGTTACGAGCGATGATACCGCGAGCACGACCGTCGATGATTACAACGTCGAGCATTTCGTAACGTGTATAGAGTTCTACAGTACCAGCATTTACCTGACACATCAATGCAGAGTAAGCACCGAGAAGAAGCTGCTGACCTGTCTGACCCTTAGCGTAGAAAGTACGGCTTACCTGAGCACCACCGAACGAACGGTTAGCCAGCATACCGCCGTATTCGCGAGCAAAAGGAACACCCTGAGCAACACACTGGTCGATGATGCTTGCACTAACTTCAGCGAGACGGTAAACGTTTGCTTCGCGAGCACGGTAGTCACCACCCTTTACTGTGTCGTAGAACAAACGGTAAACAGAGTCACCATCGTTCTGGTAGTTCTTCGCAGCGTTGATACCACCCTGTGCAGCGATTGAGTGTGCACGACGGGGAGAGTCCTGGATGCAGAAGTTCTTTACTTTAAAGCCCATTTCACCGAGTGAAGCAGCAGCACTTGCACCAGCAAGACCTGTACCTACTACGATAACATCGAGCTTACGCTTGTTCTTGGGGTTCACCAACTTCTGATGAGCCTTATAATTGGTCCATTTCTCTGAAACGAGACCTTCGGGAATTTTAGAATCAATTGTAGCCATTGTAAGGAATTGTTTAGTTGCAAGCACCCATTATATATGGAGTGCTCATAAACTAATTAAAAATTGATTGTGACGGGGAGAACCGCCAAGATTAGCAACATGTGCCACAGCAGAAGCTGCAAGCAAAGAACCACAATGCTACTGCCACATACATCAAGATGATTACTGTAGAGTAGATGTAAGAGATGTTCTTCCAACGGTTGAACCAAATCTTACCGTTCCAACCGAATGTCTGCATTGCACTCCAGAAACCGTGAGTCAAGTGGAACCACAAAGCTGCGAGCCACACGAGGTAAATCACAGTGTAAACGGGACATGCGAATGTCTGCTTAATCCAGTAAACACCATTGGTAGCGAGTTCGTGATTGCCAGCAGGAAGCAATTCCTGAAGCATCATGTTGTACCAGAAGTTGTAGAGGTGGAGACCCATACCGAGCACAACAATCACGCCGAGCACAAACATATTCTGTGACGCCCATTCTACCTTTGCGGGACGGTCTGTCACAGCATAAGCACTGTTACCACGCGCCTTCTTATTCTGGAGCGTGAGCTTAATTGCGTAGAGGAAGTGAAGCACAACGAGCGCAGCGAGGCCGGCAGTTGCCACCAACGCATACCAGTTAGCTCCCAACATCTCGCAAATCATGTTGTAACCTTCTGCAGAGAAGATTGCGACTACGTTCATGCATGCATGGAACGTAAGGAACAGAATAAGTGCTACGCCAGTAACTGACATAATCACCTTTCGTCCAATGGATGAATTACATAACCACATAGATGAAGTTAATTGAGTTAAAAAAATTAGTGAATTAAAATTGTTATGAAATTTCACACTCAAGTCCCACTGCCTCAACCCCTTGCGTAAACAAAGGCAAAGCAGCGAGCAGACACATGGGCACAATACGCCAATATTATCCATCTGCAAAGGTAATGCACGACCCGCAAAGCACAAAATGAAAGTCAAAAAAATTAACACTTTTCTACAAAATCCACACGCGCAAGGCAAAAACTCCAGCCAATCCTTTGCCAATCAAAAGGAAAGTCGTAATTTTGCACTCGCTTTCGAGCACAAACAATTTATTCATTCCCAAATTTATTTACATTATGTACTTGGATTCTGTAAAGAAGCAAGAAATCTTTGGACAGTACGGCGCGTCTAACACGGATACTGGTTCTGCTGAAAGCCAGATCGCCTTGTTTTCTTACCGTATTTCCCATTTGACGGAGCACATGCGCGCTAACCGTAAAGATAATACGACTAAACGCGCGCTTGTGAAGTTGGTAGGTAAGCGTCGTGCGCTCCTCAACTACTTGAAGGACCGCGACATCAACCGCTACCGCGCTATCGTGAAGGCTCTCGGCCTCCGCAAGTAATCCAAACTTCTTGCAAGAAAAACAAAACAGGACTGTATCACCCCGATACAGTCCTGTTTTTTCGTACATCTAAAGTGCCGAAAATTATTAGTAACATAAAAAAAATTAGGCAGTAATATAGAAGTTGTCCACAAACAATATTTTGGGAAACCACTAACGATTATTTTTTTCAGCCACGAACCGAAGGTCGCGCAAGTCAATTGCACCAATGGGCACTAATGCCATGCGGGGCAAATACAATCCGAATGGAATTTAGTGAAAATTTGTGTTCATTAGTGGCTAAAAAAAATAAATAAATTGGTGGAGCACATAACTATAATATTTTATCGTGGACAACAA
>JAZQVD010000034.1:0-84066 GCA_045631665.1 Alloprevotella sp.
CACAGAGGTTTCAATCCCTTACCGCCTAAAATCTCAAGGACAATCTTCAATTTATCCTCCTTACTGTACTTCATAATAGAACCGATACCAAATAGTTTTATGTCTAACTTTTTGGGGGCGGTTCATAAACAGGGGGAGAGCGCCATCCGGTCTTTACTCGTACCTATCAACTTTTTTGAAGAAAGGAGAAAGGAGAAAGGAGAAAGGAGAAAGGAGAAAAGAGAAAGTTGCTGGCGCGATGTGTCCCGCATGGTTTTCTCCTTTCTCCTTTTTCATTTCTTATTTCAAGACTATACGGTCATGATTTCCTTGCTCTTTTCAGCGAGCAATTCTTCAACCTTCTTGACCATCTTATCATGGATCTTCTGAAGGGTTGCTTCAGCGTCCTTTTCAATATCTTCAGAGAGACCGTCCTTAACTGCCTTCTTCATTTTTTCAATACCGTCACGGCGCACGTTACGAATAGCAATCTTTGCTTCTTCGCCATGAGCATTACACTGCTTTGTGAGGTCGCGACGACGTTCTTCTGTGAGAGGGGGAATACCGAGGCGGATAACTTCACCATTGTTTTCGGGCATGATACCTACGTTAGAATCAATAATCGCCTTTTCAATGTGGTGGAACATTGACTTATCCCAGGGCTTAATCGCAATAGTGCGCGCGTCGGGAGTAGTTACGGCAGCCACATTATTGATGGGCACCATAGAACCGTAAGAGTTCACACGAATTTCGTCGAGGATGTGCACATTAGCCTTACCCGCACGGATGTGAGAGAGGGTTTCTTCGAGGTGCATCACGCTCATTTCCATTTTTTCCTCGCACTGTGCAAGGCAATCTTTTACATCAAACATGGTGATAATATCTTTATTAGTTTAAAATTCTAAGCAGGGGCGGGCATAAGAGATAGGACAAGCGTCAAGAGTTATAGACTATTGACCAATTACCATTGACCTACAACCGCCATTCTCTTGCAAAGATAAGGATAATTCATTGAATAGCGAAATGTTTTCTAAAATACTAATCCCTCCCGACTCACGAAAACGGGGATACACCCCTTGCGGAATGCATCCCCTTCACTATTAAAACTATGATACGCACAGAGCGCTATTACTTCTTTCCCTTGTCACACTTAGGAGCGTCACACTTCTTTGCCTTATCACAGGGCTTGTCGCACTTCTTAGCAGCCTTGTCACACTTCTTGTCGCAGGGCTTGTTGCACTTCTTAGCCTTGTCGCACTGACCGGGCTTCATGCCATGCTTCTTGCCGTGCTTCATACCGGGTTTGCCCATCATGGGGTGCTTGCCGGGGAACTTATCCTTCTGACAGAAGACTACCTGAAGTTGCTTTGCGTTGAGCTTAGCCTTAAACTTCTTGAGGTAAGTGCTCTTAACACCAGCGAGGTCTTCCTGACACTTAATCTGATTTTCCAAATTCTTCATAATTTCGGCGTCAGTGCAAGCCGCCTTCTTATCCTTCTTGCAGCAGTACTTCTCGCGTGTGTCCTTCATCTTCTGCTGGTATTCAGCGAAGAGGGGCTTGAACCATGCAGCAGTAGCGTCGTCCAACTTCAATTCCTGCACGAGACGGTCACCACACTTTGCAGCCTTTTCGGGGCAAGCCTTGGGAGCGTCACACTTCTTACCTTCTGTGGGGCACTGAGCAAATGCTGTTGCTGCGCTCATAGCGAGAACAACGAGAGAGAGCATCAATTTCTTCATAATCATTTAGTTTTTGGGGTTAATATTCTATGAAATTTGGCGGGCAGGATTACGACTGGAGAACCACTGGAACTTGTAATCTGCCATCTTGATAGTGCAAATATACGCCTTTCTTGGAAAACGGCAATACTGCAATTGGCGAAAATAAGCCTCGGTCGACGAACCACCCGTTTTTATAGACAATCCGCGAAGAACTCTGCTGAATTTAAGATTCATTAAGAAGTTCTTCGCGGATAAATAGTGGGGTGTGGAACCCTTTAGCCTATACAATGGATTGGTGTAGGCTCCTCATACTAATAACTTAAAATCCGGGTCCACCGCCCCAATGTCCACCACCGGGAAAACCGCCACCGGGCATGCCTTGTGGGCGTTCACCACCGGGGAAACCGCCGCGCGGAGCGCCACCCTGACGATTCATGCGGGGCATAAATACGCTTTGCAACTGCTTGGGCGTGAGCTTTTCCTGAAACTTGAGGAAGTAAGTGCGCTTCACGGCAACCTCTTCTTCCGTACGTGCGAAACTGTTAACGATTGCCTCAAGAATTTCGGCATCATCAAGTTCCTTCTTCTCATTGCGATACTTCTGGGCAACGACCATGAGCGCCAAGTTATACTCCTTATACAAAGGTGCAAACCAAGCGGCAGTTTCATCGTCGAGTTTAAGGTCTTTCACCTTACGCTCCACCATTTTCTCCATGCGCTCAGCCATCTTTTCGCTGTTTTGCTCCTGCGCAAATGCCGTTCCCATAGCAAATACTGCGAGAAGGGCGAGGGTCAAAATCTTTTTCATAATACTCATATATAATATTGTGTTGATACGTTAGTTCTGTGAATCCCAGGCGCTCTGAAAACTCCACCCACGCCACATTCCCCAAAGCCTCCAAGAATCCGAAGCAAAATTAAAACCTTCCTCAGCAATAGCAAAAGGAACCTCCTTTTTTCCCACCACCTACTCGACCAACGGGAAAATTTTATAGACAAAACCGCCCGCCACCCTCACGAGCGCCCTGCAAAAAAGGGGCACAAAATTTGAGCATCACAAAATTCGGACGTATTTTTGCATACAAACAAACCTCACCCCACATCCCTACAATTATGAAACTCAGAAAATTCATCACTCCCCTGCTCTCGCTCCTCCTCATGGCAGGCAGCGCCCTCAGTTCTTGCACGTCAAACCCCACTCCCCCTTACACCTCAATAACGATTGAAGAATTTAACGAAATTATTGCTTCGCCCGACGTGCAACTCGTTGACGTGCGCACCCCCGAAGAGCATGCCGAAAGTTGCATCCCCACGAGCCTCAACATTGACGTGAAGAGCGAAGACTTTATAAAGCGCGCCATGCTCGAACTGAATAAGGAGTGCACCATTGCCGTGTATTGCCGTAGCGGAAGGCGCAGCAAGATTGCCGCTCAGAAACTGAACGAAGCGGGCTTCACCGTGGTCGAACTCGACGCGGGTTTTGAGGGATGGAAAGCGGCGCTTCACTAAGTCATAGTCGGCGTCTATCGCCTCATAGATTTTGTCTGTTTGTTTATTCAAAAACGGCATTGTACTTTTGCACTGTAAACCTAACGCACTTAGGTTTTACAACAACCCAGAATAATAACAACTTAAATAATTAAATTATGGAAAAGTATCTTTGCACCGTATGTGACTACGTTTACAACCCCGAAGTAGGTGACCCCGAAGCAGGCATCGCCCCCGGCACAAGTTTTGAAGAACTCCCCGAAGATTGGGTTTGCCCCCTCTGCGGAATGGGTAAAGAAGTATTCGAAGTTACTGAATAAATATACAATTTAGCCATTGTAATTTTTTACCACATAGATAGAATTTAAGTGCCCCTTGCCAACTCTGGCGAGGGGCTTTCTTATGCCCTCAAACTTCAGCATCGCAGAGCGTCGCCCTAACCTCCTTAATTCCAGTGTATAAACCGCACTCCTAACGCCCGAAATCTGTCACAAATTTTCGTTTGTCAAAATCCGTCAAAATTATTAGTAACCTTTTTTAAATTATCTTACTAACAATTTTAATTATGTTACTAATAATTTTTACGAAAATAGATGTAGTTTTTCCGAGATCCGTTTGAGGTCAAATTTTGAGACAAAACGCAGCGTTTTTCACTGCAGAAAATTGCATAAAATTTCACCTCCAGTTTGCAAAATGCGTGTATATTTATAATGTGACTCCTCGCGGAGGCGGAAAATAGGGTTTTCCGTTGCGCATACTGCTCAAAAGTCGTAACTTTGTGCAAAACTATGGCGTTGCGCAGTACTATTGCCCTCGGCATGACTTGTGCCCGCCCATTTCCCCTTAATCTTTATAGCATTATAACAGATATGGCAAATAATCTTTTGAAAGGTAAGCGCGGTATTATCTTTGGCGCGCTCAATGAACAGTCAATCGCTTGGAAAGTAGCTGAAAAGGCTGTTGAAGAAGGTGCAATTATCACTCTCAGTAATACTCCCATTGCATTGCGCATGGGCGAACTCGACGGTCTTTCTCAGAAGCTCAATGCTCCCGTAATCCCTGCGGACGCTACAAGCGTAGAAGACTTGAAAATGGTATTCGAACAGTCAATGGAATTGCTCGGCGGCAAGATCGACTTCGTGCTCCACTCTATCGGTATGAGCCCCAACGTGCGCAAGCAACGCACTTACGACGACCTCGATTACAACTTCCTTGATAAGACGCTTGATGTGTCGGCAATTTCATTCCACAAGATGTTGCAGGTAGCCAAGAAGATGGACGCGATTGAGGAATACGGTTCTGTAATCGCCCTCTCATACGTTGCTGCTCAGCGCACATTCTTCGGTTACAACGACATGGCGGATGCAAAGAGCCTTCTCGAAAGCATCGCGCGTAGCTTCGGTTACATCTACGGCCGAGAAAAGCACGTGCGTGTCAATACAATTTCTCAGTCGCCCACTCCCACTACTGCGGGTAACGGCGTAAAGGGTATGCACGACTTGATGTCTTTCGCAAACAAGATGTCTCCTCTCGGCAATGCCTCAGCTGATGATTGCGCGGACTACTGCGTTATGATGTTCTCCGACTACACTCGCAAGGTAACTATGCAGAACCTTTTCCACGACGGCGGTTTCTCAAGCATGGGTATGAGCCTTCGCGCGATGAACCAGTATTCTAAGGACACTGAAGCGTTTGAAGACGAAAACGGTAAGATTATTTACGGATAACATATAAGGTATTAGGTTTAAGGTTATGAGGTTTTTAGACCATGCGGGACCTGCGTTTTTCTACGTCCCGAATGGGCACCTCATAACCTTAAAACCTTATTGCCGCATCACCTATAAAATCCATGCTCACCCAAGCAAAAAAACTTCTCAGCGACAATCAGCCCGTTGCCGCCATTGCCCTGCTGACGCAGCTACTTGCTGCGACTCCCGACCATAAGGAAGCGCTCTCTTTGCGCGCAGTGACTTTGGTGCAGATGGGACAAACGAAAGAGGCGCTCACTGATGTTGACGCGCTCATCACGCTTGAACCCGCCCAACTCGCTTACTCCTTGCTACGCGCAGACATCTTGGCAATCGACGGTCAGACAGAAAATGCCATTGCCGCCTACCACAGCATCCTTGCTCAGAAGCCCGAGGCAGGGAATGTGGTGCTCCGCCTCGGCAACCTGCTTCAGCAAGCAAAGCGTTGGGAAGAAGCCCTCACCATCTACTCCAACGCCATCGAAGCCCTGCCTGATTTTGCAGAAGCCTACATGGCGCGCGGAGCGGTAAAGCATCACCTCAAAGACCTCGCCGGAGCGGCAGAAGACCTTAAGCAAGCCCTCACGCTCAAACCCGAATTGGCAGAACAATTTGAGGGAAGCGTGGCGACGATTGACAAGAAAGGTTGTCACTAAACCATTCCCAAAAATCTATATTGGACCTACTGAAAACTATGTCCGAGATAAATAAAAATAAGTCCGAGATAATTTGATTTATCTCGGACTTATTTTTTCGGAATTGGGATTTTCGGAATTGCTTATCCCAACAAATATTTCTTCAGTGCGTCAAGCGTGGGCGCCATGGGGATGCTTTGCTTTTCGCCCTTCATAAACTCTTGAAGCTTTGCGGGGATTTCGATTTCCTCGCCGATGATGCGCTCAATAGTATCCTTGAACTTTGCAGGATGTGCCGTTTCGAGGAACACACCTACCTCACCGTCCTTCAAACCTTCCTTCAACGCCTGATAACCACAGGCGCCGTGGGGATCGAGCAAGTAGTTTTCTTCCGCCCACACCTGCTTCACGCACGCTTCAATCTGTGCGTCGCTATAAGCTGCGCCACTGAGGTCCTTACAAATCGCTTCGTGGCTCTCATTGTAGAAGTCGAGGATGCGCGCAAAGTTACTGGGATTACCCACATCCATGGCGTTAGCAATGGTGCAGACAGAGGCGCGAGGTTCGTACTTACCCGTTTGCAAATACTTGTAAACGATGTCGTTACTATTGTTTGCAGCGATAAAACGCTTGATGGGAAGGCCCATGTGTTTGCCAAAGAGACCTGCGGTCAAGTTACCGAAATTACCACTCGGCACAGCCACCACCATTTCCTTTTCCTTGCCCATGCGCTTCAACTGTGCGTAGGCATTAAAATAGTAGAACGCCTGCGGGAGGAAGCGTGCGATGTTAATAGAGTTCGCACTGGTGAGCTTAAGGCGCTTGTTGAGTTCTTCATCCATGAATGCCGCCTTCACGAGTGCCTGACAATCGTCAAAACATCCGTCTACCTCAATCGCAGTAATGTTCTGGCCGAGCGTAGTAAACTGCTTCTCCTGAATTTCACTCACCTTGCCCTTGGGATAGAACACATAGACATGAATACCCGGCACACCGAGGAAACCATTTGCCACGGCGCTACCCGTATCTCCCGAAGTAGCTACGAGCACATTGACCTTCTTCTCATCATCACCCTGAATGAAGTGAGAGAGCAAGCGTGCCATGAAGCGACCACCCACATCCTTGAACGCAAGAGTAGGTCCGTGAAACAACTCAAGGGCATAGATGTTTTCGCTTACGGAAACGACGGGAGTGTCAAAGCTGAGCGTGTCATAAACAATGGCACGGAGCTTGTCAGCAGGCACATCTTCGCCAAAGAATGCTTCAGCCACGCGGAAAGAAATCTCTTGGAAACTCATTTCCTCGATGTGGTCAAAAAACTCCTGTGGAAGGGGTTTCAACATTCGAGGCATATACAAGCCGCGGTCGGCAGCAAGACCCGTTACAACGGCTTCTTCGAGTGCGACATCGGCTACTTGTTTATTGGTGCTATAGTAGTTCATAAGGAGGTGAGGTTAAAGATTAATGATTCAAGAATGCCTGAATAAATTCGTCCTTTTGCAAGAGACCGTATGAGCCGTGGAGGGCAGAAACTTCGTCGAAGGTTTCTACATTGTCGGGCTGAATTTCAGGATTCCAGATAAGGAAAGGCACGGGTTCGGAAGTGTGCGTACGCAAACTGCAGGGCGTGGGGTGGTCTGGGAGAATGGCGATAGAAACGGGCTCATCCCAGTTTTTAACTTCCTCATAAATGGGGCGCACTACGCGATTGTCCAAATCTTCAATGGTGCGCTTCTTCAAATCCATATTACCCTCGTGACCAGCTTCGTCACTGGCTTCGATGTGCAAGTAAACGAAGTCCTGCTGACGGAGTGCGTCGAGCGCCACGCTTACTTTGTTCTCGTAGTTTGTATCGTAAAGGCCAGTAGCGCCCTCCACTTCGGGAGTTTCAAAGCCAGCGTAATGACCAATACCGCGAATGAGGTCGACGGCAGAGATTACGGTACCCGACTTCACCTCGGGGAACTTTTCACTCAAGAGTTCCATCTGCGGACGGAAGCCGCCGCCCCACGGCCAAATGCTATTCGCAGGATCCTTTCCCTGCTCCATGCGGCGAAGGTTGATGGGGTGATTTTTAAGTACCTCCTGTGAGCGCAAAATCAGGTCGTTGATAAGTTCAGCTGTTTCCTGCGCCTCGGGAACTGTGGCACGCACCATTCTCGGACGGAAAGGCTGGCCCGGAACATCGTGAGGAGGAGTACAAGCAATGCGCTTGTCGCCGCCCTTAATGACTAACAAATGACGGTATTGAATGCCGGTGTGGAAACGTACGCGGTCGTTGCCAAGAGCTGCCTGAAGGGCTTGTACGAGTTCGTCGGCTTCTTCCGTAGTAATGTGTCCGGCAGAATGATTCTTAATGCAGTCGTTGGCAATACAGATAATGTTGCAACGCAGCGCGAGTTCGCCAGGTTGAAGTTCCACTCCGATGCTCGCAGCTTCGAGCGGACCGCGACCTTCATACACCTTTTCCAAATCGTAACCAAGCACAGACATATTTGCCACCTCGCTACCAGGATGGAATCCAGGTGCCACGGTCATCAAGCGCCCAGTGCGCCCCTTGCGTGCCAACTCGTTCATAAAAGGAGTATACGCCGCTTGCAAAAGGGTCTGTCCGTTGAGAGCTTTAATAGGCCAACCTGCCATACCATCGCCAAGAATAATTATGTGCTTCATAGATCTGAATATTTTAATGCCTTTGGGAAAACTAATAAGCGGGAAGAGGAAGGCGAACGGCAAAGCCGTATTCCACTTTCCTTAAATCATGAATATTCCCATCAGCGAGATGATGAAATAGTTGATGCAACAAGAAAGGTGCACCTCGCACGAATTTACGGTGCTTGAGGTGTAGCATTTTCCTACAGGTGCAGGAGAAATTTGTTTACAGGAAACAATACAAGTGTACGAAAAAGGTGTTTCTATTTGAAACACGAGTAAAAGCCCCTACCCTCGATGGGTAGTGGATGTCCCGACGCCGGATGCACAAGTCGCGATATGTAAAAAGAATGCGATCATAAAAATTGCTACGGTTGGGAATTGAGGTTCGTAAGCCTTAGCTGCGGGGTGAGCCTCCAAAGGAGAACTGCACCACCCGCCTCAGCCGTTTAGTTGTTTGTGTTGTGTAAATAAATCTCGGAAGCCTTCGCTCATCACGAAGTAACTTACCTTTCTTAGTCTGATTGCAAATGTATAAAGAAAACCATTACCTCCAACACTTTTTGCTATAAATTTTTAAAATTTGGTAACTTTTTATCATTTGAACTTGAAAAACTATTCCGAAATTACACAAACACGAGCGAAGTGTGCAAATTCAACCACCCGCTCCGCACTTCAGGATTTTCACCCCGCAAATTCGGCAATTTTTCATGCGCAAACGATGCCTGAAAAATGTTGTAAAAATTTGCGCTTTTCTGCCGCAAAACGTCACACCTAACATGCGCGCAACAACAGTAACACTAACACGCAGAGAATGCGCTTTTTATAACTCGACACTACATTCTCAAAAAACGCTAATACTTTTTGCAAAAATTATTAGTAACCTTTTTTAAATTACATTACTAATAATTTTTCTTAGGTTACTAATAATTTTCACAACAATAGATGCCGTTTTTAGCAAGTGAAATTTTGTGACAAAAAAGCGGCATCTTCTTGTCACAATTTTTCCCCTCACGCGCGCTATTATATATAAATGTGGGAGCGCCAAAGTTTGACGCTCCCACATTTATCGTTTTCGGCGGAAGAGGACACTGGGATTTTCCCGCCCCTCAACCTTCGGATTTTCCGTATCGTTTATCTGAACGAATCTGTGAGCAACTTAATTTCGATGCTGGGCGAGATGCGCTCATATAATATATTATATACGGCGTCGAGGATGGGCATGTTTACATGGTAGTGACGGTTGATGTCCTTCATGCACTTCGTGCCGTAATACCCCTCGGCAATCATCTCCATTTCGATTTGTGCAGACTTCACGGAGTAACCCTTACCAATCATTTGCCCAAACACGCGGTTGCGCGAGAAGTTGGAGTAACCCGTAACAAGGAGGTCGCCCAAATATACGCTGTCGTAAACATTGCGCTCAATGGGATAAACGGAGCGGAGGAAGCGGTTCATCTCCTGCACTGCGTTGGACATCAACACAGACTGGAAGTTGTCGCCATACTTCAAACCGTTGCAGATACCTGCTGCAATAGAATAGACATTCTTGAGCACCGAGGCATACTCAATACCGATGACATCCTGACTGGTCTTGGTCTTGACATAACTGCTTGAGATTTTCTCCGCCAACATCTGCGCCTTGGCATTATCGGCACAGCCTATGGTGAGATAAGTCAAGCGACCGAGCGCCACTTCTTCGGCATGACTGGGACCACCAAGCACACCGAGGTTATCCTCGGGCACATTATACACCTGGCGGAAGTATTCCGTACACACCAAATTCTCATCGGGCACGATACCCTTGATGGCCGTCACAATAAACTTGTTGTGGAGCTTCACCTTAAGTTTCTTGAGGTGATTCTTCAAGTAGGGCGAGGGCGTCACAAAGATGAGGGTGTCGCAGTTCGTTACCACCTCGTTAATATCACTTGAGAAAGTAATGCGCGAAAGGTCGAAGCGCACGCTTGTCAAGTACGAAGGGTTATAACCGAGGCGCTTGAAATTATCAATCGTGCTTTGATTGCGCATGTACCAGTGAATATGTGGCGTGCGCTCCAAAAACATCTTTGCAATGGCAGTAGCCCAACTACCGCCACCCATAATTGCTATGTTTGTCCCCCATTCGACATCACCCCCAGTCAGGGCTTGGCCGTTTTCGTTGGAGAAGAAGGAGAAGAAACGAGACATGTTTATGAGGTTTTGAGGTTATAAGGTTTTGAGATTATAAGGTCGCAATATTCTGAGGCAAAAAGGCACGAGACTTTCAGTCTGCATAGTCCTTAAAACCTTTAAGCGTAGCAACCTAAAACCTAACAACCTAATTTATACCCACTTTTCAATTTCCGCCACACTGGGCTTAGTCACTTCAAGCTTATACTTCTTGATGACTTCGCCAATCTGCTGGTTAATCTTCTGAGGATTGCCGCCTTCAAGGTCGGTTACGAGGTTGTAACCTACTTTGTAGAGGATGGGTACGAGTTCTGCGGGGATGCCCTTCTCAGCAAACTTCTCTGCCTTGTCGCGTGCCACCTTCTTTTCGGGACGCATTTGGGGGAAGAAGAGTACTTCCTGGATGGTTGTCTGACCTGTCATCAACATAACGAGGCGGTCGATGCCGATACCGATACCGCTGGTGGGAGGCATGCCGTATTGGAGTGCGCGGAGGAAGTCTTGGTCGATAATCATCGCTTCGTCGTCACCCTTATCGGCAAGGCGCATCTGCTCCTTGAAGCGTTCTTCCTGGTCAAGGGGGTCGTTGAGTTCGGAGTAAGCATTTGCCAATTCCTTACCGTTCACCATGAGTTCGAAGCGCTCTGTGAGTCCAGGCTTTGAGCGGTGCATTTTTGTCAAGGGCGACATTTCTACGGGGTAATCCGTAATAAATGTGGGCTGAATGTAAGTGCCTTCGCAGAATTCGCCGAAGATTTCGTCGATGAGCTTACCCTTACCCATCGTCTCGTCGATTTCGAGGTTGAGCTTCTTACATACTTCGCGAATTTCCTCTTCGCTCATGCCGTTAAGGTCATAACCTGTTTTTTCCTTAATCGCATCGAGAATGGGGAGTCGGCGGTAGGGCGCCTTAAAGCTAATCGTCTTGCCGTCAACTACGGTTTCGGTGCAACCATTTACGGCAATACAAATCTTTTCAAGGAGCTGCTCTGTAAACGACATCATCCAGTTGTAATCCTTGTACTGAACGTAGAGTTCCATACAAGTAAATTCAGGATTGTGTGTGCGGTCCATCCCTTCGTTGCGGAAGTTCTTACCGATTTCAAACACACCCTCAAATCCACCAACGATTAAGCGCTTCAAGTAAAGCTCAGTTGCGATACGGCAATAGAGGTCGATGTCAAGCGTGTTGTGATGCGTGATAAAGGGACGCGCACTCGCACCGCCCGCAATGCTCTGCAAGATGGGAGTTTCCACTTCGGTGTACCCCGCAGCGTCGAGCTCGTTGCGGAGCGTCTTTACCACGATTGAGCGCTTCATGAACGTGTCCTTAACGCCCTCGTTCACCACCAAGTCTACGCAACGCTGGCGATAACGAAGCTCGGGATCTTCAAAAGCATCGTAAGCCACGCCGTCCTTATACTTCACGATAGGAAGGGGCTTGATGCTCTTTGCAAGCACCGTGAGTTCCTGTGCATGCACAGAGATTTCGCCCGTCTGCGTACGGAACACGAAACCCTTGATTCCGATGAAGTCGCCCAAGTCAAGCAACTTCTTAAACACGGTATTGTAAAGTTCCTTATCCTCTCCGGGGCAAAGGTCGTCGCGCGTCACATAAACCTGCGTACGTCCCTTAGAGTCGAGCAATTCTACGAAAGAAGCCTTACCCATTACGCGGCGGCTCATCATACGTCCCGCAATGCACACCTGACGGGGCTCTTCATCATCCTTAAAGTTGTCGCGAATGTCAGTAGAATACGCATTCACGGGATATTCAGCCGCGGGATAAGGGTCAATTCCCATGTCGCGCAACTGCTGGAGCGCTTGGCGGCGCCCAATTTCTTGTTCACTCAATTCGAGTACGTTCATAGCTAAAATCATTAGGCGGAGCAAGGCACACCTTCCCCCGTTCGTTAGAAATATTTAGTGCAAAGATACGCTTTTTTCTAAAGTCGCCCAATGAGAGAGCGGATATTTCTACCTCCAACCAAAATATCCCCCATTTTCATGTCGCAAACGCGCATTTTAAATATATAAAAACACTCCCCTTTTTACCCTCAAGAAAAACTAAACCTATTCTCGTAAAAATTATTAGTAACCTAATTAAAATTATTAGTAACATAATTTAAAAAAGGTTACTAATAGTTTTCAGCAAAATACATGCTGTATGACCCTCTAATAATTAAGCGATTACAAAATCGCATATTTTTCAGAAAATTCTGCCACGCACGCCACATTCTTGAATTCCCCAAACGCGTGTAAAAAATTTTTAAATAATTTTGTCACAAATCGCATAGTTTTCAGTTATTATAGTAGAGAGACTCTCAAACTCGACGGTAAACACATACCCCATCCCGTCGCCCAACTCCCTCTTCCACCCGTCAAAACAGCTATGACCTCAAAAGAATTTGAAGAAAAGTATGTGCGCCTTGCGCCTCGCCTCTACAAAGTGGCGTTCGCGCTGTTGCAGAATGCGCAAGACGCTGAAGACGCGGTGCAGGAAACGCTCGTTAAACTATGGCACGACGCCGAGCGCGTTCAGCAAATGCAAAGTCCTGAGGGTTACATCATGCGAACGCTTCGCAATTGTTGCTTGGATCTGATGCACACGCGGCGCGATGAGACGGAATTGCTCCTTGCCGAGCAAACCGTTGCCGCACCTGCCCCGCCGCCCGAAGTTGATGCCCATGAGTATTTAGAACGTATCATTCAATCCCTACCCCCGAAGATACGAAAAATTCTAACCATGCGCCACGTGGCAGAATGCTCCATTGATGAGATTTGCGAAACCACTGGCGAAACTCCCTCTAACGTGCGACAAATCCTTTCCCGCACCCGACGTAAAATTGTAGAACAATATAAAACTTTTATATCATGACCACTCCCTCTGTTGAAGAACTCCGAAAGAAATATTACGCTGGTGATGCTTCGTTGGAGGAAGAACGCCTCCTCAAGCAGTTACTCCTCGCCCCCGATGCCCCTGATGAATGGAAGCAGGAGGGGAAAATGATGGAACTCATGAGCACACCGCCCGAGGTTGTGCCACCTACAGGTTTCGAACGCCGACTCATAAAGCGCTTAAAGCAAGAACCGGGTTGGGAAGCCTCTACGCCACGCTCTAAAGTGCTTCCTCTGTTCAAGCGCATTGCCCTTACCTCCGTCGTTGCGGCTTCTCTGGCAGGGTTATTCTTTGCCCTGAACTATTATTCCCAACCCCGCCTCACCATTTACCAAGACACTTGTCAGAATGTTGAAGAGGTGGAAGCGGGAATCGAAAACGCGCTGATGCTTGTCGCTAACACATTGTCGTTTGACGACCTTGACGATGAGTTAGGCGGACCTTGTGAATAACATTACACCATCCTTTTCCAAAAACTCCCACTTATGAAAACTTTTATCCAAACCCTGATATTCTTATGCAGCTTCTGCCCCGCCTTGGTGGCACCCTTGGGCGCACATCCCGCACCTAAGGGAGCGAGTAGTTCACTAAAAAAGGACGCACGCCCAAAGGTGGCGTATTCCTTTGACCACTATGCGGACAACAAGAAAGTTACGCGCCTCTTTATCTCCGATGAAATGCTCTCAGTAGCAAATGCGAGTCTCGTGAAGTCTGACCGCTGGGAATTTTCGAAAATTGTAGACCGTTTAAGTAGCATCTTGACGATGCACACGCACAGCACTTCTACGACCGCCAGCATCCGTCAGGATTATGAGAAGGTTGCGAAAATGAAGGAGTATGAGTTGCTCATGCAGTTCACTAAAAACGATGTCGAAATCATTGTCTTTGGCGTGCGCGGAAAGGGTCGTGAACTGAAAGAGTTACTTATTTTCCGCTTCAGGAATACTTATTGCTCGCGTGTCGTACAGTTGACGGGCAAACTCTCTACCGATGACATCGGCAACATTATTCAGTTGAACAAGAAGTTGTAACGCGCCATGAATACCTCACTTCGCCATTTCGCCCTCACACTTGCCGCACTTTTTACGGCACTCTGCGCCGTGGCACAGGGAGTCACTTTGCGCTCGGGCAAACTTTATGAAATCCGGTGCATGGAAATTTTGGGCGGTGCGGTAGTTCCTGCCACCGCCGACCCTTTAGCGTTGGAGCACACCTCACAGAAATCCAACAATGCCCTTTGGCGCATTACGAAACTGGAGAATGGCAACTACACAATCCAGCATGCTGAGACGAGTCTCTACATGACCTACGACGGAATGCGCACAACGACACGACGCTATATGCATCTGACCGAGGAAAAGGAAGGTACGGCGTCTGAGTGGTATATCTATCCTGGCGACACACATATTATTATCGTCAATGTCCGTAGTCATTACCTATTAAACTTGCGTCGTGACTCGCACATCGTAGGGCTGTATAACAACACTTCCACAAAAGCCACAGGAAACGAGCGCTTCTTGCTGACAGATGCCCAGGGGAAACCCGTAACTTCCATTGAGGGCAAGGCGGTAGTATTTTCGTCCGTCGCAACGTCCTCCGCTCACCGTTCACCCCTCACCGTTAACCCTTCCCCTCTTACCTTTTCCCTCGACGGTAAGACTCCCGTTTACGACGCTCTCAAGAAGCGCCACCTCTATACCCTTTCAGAAAAACTCATGGGGAAAGAAGTGCAACTCAAGCTGAGTTACGAAAATCCATTCGGCACTTCCGACGGCGCGCCTCAGACATCGCTTTTCGTAGATGGGAAGCAGGTGCCAAAGGGTGGGAAATTCTCATTCGGGAAAGTAACCGGCGCACGCACCTACCGCCTTACGTTGGTGGCGAATGGCGACACCATTGCGCACACAGCCCTGCAATTTACCTACATGCCCATTATTGAAATCACGGCAAGTAAGTTTGGCAATACGCAATGGGGCGACGGCACGATTATAGTGCACGACGCAGATGTGAAGTCCGACTCTACCTACCTCATGCAAGTAAGAAACCGCGGCGACTTCACCTCACGCTATTCCAAGCGCTCAATGGGTATAAAACTGAAGGGCGCTAACGGCAAGAAAATCAATCGCACGCTGCTCAACCTCCGTACGGACAACTATTGGGTGCTCGATGCGATGAGCGTTGACTATGCCCGTATGCGCAATCGCGTAGCTATGGACCTTTGGAACGACTTTGCTGAGCCGCCTTACTTCTTCAAGTATGTGAGAGACGCTCATCATGCCTCGCGAGGCAGACTTGTGGAGGTCATTCTCAACGGGAAATACCATGGCATCTATAACCTGTGTGAGCGCATCGACCGCAAGCAGTTGCAACTCGCAAAGGGTAACGACATCGCCCCCGGCGGCATGCTTTACAGAACAGATCAGTGGAGCGGAGCCACACAATTTCTGTACCGCAAGGAGGTATACACGCATTCCTACAACCCCAACCCGAAACTTGAGGATTGGCGGGGGTGGCAAGCCAAATACCCCGAACCCTCAGCCAAGAAGGACGCGAAATGGGCGCCACTCATCGACGCGCTTAAGTTTGTGAGCGACGCAGACGACGCCACCTTCGCCGCCCAAGTCGCCACCTACTTCGACCTGCCCGCCCTGCGCGATTACTACCTGCTGATAGAACTCATTTTTGCTACCGACAATTCCGCCAAGAATATGTTTTGGGCAATTCAAGATTACCAGCGCGACCGCCGCATGAGTCCCCTCCCCTGGGATATGGACGGCACATTTGGCCGCAACTATGCTGGGAGCGACCTTATGCGCCATGCGGCAACATCATACCGCGACTTTCTCCGTAGCGAGGGGCATCAAAACGGCTTGTATGAGCGACTCTATCGCCTCAACCCCAACAACTGGAACGCCCAAATGGCGCAGCGCTACCGCGAACTCCGACGCACGCATTTCAACCCCTCAAACCTCACGCGCCGCTTCACCGCTTACCTCCACCTCATGCAGCAAAGTGGTGCCGACACGCGAGAAGCAGAGCGCTGGAGCGGAGCAAACGGCATGCACCTCAACATCCCTGGGGAGGTAGACAAACTTTGTGATTGGCTCACCCTACGCATTGACTTTTTAGACCGACAATACCGTCAATGAGTGGGAGAAAATTCCGCCTAAAACGATCTTCAAAAAAACGATTCCTATTGTAGTGAAAATTATTAGTAACCTAAAAAAAATTATTAGTAAGATAATTTAAAATACATTACTAATAATTTTCACACTTTCATTCCTCTTATAATCTACGTGTTATAAGAGGGCGACAGTTGCACCCATTTTTTCAAAGAAAAACCTTAAAATCTTCTTGTCATGAAGCATATTTTTCCCCTTCTCCTCGCCCTTATTTCGCTCTCGGTAGCGGCGCAAAAATACAGTGTGAAGGGCATCATCGTAGATCAACTTACGTCAGAACCATTGCCCTCGGTGAATGTTTCACTATTGAGTGTCGACTCTTTTTATGTAGTTCATCCACAAACAAAGCAGGGAACATATTACCACGAAAATTTAGGGCAAACTACCACAGACAGTAAGGGTGAATTTGTCCTCAAAGCCGGAGTTGGAAAATACCAAGTGCGCTTTGAACTCTCGGGGTTTAAAACGCTCACACGCACTGTAGAACTGACGAAGCAACAGCGCGTGGCGGATTTAGGGAAGTTGGAACTCATCTCTACAGACATCCAACTCAGCGAAGCGCAAGTCACCGCTCTCGCACGGATGATGTCAGTAAAGGCAGATACACTTATTTTCCACACCAAGGCACTTCGCCTTCCCCCCGGCGCTTCGCTTGCCACGCTGATGAGTCAGTTGCCCGGAATCTCCGTAGATGCAAACGGCAACCTCACGTTTCAAGGCAAGGTGGTGAGTCAGATTCTCGTTGACGGCAAACCCTTCTTCGGCGACGTGCGTACGGCGCTCGAGAATATGCCCGTTGATGCCGTGAAGGACGTTAAGATGTATGAGAAGACGGATGAGGAGAAGGACTTTCGCGGAGAGCTTGACATGGAAAAGGCTACCGTGGTTGACTTGGCGATTAAGGACGAGTACAAGTCTATTTGGATGACCAACCTTGCCCTTGCTGGCGGTACGCATGAGCGTTATGTGGGCAGAATGTTCACCACGAATTTCACCGACCGCCGTCGCTCTGCCATTTATGCGCAGGTCAATAACATTAGTCAGGACCAAAGGGTGGACGGAAACGGTAACTGGTCGTATAGCAACCGTGGGGATGGTTTCTACACCTATCGCAAGGCGGGCACCATGCTTCAGTGGGACAACGGCAAGGGAAATAAGGACGCGGGCAACTGGCGCTCGAATGTCAACATCGACCTAAAGCACAACGACCAGACTTCTATTCGCACCAGCAACAATGAGATACTGCTCGGTGCGGGAAGTTCGCAATTCTTCTATTCTAAGACTGTTCAGAAAAGCCATGATGCGGAGATGAATTTCAGTGGGAGCACCACCTACAACTTTAATGCGCAAAATCGTATTACACTGAATGGCGAGTATTGGTATCGAGAAAATCCGGATAACACTACAAGCGTCACCTCTGTCTATCATGAACAGCCCGAGTTCTCAGAAAGTCTTGCTGAGAGCCTTTGGGCAACCGATCTTACGGAAGATGTGAAGCGCAAGGCGGTTTATGCCGGTCGCTCCTTCTATAATCAAGAATACGACACCCATCATGTGGGAGTGGGAGGCGGTTATACGCATATCTTTAAGGGAGGTGGACGCACCTTTAACGCAAAGTTCAATGCGAGATACCACAACTCAAAGGGCGGTTACGACAACCTTAGCAACTTCCTTTACTTCAACCCCGACGCTCCGCAACCTTCGCTCTACAATCGTCAACATAAGAATACGCCCAGCACTTCTTACAATATTCAAAGCACCCTCCAATATTCTCATCCCTTGAGTAAAAACCTCAGGCTCAACTTGCATTACCTTTTTTCATACGGCAAGGATGACAAGCGTAAGGACCTTTTTGATGTGCACAGCATCCCCGTGGGCATGCGTCCCACTCCGGGCGACTCGCTTGAGTTCATGCGCGACTTGGAGAACTCTTACAAATACGACTCCTACACCTCCACGAATAACTTCACTTTTGACTTGGACGGAAATTACGACAACCTCAGTTTCTCCATGCAGTCGGGAATTTCCTACTGCACCGACGAACTCAAATACCTGAGCAATGAGCAACGCTTCCTGCCCAAGCGCCACTATTGGAGGCCCTCGTTGACCGCATCAGTGCAATACAAATTCACCCCTCAAAACTATATACGACTCGGTTACTCAGGCTATGCTTACCAACAGCCCATTCTTTACCTTGTGCCTATAACAGACACGAGTGACCCTATGTTTGAGCGAACTAACAATCCCCATTTGAAGAAGGAATGGCAGAACAACTTTGATTTCTTCGGTCGCTACTTCAACACCAATCGTGGGGATAGTTACAGCCTTTACGGTTCGTTCTCCACCTACCATAACGCGACGGTCAGCACCGTACAGCGCGACCCTGTGACGGGATACGGTCGCTACGGCATGACGCAGGTGAACGGCAATTACGCGGGTCGCATTCACTTCAATACGGAGCAGCCCCTTGATCAGCAACGCCAGTGGGTGCTCTCGGCTTACGCTGGGGTTTACACGGCACATGAGACGGGCTATGTCGGAGCCATCGTTGACAGTCAGGGAAATGTGAGCAACGCCAACGGACTTTCCGTAATCAACACCCTCAACCCCTCGGCGCGCGTCAAGTTGAGCTACCGCAAGAACCATTGGAGCATTTCGATGCAGGCGAAATACGACAACAACAATGTGACATACAAGCAGGCATCCCAGTATAATCAGCACGGACATATCTACGAAGTGCGCCTCGACCCGCAAGTAGACTTCCCCTTCGGCATGCGCATCAACTCCAGCCTTATCTACTACGGACGCAGAGGTTATGCCGATGATTTGCTCAACCACGACCAATGGCTTGTCAACGCAACCGTCTCGCAAAGTTTCTTGAAAAACAAGGCACTCACCTTGCAGTTTGAAGTCGTTGACCTCCTAAGGCAGCGCACTGCCGAAGAAAGTCGCTTCAGCGTTGAATCACGCAGTTTCAGTCGCACGGAAACGTTCCTCAGCTACATGATGCTGCATGCCATCTATAAGTTTAACCTCTAAAAACTTTTGTTGCAACAAACGCACGGGTTTTACGGACAGAAACACCCCCTTATTTCTCATCCCAAATCCGTTGCCAGAAAAACTAAACCTATTGTAGTAAAAATTATTAGTAACCTAATTTAAATTATTAGTAATGTAATTTAAAAAAGGTTACTAATAATTTTTCGCTTTAAAAAGCATGCAAAAAAAACAGCGTACAACCTGGAGGTTATGCCTCAGTTGTACGCTGTTGTCTTTTCTATTTTATCTTTATGGTTTACGCTTTCGGCTACATCACGGGGTGGTCTTCTCGGAACTCCCTCATGCGCTCTTCGAGCACGGGGTAGAGTTCGTCACGCATGCGGCTGGTGCAGGCGCGCACGCCGGGTTGGAGCGATCCTGTGGTGTCGAGGTTGATGCTTGACACGCCGTAGGCAATGAGTTCCTTGGCGAGTTCGCCACCCGTGAGCCCAGGATAAGAGAGTGAGAAGAAGAAGCCGTCGGCAATGTCTTCCGTCACATCCGTGGGGTAAGTGATGGTAAAGCCGTTGTCGGTAAAGATTTTCTTCATCTTCTGCGCACGCTCAGCATAGGCTTTTGTGTCGGCAACAAAGTTGATGACGCCCTCCGTAGAGAGGCGGAGCATTTCGGCATAGGCATACTGCGTGCTGGCGGTGCAACCCGAGGTAATCATATACTGAATGCTGGCGGTGAAGGTGGCTCCAAAGACGCCGCTGTCGTTGTAGCGACGGGCGAGTGCGGGGAATTGGCGGTCAAAGAGCTTGTCGCTGATGCACACAAGGGCGATGCGTCCGCCGGCGTACGAGAAGATTTTTGACGCCGAGAGCATGAGGATGTAGTTGTCCGTATAGCGCGCTACGGTGCGCACAAAGGGGGCTTGGAAGGGCTTTGACAAGTCGCGGCGGCTGTCCATTGCGAAATAGGCCAAGTCCTCCAAGATGATAATATCGTGCTTCGTAGCGATGTCGCCAATGATTTGGAGTTCATCCTCTTCCAAAGAAATCCACGCGGGATTGTTGGGGTTGGAATAAATAATGGCTGCGATGTCGCCGTCCTTCACTTCCTCTTCAAGCTTCGCACGAAGGGCTTCACCTCGGTAGGGGTAGATGTCGAAGTTCTTCCACTCGATGCCCAAAATGCGGAGTTGCGACTTCTGAATAGGGAAACCGGGGTCGATGAACAGCACCTTGTTCTTCTTCTCATCGCGCTGGCAACACGCAATGAAGGCACCGAAACTACCGGCTACGGAACCCACCGTAGGGATACAAGCACGGGCAGACACATCTATGTCCATGAACGCCTTGACAAAGCGACTCGCTTCGTGCTTCAACTCGGGCACACCTGCTGCTGCGGGATATTGATTATTCGCTCCCTTGTCGAGCGCTGCCTTTTCGGCCTGCGTGCCATAATCGTTTATAGGAAGTCCTGGGCTGCCCTGGTCCATGCGGATGAAGGGGAGTCCCGTCTTCTGCTCCAAGTATTGCGCCACCAAAAGCGTCTCGCCGATGGTAGCGTGAGAGAGGTCGGCCACATGATTTACCTGTGCCGCCTCGTTGACAAGTTCGTCTGAGAATAATTTCATGTTTTTGGAAGGTTATAAGGTTATGAGGTGGTGAGGTTGTAAGGTCTGTGCAGACTGGATAGCCCTGAAAACCTTATAACCTCACACCTCATAACCTTTTACATACTTACTTTCCCTTCTCCCAATCCGAGAAGTCGCGCTTGTCAAGGACATGCTTTGCCTTACCCATAGAGCGCTCGATGGTGCCGGGAGGTTGGATGTGAATGTTGGGCTTGATGCCTGTTACAGAAACGAGGCGGTCGTAAAGATACTTGATGAAAGGCATCTGCTTGGCGGGGTTGGGCGAGAAGAGGTCTTCGCGGAGTTCCACATCAAGGTCGAAGGTATCTTCGTTGTGCTTACGATCCACCGTGATGAAGTACTGCGGTGTGAATGCGGGGAACTCTGTGAGAATTGCCTCAATCTGGCTGGGGAATACGTTGACACCGCGGATGATAAGCATATCGTCGCTACGTCCGAGAATCTTACCAATGCGCACTGCTGTGCGGCCGCAACGACACTTCTCCGTAATAAGATGCGTAAGGTCGCGTGTGCGGTAGCGGATGATAGGCATCGCTTCCTTGCAAAGTGAGGTAAATACCAATTCACCGCGTTCGCCGGGCGCTACAGGCTCAAGTGTGTCGGGATTCACGATTTCGGGGAAGAACATGTCCTCCCAAATGTGTGTGCCGTCCTGATATTGACATTCTCCACCCACACCGGGGCCCGACATTTCGGTCAAGCCGTAAATGTCAATCGCCTTAATGCCGAGTTTTTCCTCCAATTCGCGACGGATACCCCATGTCCAGGGTTCTGCACCGAAGAAGCCGACGCGGAGTTTGAGGTCTTCTTTCTTGATGTCGCACTTCTTCATCACCTCTGTCAAATGGAGGGCGTAAGAGGGCGTACAGCAAATGGCGGTAGTGCCGAAGTCCTTCATGAGCATCACCTGCTTTTCGGAGTTACCCGCAGAGGTGGGCAACTGAATGGCACCTAATTTGTTCACACCTTCGTGTGCGCCAAGACCACCCGTGAAAAGACCGTAACCGTAAGACACCTGCACCACATCGCCAGGGCCTACATCGCCCACAGCAAGGACACGCGCCACGCCTTCTGCCCAATTGTCGAGGTCGTTCTGCGTGTAAGTCGCCACAACGGGCTTACCCGTAGTTCCCGATGAGGCATGAATGCGCTTCACTTCCTCCATGGGCACAGCTTGAAGGCCAAAGGGATATTCATCGCGGAGGTCGTGCTTCGTAGTGAAGGGAAGCTTTGTAATATCGTCGATTGACTTAATGTCTTCGGGGCGAATGCCCTTCTGATCCATCTTCTTCTTGTAGAAGGGCACATTTTCGTAGCAACGCTTTACCACTGCGATAAGGCGCTCCGTCTGCAAGCGGCGCATATCTTCGCGAGACATGCACTCTATTTCGGGATTGAAAATCATAGTTACAAGATAAATTCAGTTTCGTCTAATAGTTGGATGTTGTTTTCTTGAATCACCTTTTCCGCAAGGGCAACTTCCTCGGTGCGCATGGTGAGAACGCCCTTTCCCTTCCAAAGGAAAGAGTACATATAGAGAATGTTCACACCGGCATCTGAAAGTGCCTTCACAGCCTGGGCAGCACGACCGGGTTCATCGTCAATCGTGATGGCCATAACGTCGGCAAGTTGCACATTGATGCCGTTGTCCTTAAGGATAAGGAATGCTTGACCAGGCGCAGAGCAAAGCACGCGGAAAATGCCGTAGTCTTGCGTGTCGGCAATGGTCGAAGCGATGATTTGAATGTTTGCTCGGCTGAGCAAGTCAAGAACGCGGATGAGCGTGCCGCTCTTGTTCTCGATAAATATAGATAGTTGCTTAATGGTCATAGTTGTGAAATTAGAGAGTAGAGAGTAGTGAGTAGAGAGTAGACCATTCGGAGTTAATCTCCGAAACTAATTCTTTCCTTGTAAAGTCTTTGTAGATGACAGGATAGTCGCATGAGTTCTTGGGACTCCTATCTCCTCTCTCCTCACTTCCCACTATTATTGATACACCTTACGCTTGTCGACCACGCGAACCGCCTTGCCCTCTGAAACGGGGAGTGTGCCCTTCGGCAAAAGCTTCACATGAGGCGTGAGCAAGATTTCGTCCTTCAAAGCACGCTGAATGCGGTTCGTAAGTTCCTGCAAACGGCGGAAATCATCGGTAAAGAGTTCTTCCAATTCCACCTCAACGGTCATATTGTCGTTGTCGGCGTCCGTAGTCAAGGTAATGAGGTAATTGCTTGCCAATTCGGGGAAGGTCATGAGGATCTTTTCAATCTGAATCGGGAAGATGTTCACACCGCGAAGCACCATCATGTCGTCGCTTCTGCCACGCATGCGGTCGATGCGCACATGGTTGCGACCACAGGGGCAACTGCGACCGAGCACACGGGTTAAGTCGCGTGTACGATAACGAAGAAGGGGCATAGCTTCGCGACAAAGTGTAGTCAAAACGAGTTCGCCGATTTCACCATCCGCAACGGGTTCCAAAGTTTCGGGGTCAACAATTTCTACAATGTAATAGTCTTCCCAGAAGTGGAGACCGTTCTGCTCCTGGCACTCAAAGCCCACACCCGGACCGCACATCTCGCTCATGCCAAAGGAATTGTAGGCCTTCACGCCCATCATTTCCTCAATGCGTTGGCGTTGTTCTTCCGAGTGAGGTTCAGCACCAATGGCAAGCACCTTCAACTTCGTATCCTTTCGGGGATCTACGCCCGCGCTCTGCATCACTTCGTAAAGGCGAGTGACATATGAGGGCACGGCATGGAGGGCTGTTGTGCCGAAATCGGTCATAAATTTGATTTGACGCAACGAGTTTCCGGCTGCTGCGGGAATCGTGAGCATTCCCATGCGCTCTGCGCCATACTGAAAGCCGAGACCGCCGGTGAACATGCCGTAACCGCTGGAATTTTGGAACACATCGTTGGGGCGAAGTCCCACCATCCAAAGGTTACGCGCCACTTGGTTGGCCCATTCGTCGAGGTCCTTCTGCGTATGAAGGATTACCGTTGGCGTACCCGTCGTACCGCTTGAAGAGTGCAAGCGTGTGCATTCACGAAGGGGCACACTCGCCATACCAAAGGGGTAAGTGTCGCGCAAATCTGCCTTCGTAGTGAAAGGAATTTTGCGAATATCATCAAGACTCTTAATGTTCTCGGGCTTAAGTCCGATTTCTTCAAAACGCTTCTTGTAGAAAGGCGAATTCATGCAGTGACGCACCGTAGCCTGAAGGCGTTCCAACTGAAGCGCAGAGATTTGCTCGCGCGTCATGGTCTCCATCTCCTCATGGAGGTAGGGACAGGTGTCAGGGGGAAAGTTTCTGCTCATACGACCGCTCAATTATTCGCCATAACCTGCCTGGAAGGCCTTAATATTTGCCTCAACCACCGCTTCACCCTTGCGAGCGAAAATTGTGCGAATAGCATCGCAGAGTTGTTCGGGCGTAAGGATTTGAAGATAGCGAGCCGCCATGCCAAGAAGTACCATGTTAGCACCGCGCGCATTGCCTGCATTCTTCGCTACTTCCTCAATATCCATTGCTACCGAGGGAAGACTTTCGAGCGCAGCAGTCACCTGCTCCATCTCGGGGTAGTTGGGGATGTTTACGAAGGGTTTGCTGCCCGTTACGATTGTACCTTCTGCCGCAAGGTAAGGGAGGTAACGCAGACTTTCCATGGGTTCCATGCTTATAATCATGTCTGCACTGCCTTGGGCAATAAGGTCGCTATAAATATCTGTGTCGGAAAGGCGCAAGTGACTCTGCACATCACCTCCGCGCTGACTCATGCCGTGCACTTCAGCCTGCTTGAGATTCAAACCCGCCTTCGTTGCGGCTTCGCCTATGATGGTTGCGATAGAGAGGATACCTTGTCCACCCACACCGCAAAGGATAATATCTTTCTTCATGATGCTACTTATTAGAGCGTGCTGCGCGTGCCTTGCGTGCCGCTGTTTGGATACATTCTCGGCGAGGAATAATTACCGACACACCGGGATAATCAATTTCTTCCTTCAAGATGCGCGTAATCTCTTCCATATTCTTGGGAAGGGGTACGACAACGCGCACATGTTCGGGTTCTACGCCAAGCGCAATACAGATAGCTTCAAATTTATTTGTTCCCGCAGAATCTTGTCCGCCTGTCATACCCGTTGTAAGGTTGTCGGAAATCACTACGGTAATGTTGCTCTTATCATTCACGGCATCCAAAAGGCCTGTCATACCGCTATGCGTAAATGTTGAGTCACCAATGATGGCTACGGCAGGGAAAAATCCTGCGTCAGCCGCACCTTTTGCCATGGTAATAGAAGCGCCCATATCTACGCAACTTGCAAGCGCGCGGAAGGGAGGAAGCGCACCGAGTGTGTAGCAACCAATGTCGCCAAACACACGGTAGTCGGGATAAGTTGCCAACACCTGATTGAGCGCAGCATACACATCTCTGTGACCACAGCCTTGACACAACTGCGGGGGGCGAGGCGCAACGATTTCAGAAGGCGCAAGCGTCTGTTTGGGAGTAACGCCAAGTGCTTTCGCTACGTTGTCGGGCGTCAATTCTCCGGTACGGGGAAGCGCACCAGTCAAGCGACCTTTCACCTCATAGTTGCTGCCGAGCAAAGCCTTCACCTGTTGTTCTACAACGGGCTGACCGTCTTCTACGACAAGCACGGCATCATTTTCCTGTGCCAAAGCGCGAACGGCATCTTCGGGAAGGGGATATTGGCTTATCTTCAAGACATTTGCACCGTTGCCTACCACTTCTTTCACATAGTTGTAAGCAATACCGCAAGCGATAATTCCGAGTTTACCCCCGCCCTGCTCTACTTTATTGTATATTGAGTCGGCAGAAGCCTTGAGCATATCGTCTTGCTTTGCGATAAGCGCCGCATAGCGTTGACGCGCAATGCCGGGAAGAAGCACCCAGCGTTCTTCACAAATGCCGAGGTTTTGCAACTCACGCGCTTCGCGCACTTCTACCGCCGCACGACTGTGGGCAAGGCGTGTTACGACGCGCAACACTACGGGTTCCTTCAATGTTTCAGACAACGTGAAGGCGCTCTCCATCATGTCGTACGCCTCTTGCTGATTCGAGGGTTCGAAGGTGGGAACGAGGGCGAATGAAGCGTAGAAGCGACTGTCTTGTTCGTTCTGGCTGGAGTGCATAGAGGGGTCGTCAGCGGCAACAACTACGATACCGCCGTGAACACCCGTAATAGCAGAGTTCACAAAGGCATCTGCGGCCACATTCATACCCACATGCTTCATGCAAACAAGCGCACGCTTACCGGCATAAGACATACCGAGCGCAGCTTCCATTGCAGTCTTTTCATTCGTACACCAACGGCTGTGCACACCGCGTTCCGTTGCGAGCGCATCACCTTGAATAAATTCAGTTATTTCAGTGGAGGGCGTTCCGGGGTAAGCATAAACGCCACCAATGCCTGCATGCACCGCACCAAGGGCAATGGCTTCATCTCCGAGGAGTAATCTTTTCATATATGTAGTTTTTTAGTTAACAAGTAAACAAGGTACGAGTAGACAAGAAGTTTGAGTAGGCATACGCATGGGGATTTCAATCCGCATGGTCTTTCTCATTTCTCCTTTCTCATTTCTCCTTTCAAAATTTGTCTGCATCATGCAACACCGGGAACTTCTTTCTGAACGCCTCAAGCATTTCCTTATCCAGCACTCCTGAAGTCTCTGTAGCTTCACCCATGGGGCATTCAGCAACGACCTTTCCGTAAGGATCAATCAACTGCGTGCCACCCGAATATTGGCAATTGGGGTCCGCACCTACGCGATTCACGGCGCAAACATAACACTGATTTTCAATAGCTCTTGCTTTCAGCAACGACAACCACGCCTCAACGCGCGGAGTGGGCCAACTCGCCACATAGATTGCGGCATCGTAAGCCTCATCTGCCTTATTGCGTGCAAAAACGGGGAAGCGCAAGTCGTAACAAATCTGAAGCAGGAAGCGGAATCCGCGAAACTCTGCCACCACACGCTCCTGCCCTGCCGTATAGCGCAGGTGCTCGCCGCCAAAGGTAAAGAGGTGGTGCTTATCATAAAGCGTGGTGCTGCCATCAGGGCGCACGAAGCACAGGCGATTGAAGTAGCGACCATCAGCCTCGCGCACGGCGATACTACCTACCACTGCCGCGTCCAACTCTTTGGCCATCGCCATCATCCATTGGTGAGAAGGGCAAGTACCGTTCTCCCACGCCTCAGCAATACCCTCGGGCACTGTGGCAAAACCCGTAGAAAACATTTCGGGAAGGATGTAGACATCCGCCACATCCATTTCACGCATCTTGCGAGCCGCCTCCTCACAGTTACCCTTCGGATCAGCCCACAATAAGTCCATTTGCAGGAGATTTATTTTCATTATGAAAGCAAAAACAAGTATTTAGTTACAATATGTTTGTTAAGTCTAAGTTGCAAAGTTATTTTATTTTCTCAATACAGCACGCATAATACAATATTTTTTTGCCTTATTTATATAAAAATGTGTGGATGCGATAAATTCCGCCCTGTTTCGGAGTCAAAATCCCACGAATAAAAAATCAATTTCTTAAATTTCCGTAGGAAACTCTCGCCTACTCCGCAAGCAATTTATTTTTGTAAAAAACAACTGCTTTTCGACATCGAAAATACCCCACAAATTTGTCGCCAAACCATACATGCAAAAAAACTAAACCTATTGTAGTAAAAATTATTAGTAACCTAAGAAAAATTATTAGTAACCTTTTTTAAAATACATTACTAATAATTTTCGCCGCCTCAGCCCTACTGATTATCATCACTTTACAGAAACGCATTTTTGCGGCAATTTTTCGCATTAAAATGGGGAGATTTTCAACAATTTTGGGTGCATTTTGTGCCGCACGTTATTCTACTCAAAAAAACAAGGGTAATAATATTTGAGTGGGCCACAAAACTTTTTATTGCAACCACTAACGATTATTTTTTTCCACTAATGAACACTCATTTACACGAACCGAAGGGCGCACAAGTCAATGCTATTTGAATTGAAATAATTCCGCATGGCATTAGTGCCCATTCGTGATAATTCGTGGCTAAAGAAAATAAAATAAATTGGTGGTACACAAGACTATAGCATTTCATCATGGATCTCCGAAGACCTCGCAAACCAACTATTATCTTATAGTAAAAAAAATAAGTGAGAACTATTTCAAATCAAGTCTCACTGATTTTGAAATAGTTCCCACACACGTTTCCGTAAGTCCGTAGCGCCAACTTACTTCTTTAAGAAGCAAGTTTTTAGCACAATGCCGCTACCGTCAATCTTGCAATCAACCTCTTCGGGGTTATCGGTAAGGCGGATGCTCTTTACCTTCGTGCCGCGCTTGATAACCATAGAAGAACCCTTTACTTTAAGATCCTTGATTACCGTAACAGCGTCGCCGTCAAAGAGTTCTGCGCCGTTGCTGTCGCGGGGCACGAGCACTTCTTCAGCACTCTCCTGCTCTGCTTCATGAAACTCATGCGCGCAGTCGGGGCATACGAAAAGCGAACCGTCAAAGTAAGTGTATTCACTGCCACACTTCGGGCATTTGGGGATGTCGTTCATCGGTGTAATTGTTAATTTTGGGGTTACTACAGCACAAAGGTACGAATTTTCGGCGAATTCTCCCAGCACATTTAGTGCAGCCCCTGTTAAAAATCAACATCCGCATGGAGTTTCTCATTTCTCATTTCTCATTTCTCATTTCTTTATTGTAACTTTGCCCCAAACCTAAAAATTATTCCTATACCGATATGAAGAAAATTGTTCTCCTCCTCATGATGTTACTCCCTCTCGGCGTTGCAGCTCAGAAGCAACAGGATATGAGTAAATACCTCGCTGGCGCAGTGCCCGAGCAAAATGGAATTGTAGTTTTTGAGAAGTCATACAATGTGCCTGGCAAGTCAAAAGCTGAGATTCACGAGGGACTTAAGACATACCTCACAGAAGTTATTCTGAACAACGAAAATGCGTTGCCCCAAACGCGCGTGCAAGACGACCAGCCCGAAGCGGGCACATTGGCAATTGCCGTAGAAGAGTTCCTTTACTTTAAGCGTAAGGCACTCGTGACCGACGGCACACGCTTCTATTATCAACTCGTAACACAAGCGGAAGACGGCAAGTTTACCATCACCATGCGTCGCATCCGCTACATATACGATTTGACCGAAACGCCTTCTACAGAAGCCAACCCCGACGCGTGCTTCACCGCTGAAAAATGGATTACCGATAAGGAGGCACTCAACAAGGCGCAGACAAAACTCCTCAAAATCCCCGGAAAGTTCCGCCGCTTCACTATCGACCGCAAGGACGAAATCTTTAACGGCGCAGCAAAGGCAGTTGGAGCTGAACGCAAGGTAAAAATGATTGAAGTATACGAATAATACATATATTATATAAGGTATGTCAAGGCACATGTCTTGACGTACCTTTTTTGGTTTTCGGTCTCCGCCACCATCAGCATTTGTTCTCGACAGAAGAACATAAGTACAAAAGTTTTAGCCGCCACCATTTCCAAAAGAAGCACATATAAAATCTGTTCTTATGTTCTTCTGTCTAAAAACCACCCCATTACCATGAAAGAAGAAACCCTCTGTCTGCACTACAAGACATACGATTACGACGAACTCTCCGCCCTTGACCGCCAACTCATTGATAGTGCCAAGGCGGCGTGTACCACGAGTTACGCCCCCTACTCTAAATTTAATGTAGGTGCCGCTGCGTGGTTAGACAACGGCGAAATCATCTGCGGCAGCAACCAAGAAAATGCCGCTTATCCCAGTGGCACGTGCGCCGAGCGCTGCACCATTTTCTACGCCAACGCACGCTTCCCCCAAAGTGCCGTTCTCGCCCTCGCCATTGCGGCATCCAACACGCCTGGAGAATTTCTCGCTTCGCCCATCACTCCTTGTGGCGCCTGCCGCCAAGTATTGCTTGAAACTCAGCGCCGCTTCAATACTCCCATGCGCATCCTCCTTTACGGGACGTCCCAAGTTCTTGTCTTCGACTCTATCGACGCCCTCCTTCCCTTCCAATTTACAGGAGAAGATATTAAGTTGTAAATTCACACATTACTCCTCACAAAAATTATTAGTAACCTACGAAAAACTATATTACTAAAAATTTTTCGCAGGTTACTAATAGTTTTTCTAAAGTCGGTTGTAATTTTTTCTCCAACTGCTTTCAACATTCTCACAATACCGTCACACGTTTTTTTCTTACCCCGAGAAGTACAAAACACTCGTTTTGCAATCCCCACCTAACGTTTAACCTACTCAAATCCTGAAAAATTCGCCACAGCTACTTTTTTTTCAAAAAAACCTTCAGAAACTCTTGCCAGTTTCAGAAAAAGCCGTACCTTTGCACTCGTTAAAAGAAACCAACTCACGAAGGTCTCTTGGAGAGATGGTAGAGTGGTCGATTACAGCAGTCTTGAAAACTGCCGTACCGAGAGGTACCGGGGGTTCGAATCCCTCTCTCTCCGCTTAAAAGGTGTGAATCTTCAAACAATGAGGTTCACACCTTTTTCTTTTTCCTTCGTGCAAACTTTCATAGCATGATTACAACAAAGCAAATCCAAATCAAGGATTATAACTACAACCTCCCCGACGAGCGCATTGCGAAGTATCCCAAGGCGGAGCGAGATGCGTCAAAACTTTTGGTGTATCGTGGGGGCAAAATCTCAGAAACTTCCTTCAAGTCGCTTCCCGAGCAGTTGCCCGAGGGAGCGCTGATGGTTTTTAATAATACAAAGGTCATCCAGGCGCGTCTCCATTTCCAAAAATCTACGGGGGCGAACATCGAAATCTTTTGTCTTGAACCCCACACCCCACTTGATTACCAGCAATCGTTTGCGCAAACGCGCCGTGTCACTTGGACATGCCTCGTGGGCAATCTGAAGAAGTGGAAGGAGGGACGCTTGGAGCGCCAAATCCAAGTGGGCGAAACCAACATTACGCTTACCGCCGAGCGCATCGGCGAAAGCGGAACGGGATTTGAGATTGCCTTTGACTGGGATAACGACCGCATTACTTTTGCTGAGGTGCTCGACGCCATAGGCGAACTTCCCATTCCCCCATATCTCAATCGCGCGACAGAAGAAAGCGACCTCAAGACCTACCAAACGGTGTATTCTAAGATTAAAGGTTCGGTGGCGGCACCAACTGCCGGTCTCCACTTCACACCTGCCGTTCTCTCAGAATTAGATGCCCGTGGCATCGAGCGCAATGAGGTTACGCTGCATGTAGGTGCGGGAACTTTCAAACCCGTAAAGAGCGAGCACATCGAAGGTCACACCATGCACGCCGAATGGATTGCAGTGGAGCGACGCACCCTTGAACGCTTGCTCGCACACGGCGCTTCGTGCATCGCCGTCGGCACTACTTCCGTACGCACTCTCGAAAGCCTTTACTACATCGGCGTGATGATTCACAAGAATCCCAATGTCGCACTCGAAGACCTCCATGTGCCGCAATGGATGCCCTATGAATATGCGGCTGAAGCAGGCGAGAAACTCACGGCTGCCGAATCGCTCCAAGCGATCCTCGACTACATGGACCGCAACGAGATGCAGGTGCTCCACACCGCCACGCAAATCATCATCGCCCCCGGTTACAACTATAATATTGTGCGTGCCATCGTCACAAACTTCCATCAACCGCAAAGCACCCTGCTCTTGCTCGTTTCTGCCCTCATCGGCGACAACTGGAAACGCGTTTACGACTACGCCCTTCAGCACGACTTCCGCTTCCTCAGCTACGGAGACAGTTCGTTATTAATTCCATGAGGAATTAGTGAGGAGAGAGGAGTGAGGAGAGAGGAGTGAGGAGAGAGGAGTCCGTTCGGACATATTTACCCATCAAGAAAAATTCCCCCATCCCATGGCTGAAAGTATCACCCTGAAGAAAAGCAAATCTTTTGCGCTTAGAATCATTAAGTTATACAAATATTTAACTGAAGAGAAAAAGGAGTTTGTATTATCCAAGCAGCTTCTACGTAGCGGTACAAGCATTGGCGCCAACGCTAAGGAAGGAGCTTATGGACAATCCAAAGCAGATTTATGTGCTCGACTTTTTGTAGCCCAAAAAGAATGCGCCGAAACAGAGTATTGGCTTGAACTTCTTTATGAAAGCCATTACATCAATCAGCCCGAATTTGATAGCATCTACAACGATAGCCAAGAACTCATGCGCCTAATCGTAGCATCCACTAAGACCTTACAAGGTAAGAATTAACGCCGGATTTTAACGCCGGATGGTCTACTCACTACTCTCTACTCACTACTCTCTTTTTTTCACATGACCGACAATCAAAACGAACTTCTGCCCCTCGTAGATGAGGAGGGCAACATCATAGGTGCTGCCACGCGCGGCGAATGTCACGACGGCAGCCACAAACTTCACCCCGTAGTGCACCTGCATGTGTTTAACACGAAGGGAGAACTCTACTTGCAGCACCGCCCCGAGTGGAAGGACATCCAACCCGATAAGTGGGACACCGCCGTGGGCGGACACATCGATTTAGGTGAATGTGTGGGCGACGCCCTCCGCCGTGAGGTGCGCGAGGAAATCGGATTGACGGATTTTGAACCCGAACACATCTGCACGTATGTATTTGAGAGCGAGCGCGACCGCGAACTCGTTTATGTGTTTAAGACAACGACCGACCAAACGCCCACACCCTCTGCCGAACTTGCCGGTGGTGCATTCTTCTCTGCCGAAGAAATCAAAAAGCGCATCGGTACGGGATTCTTCACCCCCAATTTCGAGAGCGAACACCTGCGCTGCTTCGGAAAGTAACCCACAAGTGTAATATTTTTACAAAAATTCCGTCAAAACCTTTGTCGGTTCAAAATATATTTCTAATTTTGCACTCGCAAACAAGGAACAACACTTGAATGCGGAACGGCGAGATAGCTCAGTTGGTTAGAGCGTCGGATTCATAATCCGGAGGTCGTGGGATCATGCCCCACTCTCGCTACCCGATAAACACCTGCACGAACATGCAGGTGTTTTTTTGTCTGTTCACCGCCCAACGTTAGAGGTTTTCCCCCTCACCTTTCGCGCCCAAAATCAAACTTTAGAAGGGCGAAAGCCATTGCCAAAAAAACTAAAACTATTCTCGTAAAAATTATTAGTAACATAATTAAAATTATTAGTAATGTAATTTAAAAAAGGTTACTAATAATTTTCGCATTCTTAAAACCTTAAAATCAAGGTTGTTATAAACGCACGAAATTTTGACATTTTTAGAGTTGAAAATTAGACTTAGAAAGGCGCATTTCTAAGTCCATTTTTTTGTTCTCCCTCGCCCCAACACCCACAAACTATAGTGATGCATCGGCATGAGGCACTGCGTCAAAATACCCACTTTTGGTTATTGCCGTCGCCCGCCTTTACGAGTAATTTTGCATTCGATTTTCAAATGCAAAGACAATGACTTACACGCGCACACGCTCCCTCCTATTTTTATTACTCACGAGTTTCCCCATACTTCATGCCAGTCCGCACGAAGAGGAGGCGCTCACCATCGAACCCCTGTTTGCAGACACACTGCCGCACGACGACACCCTTTTGAGTGAAACCGTAGTCGTTGGCACAGGCATAAAAGCCCCAGCCCAAGTGGCGCTCAATGCCGTGTCCCTCGACCTTCGTCCCTTGAAGGGGACGACAAAATCCATTGCCGACGCCCTCACGAAAGCCCCAGGCGTAAAACTCCGCGAAGGGGGTGGCGTGGGTTCCGACTTACAGTTAATGATTGACGGCTTTGGAAGTAAGCATGTTAAAATATTTGTCGACGGCGTTCCCCAAGAAGGCGTGGGAAGTTCGTTTGCCATCGGCAACATTCCCGCAGGATTCGCCGAGCGCATCGAGGTGTTTCGAGGCGTCGTCCCCGTAGGATTTGGCACGGATGCCCTCGGCGGAGTGGTAAATATCGTTACCGGCAAGCGCCCGAGGGGATGGCAACTCGACGCCTCGTATTCCTACGGTTCGTTTAACACACACCGCACGCACGCCGCCTTTTCTCATTCACTCGGCAACGGATTTACCTATGAAATTACGGCGTATCAAAACTACTCGGACAACGATTACAAGGTGGATGTGCCTATTGAGGATTTTGAAACGGGGCGCATCGACCGCTACAACTTGCAACGCTTGAAGCGCTTTCACGATACCTATCACAATGAGGCAGTTGCCGCAAAAATTGGGTGGGTTGGTCGCCCCTGGGCGGACCGCTTGATGCTCGGTTTGAGTTATGCGCAGGAGTATAAGGAGATTCAAACGGGCGTGCGCCAAGAAACGGTTTACGGCGAGAAACACCGCCACGGGCATTCCCTTATGCCTTCGTTGCAATGGCGGAAGCGCAACCTTTTTCTGGACCATCTTGACGCCTCGCTCACACTGAATTACAACAAGAACGAGCGCACGAATGTTGACACGGCACAGGTGAAGTACAACTGGCGAGGCGAAACAAAACCGCTCAACGCTCCTGGCGAGCAATCCCAACTCCATTCGCGCGCTGACAATCATAATTTAAGCGGCACGGCAAAGGTGGATTACACCATCCGACGCGCGCACACCTTTACCTTGAGTCATACCTTCAATGCCTTTGAGCGCTCCAACACTTCGTTGCTTGCAAAGGTGGAGCAGAAGGACGCGATTAAGAAGCGCACTACCAAACAAATTTCAGGCCTTTCCTATGTGTGGACTCCCTCACAGAAGTTGACGCTTTCGGCGTTCGGGAAGTTCTATTCCGTACGCGTGCAGGGTCCTGTCGCGGTAGATGTCAACGCCACGAGTTTCACAAAAGCCGAGCGCCGACATCAGCATTGGGGTTACGGTACAGCGGCGGCATACAACCTTCCCTTGAAAGGATTAAGCGTGAAAGCCTCCTACGAAAAAGCGTTGCGCTTGCCCACGATTGAGGAACTTTTTGGCGACGAAGACTTGGAGCAGGGCGCCATTGAGATTCGCCCAGAATTAAGTCATAATGCCAACCTCTCATTTATTTATAATGTGCGACAGAAGCGCCACGATTTGTTTGCCGAACTGGGTTTCATCGTCCGCGATACGCACGACTACATCCAGCGCAACATTATTTCGCTCTCGGGTGGGAAGCAGGCGGCTTCGTATGTGAATTACGGGAAAGTGATGACCAAGGGGATGAACCTTTCTCTGCGCTACCAATTCTCAAACCTGCTGAACATCGGCGGACACTTCACACAGATGGACGCACGCGACAATATGCGCACTATGATGGGCACTTCGGCGGAAAACCTGCTCTACAAGGACCGCATCCCCAACTTGCCCTACCAATTTGCAGACTTCGACGCGACTGTGCATTGGCCGAACTTCTGCGGCAAAGGCAATAAGTTGTCGCTGACATACGAGGCGCAATACACACATGCCTTTAGTTATTACTCCTCTCGCATTGGCGCCAACAATTATGCCTACATCGTGCCGACACAATGGGCGCACCACGCCACGCTCTCCCTTGCGCTCCGCGATGGGCGCTACAACCTGGCGCTGGAGTGCCGCAACCTCACCGATGCACGCCTTTACGACAACTTTAGTCTGCAGAAACCCGGGCGCGCGGTCTATGCAAAACTGCGCATCTTCCTGAACAATACAAAAAACCAACCTCACTAAGACTACAACTTGACCTATGAAAAATCCGTTTCTTGCCGCACTCACAACCGTGGCACTCATAACTTTTTCTTGCACCGACGATACTCCCCCCATCCCTCAACCTCCGTTTCCCGATTCCGACCCCAATGCACCCCAAAGCGCCTATGTCATTGCGGCAACGGTAACAGGTTCTAACGGGTCAGTTCCCGTGTTGCTCACCGCTCAATCGCTTGACGAAGGGCGCGTTTCTGCACTCGGCAACGGGCTTGTAAACGACGGTGCTTCGCAATGGATTTTCCACTCCAACCGCTATCTTTACGCCCTGAACTACAACCAGGGCAACAATGCCACTACCCGTTCGTACATCCTCAACGATTGGGGACAAATTGAGGCACGCCCGGCGGAATATTCCACGCGTCGCTACACCACTCACGGCACCTTTGGGCGCTATGTCATGGCGTTTGCCACGGGCGACGGACCTACGGCGATGAACGACGAGAATGGCTACACGCCCAAGGCGTTCTTGGTGACTTATCTCGACACCGAGCGCGAGACTTACACCACTAACGACACCGAAAATGCCGCCTATATTTCCGAAAACTTCTTGGGCAATGGCGAATATGTCACTTTAGCTGGAATAGAAGCGCGCGACGGAAAATTATTCACCGCTGCGGTGCCCATGGGGCTTAGCCAGTATGGCACAAAGCGCGAGGGCGGAAAGTTTGTAAAGTATCCTGACCTCGTGAAGACCGAGGCGGGCGGCACCAATTCGAGTGCGTACAAAAAAGATGAGTTGCAGTGGACACAATACCCCGATGAATGTTGGGTAGCTATCTTTGACGACGAACGATTGCTGACCAAAAAGCTCCTCAAAGACGCGCGCATCAGCTACGCCTGCGGACGCAACAAATCGCGTTACTATCAGATGATTTGGCGTGCCGAGAACGGTGATATTTATGTGTTCTCGCCCTCCTACGCCAAGACTATGACCGACGCGCGTCAGCGCACCTCGCTCCCCGCAGGCGTTATCCGCATCAAGAACGGCACGGAGGAGTTCGACCCCGACTATTATGTCAATCTTGAAGCGCTTTCGGGCGGAAAATCCTTCATGAACAGTTGGCACGCAGGGGGAAATAACTTCCTCTTGTTGATGTACGACCGCCCGTTTAGCGAAAAGGGTTTCACGGCAAACCAAATGGCGATTTTTAATGCCGACGCCCAAACACTTACGTATGTAACCGGACTACCTGAGTCCGAAGAAATTACCAGTTTCGGTACGACAACTTACCGTGAAAACGACAAAATTTACATCACCATTACCACCGCAACGGGTTACCCTGCGATATATGCGATTGATAGTAACACCGCGGTGGCCACAAAGGGTGTGGAAGTCGAAGCCACCCAGATTGACGGCGTAGGTCGCCTGGAAAATTCAAGAACATCCGACACGCCACCGACGCTATTCTAAACCACAAAAACAACCTCCGATTATGCCTTCCAAGAATCAGATAAAAAAACTTTTTAAGCAGGTACACCTCTACCTATCCCTGCCCTTCGGCATCGTGATTACGCTCATCTGCTTCAGCGGTGCGATGTTGGCGTTGGAGAAAGACGTTGCGCCAAGCGCGCAACGCCACCTGCTCTACGTAGCGCCGACTTCCGAAGCACGCCTTCCGCTTGACCAATTACTAAAACAGACGCAAGCCACGTTGCCCGAGGATGTCAAAATCACAGGCGCCACCGTCTTTGCCGACTCCCTGCGCTCCTACAAATTCTCCCTCTCAAAGCCCCATAAGGCAAGCACGTATGTGAATCCCTATACGGGCGAAGTGTTAGGCAGTCCGCAGCGCGCGCCCTTCTTCGCCACCATGTTCAAACTGCACCGCTGGTTGCTCGGGCCCGCTCGGGCGGCCGATGGCAGCATCGGTTGGGGCAAACTCCTTGTCGGCACCAGCACGCTCCTCTTCCTGCTGATTCTCATCACGGGTCTCGTCCTGTGGTGGCCAAAGTCCACCCGCGCCCTCCGTGCCAGCATGAAGATTCCCGTACGTCGCGGACTCCGCCCCTTCCTCCATGGGTTGCACCTCTCGGGTGGGGCACTCTCGCTCGTGCTACTGCTTCTTATGGCAACAACGGGGTTGACCTGGTCATTCAAATGGTATAAAGACGGACTTTTTGCCTTGCTCGGCGCAACAACTGAGACGGCGCCCAACAAGACTCCTTCCCAAAAGGCACGAAAGCAGGCGGACTTTGCGTGGCAACAGGCATTGGAGAATGTAACGCTGGCGGCAACGGATTTCCAAGAGATTTCCCTAAAACCGCAAAGCGCAACGGTGAAGAAAGGGGGTTGGGGAAATTCACGCGCAGCCGACCAATACGCCCTAAATCCCCAAGGCGTTGTCACCACCTTTACCCCTTATGAAGCGACGCCTTACAGTCGCAAAATCAGCGGGTGGATTTTCACCCTACACACGGGAACTTTTGCTGGCATCTTTGGCAGATGGCTGTGGTGTATAGTCGCCCTCGTCGGCGCAACCCTTCCGCTCACGGGATACTACCTTTGGTGGAAGCGCGTCTTCCGTTTTAAGAAAAATTCCGCACAAAATTCCTCAAATAAATCATGATTTAGAAGGGCGAAAGCCATTGCCCGAAAAACTAAAACTATTCTTGTAAAAATTATTAGTAACATAATTTAAATTATTAGTAATGTAATTTAAAAAAGGTTACTAATAATTTTCGCGTTCTTACCCCCTTAATTTACAAAGGGAATTTTGCGCGCTAAAAATTGAGGTTTGCTTGCCTCAAAAAGTGTCCTAAAGCCTATCGTTTTTAGGGCATTCATCCCCTTCTAAGTTCCCCCTACCCTCCGAATAAAGTCCACCCCTTGACTCTTTGTGCGCGACCAAAGTCTGTCACACAAAGAGACAAGGGGTGGTGATGTAAGTCGAACAGCCGAAGAGCGAAGCGCTTACTTCTTCAGCGTGCCGTAAAGTTCTCGATATTTTCCAGGCGTGATGCCATTCTTTTTAATGAATGCGCGTCGGAAGGTGCAAATGGAATTGAAACCCGACTTCGCAGCAATCTCACTAAAATTTTCGTCCGTCTCAATTACCATCTTCTCAGCAACGACCAATCTGAATTCGTTCACGTAATCGAAAAACGATTTGCCCAACACTTCGTTGAGAAACACCGACACGTACGTGCGATTGGTGCCTAACAAATTCGTTAATTCAATGATAGAGAATTTTGGATTGAGGTAGAGTTTACGCTCCTCCATCAGATTTTGCAGCCGTTCCATGAGGTGCAATTTCTTAACGTCAAACTTGCGATTTACTTGCTCCTTCATAGTTCGTATAATTTATCACTTGCAAATATATCCCTTATAATTCAAAGGTAAGGTTCACAAAATAAAAACATTACATTTTATGTTAAAAATTTCACTCTGTTAATTGTTTTTAGGGTCATCTGGTAAAAAACTATGACAAAATGTATAGTTTTTACCCCTTTTGAATTACAAAATACGTCATAAATGGGGTATATTTTTGCACGGAGTAAACAAAACTGCCTTGGCGCTCAAATTCGGGAGAAGCATTTTGGAGACCGTAAGTAAGGCTTTCGGGGCACTAAAAAGGGGAAAAGAAAATGCCACCGACGTTTTGTCGGTGGCATTGCTGACACAATATATAATATGTGTATGTTGCTTTCAAGTGGGCGGCGAATTAACCGAGATACTTCACAAGGATGTTGATATTATCGGCTTCGCGGAGGCGGCGAAGGGCGCGTTCCTTAATCTGACGCACACGTTCACGCGTGAGACTCATATTGTTTGCCACTTCTTCGGCAGTCATTTCGTTGCGACCAATACCGAAAAGCATTTTCAACACGGTGCGTTCGCGCTCATTGAGCACCGCGAGCGCCGCTTCAAGGTCTGAAGAGAGCGATTCGCGCTCCATAGAGTTGTCTGTGCCGGGCGCCGACTCGTCTTGCATAATGTCGATGAGACAGTTTGAGTCATCGTCTTGGAAAGGTGCGTCTACGCTGACCTTCTTGCCGTTTGTGCCGAGCGCATCTTGAACCTTTGTCAAATCAGTGTCGAGAATGTCTGCCAATTCCTGCGCTGAGGGGCGACGCTCAAACTCCTGCTCAAAACTTACAATAGCCTTTGAGAGTTTGCTTTGGAAACCCACCTGATTCAAAGGCATGCGCACGATACGACTCTGCTCAGAAATTGCCTGAAGAATGCTTTGGCGAATCCACCATACGGCATACGAGATAAACTTAAAACCGCGCGTTTCGTCAAACTTCTGTGCCGCCTTAATCAATCCCAAGTTGCCTTCATCAATCAAGTCATTGAGGGCAAGACCTTGGTTTTGGTACTGCTTAGCAACCGAAACCACGAAACGAAGATTCGCACGCGTCAAGCGGTCAAGCGCTTCCTGGTCACCCTTATGGATACGCTGAGCGAGTTCTACCTCTTCGTCGGTAGAAATCAATTCTTCACGTCCAATCTCAACGAGATACTTGTCCAACGCCGCACTTGAGCGGTTCGTAATACTCTTATTAATCTTTAGTTGTCGCATAGTCCTGGGTCAAAATGAGGTGCAAAATTACGAAATTTAATTTGCATAAAACAAATTTTACACCTATAATCCCCGAAAATTATTTTATTTATAGGAGAAACGTATGCTGTGCGTGTCAAAATCACACCTTTTAAGTTGAACACCAGGCAATAAGTGCCGACTGTGGGGGTACGGAGAAAGCAGTTCTCACCTCGTGCTCACGATTGCCGAGAAGCATGCGCCCGTCTCTACAAACTACGGTGTAATCTCCCTCGGGAATGCGAACTTCTACCGCCTTGCGCTCCGCATTCAGGATGACAACGATGCGCCCCCAGGCATCGCCCACCGCTTTGCCGTTGAGCGTGAACGCCACAGTGCAGGCGTCGCCCGCCTCTAAGAATTGCAGGTGCTTTTTTACCTGTGCGGCGGAAGAAAGTCGGAAGGCAGGGTGCGCCTTTCGCATTTCAATCAGTCGGCGCAGGTAGGTAAAGACGTCAAAGTGCCGAGCCTTTCCGCGCCAGTCTATGGCATTTACGGTGTCAACACTCCTGTAACTGTTTCTCACTCCGCGCTTTTGACGCAGGAGTTCTTCGCCCGCAAAAAGGAAAGGCGTGCCCTGTGCCGTGAGTATGGCGGTATGCGCCAGGAGTGAGAGGCGCGCCACTTCCTCATCAGAGAGGTTGGGCGAGACGGCACGTAGGCGGTCGCAAAGGCAGAGGTCGTCGTGACAACTTACGTAAGAAAGTACTTGCAAGGGACTTTTTGCCCACGCCGATAGACTTGAACCTTCCAGTCCCGAATAATTTATCATCCCCGCAAGCCCTAATTTTAACAACGGTAATGTAGCGCGGTTGCCAAAGAGAAAACCGCCCTTGGTATCGTCATAAAAAGGTCCGCGAAGGGCATCGCGCAGTTCGTCGCCAAAGGCAGCGAGCCCCTTCACCTTATGAATATTATTCTTCGCCATACATTGCGTCGCCGGAAGCAGGGGCGTTTCTGCCGCCCACCCTTCTCCATACACGCAGATGCTGGAGTCAATTTCGCGCAAGCGATCTACCACCGCCTGCATGGTCTGGCGGTCGTGTAGCGCCATAAGGTCGAAGCGAAAACCGTCGATGTGGTATTCCTTAGCCCAGAAGGCCACGCTCTCCACAATGAAATGGCGCATCATAGGTTGCTCACTGGCGGTTTCATTGCCGCAACCCGAACCATTTGCTAAGGTGCCGTCGGCGCGATGTCGGAAGAAGTAACCCGGAACTGTACGCTCGAAAGCACTATTTGCCACATTCGCCACATGGTTATACACCACGTCGAGAATCACCCTCAACCCCGCATCGTGAAGCGCCTTAACCATTTGCTTAAACTCCTTGATGCGCACCTCGGGAGTGGTGGCGTCGGTGGCATAAGAACCCTCGGGCACATTATAGTTCTGCGGGTCATACCCCCAATTGTAATGGGGCACATTCTTTTGGGTTTCGTCGATAGAGGAGAAGTCAAAGGAGGGCAAGAGTTGGACGTGCGTCACCCCAAGTTCCACCAAGTGGTCAATACCTGTGGGCAACCCTTCCGGAGAATGCGTTCCACGCTCCGTGAGTGCCAGGAAGCGCCCCTTGTGTGCCACTCCCGATGAATGAGAAATAGAGAAGTCGCGGTGGTGTAACTCATAGATGACGGGCGAACAGACGGGCGGGCGCTTATCTGCCTCCCAACCGTCGGGATTCGTTGCATCGAGGTCAACAACCGCCGCACGCATACCGTTCACCCCCACCGCCGTAGCAAATACTCCCGGCGTCTCGTCTAACCATCCCTCTGGCGTCTGCACACGGTAGGTGTAGAAGCATCCCTTCAAGTCCTTGTACACATTCAAGCGCCACCAACCATCGCCCGCCACTTCCAGATTGTAACGCGCTACAGCGGCTCCGCCCACGCCCTCAGCATAAAGGCGCAGTTCTACGGAGATCGCTACGGGCGACCATAATTTAAAGCGGGTGAGGTGGGGAGTGTAGGTGTGCATCTTGGGGAAAGGAGAAAGGAGAAAGGAGAACCGACGCCAAACCGAGTGCAATCAAGCTTGCTTGAATTGCCGAGGTGCGAAGGAGGAAAAGACCGCAAAGCGGGATTAAATGAGATTGGAGAAAGCCATGCGGGATAACTCCTCACTCAGAAACGACTAATCGATAATTACTAACTGCTAATTACCACCTACTCACTAACCTTGTTCATTCTTCTCCACACTCAGCGTAATGCGCTCCCAAATGCAGCGCGGAATTAACTTCCAAACGGCCACGAGCAAACGGTAGCGCCAGTCAATCGTCACAATGCGCTTGCGCTGCTTGATGGCGCGCACAATGTCTCTCGCTACGTCGGTCGCCTGCATCTGCATAGGGAATTTTGCTCCTGCAATGAATGCCGTACTTACGAAGCCGGGGCGAATGTCCGTAACGGCGAGGCGCATCTTGTCGGCACGCGCATTTTGCACTAAGGCTTGCAGGTAAGCATGCTGCATCTTCTTCGTAGCCGAATAGGCAGCGGCAGGACCAAGTCCCTTTGTGCCGGCAATGCTACTGATGGCGGCGATGTGACCCGAGCGCTTAGAGGTTTTAAAGTAGTTGTACGCCGTAGTCATCATACGCACAAAGCCCTCGCCATTCGTTTGCGCCGTGCGGATTTCCTTTTCCGGATCAAGTTCGGGATTGTACCACCCCACCCCACTACTGTGCAGGTAAAGGTCTACTCCCCCCAGGCGCTCGGCAAGTGAAAGCCACTTCTCGGCAGCCTCGGGAAGCATCACGTCAATGCTTTCCGTCACCACGCGGTCGGGGTATTGTGCGCGGAGGGGTTCGAGAAGTTCTACGCGGCGCCCAGCAAGTCCGAGCGTCCATCCTTCGGCGAGGAGAATCTTAGCCACTTCCAAGCCAATGCCTGAAGTTGCGCCAACTATAATTGCTGTTTTCATTTTCGTTTCTTGTATCGTGAATCGGGGGTGATTTTGGGCGGTGAGAAGGCAAAATTTTGCCATAAAAACACCGTTTTTACAACGCACTTATTATCAGGTGCATAAACCACGCCCTTAACCCCTCAAAATTATTAGTAACATATTTTGAATTACATTACTAATAATTTTTCTTAGGTTACTAATAATTTTTACGATAATAGGTTTAGTTTTTTCCGCACGTAGGTGGGGCAAGAAAAAAGTCCTAATCCGAGACCCTAATCTTTATCCTTTTTGCGCCCGCAAATCTGTAAAAATTCGCAATAGCCGCAATGTTTTTTACAGGGAGTCTGCTCGAAGGGCACTTCGGGCGAGAAGATTTCCTGGAGCAAGTTGCGGAGGTTGGTTTCAAAGTCGTCGGCACACTCGTTAAAGTAGTCTTTCACCACAAACGAGTCGCCCCCCACACAACTCTTAACCGAGACACTCATGTCTTGGGCATACAGTTGGCGCACCTTATTGGGGTCTTCCACGCCCTTGACTTTGCCCTTAATGGCAGAGGCCTTTTTGATGTACATCAACGAGGGCATGAGTTTTTCCTTGTTGCGCAACAACACTTGTCCCACCACGAAACTGTAGTAAAAGGTTTGGAAAACATACTTGTACATCTCCTCTTGCGACTTGTCAAACAAGTCGCTCACGGTAGGCGTACCGGTGGGCTTTGATTGCGACGTCTTGTAGTCTAAGATACGCTGCACGGGCACTCCGTCCAAGATGATTTCATCGCGGCGGTCAATAATTCCGCCAAGGTGTATCGCCACGGTGCGGTTGCCCGAAGCAACCTTCTCCACGTGGGTTACGGTTTCCTCCAACCCTAAGATTTTGATGGGCGCGAGGGCAGCGTCGAAGTACAACTGGTTTTGCACGTACTTCTCAATAACCATGCGGTTGATTTCAGGTTCACCCTGCAGGCGCAGTTCAAAATTCTCGCGCTGCGCCTCATCCTTGATGTTGAAAAACACCTTGGCAAAGGCGTACGCCACGGCACGCTTAATCTTCTTATCGTCTTCCGCCATCTGCTTAAGGGTAGTAGCGGAGAGTTCTTTGCCTTTGTAGGGTTTGTAAAGGCGCTCCATACACTCGTGGAAGATGGTTCCGAATTGGCGGTAGTCAACATCCTCCGAGAGTTCGTCTTTCTCAGAAAGTCCTACGACGTAGCGGAAGTAGAATTGCAGGGGGCAATTCAAATACGTGTTGATAGCCGAGGGCGAGAGGTAGCGTGGTTCTTCTTTGTCGGTAGCGTCGAAGCGGTCGCAGAGGCGTTGGAGCACGTCGTCGGTTTTCGCAACCGTGATTGCGGGAGTTTCGCTCGACTCGCTCTTAGTGGTGAGCGTGTAGAAGGTAGGTTTCGTTTGGGGCGAGAGCAGGGCGCGCTGCTTTCCCGCAGGTACACCCACTTCGGCAAGTAATTGTGAGAGGAAGCGCGACATTTCGCCCGACTGCATGCCGTCGGTCGACACGTTGTAGAGCAATGAGATGTTTGAGGCGCGACTCAAGAGGCGATAGAAGTAATACGCCGAGAGCGCCACCTGTCTTTCAAGCGTGGTCATCCCATGTGCTTCGCGCAAATTGTAGGGGATGAACGACGCTCTGTGGGCTGTGCCCGGAAGGAAGTCTTCGTTGGCAGAGAGCAACACTACGTTTTCAAAATCCAAGCAGCGTGTTTCGAGCAATCCGAGTATCTGCATACCCTCGGCGGGTTCGCCGTGGAAGGGGATGGACTTCTGTTGCAACAAGCTGCGGAGGAGGCGCAAGAGCGTCGCACCCTGCACGTCAAACAAGGCAGTTGCTTCGCCCGGCACCTGAGTTTCGCTCAACGAAATCAGGCGGTTGAGCAGGGTGTAGGCAGAGAATACCGATTCGCAATAAAGTTGTTCGAGCGCATCGGGATGTGCCGTCTGCTTAAAGGTAGTGCCGATTGCCTTGGTTACTTCTACGAGGTATTTTAAGAGTGCGGCATTTCCCTCTGTCGCTTCAAAAAGCACTTGCAAGGGGGCTTCGCACGTCAGGTCAGCATCTGTGGGGAAGAGTAACTTGTTGGCAGAAATTTTCTTGTGCAAGCGCACCGCCTCAGCGGGATGTAGGCGCTGGGCATAGGGATGATTTAAGACATTCAACACATATTGGTAGCGCCATTTACCGCCCGAGCGCCCAAAGAGTTGGAGTTCGGCAAGCGCAAGCAAGAAACTCACCATCGGAGTTTCGCCCAAGGGATAACCCATAGTGATGTTGAGCAACATCTGCTCCTTGCCCGCATAAGTGGCAGGGATGCCGTGAAGCAGGGGTTGGAGGTTGCGCTCGTTGCAAAGGACTACGGCGGTCTTTATCAAGTCGTCCTTCTCGCTCACCACCTGTTTGAGCCACCCATCTACGTAACGCGTCTGCTGCGTTTCCGTGGCGGTGGAGACGTAAGTAATCTGCTTGGGTTTTGAGAAGTTGTCGTACGCCTCAGCAAGTTCCTCGTCGCTCAGATTGTCAAGGGCGTTGCCAAAGAGTCGGATGTTTTCTTTAATAAATTGCCCAGCCTCGTAAACACTATGGTTGTCGTTGCCCGAACCAAGGTTGGTGTAACCACGGTCGTAGTCCCAATAAAAACTGGTCGGTGCCATGCGCTTCATGGCTAAGAACAGGCGTTGCTCCGTTGGGCTTAACACGTTAAAACCTACCACTACGAAGCGACGACCTTGGAAGTACGCGGGAATTTCTTCCGCACGGCACGCCTCAAGCGTATCGACCACCTCGCGTTTCAGCATTCCCATGTAGGCAAGTCCCTCCTCGGCGAGCGCCTCGCGGAATTGCTTGTAAATAGGATAGAGGTGTTGCCAAATTGCTGAGAATTTCTGCTTGAGTTCCGTATTGCTCTTCACCATGTAATTGGCAAAATACGTCTTCAGCGCCTGGCGCTGGTTCTCAGAAAGGAAATCAAAGTCCTTTAGGTTCTCTAATTCCTGAACATTTCCGAGAAGTTTTTCCGCATGTGCCATGCTGTTGTCAATATCATCAAAGTCGCGACACATTGTTTCACCCCACGAGTAAAAATGGTCAAGACTTTCCCCGCGCCCCGTCTGTTTGAGATACACGCGATAGAGGCGGCACACCAATTCTATGGGGTCTGCCACCTGCTTTGTGCTCAGACTGCGAAACACTTCGTCAATCGTCACATACTTAGGCGCCCAAACATAGTTGTCTAACTCTTGGCGCAAGTATTTATTGAAGAAAAGTCCCGCACGCTTGTTGGGGAAAATGATGGTAAGCCCTTCGGAGTTATTCTTTATCTCAGCGTAAAGATGGCGGGCTACTATCTGGAGAAATGGAGTCATAGTTATTTTCGAGGAGATGGGAGTTAGAAAATAAGGTATTTAAGGGGCGAAAAAGCAGGGTTGAAACGCCGGTTTTTGGGGGTGTTTTAGATGGCAAAAATCAAGTTTTGCAAAACCCTGTATTACTGTGCGTTAAAACTACGTCTAAAATCATTGAAATTATTAGTAACCTTTTTTAAATTACATTACTAATAATTTTTCTTAGGTTACTAATAATTTTTCCGAAAATAGATATCGTATTTTTGCAGGTCAGATTTAGGGACTATTTTGCACCTAAAAACGACTGTGCTTCGTAATGCCTACGCCACAACATCAAGACGGGGTTTAAGAACTTACGGGAACGACCTCATTATATTTAAGGTACCACACATAACCCGTGGGATTGGGGTAACCCATGTGCTGAAGGAGTTCCACATAATCCTGCACCTGCTCCAGATGCGAGAGCGTCTTCGTGCCCCCCGTCTTGTAGTCCACCACAATCGTCGAATGCCCGTCACAAATTACGCGGTCAGGGCGCTCGTAGCGCTTGTCTTTTTTCGCATTCAAGGGGAGGAGGATATTCTGTTCGTTAAGCACGCGCCACTTCGGCAAGAACCACTCACGCGCCTGCTCATTTTCAAAAATGCGGTGCATGTATTCTTCCACTTCTCTCTTGTGCTCAGCACCGGCAATAAGTCCCTCGCGCTCAAATTCGGCAATGATGCCCGGAAGGTCGTCTAACGTCTGAACACGCTCGAGGAGGCTGTGGTAGAATTTACCCTGCTCAATGTATTGTCCCTTGTCGTCAGCGGCGTCTTCCACATCGCCTTGAAGGAAGCGGAAAGAGTCGTTTGACTGTCTGAAATCCACCTTTGCAGGAAGGGATTGGAAGGTCTGTATACACTTCTTAAACTTCGGTTCCAAGTAGTTCACCTCTTGAACCTTTTTGGTCTTCGTTTTTTCCTTAGAAGGCACGAGTTCTCCAAACTCATAAATCTTCGCTTCGCTCGGGAAGGCGGGCCAATTCCACTTGCCGTCCTTCTCTTCTCCGACCAGCGCCATGTTGATAATATCAGAAACGGTCTCAATCTTCTCACCCACCGATTTACCTTCCTTCTTGCCGGTCAGCACAATGAGATTGTTTTCCGCACGTGTGAATGCCACGTAAAGAATGTTGAGATTGTCTACCAACTGCTTCAACAATTCTTCGTTATATTCCTTATCGAAAAGCGAATCTTTCATGCCCGTGACATACTCAACAGGAGCGAGTTTCAAATCATTGAAAGGCGCGTCTTTAGGTGCGCACCACAGGAGCGAACCTCCGCTGTTGCGCACCCCCGTTGCGTTCCATTCGCAGAAGGGTACGATGACCGTGTGAAACTCTAAGCCCTTCGACTTGTGAACCGTAAGAATCTGCAATCCCTCTGCCGAACCCATCGGCACAGACGTTTCGTGCATCTTCTCATCCCAGTGTTCCAAAAACGCACCGAGCGTGCTGCGGTTGTCTTGCAAGAAACTGAGCAGCTGGTCGTAGAAGCAATAAAGATAAGCATCCTGACCGGGAATTACCTGTAAGTTTAAGGTGTTGTAAAGTTGCTCACAGAGTTCGTAGAGCGGCACTTCGATGAGCGCACGTCTTGCCTCCTCATCGCCCAGAGGCAATAAGGAGTCAACGCATGACTTACTCATGGAGAAAATGCTGTTTTCGTCAGCGCCTTCTAAACCGCGACACACCACTTCTCTGTGATAGAGCGCCGCAAGAGCGTAGCGCGACACATCATCTTGCGGATTGGCAAGCGTGCGTAACGCCAAAATCAACATATTCACCGCCAGCGAAGAATCAAGCAAGAAGGCCTCATTACTCACCACCTTGAGGTCGGGAAATTCTTGCTTCAAGTAGTCGGCAATCTGCACCCCGTGATCGTTTTTACGCACCAAGACGGCAATGTCTTTGGGCTTGACACCCTTATCTAAGAGTTCGCGCAAGTTTGCTCCGAAACTCTCAAGCATGAGTTCCTTTGGTGTCTTCACAACTTCCGCTTCCGCGACCTCGGGTGTGGCATCCGCCGCCTCATCCTTCTTCTTTCCGCTCGGAGCAGGGTACGCCAAATGCTCTACCTTTACATAGCCGTAACCACGATGATCTTCGGGCACCTGTTGCACCACTTCCTTGTAAGCCGTAGTAATGGCCTGCGCACGGTCTTCGTTGGCGTTACTCTTATCCTTAAAAGTGGTGTCCTCGTTATACTTCTTGCTGACGTAGCGCGCCGCCTTTTTGAAAAAGTTATTGTTAAACGTCACCACCTCTTCCGAACTGCGGTAATTTGTGTCGAGAGGGGGAAGCGAAATTTTATCTTTAAAGACGCCGTATTCCATATCGTTGAGCGTGCGCCAGTCACTATTGCGCCAGCGGTAGATACTCTGCTTCACGTCTCCCACAATCAGGCAACGACTGTTGTTATCCAAACTGTTTGCCAAGAGAGGCTTGAAATTTTCCCACTGCAATTCGCTCGTATCCTGGAACTCGTCGATCATGATATGCTCATAGCGCGTCCCTGTTCGCTCATAGATGAAGGGGACGTCAAATTCGTCAATCATTTCTTTCAAAAAGTGGGCGGTGTCTGCCAAGATGAAGCGGTTGTTCTCCCTATTTTTTTCGCGCAACACGGTGTTGACCGCGTTCAAAAGCATCATCTCATTGATGTGGAGTAACATCATCTGCGCCGTAGTAATCTTGCGCATCTGCAGGCCTATTTCGGAGAGCAGTTCTCGGTATCTGCGGAGCGCGTCAAGCTCCTCGAGTTTCGCCGTAGTGGCATCCGTTTTTGCCCAACCTTCAAGTCCGTCGGCATACCCCAGCGCCGCATCAGTCAGCATCTTCTTCAGCGCGTCCTTAGTGGTCTTGAAATCCCTGTGTGCATCCATCTGTGCCGCCTTTCTTACTGCCGCTATTGCCCCGGTGCTTTTCTTCACCAAGTCGTCCTGTAAGGGCAGCATGTCTGTGTAAAGCGCGTCGCCCAGTTGCTTGACCTTTTCCACCCCCGCTTCGGGTACTTTTCTCAATCTCGCCTTCACTTGCGCCAACACCTTGGGGTCGCCAATGTTGTCGCGCACGTCGGCCTGCTGCTTGAGGTATTCTTCCTTGAAAATATTGTCGGAGAACGCCTGAATCTCACCCAAAATATTCCAAGCCTTGTCAGCATCAATGCGCTCAAAGATAAAGTCGCGGAGGATGCCCTTCAACTTCAGATTCTCTTGCATGTCGGCGTCGTTGGTGTAGTAGTTGATGTCTTCTACGATACTCTTCACCGCCTCAGCAAGCGCCTCTTTTGAGTTAAAGTCTACGCGCAGGTTGGCTGTAAGGTCGAGTTCGTAAGCCAACTCACGCACGATGCTTTGGAAGAAGGAGTCAATCGTGGTGATGCGGAAGCGACTGTAGTCGTGAAGCATTGCCGAGAGCGCCATTTGGGCACGGCGGCGAATTTCTTCGTCCGAAAAATTAAGCTTCTTAATTTCGGGCGCATTCTTGACCTTTTCAAAATAACGTTCAGACTGGTGAAGACGCTTGGCAATACCGTTAAGTTGACCGATAATACGCACCTTCATTTCCGCCGTAGCCTTATTCGTAAAGGTCACGGCGAGAATATTGCGATAAGCATAGGGATTGGCAATCAGCAGTTTAATATACTCCACGGCAAGCGTAAAGGTCTTGCCGCTACCTGCAGAAGCCTTGTATACAAGAAGCGATTTCATGGGCATTTGAGATTTTACGCGCTGCATACCACAGCGCTATGCAAAACTACAAAAAAAATCGCAGATTTTAACACTTAAAACGACTCGTATTTTTCACATTCTTGCGCCACCTCCCCTATTCCGTTTCGCAAGACGAGTAGCGCAACCATTATTTCGGTTATTGTCAACGCCTTAACCACTTACAAACAGTTTGCAAATACTCGCGCCAAAAACTATGTCTATTTTCGTGAAAACTATTAGTAACCTAAAAAAAATTGTTAGTAAGATAATTTAAAAAAGGTTACTAATAGTTTTGACAGATTTTTGCCAACGAAAAATCGGCACAGATTTAGGTTTAATATATGTTAAATAACATGCGCGCACGATACTTTCATGCGTCAAGCCCCCAACTTTCATTTCTTTATTGTATCTTTGCAGGATGTATGGGAGGCGCCCAAGCGTGCCACCCTTGCAAATTCAAACAAACCTTAGTACTTCAACCCCATCACCATGAAGAAAATCCTTCTCTCACTCGCCCTTGTGCTTGCGAGTAGCCTTTGCGCCAACGCGCAGTTTGAACAGGGCAAAAAATATATCGGAGCCTCGCTCTCAAACATTGACTTGAGTTACAACAAAGCCCGCGACTGCAACTTCGGCATCAACCTCAACGGCGGTTACTTCCTTGACAACGAATTCTTGGTCAAAGCCGACTTGGGTTACAACCATGAAAATTCCGTGAATGCCTTTACCGCAATGGCGGGTGCGCGTTACTATTTTGAGCGCAACGGCATCTTTATCGGCGCCGGCGGAGAGTTGCAATGGCGCGACCATTTCGGACGCAAGAATCACGGCAAGACACTGCTCTACACCCCTGTGGAAGTGGGTTACGCCTTTTTCATCAACCGCCATGTCACCGTGGAACCTTCGGCGTACTACAAGATTTGCTACAACGAGTTTAAGGATCATTGCGAGTTCGGATTCAAGATTGGATTTGGGGTGTACTTTTAACAGTAAACGAGTTAGCAAGTAGACAAGTAAACAAGATAGTTTGCGAGATAAACGATGAGCGCACGGATTTTTGTTCTGCCTTTTCTAACCTTCTCGTTTACTCGTACCTCGTTCACTTGTTTACTAAAACACTAATAACCTATGCAACTTTCAGAACTGGGCGAATTTGCCCTCATTGAACATATCACCAAAAACATTACGCCCCAGCAGCCTTCAACCCTGAAGGGTGTGGGCGATGATGCTGCCGTGCTTGCACCGTCGGCAGAGAAGCGCGTGCTCGTTACTTCCGACATGCTCATGGAGGGCATCCATTTCGACCTCGTCTATATGCCGCTCAAACACTTGGGATATAAGGTGGCGATGGTGAACTTCTCAGACATCTACGCCATGAACGGGCGCCCCACACAGTTACTTGTGAACATCGCCGTGGGCCGCCGCATTGAGGTGGAGCACCTTGAAGACCTCTACGCCGGCATCCGCCTGGCGTGTGAGCGACATGGGGTGGACCTCGTGGGAGGCGACACGACGAGTTCAAAGACGGGACTTGCCCTTTCCTTAACCTGCGTGGGCGAAGTGGCACCCGAAAAGTTGACGCTCCGTAGCGGTGCGAAAGACACCGACCTTATTTGTGTCAGTGGTAATCTCGGTGCTGCCTATATGGGCATGCAACTCATGGAGCGCGAGAAGGCGATTTTTGAAAGTCAGCAACACGGTCAAGCAGAAGCAGCACAACCCGATTTCAGTGGGCGCGAATACCTCTTGGAACGCTATCTCAAACCCGAAGCGCGCAAGGATATTGTAGAACGCCTTGCCGAAGCGGGCATCACTCCAACGGCGATGATGGACGTAAGCGACGGCCTCGCATCAGAACTCAAACACCTCTGCAAGCAGGGCAATGTGGGTTGCCGCGTCTACGAAGAGCGTATCCCCATCGACTACCTCACCGCCGTAACTGCCGAGGAGTTTAACATGAACCTTACCACCAGCGCCCTCAACGGCGGAGAGGATTACGAACTGCTCTTCACTGTGCCCCTCACCGACCACGACCGCGTAGCACAACTCGAGGACATCAAAATCATTGGACACATCACTCGCCCCGACCTCGGTGCAGCACTCATTACCCGCGACGGACAAGAGTTTCTGCTCAAGGCGCAGGGGTGGAAGGAAGACTAATTCTTCTTAAATGAGAAAGGAGAAATGAGAACCGTAGGTCGGCGCAAAAGCCAAAGGAGAAATGGCTAGCGCGCTGGTGCCCCGCACGGTCTTTCTCATATATCCTCTCTCTTATGTAAACGAGTAGATTGGTAAAAGCAGCAAAGTTCGCATTGGAGCAAACCTACCGCATGGACTTTCTCCTTTCTCCTTTCTCCTTTCTCCTTTCAAAAATGGTTCTCACTATAGACATTGGCAACACCTCTGCGAAGGTGGCGGTGTTCCAAGCGGATGAAATAATTTTTAGCGAGCGTGTTGCCACGGATTGGCATACGGAAATTGGAAAAATTTGTGCGGCATACGACATTAAGGCATGTGCCCTGTCGAATGTTGCAGGTCCTAACGAGGCGCTTGACCGAGCGCTGAAGTTACTACCTTGCCCCGTGTTGCGACTGACTTACACGTCGCCCTGCGCTCAACCTTATTTTACGCAAATTCCTCAAGGACTTGGCGCCGACCGCCTTGCTGCCGACATTGCTGCCGTGACGCAAGTGCCCAACACTCCCCTGCTCGTTATTGATGCAGGCACGTGCCTTACGTTTGACGTTATTGACGCGGCGCATAGTTTTGCCGGCGGAAATATTTCCCCAGGCGTAGAACTTCGCCTTAAGGCCATGCACGAACACACGGCAGCGCTGCCGCTTATCTCAGTCGAGGGCGAACTTCCCGACCTGGGTTACGACACTGCGACAGCCATTCGCGGCGGTGCAATTAACGGCGTGAAATTTGAAATAGAAGGTTACATCCGCATGTGCCGCAAGCGCTTCCCTAACCTCCATGTGTTTTACACGGGAGGTAACCAATTTGAATTTTCTCCCGACGTTGCGCCCTGCATTACCCATGATCCGCACCTCGTGTTACGAGGACTTTGCGAAGTGGCAAAGCAAGGTTTATAATAGTCTCTCCCCGTCGGCATTTTCTGAGCATTCAGCGTGCTTTGCCGACTCAGACGCCCCCTCACCCCTTATCTCAAAACAACCATCTACCGATGTATAAAAAATTACTCTTATCTGCTTCACTCTTGGTGGCATCTGCTTGCGCCGTTGCGCAGACAAATGGTTCCAACTCCCCTTACTCGCGCTACGGTTACGGACTTCAGAACGACCAGGCGCAGGGTTTTAACAAGGGCATGGCTGGTTTGGCCTACGGTATGAACGATGCGAAGCAACTCAACTTTAAGAACCCCGCTTCTTACTCATCTATCGACTCGCTCACGCTGATTTTTGACGTAGGTTTCTCACTCCAATACGCCAACCTCGAACAGGGCAACGCCAAGAAGAATGCCAACAACTCCTCCATCGACTATGTGATGGCGGGATTCCGACTTGCGCCCAACTTTGGTATGACCTTGGGGATGATGCCCTACACTACGATTGGCTATAACATGAATACCACTACGAAATTCATGCAAGCGACGGGCGAAGTTACGCAGACGGAAACCTACAAGGGAGATGGCGGACTTCACGAGGTGTTTGTGGGGCTTGGTTGCAGTCCCTTGAAAAACCTTTCGGTGGGTGCGAACATCGGTTACCTTTGGGGAACGATGGAAAATAGTGTCTACGCCTCTTACGACAACAGCAGCATCAGTTCGCGCCGACGCCTTTACGCCGCAGATATTCGCACGTATAAATTAGACCTTGGTGTGCAATACGAGCAGCGCATCAATCGCAACAATACGCTTACCGTTGGTGCCACTTACGGACTTGGTCATAAGGTAAACCGACCTGCGTTCTACTACGACCAACGCATCACCTCGAATCAGGGTTCTGTGGGCGACACCACGCGCCTTGCCGACGCCTTTGAGTTGCCTCACACGTTTGGTGTCGGTGCTGTGTGGAACCACCGCGGAAGGTTGCGCGTCGGTATGGATTACACGCTCCAAATGTGGGACGGTTGTCGCACGCCCGAGTTGGTGAACAGCACCTATCAGGTAAGTACCAACAGTTTCCAGAACAGCCACACATTCACCCTCGGTGGTGAATACCTCCCCCGCCCTAACAGTGCTTACTGGCACCAGCAAATTCGCTACCGCTTCGGCCTCTCAATGTCCACACCTTATACGAAAGTCAACGGCATCGAAGGTCCGCGCCGCTACAGCGCAAGTCTTGGCGTAGGCATCCCCATCCGCAACGGTTGGAGCAGTCGCAGTACGCTCAACATTGCTGCGCAGTATGAGCGCGTCGAACCTAAGTTCAGCGGCATGATTACAGAAAATTACTTCCGCCTTTGCCTCGGCATCACATTCAACGAAATGTGGTTCAGCAAGTGGAAGGTGAGATAAAATTCAGTGAGAAGTGAGGAGTGAGGAGTGAGTAATGCCATGCGGGATATTCACTTGACTGGTACGGACGCACGGTTCGTGCGTCCTAAATCAAAAGGAATATCCTGCCGTGTGCTTTGTCATAACCTCCTATGTATTTAGGACGCACGAACCGTGCATCCGTACCAGCAAAGCGATATACCAATCGTGTCTCACCCGCTACCGAGACGCCCATAATATGACGTCTCTACGTTGATAATACGTCCTGCACAGCACTCCTCACTACTATCTACTAACTACTAACTTTCCTCATTAATGCGTTTCCTCTTACTCCTCCTTCTCATACTCCCCGTGGCGTGCACCTCAGACGCGCCGCCTATGGGACCTCAGGTAGAATGTCGCGACTCTCTGCCCGTGATGGCCACGAGAGGAGTGTCAAAACTCATATCCGACTCCGGCATTGTGCGCTATAAGATTATTGCCGAAGAGTGGTTAGTCTACGACAAGACCGTGCCACAGCGCCAGTCGTTCCCCAAAGGCGTTTACCTCGAGCGCTACGACGACAGCGCCAGTGTCAACCTTCACATCACCGCCGACACTGCCTTTTGCTTCGACCAGTATCTGTGGAAACTCCGCGGCCGTGTTGTGATGAACGACCGTGAGAAGAAGGTCACCTATTCCTCTGAAGAACTCTACTGGGACATGCGCAAACACATCTTCTACTCAAACGCGCCCATGACCCTCCAAGAACCCGACCGCCTCATCCGTGGTAATTGGTTTGAGAGCGACGAGCAGATGAAGCAATACAAAGTGGGCACGACCAGCGGCTACATGCCGGTGAAGACCTCCACTTCTGCGGCCGACACTACGGCAACTACCGCCCCCAAGTCTGCAACCACGCTCCCCGAAAAGCAACCTGAGAAAATCCAGGAAGCACCCAAACCCAAGGCATTACCCAAACCGCTCAACGCACCTATCAAGTCGGCGCCCAGAAAACCCATTCTCAACAAAGACCAGCGCCCCATGCTGATGCCTACAGAGCGCGTAAAGTCATAACGGAAGGACGCGCGGGTAAGTTCCTCCGACCCGCTTCAATCACATAAGCATGCCCCCTCCCCGCCACTACTCACGGGAGGGGGTATGTCCGTTTTTAAAGCACACACATTTATCAACGCAGGTAAAGAAGGCGACGCAAAAAACCCGCCATCACTTGCCCCACCACCACGTTCACCGTTAACCCCTCACCTTTCACCGTTAACTCATCACCGTTCACCTTTCCACAATGACTTCCCCCACTAAAGAAGAGCGCAAACTCGCCCGCCACAACGCGGTCAAAGCCTCACGCACCTACCGCCTCACACAGAGCATCGCAAAATGGATGGACCGCTATTACATTGACCCCATCGTCGGCCTCCTCCTTCCCGCCTACGGCGACGCAGTAACCGCCCTGCTCAACCTCCCCTACCTCTATATCAGCATCCTCAAACTGCACAGCATACCCCTCTCGCTCGCCATCGTCTACAACATGCTGTTCGACATCTTCGTCGGACTCATCCCCGCGCTCGGCGACCTCTTCGACGTCTTCAATAAGTCGTACACCAAAAACTCACGCCTCCTCACCGGATTCGTAGAGGGCAACCGTACCATCATCCACGAGGTCAACCGCAAAGCCCTCATCATCGGTGCCCTCTGCCTCCTGCTCATCCTCCTCATCTACTTGCTCATCCTCCTCATTATCCAAATCGGTTCGTGGATAGGCGACCTCGGCAGTTGGTTCATCTGCCTGTTTTAAACTCCCCGCCCCAGCGGCACACAGATACACAAAAAGAAGTTCCGGAGCGCCCCACCGTGCCCCGGAACTTCTTTTTTCGTCCACACTCCCCACTCTACGTTTCCCACCCCACATCCACACCAATATCCCCCTCAAAAAATCCCCCCTAAATCCATTGCCCGAAAAACCAGACCTATTGTCGTAAAAACTATTAGTAACCTAAAAAAAATTATTAGTAACATAATTTAAAATACATTACTAATAATTTTCAGGCGCCTAACCTACCGATTTCAAGATTACTACTCAATGCTTTTGCACCTACTTATCAAGTCGGCATAAAGCGCATTGCGCGAGAGCAAGTCGCGGTTGCCTACGAGGAAGAATTGCTTGCGGGCGCGGGTGATGGCGACATTGAGTTTTCTATCGACCTCGGTAGTGCCCACCTGCTGACACACGGAGAGGATGTCCAACTGATAGGGGCGCGAAATGGTGGTGGTGAAGACAATGTAGTCGCGTTGCGAACCTTGGTAGCACTCTACGGTGTCGATGGTAATGGCGTCTACATCCGCTACACCTCGCGAGCGCAGACTTGCTCGCACCATGCTGATTTGGTTGCGGAAGGGCACGATGATGCCCAACTGCTTGGGCAGGTTGAGGGGCGTCTCGCCGCGCAGGTTTAGGTTGATGAGCGCTTCCACAATGTCTGCCACGGCTTCTGCCTCCATTTTATTGGCTTTCACATTGTCGGAAAGTTCGGGCGCAGGAACATGCACAAATCCCATGCGCGTCGCCGCCACAAACTGTTCCATCGGCGTTTCGGGAACGGCATAATTGAGCGCTCCTTCTTGGTGGTCAAGCGGCACAACGGAGAGGCGGCCTTCGTAGAAGCGCTCGTTGACGAATTGGGCAATCTCGCGGTGCATACGCCCTTGATGATCGAGCAATCCTGCGGCGATAGTGGCCACTTCGGGCGTGCGCATCACAAATCCGTGTAGGCGCTCAAAGAGGGAGTTGCGCAGGTCGACGAGTCCAATACTGCGGAGCGCTTCATCCTGCACGATAGTTTGCTCCGCGCGTTGCATAACGACGGCGGGGAGTTGCTTGTGGTCGCCAATCATAATGAAGCGACGCACGGCCGTGGGGTGCGCAAGGAGTCCCATTATCTGCGGTTCGAGCACCTGCGACGCCTCGTCGAGAATGGCAAGGTCAAACTGCTTGAGGTTAAAGAGTTCGGTGTGAGAAGTAAGCGTCGCTACCGTTCCAACGATGACTTGTTGGTCTTTCAGCAACTGCGAAACCTCGGCACGGTTTTTCATTCCCTCGGCACGGTTGACAAAAAGATTGGGGCGCACTTCCTCGGTGCACGTTTGCTCAATGCCGAGGCGCAGGAAGTCAATATTTGCCCCCTGAAGCATTTGGCAAATTTCATCTACGGCACGGTTGGTGTAGGCAGCAAGAAGCAAGTTCGGGCGTTCGCCTTTCAAGCATGCCGAGGTGAGAAATTCTTGCACCATTGCGCGGAGGGCGACATTCGTTTTCCCCGTTCCGGGAGGCCCCACGAGGAGGTAATAATCCTGTGCCTGCATGGCGGGAAGCACAATAGCATTGGTGCGCGCGCCATAATCGCCACAGAGCGAAATCGTAGTATCAAAGCGCGGCGCACGCTGGCAAAGCAAAAGTTCGCGACGCTCCTGTGGCGCCGTGAGCAGGGCGAAAAGTCCGCGACGGGCGGACTGAAAACTGCTATCTGTACTATCCTTCTCAATGGCATAGGTGGTGTCGAGCGAGAAGAAGTCGCGGTTGCGCTGCTTATAGGAAAGGTGGAGGTGAAGTTCGGTGTCGGTGAGACGCACAATGTAACCGCGCACCAATTGTCGGTTGCACACGGTGTCGGCCGCCGAACGGCGCTCATAGAGTTGCACCATCGCGCCCTCGTAAAAGTCGGCTATGAATTTTTCTCCGTAATCGGGCACATCAAAAATAATTTCTTCTACCCCACCTTCGCCCAAGAGTTCACGGATGCGGAGGTTGAGAAGAATTTCTCCCGAGAGGAGTTTTGAGGTATAGTCCGCATTCCACACACGAGCGAATCCACGCGTAGAATCAGGGCGCGGTTCGCCCATCTTTGAGAGGAATTGTTCGCGCGAAAGGAAGGTGAGGAAATGACTGAAGTAACTGCGCTCGAGGGGCGACACCTTGTTCAAAGGTTCTACCACCGCCTCGATGGGCGGCAGGATGGCTTTGAGAAAATTCGGGTGCAAGTCCTGCTTCTTTATTATATTATTATAAGTGAGCGCCGACAAAATTTCCTCCGCTCTGCCGTTGCGCAACTGCATTTCCATACGCACTATTTCATTGCGCAGGTGCATCACCTCCTTAATCTTGCTGCGCGGAATGCGTTCGTCAAGCAGCATGGGATAACGGGAGTAGAGCAAAAACGAAGAGATGGCGTCGCGCGGAAGAGAGAAGTTGAAGTGCAACATCTCCTTGTAGAGCGCCATCTGAAGGACATGTTCTTCCTTGGGGCGCACTGGCGGGCGAAATTCCTCGGCCTTGCCACTCTTTAATTCCACAATGCGACGATGATCTGCCGTCATGACATCCAAGCGTCCCCTCAAACCGAGCGTAGCGCAGATAAAGGCGGGTTCGAGCAGCACCTGGTCGAGCGCAATACCCACCTCGGGCGAAGCATATGCCTGCTGCACAATTTGGCGAATATTATCAAAATGCTGACGCGCCTCCTTGAAATAACTGACATCAATTTCCTCGGGTGCTGGGTGGCAGGCGTAGTCCAAAAGTGACTGGCGGAAGTGCGCCTGCATGCTTTCCGCAAAATCAATTGTGGCAGAGTGCGTGCAGTCGTCCATAAACTGGTTGGCAGCATTACCAAGAAGAATCGGACGCGTAGATTGGCGCGGTTGGAGTTGCGCCAAAAGGTAATTCAGCGGCGAAGTGCCGTAAGGCTTTACGCAAGCCGTGAGCGCACTTACGTCAATGAGGTAATCAGGTTCCAGGATGACAAGTTCCCCTCCGTTCACGACATTTACGCGCAAGCCTTCCTCCAACAAATCCAGGGTGTCGGCATCCGTAGGTACGACCGTCTCGCCCGCATCGTCTTGAAGCAGGAGTGTGAAAGAGGTTTCACCGATTTCTTTCACCAATCCGCGCGCCACGCGCAACTGTTCTACGGGTGTAGCAGTGAGTTGCGCCTCCGCCTTCTTGGGAGCGTTTTCGCTGGCTTCGAGGGCGGTGAGAAAACTTCTCAAATCCGCCACATCTGTAGCAAGCAACTCCTCCGTAGCCTCCCTTTGCCCGCGCAAAGTTTGGAGGGCATTGCGACGGAATCGGTCGGCAGCGGCATGGGGCAAGTCGTAGTGTTTACACACCGCGTAGAGGCGTGCAAAAAGTCCGGAATAATCCGTCGTAAAGTCCTTCGTTTTTTCTATACAAACGCGCTTCAGCAGGGAGTAAAGCATCGTGTAGCGCACACGAATCTTTAATTGCTCACTGCATGCCGCGACAAGTTCTTCATCGTACTTCATCACTGAAATATTAGGGGATGAGTGCCTGTATTTTCTGACCGAAATGCAAAAGAACAAGACTCGCGCCATTTTGTTCCTATGTTCATGTGTCCAAAATCCAGGAAAATTTTTACCTTTGTGCGAAGTTACAAAATTTTAAGAATATTATGCTGAAACATATTGTACTCTTTCAACTCAAACCCGAACTCACGGAAGAGCAGCGCCAAGCCGTGATGGACAATTTCAAGAATGGCATCATGGCACTCCCCGCCATCATCCCCGAAATCCAGTCTATTGCCGTAAACTTCAACTGCAATCCCGCCGAGCAGTGGGACATTTGCCTTGAAAGCACCTTCACCTCGCTCGAAGCCCTCGACATTTACGCACAACATCCCGCCCACAAGGCCGTGGGTGCCGAATTGCGCCCCAACATCTGCGGACGCAGTTGTGTGGATTACATCCTCTAAATTCTCAGTGCGCTCTTCACTCCGCAAGGCGCTCTCCCCCTGTTTATAGGGGGAGGGGACCACGCAGTGGTGAGGGGGTGCAAAGAATCCGTTTCAAAATTCTCAACCGTTAACCTCCCCACCTTTTAACCTCACAACCTATAAACCTCATAACCTCCCTACCCCATGACACACGAATGGTTTGAATGTAAAATCAAATACGAGAAGCAACAGGAAAACGGTGCTCTCAAAAAAGTTATTGAACCCTACCTCGTCGACGCCCTCAATTTCACAGAAGCAGAGCGCCGCATCATCGAAGAGATTGCCCCTTTCATGACCGGCGAATTCCAAGTTTCTGACATCAAGCGCGCCCGCTTTGGCGAACTCTTTGAAGCGGCAGAAGAAAGTGCCGACAAGTGGTTTAAGGCAAAGCTCATCTACCTCATCATCGACGAATCGAAGGGCGTAGAAAAGAAGACTACGCAAAATGTGCTCGTGCAAGCGTCTGACTTCCAGGATGCCCTCAACCGCCTCGTTAAGGGAATGGAAAGTTACATGGGCGATTACACCATTGCAGCAATGCAGGAAACGCCCATCATGGACATCTTCCGCTACAAGCCTGCCGCAGAATAGTTCACCCCTCAAAGGCCGTAACCCTCATGGGACACATAGCCAAAAATCTCACAGAAATACGCGCGACACTACCACCCAGCACTTCCTTGGTGGCGGTGTCGAAATACCATCCCATTGAGGCGGTGGCAGAAGCCTATGCCGCTGGGCAGCGCATCTTTGGCGAGAGTCGCGCACAGGAAATTCGCGAGAAGGCAGAGGCACTGCCGAAGGACATTGAGTGGCATTTCATCGGCCACCTCCAACCCAACAAGGTCAAATACATTGCTCCGTTCATCAGCCTCATTCATGCCGTAGACACTCCCAAACTCCTTGCCGAAATTAACCGACAGGCGGAGAAACACGGCAGAGTTATCCCCTGCTTGCTCCAACTTCATGTGGCGGCAGAGGAAACAAAATACGGTTTTACTCCCGACGAGGCATGGCAATTCCTGGAGTCGGGCGAATGGCGCAACTGTCCCAACGCGCAAATCTCGGGTGTGATGTGCATGGCAACGAATACGGACGATGAAGCCCGCATCCGTGCCGACTTCCACACCGCCCACGACTTTTTCCTCCGCGCCAAGTCCGCCTTCTTCGCCTCCGCGCCCCACTTCAACCAATGCTCCTGGGGCATGTCCGACGATTACCCCATCGCCATTGCTGAGGGCAGCACCCTTGTCCGCATCGGGTCTAAAATCTTTTGCGCAAATTAGGGGCATTGCGATTACAAAATCACCCCATTCCCCATCTAATTCGCGCCCACAGAATGTAACAAATTCTTACCTTTTTCGCGTACACACCCCGCAGCGCCCTAAAAAGTCGAATTTGGATTTCGCGTAAAAATACATTATCTTTGCATAGCAGAAAAGGAGGTGTTACCCACGCAGGTAGCACCTCCTTTTTATTCGTCTGATTATCAAGAATATACAAACCGCAATATTCACCGCATACATCAGACTTTTCAAAAACTATTAGTAACCTATTTCAAATTATGTTACTAACAATTCAAAAAAGGTTACTTAGATTTTTTCGCACGTCTAATCTGCGCGTTAATTTTTCTTAAATAATCTTAAATGTTTTAGGCGCAATTTTACAAAATGCCGTTCTCGAAAATTCAAATCAACGCCTGAGATTTTAACACGCCCAAGCAAAAGGCACCTCGCCTCAAAATAAGCGAACCACGCCCCATTATCTCCACGTTTCTACGCATTTCCGGGAGCGAAAAAGCGTCAACTTATTGATTTTCAGCAGCGCCTTATTTTTCTACAAAGTTGACCAAATAGAAAATAAAGATTTCCTTGAAAACAGCTGGGAAAAATTCCCGTATGTGTTACTTGGAATAATCGGGTTAGTTGCGTTCCGAACGGTGCTCTCCCCTCAAGATAGGGGGAACCGACGCACGAAGTAAAAGCAGAGAGCAAACTTGTTTCGACTATGCCTTACGAGAAGGAGGAAGACGAGCGAAGCGATGTCAATTGGGACCGCTCCGCGGGGAGGGTGTATGCTTCTTCTCCCTTATTGGGTCAACCTCTATATTGTTACAAAAATAAAACAACCGCCCCTCAAAATCCCCCACTCCAATAGCAAAATCCCCTATTCCCAACAATAATCAGCCCCTCAAAGAAAAACTTTTCCTAAAATCCCTTTGCCGTTTCAGAAAAAGTCACTACCTTTGCACTCGCAATTCAGAAAGGTGCCATAGCTCAGTTGGTAGAGCAAAGGACTGAAAATCCTTGTGTCCCCGGTTCGATTCCTGGTGGCACCACCCAAAGAGGAAACATTTTCTCCCCATTCTGAAACGCACGGTGCCATAGCTCAGTTGGTAGAGCAAAGGACTGAAAATCCTTGTGTCCCCGGTTCGATTCCTGGTGGCACCACAGCAAAGAAAAGTAAAACAGCGTAAAATCCTGATTTTCAATGAAAATCGGGATTTTTTATTTTCTCCCAAAACGCGAAAATGTGCGGTTCACGACCGCCTTTGGTGGAGCAAGAGGTGGAGCAAACGGGCGTTCCAAATATCTCCACCTTGAAAGAGTGCTTTTCGCTGATTCACAATATTTTGCATAGCGTCAAAACGGACTCAGATTCTTACTTTTGTCGAATAAAAGTTTAATTTAAAAGTAGGAGAAAATGAGACTAGATTCATTTAATGTGCTTTTCTTTATCAAGAAAACCAAGCTGCTGAAGAACGGAGAGGCTTCAGTATGTATGCGTATCACAGTCAATGGCGCAAGAGTAGAAACAAACATCCGCAAAAGTATTGAGCCCGTGTCGTGGAACCAGGCAAAGGAGTGTGCAAGGGGCAAAAGCCGTAAATCAACCGAGCTAAACAACTACATCGAGGAGAGCCGCATCAAACTCCACCGAATTTACACGCAACTCGAAGAGAATGGGGAACTTATCACTGCCCGAATATTGCAGGAAATGTTCTTCGGAGTGGACAAAAAGGTGGAGCAAGTACGCACTATCATCGGTACTATGCGTGAGCATAACGAGCAATGTCGGGCATTGGTAAGTAAAGATTTCACCCTAATCACCGTAAGGCGTTACGAAAGTTGTACCCGTTATCTTGCCGAACTAATCAAATTGAAATACGATAAGGAGGATCTGCCAATTACAGAGGTAAGTGGCGAATTGGTGCGTGCATTTGAGTTCTATTTGAAGACCGAGAAGAATTGCCAGCAGAATACGGTTATCCGTTATATGAAGTGCTTGAAAAAGATTATCAACCTTGCACTTGCCAACGAGTGGATTGACAAGAATCCTTTTGCAGGCATCAAGTTTCACGAAAAGGAGGTTGTGCGTGAGTTCCTAACGATGGACGAACTGATGACTATCTACCAAAAGGAGTTTGCCGTTCCACGCCTTGCGTTGGTGCGTGATATATTTATATTCGCATCATTTACGGGATTGGCATTTATAGATGTTCAGCAACTCGCCGCCGAACATATCGTGCAGGACAACAACGGCCACTATTGGATTCGCAAGACACGCCAAAAGACGAACAATATGTGTAATATCCCTTTGCTGAATATTCCATTGGTAATACTCAAGAAGTACGAGAATCACCCCACCTGTATCAAGCGTGGCGTATTACAGCCTGTTCCTTGCAATCAGAATATGAATAGTTACCTGAAAGAGATAGCCGATGTCTGTGGAATCCAGAAACACCTCAGCACTCACATTGCGAGACATTGCATTTCTTCTTTCTCTCTGAAAACAAACGATTTACAGAATTTAATTTTACGATAGGTAACGATTTAGAAACAAGCAAAGTACCCTTATCTGTCTTATTCTGCATTGTTGAAAAGAACGCTTAATTCGAAATGCAAAGATACATTAATTAGAATTAATTCAAAAGAGCTAGTCGTTACTTAGAATTATTTTTTCAGCTTCATCAATTTTATTCTTGTAATCTCTAATGTTTTTCCGAATTGTTTTACATAATTCATCGTTGAATGTTATCCCTTCTGATTTATTTTCAAAATATTGTCTCCCACTCTCTGGGTTATAAAGCAAAACAGCATGAGCGAATTTGTTTCTAAGATTAATAATATCTTCTTTATAATTAGATGAAAAATCTTCAATGCCATACATTTCCAGCAATTTGCCTAAAACTAATCTTTTGTAATCAGCACTATATAAGAATGTGTCTTTCCTAATTTTTTTAAAGTTTTTCTTAGCTACTATTTTTAACTTTTCATCTATGTGGCTATGCATATTTGCGAGAACAATGTCTGAAATAGGTTTACATCTATCAGTATTAGGACATTTATCACATGTGCCATCTTGACACTTTAAGAAATTCTGAACAATGTTATCTATTTGTGCATCTAATGAACTTGTTTCATGCATGATTAGACCACGCATCGCTACAATATTCTGAAATTTCTTAATTGTTAAACCAATTAAGCGCTTTGCCTCGTTCACTACAACTTCATGATGAGTACCAGCTATTTTTGATGTTTGTAAAAAAGATACTCTATCGATACGTCCAACATCTTCCCATTCTTTTTGTGCTGTATAAAATAAAATCTCCGTTAGAATTGATTGTTCACGAATTTCCTCAATGACCTTAGCACCATTCTTATCTGACATATTATAGTCTGTTAAAATTAAATCCCAATCGCCAGATAAGTTGGAAAATAGTTCTTGAGAATTTGAAACGGTAACGACATTAGGTTCAAAACCTTCTTCTTCAAGATAATTCTCAATATGACTAACAAATTCATCTTCAATAAACTCATCAATCTGATCATCTAACCATAAAATATTATACTTTATCTTCATATGATTATTCTAAAAGCAACATTATTATCATTGTAAGACTCAACACTTATAGATCCTTTTAATCTTTCCACTATAGTTTTTACATTATATAATCCTATACCAGAACCATCTGTTGTGGTAAATCCTAATTCAAAAATACGTGAAATATTTTGAATAGGAATTCCCTTACCATCATTAGCTATGGTAAGATGGAGTTCCTTATCAACCTCATCAATTATAAATTCGATGTTTTTAGCACCTGCTTTTTCTGCATTATGTACAAAGTTATCTATCAAAGTCGTTATTTCTAATGGCCTAAATGATAATGTAAAATCATTTATATTTGCTTTAACTTTTATATTTATTGTCGTTGATAAGACAGGAGTTTCTGGCAAATATATCTCATTAATATATTCTACTATAAATTGAATTATATTTTGTTTTATTTCACTAGCTTTTAAATCAAAATTTGCATTTGTTACAAAATTTGACAACGACTCAATTTTGGCAGACTCTAAAGAAATAACTGATATGTATTTTTGCATTTTTGCATCTATTGCTATATGGTTATTGCTTATATGTTGCAATAGTCGCTTAATGTTATTTCTGACTCTACTTGAGGAATGATTAATTTGGTGCTGCAATCCAAGTATTTGCTCTTTTTCTCTACCAATAATAGACCTATGGAAAATACCTTGTTTTTTTTCATGCTCTAGTTCCGACTCTACAATCCTTTTAGCATTTTCTGCATCTTTTCGTTTCTTTTCCTCTTCAAGCCGTTTCTGCTCAGCTTCCTTGCGTAAAATTTCCTCTTCTCTACGTTTTAATTCGGCCTCTTTTGCTTGCAATAATGCCGCATGTTTTTGCTCTCGTTCTAACTCTTTTTGTCTTTCTGCGTCTTGTTTTGCTATCTCAGCTTTTCTAGCAAATTCTTCAGCAATAAGTCTTTTTTTCTCTTCTTCTACCGCTTTTTTCTCCGCAATTTCTTTTTCTAGTTGGAGTTCAGCAACACGTCGTTTCGCGGCGTCAATTGAAGCTAATAAGTTTGAATCTTGAGTGTCTTCCGCTATTTTTTCTAAATCTTTAATGAATTGAGGCTTAATGGAATCAATCGTATTACTAGACGAAACTAAATTGGCTAATTCTGTGTTGTAATATAAAATTTCAATATTTTTATCTTTTGTCAATGTTTTTATTAATTGGACAAAGTCAATTTTACTACCGATACTTGATGACAAAATATAATTGGGATTTTCTTCATCTTTATCGACTTCTAATAATTCTTTACGCATTCGAAGACCTTCAGCCTCATTAGCGAAATATTCCTTACGCAAAAATGCTTCTCCCCACAAAACACCAGAGACATATCGCTCTAATCGTCTATGAGCTGTTTCAAACAACGAAAAAAGTTGCTTGGATGTTTGGGTTTCTATCAAACCTCCATCTCGACTAGAAACTTCTTTTAATTCATTAATATTATCAGTCAAAACATCAACTCGACCGAATAAATCTCTTGTGCCAAGAAAACGGCTGTGCCCCTGTTGTGCCCTATAATCTAATCCCCAACTATCATCACCAGTATTGCCAAAAGGCATTATTCTAAAGCCATTTCTAAATAAAAATATTGACCCATAATTAACGGGTTCTATACCCATTAATCTAGTGAAATTATTCTTTGCTGAACGATTTAGAAAATATAAATTAATTTTTACGTTTTCTAATTTTGTAAATTCAGTATTACTCTCCCGAATTTTGTAAATATCAACACCTCGATCTGAAATTGTTGTATAAATATAATTCTTATCAAGACGAACATCAATTTGAGTTGTCTTGAGTTTCAATATTTTAGATATACTATTTTTAAGAATCCCATTTACAATATCTCGATCATGCCCATTGTTATCTCTTACTCTCTTATCCTCATCAATTTCATTATCACAAATAATCTCTATAACAAAATCATTCGTTTCTGACAATGGGTTTATTAGTTTTTCTAATGAACGCTTAAGCTCTAGCAATCTTTTTCTATTCCATGGTAATTTCTCATCATTTAAATCTGATATTTTTAGAATAGTTCCAGTTTCGCTATTTAAGGGAAAGATAGGGGTGACTTTTTCTTGAGATATATGTTCAACGTCAATTTGGGCAAACTCTTTCTTTTGATCGACTTCAAAATCTGTCCAATCAACAATAATGGTTTCTATTGTTTGCGAATTTTCACTTTTTGTCGTTAAAGAAAGATGCTTTCCTAAACGGTCACAAGAAAAACGTCCAATCCCTTTTGCACCAGCATAATGACGCTTTATCTTATCTCGATAAGATTTTTGTTTATCTTCATTATCCGCATCTTCTGTTCCATCTTTTTTTGCAGAATATCCTAAGAATAACCACTTGTTTTTTAAATCGTCAAAGGACATTCCCTTTCCATTATCAGCTATAATAATCTCATTTTCACTGAATCTGATTTCAACCTTAGTGGCATATGCGTCATATGAATTTTTTACCAACTCAAATATTGCCACATTGTCGTTTGTTATAAGATCCTTTCCCACAAGGTCTTTCAAGGCTGAACTAACTTTAAACTGCATATGTTCCATTAGATCATATTTTTTAATACAGTACCCGCTAATTCTGCAAATAATGGCGGAATGGCATTACCTATTTGAGTATAACGAGGGACTTCAATTTTACGCATATTTCCTCCTGTTGTATATTTCATTTTTATTTCATACCAATCTGGAAAAGATTGTATGCGTGCACACTCTCTTACAGTCATAATTCGAGGCTCACAATAATGTAAATAATCATCAGGATGTCCTGTTATAGTCGGAGAAATAGAATTCTCATCAAGAATTGTTATACTTCGTTGTTTAACATTCCACTTTATTCTTGCATCTCCATCTATTCGTTTGCCTCTTATACTATAGTTGGCTAAAAGATTTCTAAAACATTCTGTCTTTTCTGCCGTATGTTTTGCAAAGCTATGACTATCAGGAATACAATGCCCTTCTGGATATTTTCCTCTAAGTAAATTTTGATAGTTCGATTTTGCACTACCATACAAACCTGATTTAAATCCTTTTCTGTCGGGTGTCGGAAATTCTCCATTTGATTGCAATAAATCAGATATAGCATCTTTGACAGTAGTACTAGAGGAGATTCCTTTAGCTTGTAAAAAAACATCCTTACCAGCCTCCAATAGTGATTCAAATAAATCTGGTGAACCTATTGATTTTTGAATACCTACCAAAATGAAACGATTACGTCGTTGGGGTACTCCATATCTAGAAAAATCTATAATGTGAGGTTTGACATTATACCCTAAACGCTTTAAACCTTCAATAACTTTTTGAGAATAAGGGATAGCTCCCTCTTTATTTTTCTTATCAAAAGCATAAGTAAAACCCTTGACATTCTCAAATAAAATCATTTTGGGACGAACCAGCTTAATGAATTTGATATAAGAAAAAACAAGATTATTCCTTATATCTTCTTCAACTCTTTTTCCGGCCATAGAGAAACCCTGACATGGAGGTCCTCCTGCGACCAAATCAACATAGCCTCTTAAGCTTTTTAATTGAGAAGAATATTTTTTTAAAATTTCATTAATGTCATGAGGTGTTTGAGGAAGCCAATCAGGCCAACTAAAATGATTTTTATTATCTATCAAATTAGCTTTTAAAGTTGCAAATGCAAATGAATTCTTTTCTACAGCGAATAGACCGTCCCAGCCAGACTGATATAGACCTAAGGAAAGTCCACCACATCCGGCAAACAAATCAATAACCGTATATTTTTTTTTATCCGTCATTTGCTGCATACAATATACCCAATTTACAAGTGCAAAGATAGTGAATAAGTTTCAAATCGAGCATATAGATAATATTTAATTTATCAACAGGTAAAATCTGCAATATACAGCAATAATCTGACTATTGGATGCGTCCTAATGCAATTAAACGCCTTTCCATATTCATATTGACAAGCATTTGAAAGACCCTATTACCGCTGTCCTTCTCAAACATAAAATCGTATGTTTGACTCAAAAGTTGCTCCAATATAGGATTTCTTTCAAAAGGAATATCGGTTTCATTGTCATACCAACGATTATACATATCTAGAATGTAATTCTTATCTTGATTGGTATTTTGAAATTCTCTTTTCATAGCATAAATCTCCTTCGATTCATTTTCTTCTCGTATCCTTAAAAATTGGAAAGTTAACCAACGGTTGAGTTCGTTTTCATCCTTCAGATGTCTTGTCTCTGGCTCATGCTCGAAACGGAATTGGAAATTCTTAAGATAGTACTTTATATTCCAGAAACTCTCATTGTTTCTATCTTGCCATACACTTACCTTATTACCATCAAAACATAATGCACTCTTGCCTTCTTTGGAAAATTCTTGTTCAAGAGTATGCAGTGCAATATTATCACGTTGTATAAGCAGTTCATTCAAATGAGAAAAGTTTTTGAAAAGTTCAAATGCTCGCTGTTTCTCATACTTTAATCCAGTTGTTGTTTCAATTAAGAGAACCTGCTCATCACCCTCATCTAAATCTCTTTCCTTTCGTGGTCTTTTATTATTACCTTTTTTCTTTCCAATTTTATAATCTTCATCATGTCCTAAGAAATGGTACATCCACTTTCTATTAGCAGATGGAAGACCGAAACGATTATATAGCCCGACATTATCCAAGAATAAGCACTTTTCTTTTCCTTTAGAAGACCTAAGACCTCGACCTATCTGCTGCAGATACATAGACAAAGATTGTGTAGGCCGAGCAAGTTGAATAAATTCTATGTCAGGACAGTCAAATCCTTCTGAGAATATGTTAACATTGCAGATAATGTCTATTAATCCGCACTTGAAATCCTCAATATATCTTTTGCGGATATCTGAAGGTGTTTGACTGTCTATCGCAACGGTTTTTATGCCGGCATTATTAAAATCAGAACATAGATTCTTATTATGTACTTTGTTTATCGTATAAACAACACCTTTCTTCCCTAATGCATATTTTTGATATGTTTCCACTATCTGTGCACGGATATGGTCATTGTCACATACTCGTGTCATATCAGCATCAGTGTAATCACCATTTTGAAAGGTTGTGATGTTATCCAATTCTCTCTGAATTTCTGAATTTTCCCTAACAGAATAATAATCGTACTGAGACAATACTCCTTTCTCAATAAATTGCTTAACAGATGGAGATATTATAAGTTCTTCGAAAATGTCAGTAAATCCCTCTCCGCTTAATCTGTATGGTGTTGCAGTAACGCTTAATAATTTAGCGGCAGGATAACTATTGATAATATTTTTATAGCTTTCAGCTGGAACGTGGTGAGCTTCATCCACAATCACGATATCAAACTGCTTTTCTTTCCAAATGTGGAGCCTTCTACTAAGAGTTTGGACTGATGCCACCTGTATATTCCTTTCTGCATTCTGTTTATATCCAGCTTGGATTATACCTGCTTCAAGACCATAATTACGATGTAATTCACCTACAATTTGTTCAACAAGTTCTTGGCGATGGACCATAACAAGGCTGTCAATAGCAATATCCTTATCAACTGAATAATTCTGAACATCTTTAAGCAACGAAGAGAATAATCGTGTTTTTCCTGTACCCGTAGGCATCTGGAGCATTACAGAACGTTTCTCTTTCCATAGCTCATATATTCTATTCTTGTTCTCTTATTGATAATCTCTTAATGATACATCATTGAATTCAAGAAGAGAAGTAATATCTTCAGGCTTCAACATAGGGCTAGTTATTTTTTTATCTATCAGCAAAAACCTGATGTCTATGGAAATCCAAATAGTCCATTCGTTGCTCATTCATAAATTGAGGATTTAATCGTGCCCGTGACAATAGCTGGTGCATATCATCACCTAAAAGTACAGACGGCAGAATAGGACCATCAGTATCAATTGACATATATCCCTTTTCAAAAAGAGATCCAGTTTCTCCAGAGAGTAAAAGACCATTATTAATATCAAAGATCTCATTTTCACTAGATTCAATAATTGGCTTTATATGGACAGGTACTAAAGCTTGAGACTGTATGCCGACAATCATGCTTTCGGCTTTTGACTTGCCCAAAGTAGATTTACTTTCATCAATAAGTTCGCAATTATATACACGTTGTAGATATGGCTCCTTTATAACCTTTTTGTTTTCAAGATTCTCTCCAAACATCCACAAGGATGGTTAAACGCCTGTCCTCGTTTACTTGTTTCTTTCCGAATGATCAAAGGCATCGTTTCATCTGCAATCCATTCTTCGATTAGATTTTCCCATTTTTTGACTACTTCACTATCTATTAAAGGATTATGAGGAGAGTTACGCCACAATATACCAATCTCTTTTATCTTTTGTCGAATATCGTCTCCGACAATATCTTTTTGAGGGATACTTGTCTTGTGTGCATTTTTAGGAGTCTGTTTGTTAGTATTATTATCTCCTTGCTTTTGACCAGAGATTAAAAACGGTAATGCTCGTTTAGGCGGATATTTACAACTATACAATCTGCCCTTTTGATAACTCTTGGTTTCAATGACATTTGAAAAGACACGATAGAAATCAGCTTTTGTAAACTTAAATGTTCCATTCGGCGTATGAACAACAAATACATCATTATCTTTCAAAGGCTCAATCAAATCAGCCTTAAAACATAATCTACTACTTGTATATTCTCTCATATGCAATAAAATTCAATACAACCTCTCTGTCATTGGCACAACGCCCACTTCGCTGCCAAAGAGGTTCAATATCTGGTTTACCTTATCAAGGCGTAAAGTCTGCTTGCCCTGCTCCAATTCTCGAACAAGACGCAACCCAACTCCCGACTTTTCCGAAAGCTCCACCTGCGTAAGATTGTATTGCTTACGCATCGCCTTCACATATTTTGAAAGTGTTGTCTGCTCCATAGATACAATAAATTATACCCTATCGGGTGCAAATGTAGTACAAACCGAGCGGAGAGCAAAATAAAATCGTATATTTTTTATCCCGAGGTGCTGCCTATATGCGCGGTTTACCGCAAATATAATATTTTTTTCATTTTACACCTTATCGGGTATAATTTTATTATTCCTGTATATATTTTACACCCAATCGGGTATAAAATTAAAACTTGCCACGATAGCAACTTTGCAATACTCGCTCAATATCGCTTTCCCGATAGAGGATTTTCCCTCCGAGTTGTCGGTACGGCAAAATAATTCCCATATGACCAACCTCTTTTAAACAGACCAATTATTGGCTAAAAAGTAGGGACTGCGCCGTAATTTCCAGGCACTGGAAATTTATGTTCAAGCGATTTTTTCGAGTGAGTGAGTGTGTAAATGCTGGCATATACACAAAACGAACGGAAGAAAAATCAACGAAGTTAACCTAATAGCAAGTTGTGTTTTGGGGCACCCGAAATGTTTTCGGCGTCCCCAAACTACCTATCGGTATCCTACCTCCAAAGTCGGGAAGATACGATGATTTTACATGCAAACACATTCACTTTATGTACAAGTTTTATACTTCGAATAATCATATAAATTATCCGAATGTTCATTCTTAAATTATAAAATTACAATTTATCTGATAAAAAAGTTGCTAGTAAAAGTCGCAGTTTCGCATATTGTCACTAAATTTTGATAATTTAAACTGCACCTCGCAATAAAAAATAAATAAATTTATTTTGTTCTTGCCTCGGTTTGCATTAAATTTGCGGTATACACCAATAAAATGTGTAAATAATGAAAGATTTAAATAGACTAAAAGTAGTATTGGTTGAACAGAAGAAAACCGGCAAATGGCTTGCTGAACAGCTTGGCAAAGACCAGTCAACCGTTTCCAAATGGTGCTCAAACAAAATGCAACCGTCGTTGGAGATGCTAGTGAATATTGCAAAAGTGTTAGATGTTGATACCAGAGAACTAATCGTTATTACGAAACAATAACTATGGGAACAAACTTTTTCACAAATGAAAAAGAAAATACTCTTCTTGAAAAAATAGAAGGGGTATTCAAATATAAAAAAGTGCATTTCTTTGATGCGCTTGTCGGATATTTCCGAGCATCGGGATATTTCCGTATTAGGAAGTTTATACAACAAACTCCCAAGATTCGCATTTTGGTTGGTATCAATGTAGATAAACTCACTTATCAAGCAAATCAGCTGGGGCTACTTTTCAATCCTAATGCAGAGCAGTCTCAGGAGGAGTTTTTTAACGATATAAAGCGTAATATTCAGGAAGCGAAATACGACAAAGAAGTTGAGGATGGTATGTATCAGTTCATAGAAGATATTGTAACTGGTAGAATAACTATGCGCATACATCCTAAACAAAATATCCATGCTAAGATTTATATTTTCCGTGAGGAAGTTTACCATCCCCATGGTTATGGTTCTGTTATCACAGGTTCTAGCAATTTAACTGAGGCTGGACTTGAAAAGAATTTCGAGTTCAATGTGGAATTACGCTATGATGACGACATACAGTTTGCAACCGAAACATTTGAAAAACTATGGGAAGAGTCTGTGGAGATAGACATAACTCATATAGATAAGATTAAGAACGATTCGTATCTTAATCCAAACTTTACCCCTTACGAGGTTTATCTAAAATTCTTATTAGAGTACTTTGGAAAGAGTATTGACTTTGACCCTAACTCTGTATCCGATTTGCCTACGGGATATAAAAAATTATCCTACCAAATAGATGCTGTTAATGACGGATATGCCAAGATGATGAAACACAATGGATTTTTCCTTTCCGATGTTGTCGGATTGGGGAAAACAGTCGTTTCTGCACTTATAGCTAAGAAATTCTTTTTCTCTAATGGATTTCCTACCCATCGTTCTCATATTTTGGTTATTGTCCCTCCCGCTATGAAAGATAATTGGGAAGAGACTCTTACGGAATTCAAATTAGATAATTTCAAAATCATAACTAACGGGAGCCTTCATAAAGTTAAGAATCCCGAACTCTATGACCTAATTATAGTTGATGAGGCACATAAGTTCAGAAGTGACACTGCATCAATGTATAATGAATTGCAGAAGTTGTGTAAGACCAAAACCAGGCGATATGATGGTAGCTTGCATGATAAAAAGGTTATACTTGTGTCTGCTACACCACTTAACAATAGACCAGAGGATATTGCCAATCTTGTTTATCTTTTCCAAGACTCAAAAGATAGTACTCTGGAAGAGGGTAATTTGCAGCGTTTCTTCCGTGAACATATTGATAGATATAACAAACTGAAGAAACAAAAGGACTTAACTCTTATCGCTGACGAAGTTAAGGCAATCTACGAGAGAATTCGTATCAAGGTGGTGGAACCATTAACTGTACGCCGAACTCGTACAGACTTAATGGAGAACGATGCATATCGCAAAGATTTGGAGGAGCAGAACATTCATTTCCCTGATGTAAAATCTCCTCGCAAGATATATTATCAATTGGATACAGAGTTAGAGACTTTGTACGATAAGACTATAATGTATCTTAGTGACAAGATAAACGGACTTAAATATTACAGATATCAGGCGATAAAATATCTAAAGTCTACTAAGAAGAGCAAGTATAAAAAGGCTGATATGATTTCTATTCAGTTGGCAGGCATTATGAAGACACTGCTTGTCAAGCGAATAGATAGTAGTTTTTATGCCTTCAAGCAATCATTGCGTCGATATTATGAGGCCAACAAGGTGATGCTTGATATGTTTGCCAATGGCACTATATACATTGCTCCCAATTTGAAAGTCAATGAGCTACTTAGCGAAGGCAAAGAAGATGAGTTGATAAAGTTGATTGAGGAAGCAAGATATACCGACCCAACAATAGAAGTTTGTACGCCAGATGACTTTGAAGATGGTTTCGAAGATGGCATTAAGGCTGATAATGAGATATTGAAAGAATTGGTTTCTATGTGGGATGCTGTTAATGCAGATCCTAAGTTAGATATATTTATTCAATATCTTAAAGATACGTTATTGGATAAAACCATTAACCATGAAGGGAAATTAGTTATATTCTCAGAATCAAAAGAGACCACCAAATATCTCTATGACGCTCTAAAAAGTCATGGTTTTGACAAGATTATGACTGTACAGAGCGACAACAGAGATACACAAATGCTGCTCTTGAAGGAGAACTTCGATGCAAACTACAAGGGGGAAAAGAAAAACAATTATAACATCGTTATCTCTACCGAGGTACTTGCCGAAGGAGTAAACCTCCATCGTGCCAATGTTATCGTAAACTATGACACACCTTGGAACTCTACAAGGCTTATGCAGCGTATCGGTCGTGTGAATCGTATCGGCAGCACTGCCAAAGAGGTATATATTTTCAATTTCTTCCCTACATCAAAAGTTAATGATGACATTGAGTTGGAGAAGAAGGCGAAAATGAAACTCTTTGCTTTCCATGCAGCATTGGGCGAAGACAGTCAGATATATTCTACTGATGAAAATCCTGAGAGCTTCGGTTTGTTTGATAAGGATGTAGATGAGGAACGTGATGAGAAATTGCGCTACCTGATGTGGCTCCGACAATTGAAACAAGATGACCCTGATTTGATTAAGCGAATCAGTAAACTACCTTTGAGAGCACGCACAGGCCGCAAGAGTAAGTTTATACCAGGAAGTACCATTGTGTTTATCCGAAACAAACGCCGTGATGCTTTCACATTTGTACGAGATGACGGTAGCATCGAGGAACTTACATTCTTAGAAGCAGTAAAAGAGTTTGAAGCCCGTATTGACGAAAAGTCCATACCGCTACACGATATGCACCACGAGCAAGTAAAAGCGGCACTTGATGCTTTTGCTACACAAGAGGAAGAGACTAAAGCAACAAAGCAGAAGGTGAATCCGGCACAGGGTCCTAATGAAAAGAAGGCAATTGCTTATCTTGATGGCTTTGTAAGTATTCCCAACATTACAGAACAGGAACTTGAATTGATTAATAAAGCAAAACAGGCTATTACAACGGGTAAGTTCCAGCAGTTGCAACGAGATATAAATAAGCTAAAAACAGCAACAAAGAAAACACCTGTCAAGCCAGTGGTTTTACTTGAGCAATTGATAAAGATTATATCAGCATATCCATTGGAGCATGTCCAAGGTGGGAATGTTTATAAACAAGTAGATGCGCTTAAAGTGTCGAAAGATTTTATGCCTGAGATTATTATTTCAGAGAGTTTTAACATGTAACAAAGTATTATTACGAATCAAGCATATATGAAAAATATACTATCTGCAAAATTTGATTTTGATATTTGGAAAGATTTGCTGGAGAAGATCTTCCCCAAAGTCGAAATCTTTACAAGTGTTGCTAAAATTACAGATTCACATGTCAAAGATGGTGGCCATGTCGGTAATATCCGATTGGACGATGGACGTTCATTGGCTATATTTGATTTTGAAGTTACAGATAATGTGCTAATTTCACGCAACCGTAGAGATTTACGTAATATTGCAGCTAATTATATAGACCAGGATAAGTTCCATGGTGCATTGGCGTTCTACCATTCGCATAATACAGACGACTATCGTCTAACCTTCATTGCCAAACAGACATATTTCAATGAAAGCGGAGAATTAGTAAAGAAGGAAACAGCTCCTAAACGATATACATTCTTGTTAGGCAAGAATGAGCCTTGTACCACAGCAGCAAGCCGACTTATCGAGTTGGCTAATAAGAAAAACTATGGCTCCATTTATTTAACAGATGTTACCGATGCATTCTCTGTTGAACGACTCAACAAAGAGTTTTTCAATGGGTACAAAACTCAATATAAGAAATTCGTTGATACGCTTTCTGATACGAAGCAACACCGTGATTATGTAAAAAAGCTGTTAGGTCGTTTGGTATTCTTGCAGTTCTTGCAAAAGAAAGGTTGGATGGGTGTGCCAGCTTCAAATACTAAATGGGATGGTGGTGATAAAAATTTCCTAAGTAATCTTGTTGAGAGACATATCGATAATGATAGATTGTTAAGCGATGTGTTTGAACCATTATTCTTTGGCATCCTGAACACAAAGCCAGAAGATAGAGAGACATTATTCATTAATAAGAATTGGGATATACAACTCTTGGAAGAGTTTAGTGGCATCCCGTATCTTAATGGCGGTTTATTCGAGGCAGACGATGTGGATAAGCAGCCTATTGATTTCTCATATACCCACTTTAAGGATTTGATTGATTTCTTCTCTCAATACAACTTCACCATTGACGAGAATGACCCTGATGATAGCGAGGTAGGTATTGACCCTGAAATGCTTGGACATATCTTTGAGAATCTTTTGGAAGACAACAAAGACAAAGGAGCTTTCTATACGCCTAAGGAAATTGTGCAGTATATGTGTCGTCAGAGCGTCATACAATATTTGAAGACACACGAAGCCGACGAAAAATATTCTCTTGCAATAGAGCGACTTATTAATGAAAGTGTTGTTGAACCAGTGTTGCAGAATAAGGAAACCGCCACGCGCTTTATTGAATTGTTAAAGAACGTTAAGGTATGCGACCCCGCGATTGGCTCTGGAGCTTTCCCAATGGGAATTTTGTATGTTTTATATTATGCGCTTCATCATCTGCAGTCACATGCTGAACCGAACAAGAGTTTTGATTCTACAAAGACGAAACGAGATATTATCCAAAATAACATCTTCGGTGTCGATATCGAGCAAGGTGCTGTCGATATCGCTCGTTTGCGTTTCTGGTTGGCATTAGTTGTTGATGCAGAAGAGCCACAGCCACAGCCACTACCAAACTTGGATTATAAAATCATGTGCGGTAACTCACTATTGAGTCGCTATCCTATAGATGCTCCTATCGAGAATGTTTTTGTGGAGTACAACAAGGGTAAAAAGGAAAATGAGAAGATGACACTTGCCAAATACAAAGAGTTGGTAAGTGACTATACCAATACATCAAATCATCAAACCAAGGAACTTTTCCGCAAAACTATTGAGGATATAAAGTGCGCCTTCAAGACAGAATTGAGCAAACAGTTTAAGGAAAAACTTGCAAAGTTAAGAGGCAAAGTTATTATGCTTGAAGGTCCGACCTTATTTGGAGGAAGAACAAAGGTTGAAAAAGCGGAATTGAAGAAGCTGAAAGAGAAATTAAAGGCACTCGAAAAGGAGCAGGATGACACATATAGCAATAAGCTATATGAGGAAGGTAATGCATTCGAATGGCGTTTTCAGTTCCCTCAATTGCTTGATGAGAATGGTCAATTCATGGGTTTTGATATTGTGATTGGCAACCCTCCTTATATTGATTCCGAGACAATGGAAAAAAGTATGCCAGAATATCGTAGCTTATATAAAAGTATTTATCAAACAGCTAAAGGTAACTGGGATATATATGTTCCATTTATTGAGAGAGGAAATAATCTATTAAAAACAGATGGAATCCAGACCTATATAATCCCCAACAAACTTATTTCTGTTAAATATACGGAAGCTTTAAGACATTATATTAGTCAGCAAACACTTATATCTATAAGAGATTATGGTAGTGTTTCAGTCTTTGAAGCAGATGTTTATCCGTGTGTTTTTATATTGCGAAATAATTGTGGTATAGAAGATAGTTTTGTTTCATTTGAAATGATGTTAGATTTATCAACTTCCAAAAGTCATAATGATATTAATATCAACAATATCCGATTTGATTTGTATTGGGATAAATTTTTTGTCAGTACTGCAGATTTAGCCAATGTTGTATCTATATCAAAGCATAGCAAGTTAAACGAATATGTTACAGAGATATGTGGAGCAGCAACTGTTAGCGAAGCCTATGATTTAAAGCAATACATCGTTGAATATGAAGAATGTAATGATGATAAAATTTTTAAATTTATTAATACTGGTACTATTGACCCATATTCTACATTGTGGGGAGAAAAGAAAACTCAATATATAAAAGGTGGTTATAATCATCCTGTAATTTCAGCATCCCAACTACAGAATTATAGTATTCGTAGATATGAGCAAAGCCTGTCTCCTAAAATTATAGTAGCTGGCATGTCATTATATTTGGAAGCATTTTATGATGACGACGGTGAATATATTGCTGGTAAATCCACTACATTGATACTAGGGGATAAAGTAAACTTAAGGTATGTATTAGCTATCCTTAATAGCAAATTAATGGGCTATTATTTAAGAATTGTTTTTAATTCACTGAAGATGGCTGGAGGTTATATTAACTTTGGAGTGAATGAGCTAAGTCAAATTCCTATTGCAGATACTACAATAAAAACAAAACTATTAATTGGAGACCTTGTTGAATACATTATTTTTATTGAAAACAATAAGGAAAAGTTAACAGATATTGTAAGTAATTATGCCATACAAGATTATTTTAAAAATATACTTAATGGCTGTGTATATGAATTGTACTTTAAAGAACATATGCTGGAGCGAGAAATCAATATAATTGATTCAGCGTTGGAACTCATAAAGCCGATCATACACCTATCCTCAGATAAAGAAAAAGCAGATATGATACTTGATGTATTTATGAATATCAAGAAAACGGATAATCCAATAAGGAACCGCTTAGATTTATTTACATTGAGAAGTCCCGAAATACTCAAACTTATAATTGAAGGATAATTATGGCTAAAATTAATGGTATAGTTATTAATGGATTTAAGGCATTTCCATCTCTACATACAATAGAGTTGGAAGGTAAACATCTGTTAATGTATGGGGAAAATGGTAGCGGTAAGTCTTCTATTTATTATGCTTTGCATTGTATCTTCAATTCTTACAGAAAACCAGATAAAGGAAAGAAGTATTTTGACAAGAGTAATTCACAGAATCTTGTCAATCGCTTTTTCTCGCAGAAAAATGCTTTAGACAAACCACATGTGGCAATTAATTGGTCTGATAGAGATGGGGGATCATTTTCATCTAAAGTGTTTGAAGAGGGTTGTGAAGAACTTAAAGAATTGGCAGAACTTGAAACTTTTTTCGTCAATCATCAACTTCTAAACGGGTTCTTTAATTTTACAAATTCAAATAGTATAAATCTATTTCCTATATTCCAACGAGAGATTTTGCCTTACAAGTACATTGATGAGCAACGTACATATTTATCGTTATTATATGAGCACATTCAAGAAGAAGCATCAAAACTTGGGAATAAAAGCTCAACAAAGAACATTAATAAGCTGATTGATATTTTCAATCGTGAGTTAGAAGGTTTCATTGGAGATATTAACATTGCTGTATCAGACATATACAAAAATCACTTTAAGGCTGACGGAGAACAAGATCTATCCATTGTATTGACTTATCCTGAAGAAAATCCAAATCCAGATGTATATTTTGATGGATTTAGACTTAAATGGGACAATCGACTGATAAAAAATCAGAAAGGAGAATTAGAGAGGGCTAAAAATAAATCCTTGATTGAACCTATAATTGGAATTTCAATTAAAGAGGATGGAAATGAAATTCTTAAACCACACATATATTTTAACGAGGCAAGACTAACAGCAATCGCGCTGTCTATTCGCTTTGCATTATTAAAAGGTATCAGCCCCGATGATGTTGCGACTCCTCCAGAGGGTAGTTTCCTCGCACTGGATGACATGCTTATTAGTCTTGATATGAGCAACCGAGCAAAAGTAGTGGATTTCTTGCTGAAGATATCTGATAAGTATAAGATATATCTATTTACCCACGATAGAGCATTCTTTGAACATTTTAAAGAAAGGATTTATTTTGCGAACAAATCAAAAGGTGTAGCAAAAGAAGATGGTTGGTTATTTAAGGAATTGTACAAAGATGATACTCCTACAAATAATCCTAAGGATTTCAACTCTGAATCAGACATTGCAAGAGCTCGTAAACATTATAAGGAATTTGATTATCCCGCTGCTGCGAACTACTTACGTAAAGCAGTAGAGGCTATGGTAAATGAAGTCTTTCCCCCTAAACTATCAAAACAAAATGATGGTGCTAAACATGAAAGGCTTCGAAATGTATTGGAAATATCATTTGATTTCTTTTCGAAGATACAAGGGTTTGATCTTGCAGACTTGAGTAGATTGATTGCTAATTTGAATCTACTAATGAACCCTCTTTCGCATAAATCAACTGAAACTAATGTGTATAAAATTGAGCTGAAAGAAATTTTTGCCATTATAGAAAGATTGAGCCTTCAAGTACAAGGATTAAGTATTGAAGAGGTACTTCCAAGAAAAGAAAAAGTATATTTATATTTAGAGGAAGATGAACATATAACCCAGAAATATGAAATCGAACTACAGCAGGAATTATACAAATATATTGTTGCAGGGACAACCAAGGTATGGCAGCCAGAAGCTAAATCAACAAGAAGTTGCACTATTACAGACGGAGTTGAAGGTGGATACAATAAGAATGAACATTTTAAAGGAAGTTTAGAAAAAATCTGTCAAGATATACATAACCATAAGAGGAAAGAATATGCTGATAATTATTTAGAGTTGTATAAAGACAAAAATAACAATGTACTCAATTCTATAATATGACGCATAATATATTTTATTCATGGCAATCAGATATTGATGTATCTGATAATAAGAATTATATAGAGAAATGCTTGAGGAGAGCTATTTCAAGATTATCAAACGATATAGATTTCTCTATATATCTTGATATTGACAAAGCAACCAATAAAAGAGTTGGGACTATAGATATAAGTGATTCTATATTTAAAAAGATCAATACATCAAAAATATTTGTTGCTGATGTGTCAATTATTAATTTTAGGGCTAAAAAATATAAGAAAACACCTAATCCTAATGTATTAATAGAATTAGGTTATGCAGCAAGAACTTTAGGATGGGAAAATATCATATGTGTGTTTAATACAAAATATGGCACACCTGAGATGTTGCCTTTTGATCTTAGAAACAGACGAGTTTTGCTTTATAACAGTGACAAGGATAAAGACGAACTAGTTAATGCGTTATTCTCTGCGATCAGCAATACTCATAATTTAAATACTCCATCTAGTATTATTAGTGATTATTATAATGCTAAAATAGATACGTTGTTATTGACTATTATTTCAGATTTCGGGAAATTAAGTTTTGGGTATAACAATTATTCATTAACTCGTGATATTATTACAGAAATACTCAATATTGATAGGATTAAATTGATTAAGACATTAACTAATTGTCATTTAATAGGGTTTCAACTATTTAAGAATTATGATATTGTCATAAGGGATTTAGCAGAAATACTGGAAAAAATACTTGTATTAAAACAATATGATGATAGTTATTATATTCCTTTGATTAAGATAATAGATTGCCTGCGTTTATACAATAAAAATTTAAATAGAAGGTGGCATTTAGATAAATTAGAGATAATCTCAGAATCTTCAGACTATTCAATAGTAGAAAGTAATGATAAAAATCTACCTAACAGATATATCTTATTAAGAAATATAGAAAATGGAAAGAATTCTGGCCAAGTTTGTGATTTTGGCGACTTTCACAGAAGAGACCATATAGAAAGTTTGTTGACAAATTTTACACTAAAAAATGATTCACTTCGATTTTATTCTGGATTTATATGCGAAATGTTGGAATATATAAATAAATGGATAGATAATAATGGGGGCGAATTTATACTTGATGAAACTATATTAGAATACAGATAAGATGAGAGTGGATAGAGAAATAAAAGAAAAATACTTTGATGAAAGTGATACGAGTTTTGAAGCTCGCAAACTTTGGTATAAATTCAAAGATGCTATATTTTATGAGAATCGTTTCTTTGTAAGGCACCAGCTACTAGATATACTATCACAGTATATGAAAGAGAATACTCTCAATATCAAGCCGGGTCAAATTTATTATAGGGCAAGGATTATAGATGATAGTTGTATAAACGACCATATGATTTATAAATGTTATAGCGCTCCCGATGGGGAAAAATTAGATGTTAAATATGTTGGGAAAGCAAACCCATTTAAAGGGCTAACGAAAGAGGCCTCGTTTGTCCCTCCAAAGAATGTAAAAGTTTCGGCAGGTCGTGCAAATCCTAAATATGTTAAGTATCTCTATGTTGCAGAAAGTCCCACAACGGCAATTTTCGAAGTGCGACCATTTATCTATGATGCTGTGAATATTGCCAAAATAAAAACAAATGAACTTTTAAAAGTAGCAAACATTGCTGTGGATCTTGATTTATCCAACGACAAAGATACAACTGTAGATATGCATGTAATGGGAATGATACAAGGGGCTTTTTCAAAACCTACAAACAACACTGATGACTATATCCCAACTCAAGTTATTGCTGAATATATAAAAAGCCTTGGGTATGATGGTATTAGATTTAATAGTTCTATTCATTCAGGAGGAGTAAATCTTACTATTTTTAATTACGAAAAATGTGAGGCCATTTCCTCACAAGATTTCAGAATAGAAAATATTAAATTAACGGCAAGAGCTGCGTTCGGTAGTGCTAACTATGATGGAGATATGTGTTACATTGTGGATAATGAACCTAAGTATTATGATTTCTCAAAGTACCCATATATTCAAGATGACAATATAATTAATAAAAACCATTAAAATAATACGAGTA
>JAZQVD010000035.1:0-38515 GCA_045631665.1 Alloprevotella sp.
GCGCAAACCCAAACTTCCATAGACCCAGGGTGTTGCCCTGGGCTGGATGCTTATTGGCCTTTCAGGCCGTTACTTCTCGAAAAGTTTACCGGACACCAATAACTTACAACATTAAAGCGGAGCAAGCACGTGATAGGGTGCTTGCTCCGCTTCTACGTATGGAGTGCGTTGAGGTTACGCTTCAGCCTCCGCCTGTGGGGTGGGGGCGTTGTTGCTTTCCGTTGCCTGCTGGCGACGGCGCTTACGGCTGTTACCGCGTTGGTGTTTTTTGCGCTCCGCGGGTTGTTCGGTGGGCGCAGGGGTGGGTTGCGCGGTTTCGCCGGTGGGTTGCTCCGCTGCGGGCGTTGCTCCGTTTTGCTGTGCACGCTCTGCGGCACGCTTACGGCGCAAGCGGCGCTTGGCGGAATTAGAGAGCGCTTCGGCGGGTCGCTCCTGCTGGGCGGGAGCGGGCGTTTCGTCGCTATTCTCAAGCGCTACTTCTGCGAAGACTTCGGGTGCGTCGGCAGCGTCTTGGGGTTGCGTGAGTTTCTCTAAGTCGTTTTTCGCACGGTCTGCCTCGCGCTTCACGCGCTTATTACGGCGCTTCTCCTCGCGCTCCTCCTGGATGCGCTGGCGCTCGGTTTCAACTTCCGCTTCCGTCTTCACCTCCGTCTGTGTAAACTCCGCAATGCGCGTCACCTTGTGGCGGGGGCGCTTTTCCTTCTTGGGCGTTTCAGCGGCGGGGGCTTCTGTGGGTTCTACGGCGACTTCGGCGGGCGCGGCAACCGTTTCTTTCTCAACGGGTTGCTCTTCGTTAACCGCTTTCCGTTCTCCGTTCTCCGCTAATCTTTCACCTTTCATCTTTCCCCCTTGACTCTTGTCCTCCACGGGCACAATCTCGCGCTTGCGAGGGGGCTCGGTAGTGACAACTGCCGTGCTGTGGGGCGTAACAATGGTGGGCAAATGGGGCGCTGAGGCTTCTGCTTCTGCAATTGCCGCTTCGGCAAGCGAAGCAAGGTTTACGGGCGCCTCGTTAGCGGGCTTCTTCGCCTTCTTGGGGACTTCGGGTTTGGGTTGTGCCTCCTTCTTTTCCTTAGGTTGGGGAGCTGCATTCTGCTTCGGCTCCTGCGCCTTGCGCTCTGCCTTGCGAGGCTCAGCGGGTTGGGGGCGCTTGGGTTGTTGCTGCTCGCGTTGGAGGGCGTCTTCGATTTCGTCAATCTTGGGAAGCACAGCCATCTCGTTGGCCTCCATGGCGGTGCGCTTTTCCTTTGAGCGGAAGACGCTGTCTACGACATTCTCATCGCGGCGAAGCATGGTGAGCGTCTCGCGTGCCGCAAGTTGCTGCGCTTCCTTCTTAGAATAGCCCTTGCCAAAGCCAAACTCGATGCTCTCAATGACTACGGTGCAGTAGAAAACGGGTTCCTTCTGCTTGTCGTTCTCGTCGAGGCGCATCACAAAGTCTTGCTTCAACTTATTCTTCTGACACCACTCCAAGAGTTTGCTCTTGAAGTTCACTTCCTTGTTTGCCACGCCGTCAAGGTCCATCAAGCGACCCAAAATCTGCTTCTTGACAAACTTCTGACAGGTCTTATAGCCCTTGTCTAAGTAGATGGCGCCCATGAGTGCCTCAAAGGCGTTGCCACCCAAGTGAGAGTGGTGAGAAGTGTTGCGTGTGGCGGTCTGGATTAACTTGTCAATGCCCATTTCCTTGGCCAAGCGGTTCAAAGATTCGCGTTGCACGATTTTAGAACGGGTGGCGGTAAGGAAACCTTCGTGGCGCTTCTCAAAATGGTGGAACAAGATGTCGCTGACTACCGTTTCGAGCACAGCATCTCCCAAAAATTCCAAGCGCTCATTATTCAGCGGCTTGCCATTTTTATCGCGGAATCCCTGAGACTTGTGGGCGAAGGCAATTTTATAGTATTCAATGTTTTGAGGATAGAATCCGAGAATGCGGAAAAGCGCCGAGCGCAGTTCACGGTCCTTGCGGAAGGGCAATCTCAGTCTATCAAACAATCTGCGTAACATGTATGTAGCTTCTCTTCTCGTTTAGGAGTTACAAACTATAGGAATAGAGGAGTTAGGAGAAGTTTTGCAGCACCGCAGTGCCGTTTAAACTTTTCCTAACCCCTCCCTCGTAGTTAATAACCTTGGGTTATCCGTTATACTTCTTCATGATGCAGCACGCATTGTGACCTCCGAAGCCGAAGGTGTTGCTGAGGGCTGCACGCACGGTACGCTCCTGCGCCTTGTTGAAGGTGAAGTTGAGGTTGTAGTCAATGTTTTCGTCATTATCGCCTTCCTCGTGATTGATGGTGGGAGGAATAATGTCGTGCTTCACTGCAAGGCAACTCGCAATGGCTTCTACTGCGCCTGCTGCGCCGAGAAGGTGACCTGTCATTGACTTTGTAGAACTGATATTGAGCTTGTAAGCGTGTTCGCCGAAGAGTTTGAGGATGGCCTTTACTTCTGAGATGTCGCCTACGGGAGTTGAAGTACCGTGTACGTTGATGTAGTCGATGTCTTCGGGCTTCATTTCTGCGTCCTCAAGAGCGTTTTGCATTACGAGGCAAGCGCCGAGGCCTTCGGGGTGAGATGCTGTGATGTGGTGAGCATCTGCTGACATACCGCAGCCTGCCAATTCGCAATAGATCTTAGCGCCGCGTGCCTTAGCGTGTTCCAATTCTTCGAGGATGAGTACTGCTGCACCTTCACCCATAACGAAACCGTCGCGAGATGCCGAGAAGGGACGGCTCGCAGTTTCGGGGCTTTCGTTGCGCGTAGAGAGCGCGTGCATAGCGTTGAAACCGCCTACGCCCAAGGGGAAGATAGCGCCTTCAGCACCGCCTGTGAGCATCACGTTTGCCTTGCCGAGGCGGATAAGGTTAAACGCGTCGGCAATAGCGTTGGTTGAAGAAGCACAAGCTGAGGTTGTGGTGAAGTTAGGTCCGTGGAAACCGTACATGATTGAGATCTGACCAGAAGCGATGTCGGCAATCATCTTGGGGATGAGGAAGGGGCTGAACTTGGGACCCATTTCCTTGCCGTTTACTGCCCAGTTAGAACACTCTTCTTCAAACGTGTGCATACCGCCGATACCTACGCCGAGCACTACGCCTGCCTTTGTGCGGTCGAGTTTCTCTAAGTCGAAGTTGGCATCCTTCATGGCTTCCATGGCAGCTACTACGGCGTACTGCTCATAGATGTCCATCTTGCGCGCCTCCTTACGGTCGATGTAATCAGCGGCGTTAAAGTTCTTTACTTCACAAGCAAACTGCGTCTTAAACTGTGATGCGTCAAAGTGTGTGATAGGACCTGCGCCGCTCTTACCGCTCTTGAGAGCTTCCCATGTTTCTTCTACGTTGTGACCAAGGGGAGTGAGGGCACCAAGACCTGTTACTACAACTCTTTTCAATTCCATAATGATTTTCCTGTTTTAGTGTGTAGGTGCTACGCACAATGGCAGGCCTAATAAGAGGGCTTCCTATTAGGCTTGTCTGTCAAACGCATCGCGTCTCGACTGTACGGACCTATGTATGAGTAAATGAGGAATAAAGATTTGTTGGAAAGTGTACCGCCGCGGAACTCTTCACGATGGAAAAGCAAAAAGGTTTAACGTTTAACGTTATGGCATAGTGACAACGTGACGCTGCACTACTCAAACGTTATACGTTAAACCTTGTCAGCGGTCAACTATAAAAGATGATCGTTGTTTGGACGAAGAATTAAGCTACGTGTTCTTCGATGTATGCGATAGCATCACCTACAGTAGAAATCTTTTCTGCGTCAGCATCAGGAATTGTAACCTTGAATTCCTTTTCGAGTTCCATGATGAGTTCTACAGTGTCGAGAGAATCTGCACCGAGGTCACCTGCGAAGCTTGCTTCGTTCTTTACATCTGCTTCGTCAACGCTGAGCTTTTCAACGATGATTGCCTTTACCTTTTCTGAAATTTCAGACATAGTCGTTAGTTGTTATTAAGTTAATAATGTTATAAACAAGTATGTTTTCGATATGCAAAAGTAACCCTATTTCTTTAATTGGCAAAAGAATTTTAGGAAAATTACACGGATATTGCACAGAAGAGCTTTTTTTGTGCAGTGCATCCCTCAAAATGCCGCTCTCTATAGACTTTATTTTTAGCGGATTAGGCGCCCCTGAAATTATTAGTAATGTAATTTAAAAAAGGTTACTAATAATTTAAATTAGGTTACTAATAGTTTTCACCACAATAGGTTTAGTTTTTGGCGCTACTATTTTGAGAAGGGGAAGATGTGATTTTTTGACCCGAATGTCCAAGGAAAATACCTCAAAAGCGTGGTTTTACCCCTTCGCCTGCATCGCCAGGGCGTACATCTTAATCTGCTTGATCATGGCGAGAAGTCCGTTGGAGCGGGTGGGGGAGAGGTGTTCTGTCAGGCCTATTTCGCGGATGAAATAGAGGTCGGCATCGAGAATTTCCTGTGCCGTATGGTCATTTACCACGCGCAGCAACAGGCTTACGATGCCCTTTACGATGAGCGCATCACTCTCGGCAGAGAAGTGGAGCACGCCATTTTGCGCTTCGCATACGAGCCACACGCGGCTCTGGCATCCGTCAATCAGGTTGTCTGTGGTCTTATGTTCTTCGGGCAATGCCTCTTGGTCTTCGCCTAAGTCAATGAGCAACTGGTAGCGGTCCATCCAGTCTTCCAGTTCTGCAAATTCTTCAATTACTTCGTCCTGAAGTTCGTTGATACTCATAATATATATAGTGTGTAGTTTAGTTATGCGGTAGTCATTAGGGTTTCACGTCGGCAAGCACCTCTACCATGGTTTGTCCCACGGCCTTGAGCGCATCTCGGGAGATGTTTTCAGGCGTGTCGTTTACGGTGTGCCAAGTAGCGCCGAAATTGCTGTTGTTATTATCCACGTAGGGAATAATGTCGATGCAGGGGATGGCACGCAGTTCATTGACGGGCACATGGTCGTCGGTCGCCCAACTGCCGTCCTTTTGCGCAAAATAATTCTTGTAACCGAGGCGCGCCGCTGTGCCCCACACGCGAGCAACAATGCTGCGGGCGTAACGCAAAGAGTAACCCTCGTAGCAGAACAAGGCATCCTTACCGCCCACCATATCGAGGAGCATGCCAAATTCCGCCTTGTAATCAGCCACATGGGGATGTTGCGCCCAATAGCGCGAACCGAGGCACCAGTCAGAACCGTCGATTGGCGCACGTTGCTCTTCCCAGTAAGGCACGCCGTAGTCCTCCATGTCAAAACAGATGAAGTCGATGCCGATTGAGGGATTGATGGCGCTACATTGGCGGGCGAGTTCCAACATCACCGCCACGCCGCTCGCACCGTCGTTGGCGCCCATCACGGGAGTGCGGTGGTTGCTTTTATCTGGGTCGTTGTCCGCCCAGGGTCGGCAGTCCCAGTGCGCGCATACCAAGACGCGCTTCGCCGCCTCAGGGTTGTGACTCGCGATAATATTGCGCGCCTTAAGTATAGTGCCGTCCCACGCCGTGAGGTCGGCCTTCTGCTCCACAACGTGTAACCCATAGTCGGCAAACTTCCTTACGAGGTAGTCGCCACAAGCCTTGTGGGCAGCAGAGTTGGGGATGCGAGCGCCGAAGTTACACTGATCTACGACAAACTGGTAGGCAGAGTCGGCAGAGAAGTCTACCGTAAACGTCTGCTCAACCTTCGTTTCCGCAGGGGCTGGAGTTGTATTTTTTGTTGCTCCTCCACACGCCACTAAGAGCGGAAGGAGCAAGAGGGGGAGGTATTTCATTTGAGAAATTTAGGGTAGATTTTCTAGAGCATCTAGAATATCTAGAACTTCTAGACCAAAGAAACTATCAATTAAACAATACGCGCAAGAAGTTTGCGCCCCACAATTTGCGGAGGTCGTCATCCGTGAGACCTTCTGCCTGAAGGCGACGCGTGAGGTGCACCATGTCGGCAGCAGAAGCGAGTCCGGGGACACCACCGTCGCCATCGAAGTCGCTACCTAAGCCTACGTGGTCAATTCCTGCAACGTTAATCATGTGAAGTATATGGCGCACGGCATCATCTACCGTTGCCCCTTCATCTTCACGGAGGAAACCGGCATAGAAAGTAGCTTGCGCCACACCACCCTGCTGGGCGAGGGCGCGGAGTTGGTCGTCGGTCAAATTACGCGGGTGATTGCAGAGTGCGCGTGCCGAAGAATGCGTACACGCTACGGGGCGCTGGCTGCGCTCAAGCACTTCGTAGAACGTAGATTCAGCGGCGTGACTCAAATCAATAAGCATGCCCGTGCGGTTTAACTCCTCAACGGCCGCGCGTCCGAAGTCGCTGAGTCCGCCGTGCTCTTGCGTGCTCTTACGTGCCGAGTCGCAAAGGTCATTATCACCATTGTGGCACAAGGTTAAGTAGCGCACGCCCATGTCCCAGAACTTGCGGATGTTCTTTAAGTCTTTGCCGAGGGCATAACCGTTTTCGATGCCCAAAACCACCGACTTTTTGCCCTCAAACTTGTTTTGCAACAAATCTTCTTTGGTCAAGGCGATGCTGAATCCCTCTGTGGCGCCCACCATTGCCTTGAGGCGGTTGATAATGCCGACCGCCTTGTCGGTAGCCGCCTGAAGTTCGCTTTCACTTCTGCCTTGCTGCTCCAAATATGCCACCATGCACGCCGCATCAAGCATTCCCTCGCTCATCTTATGGGCATCAACGAGCAAATTCGGGTCGCGGCGCTGAAAGTCTACGCCTTTGTCAAACTGCATTGCCGTGTCGCAGTGCGAATCAATAGTCAGAATGCGCTGGTGTAGTGACTTCGCCTTGCGGAAACTATTTGCCTCGCCCACGAAGTGACGGAAGAGGGGCAGCATGCGAGTGTCGTTGTTCAGAATAAAGCATTCGGGGTGCCATTGTACGCCCATAACGCTCTTGAAGTCCGTACTTTCTACGGCTTCCACTACGCCGTCGGGCGCAGTTGCTGTTACGCGAAGTAGCGGCCCAGGCGTAGCCACCGCTTGGTGGTGAAAAGAATTAACGGCAAAGGATGTGCCGAGCGTTTTGCCTACGATGCTGTCGGCAACGGCACTCACCGTGTGCGACGCCACAAACCTGGGCATCTGTTGTGAATGCTTTAGGATATTTGCATCGGGCAGACACGTCTTGATGTCTTGATGAAGCGTGCCGCCAAGTGCTGCCACCAACACTTGAATACCTCGGCAAATGCCCAGCATAGGGATGCCGCGGTCGTAAGCTAATTTAGCAAGTAGCATCTCATGACTATCGCGCACGGGGTTTACCCTACCCAACTGCGGAAGGGGCTCTTCATTCAGCAAAAGCGGGTTGATGTCGCCACCCCCTGAGAGCAAAATACCGTCCACACTTTCTAATTGCCCCAGGATTTGCTCCGCATCTTCTATCGGTGGGAGCGCCACAGCAATACCGCCCGCAGCAATGATACTGCGGTAGTAACCTTCGGCAAGTTCTAATCCGTTGTCGCCAAAGTTTCCCGAAATGCCAATCACGGGGCGTGCCGTGTGGTTGGGGTAGTGGGAAGTGAGGTGTTGATAGGAGGAAAGCATAGTTATAAAATGAGAAAGGAGAAATGAGAAAGGAGAAATGCTATGCAGATAGGAGAAGAGAAATATGCGTGAAACAATTTCTCCTTTCTCCTTTTTCCTTTCTCATTTCTTATTAGGATTTCGGGGAAACCACCCCTTGCGCACGCGCTCCTTCTGCTCAAAGAGTTCCTTGATACTCCAAAGTGAGGAGAATCCGAATACACCTACGAGGCTGCTCACCAGTACATTTTCTATAAACAAGGCACCTACGGCGCAACCGATGCCGACGAGGAGGAAAATCCACCAAGGGCGGGTGCCGAAATAGTATTCCGTTTTGATGACAATGGGGTGGAACAGGCCGATGCAGAGGAAGGTGGCAATGCCAATAAGGAGTCCTTCGTAATACATGAGTCTTGTATATTGACAGAAGAACATAAGAACAAATTATAGAACTTATGTCCTTTTGTTCTTATGTCTAAAAAAACTGTACTCGCTTTGTATTAGCGTGCAGAAGCCACTACGCAGAGCATGTTGGCGATGCCGTCAGCACCCTGTTGGAGGTACTTGCCCACCATCTGCTTGATGAAGAAATTGAGTTCGGCGCCGAGCGTTACCTTCAACTTACATTCGTAATCAGCTACGGGGAGCAACTGAATCCAAAGGTTCATGGCGATGGGCGAACCGACTCCCTCAAACTTAATCAACTTGGGCGCGTCGCGCTCTACGATTTGGAGGGTGATTTGTCCCATCTGTGTGCCGAAGGAAATGGTGTCTTCGGTAAAGGTAATGTCTTTGATTTGCTCCTGAAGTTTATCGAGTTTATCAGCATCCTTGCCGGCGGCCTCTTTAATCTTTTCGCGCACGGCGGGGTTCTCCATGGCAAGTTTGATTGCCTCGAAATTGCGGAGGTCAGAGAAGCGTTCGTAAACGATGTTGATGTTGTTGGGGATGGTGCGGATTTCGCTTTCGTATTTAGTCATATGTGAGGTCTTGAGGTTGTAGGTTTTGAGGTTATAAGGGTATCAGATATTCACGAACCGAAGGGATTGCGAAGCAAAAGGTCTGTGGATTCTGTGGGTTCTGTGTGAACTAATTTATTCTGTGTGGTGATGCCTTGCGGGGCGTTTTATTGTTCACACAGAACCCACAGAATTTGCAGAATTGCTCACGCTTTGCTTTGTACTACCCTTCGGGGTGCTTATCAAACCTTAAGAAGCCTCCGTGTGGAGGCTTCTTGTAATTTTACTTCTTCCATTCGCTGGGGTTAGCGCGCCACTCTGCGAGCATGGGCACGTGTTCCGCCTTGATGTAGCCAGTTTCCTTTGCCACTTCTACTACTGCTTCGTAGTTTGTGAGGGTTACGAGGCGCACGTTAGCGTCTGCGAATGCCTTTTCAGCAACGGGGAAACCGTATGTGTAACTTGCTACCATACCGATTACGTTGTAGCCTGCTGCACGGAGCGCTTCTACAGCCTTAAGTGAGCTGCCGCCCGTAGAGATGAGGTCTTCGATAACGATAACCTTAGAACCTGCGGGGAGTTCGCCTTCGATAAGGTTGCCCATGCCGTGGTCCTTTGCCTTTGCACGAACGTAGCAGAAGGGGAGTGCGAGTTCTTCAGCAACAAGTGCACCCTGAGCGATGGCACCTGTAGCAACGCCAGCAACTGCGTCTGCTTCGGGGAATTCTTCAGCAATGATGCGTGCGAGTTCAATCTTTACGAAGTTGCGCAATGCGGGGAATGACAAAGTCTTGCGGTTGTCGCAATAGAAGGGTGAAAGCCATCCGCTTGCCCAAGTGAAGGGCTGTTCGGGTTGCAACTTAATAGCCTTAACATTGAGGAGCTTTTCAGCAAAGATTTTTTCGAGTTGGCTCATAATCTTGGTAATATAAATTTGTGATTTAACTATTTACTGCAAAGGTAACAAAGCGCGGGGAGGCGACAAAGCAAAAAGGGGAATATTTTAGGTTTTCCGTGATATTGTAGCGCTGATGTGAGCGTGTTTATTACGCAATTTACCCCCTAAATCCATGTGCCGAAAAACTATATCTATTGTCGTAAAAACTATTAGTAACCTAAGAAAAATTATTAGTAACCTTTTTTAAATTACATTACTAATAGTTTTCGCCGTTCTAACCCCTTGACTTTTAGAATCGTTTTTAGGCGCTAAAAAAAGAGGGAGACACCCCCCATTTTGACGTGGGGATGTCTCCTCTGAATACGTTGCGGAAAGTGGAGTGATTAGCGCACTACCTTCTTGCCGTTCATGATGTAAACACCCTTAGCAGGCTGCTTCACGCGACGACCGCTGAGGTCGTAAAGTGCGTTAGCGCCAGTGCCAGTAGTGATGCCGTTGATGTCAGTGTCAAGACCGGTGTCTTCCAAAATCATGTAGTAGTTGCTGATGTCGGCACCGAAGTAGTAAGCACGGTTAGCCATCAGCGTACTTGCCAAGTAGGGGAAGAAACCTGCCTTACCGCCCTTGTCGTTAAGGCTGAAGCAGGGTTCGCCTGCGTTATTGTCTTCTTCAGCGAGCGTGCCATAGAGGATATTGCCTTCGCAAAGGTCAGTTGCTTCGGTTTCTGCTTCACGGAAGATGAGCGTCTTGCCCGTCTGTTGGGGTGCGTAGATGATTACAGGCACTTCGGCGGGGATGTTTTCGCCTTCAACGCGTGAGAGGTAGAGGCGCTGTGCATCGTTGTCCGCCTTAGTAGCAATGTATGCCACTACACCTTCGGGAATCGTTACTGTTTCGGGCAAGCAAAGGGTTGCAAATCCGTTCTGAGCCACTCCGAGGTTGTAAGAGTAGGGAGCAACATCGTAACTTGCATCCTTGCGGTGAAGTTCAAAGCTCTTGATTGCCAAGCAAAGGTCTCCCGACATGTTAACCAACAAACCGAGGCTCACTTCAGTTTCTTCCTTCAACATGAATTCCAATTCGTTGGTCATCGTGTTATCCTTCGGGCGCATTGCTACGTAAGCGATGGATGAAGCAATCGTTGACGTGGTGGGGAATTTGCCTGCTTCTGCTACAACCAAGTAGCTGTCGCCACACTGACCTTCATATGCGCCGTAGTTAGTGCGGAACTTGTAAGAGCCAGCGGGAAGTGTGACTGTCTGATACACCTTGTGGTCGGTGAGTGTAGAAGCGAAGAGGTCCCAACCCGTAGTGATGGTCATGTTCTTATTCTTCTGCGCATCAACGTGGGCACCAGTGATAATCGTTCCGTAGTCGTTAGAAATAACTCTATTTTCGAGCGTCCAACTATTGATTTCGTAGAAACGACTTCTGTTCATGGGGTTCACAGTCTTGCTTGTGTTGCCCGCAAATTCCTGCTTGTAGTTCTTCAAATACGTGCTTGTAACGTCGGCAGACGAAATCTTAGTCTGATTCAACGAGAGACTCCAAACACCCTTTGAAGCGCCCCAAGCATCTCCGTCAGGACCGAAACCAGAACGAACACCCGAGTTGCCATTGCCTGAGTGGTCAGTGATGTAAGTGCCTGTGCCTTGGTCGAAGTTGTAGTAAACGAGCAAGTTCATATCTGCAACTTCTGCAAGTGCTGCTTCGTTAGCAAGACTACGGTTACATACGCTCTGCAATTGCTCTTGTGTGAGACAAGAACCCCAGATGCGGAATTCATCTATGCCGCCGTTCCAAGGATAGTCGTAACGCGAGATGCAGAACTTCGTAAGTCCGTATTCAGAAGGCGCATCGTTGGCCACTTCAGTAACTCTCATACCGTCACGATAGAAAGTAACCTTCGTGCCGTCGAATGTCACACCATAGTGGTGCCATTCCTGCTCGATAACATAGTTAGAGGGCGAAGCATGTGTCTTTCCGACAATGTCAAGAATGAGTGCGCCCTTTTCGTTAACGTAACCGCCGAGAGTACCTCCGTAATGTCCGAAACCAAGTGAACCACTCACGTCGATAGAAGAGGGTGCCATCCACCATTCAATGGTGAAGTTGCCACTTGTAAAGGGTACCTTCGTAGTAGTTACCGTAGCGTCGGTAGTGTTAAAGATAAGACCGCTCTTAGAGTCGCCGTTGCAAACGACTACAGCATTCTTCTGAGTTGTCGTATTACTACCCTGCTCGTTTGAAGCCATGAGACTTACGTTATACTTACCGGGAAGGTCAAACGTATACTGAGGATTGCGGCCTTCAACAAAGAGGTTGAGGTAATCATTATAGATATTCCATGTCCAAGCCGTAGGAGTTGACGTAGATTTATCATGGAAGTTCACAGTTTCACCAACGAGGATGACGTTGGGAGTAACGTCAAACGCCGCCTTAGGAGCTACGTTCTTTACTTCAATATATTTTTCGCTTGAAGCTAAGACAGTGCCTTGGTACTTTACCTGAAGCTGTACCTTGAATATACCGGGATAGTTAAAGGTAGCAGCACCAACCATTGAGTTAATAGTTTGCTTTTCGAAGTCAGAAACTTCAGCCACCCATTCGTATTCATAACCAAATACGGGAGCACTGGGCATGAAGGTAATATTATCACCTACTGCGCAAGTAGTCTTTGAAATCGTGAAGTCGGCGCTAACCTCGGGCTGCTTAACTGTAACCTCAATAGTGTCGGCTGCAGTCTTGTTTCTTCCGCCTGTAACGGTAGCAATGACTTGGTGAGTTCCTTCAGTTTGGAAGTAAACCGTGGGCGACTTAATTGCGGAGTTGTTGATGTTCGCACTGGGAATGTCCCAAACGAGACTTGTAACTGTTACACTGGGATTTGCTGTGAACGTAACGGGTTGACCTACGAAAATATCGCCCTGTGGTGCGTTAATTTCTACCGTAGGAGCAACTGTAGATGCCTTAATCTTTGTGTTATTATTCTCGCGCTGTTCAACCTTTGAGTTTACTGCGCTACGCATAGCGATAGGCGCATGGTTACCACCCGCACAGTCGCGCAAATATTGCGTGCCGTCCATTTCAAAAATATCACCGCGGTAATACGCTAAGAGTTCCTGAGGAATTGCTGCGTCGGCAATAGAAACGGTATAGTTCTTCTTCACTTCAGCTGCCGTGAACGAGCGCTTCCAAATACGGAATTCTGCAACACGTGCGTCGAAGTAGCTGTTACCACTACCTGCGGTGAATGTCAAATCGCCAAAACCACCAAGACCTGAGAATGAAGATGAAGTGATTGACTGTTTCTTCGAACCGTCCAAGTAAATTGTGAGCGTCTTGCCGTCAACAACGATACAGATATGCTTCCACTGACCCGGAGTAATCAATCCAGCGCCTGTATTTACGCGGTTGTTTGTGTCCCATCCGGCTGTGAACGAACCGTCAGCGTTGGCGTGCATCATCCATGTACCCCAGTTACCTGCAGTTTGGTTCCAGTTGAGCATAGAAAGCGGAGAGAGCCAGAATTCAATAGTTGCCTTGTCGTGGTTTGCACCAAAGACGTTGGGGATAGTGAATCCGCCCTGCTTAATATACGCAGCGGGGAGCGTTGTGCTGGCATTTTCACCAGCGTAATACACCTTGTTTGAAGCAAACGATTCTGCCTCGGCATAAACAGCAGTTACGTAGTATTCACCTGCCTCAGTGAGGTCATACGTAAGCGTTGAGGCATTCGTTTCTGCCACCTTTACGCCACCGCGATACACGTTGTAATTCTGAATTGTCTTACCCGAGCGAATGGGCGCCTGCCATGTAAGCTGACTGCCGTTTACTACCGCATTTTCGGGGGCATAGTAAGAAGCCGAACCGTAAACGATGGTAGAATAAACAATGCGGCTGCCCTTAGTTGCATCGATAGTCCAATTTGCTTCATCTAAAGCAAAAGGAGTTTCGATACCGTCGAGGTTGTTTTCGTAATCTATTACTGAAAGATTGTGCAGACGACCTTCACCAAGCATAGAGTTGCGCTTGCGTTCTACAATGAAGAAATACTTCAAGGGACGTGAGCGGTCAACACCCTCAGAGAGTGCAGTGATGTCGTAACCAAACTCCATGGGTTCGTAATGGAAACCGTCGGACCACTTACCGAGCATGGGCACTTCGGGAGCGGGATTCAAATCACCGTTAGCACCGTCACCGGCATAGATGAAGTGGTGCATGGGCACGGTCTTTTCGGGTTCTGAAGCATTCAAGTCAGAAGAAACTCCGGCGTAGAAGCACAATTCAGAACGGCGAGAATATTCTACTTCCACCTTCATTGTGCGCAAGGGGCGGTAGTCTTTCTTGATACGGTATACTTCAGGCGTCCACCAACCATTGTTGGGCACGTAAGTATTGCCTTCTTTCACCGCTGCGGGCACACTCCAAGCGTAAGGACAGTAGATAAAACCACTGTTTGCCCAATAAGCACCCCAAGAGTTTACGATAATCCACGCTCCCTTTTCAAGAGGCTGCTTGCCCCAAGGGTCATTGGTTTCAAGGTCGCCTTCGCCAAAGATGCCGTCGCCGTCAAGGTCAAACTCTACGCGGTCGTCATAACCTACGATAGTAAGAGCGTGGTCAACAGATTCGCCCCAGTGTGTAAGATATAACTTACCCACCAAGCCTGCTGCGCGGTTGGCATCTGTATTTTCAATGTGAGAATCACCATTTGCTGAAGCCACACCGATACCCACGATACCAGGACGTCCCTTAAAGTCGGGATCGCCGTGGTGGTCATAAAGCCAACTCTTCAATATCTTACGACCCTTTGCAGTCTGAAGACTCGTAGGAATGTGTGAGGGCTTGTGAGCGCGGTTGAACATCGCTTCATACCACTTGTCGTAACCGTTCATCCAACCGATATTGGGGTCGTCCCAGTTGTAAGAACCATAAACCGAAGAGTTTGTGCGACCACCGTAAGTCTTAGCCGAGGGCACACCGATAAACTGGATAAATTCGTCCTTACCCGAGTTGCCGTACGTAAGGTTGTATACGAAGTGTGAGGGCAACTGGTTTTCCAACGTATTACCGGGAAGGTCGCGGTAAGCATTCAATTCATGCGTGAGCATGTAGCAGATACGTGAAGCAGCACCACACGAACCGTTTACCTGAGTAAACACAGGCGGGAAAAACTTTGTTTCAGCAGCGTTGATGTGCGTAGGCAAGTCTGTGCGGTCTACTACTTCCTGCACGGAAAGTTCTCCGCTACGCGTACGTTTAGCACCGGGCATAGGCTCGTCTCCCTGCCAATAAAGCAAAGACCAGTCGGGATTATAATTGTCTTCATAATCCACCCACTTGGTTCTGTCAACCTGCATCACCTGAGCTGAAGCCAACAGCGGCGTAGCCAGCGCAAGCAAAAGGTAATTTTTCAATTTCATACAGAGTAAGGTATTTAAGATTAATAAATTACTTGTTCATGGAGAGCGTAATCCCCACCTTGCAAAATTAGGCATAATTTACGGATTTTTAGGAATAAACACAGTGCTAATTTTATGCGTTGCTCATTTTTTTATTTGTCCCCTCTGCGCGAGTCTCATCAAGGGGGTAAAATGCCGTTTTTTGGAGGTGCAAACAGTTGCGGTAAAAACTAAACCTATTATCGTAAAAACTATTAGTGACCTAATTTAAATTATTAGTAACCTTTTTTAAAATACATTACTAATAATTTTGGGTAGAAAACGACTCTTGAATCTCAGGTGGTTACAAGACTGAAAAATTGGGGCGCAAATGCCTGCGGTTTGCCCCCTCGGAGGGGCGGATGTACTCCATGTTTTTCCGCCCGCCCAGCACCCCTCCCGAAAGGGAAATAAAAAAACTCCACGGAGGCGCATTGCTCCGTGGAGTAAATAAGTGAGATTGCCACGTGAGTGGCGGTGTAGCGATTAGAAGTTGAACACGAAGCGCCCGCGAATACCCCAGCGCTTGGTATTGGGGTCGTCGAGGTAGTTAAGGCGGCGTACGTATTCGATGTTGAAGAACTTGAAGATGTTGTAAAGACCTACATAGGCTTCAACGTAAGGGCGCTTGCGGTCCATCGCTGTAGTGATGGTCGTATAGTTACCCGCAGCGTCGAAGGTGCCGGGGAAGTGGTAGAGGTCGGCACGGTGGGCATTCTGCTCAAGCAGGGGATTATTCTTCGAGGTGAGGTCTCCCCAGAGTGCGCTAAAACCGAAGTATTCACGCAGTTTGAGGTGCTTGATCAAGGGGATGCGGTTGAGGATTTTGCCGTTCAGTTCCCACGAGCAGAAGAGCGCTGCGTAGCGGTCGTTGAGAAACTCCATGTTGCGCAGCAGGCTGAAGGTGTTGTCGTCCTTGATATAAGAGAGGTTGGCAGCGGGAACGATGAGGTAGGGGAAGGGCACGCGGTTCCACTGCGCTCCGACCTTGAGTTGCGTATCTATGCGCCCCCATGCGGGAGTCCAGAAGCGCTTGTAGATGCCTGCTTCGGTGAAGTTGTAGGTATAATCGCTGCCGAGCAACCCTTTAACGCCGAAGGAGTGTTGCAGGGTGAGCAAGGGTGCATCGTTGTTTGTCGCCACGCGACGCTGCTTGGTGTTCACCCATTTTACGCCCGGCTGATAGGTAAGGGCAATGGTGGTTTCGGCAGCGCGGAGGTCCTTCACGTGCTGCGCGGCGTCTTGTGTTACTGCGCCCGTGCTGAGGGGTTGGTAGAAGAGTCGCGCCGTGGGGCGGTCGCGCTGCACCTTCGCAGAGAGGCTGTAAGAGAATCCGTTCTCATACTCGCGGGTGTAGGCTGCGCGCCAGTATTCCGTGTAGAGCATGTGCTCAACGGGTGTCCACTTGAAAGAGGTAAAGACGTTGTCTTTGTCTGTAGTCATAAACTTGTCAGAGGGCGAGACGACGTCGTTGTAATACCCCACGCTGACCTTGTTGTGTGGAAATTCGTGGGGCAAGTATGCCTTGGGGATGAAACTGTAAGTAAGTTCGCCACTGCCCTTCCAGCAATGGTCGTCGATGCCATAGGCGGCGTAACCCTTGAAGAAGAGGTTGGGGTGGAGGTTTGCCGTAGTTTGGAACGACCCACGGAGGCGGTAACCCTCAACAAAGTTTTGCGAGAAAATCGTGTTGATGGGGCCGATGTCAAGTTTTGAAGGTTTCTTGGGGTCAGTACTTGTTTCTACGAAGTTTTCCACAAAGGCTTTGGCAATCCAGATGAAGACCTTGTAGCCTCTCAACTGTTGCATCTTCTGTACGAAACTCTCCATGCCCTCTTCCGAGTCGGTGAGTTCGTTAGGGCGATGCGACGCCCAGAATTGGGAAGACTGCACACGAGCGTTATAATCCTCGCGCTGATCTCCCTTGAAGTCAAATTCACGGTCGGCTATGGGCGAGAAGTCAAAGGCGGAGTATTCCGTGGTGCGCTTAATCTGCATGCTCTGTGTACCCTCGATGAGGCTGAGTTCCATAATCATGTTGTCGCGCGCCAAGACCTGTTCGCCCGTAGGCAGTGCCTCAAATTCTTGTACCACGCGCATCGTTTCAACAAAGTTGATGTCGGAACGGTGGGGGATGGTGATGTCGGCGCGGTGCACACGGTAGGTAGAGTCAGCAAGTACGTAGAGGTGACCTGAGAATCCAAAGTCCTGAGGATTATTGGGCGTGAACGATACGTCGATGCAGCGTTGGCCGTCAATATTGAGGGTGTCGTTAAGGAAGTAGCGGTAGAAACCAATGGCGTAGTTCGTAGAAAGCGGACTGATGAAGGGGTATTGCAGGAGGCGTACCTTGTCGTCGTTGATATTCACCGTGGTGAAACAGTCTTGCAGCATCGTTGTGAGAATGTCTCCCGTGGCAAAAATATCATTGATGCCGTTGGCGCGCTGCCCGAGGATGATGCTCTTCTTAGTGTCGGTCGATTTTCGGTATATGTCGCGCACTACGCTTTCATCTACGGAGATGGGCAGGATGCGCTTCCCGGTGTAGTTGCAGGTTTCTACATGGTCGAGCAAGAAGGGGTGTTTCTGCGCCCACTCCCATTCGGTCATGTTGTCGGTGATGTTGTTGATGGAGAGCACAAGTTTGTTATACTTCTCCAGGCTGTAGAAGTCGTGGGCGGTAAGTGCGTGTCGGTTTTTCCGCTCGATGACCTTCTTCATGAGTTCTACGGCGGGGTTGTTCTTACGGCTGTACTTCTTTTTCTTGCCTACGACGGTGGCCGTCTGAATCTCCGTCTCAAACTCCTCAAGCATGACGTCGAGGGTGCGGGCACGCTTTGGCGTAAAGGTCTTGCTGTTATACCCCACAAAGGAGAAGGTGAGTTCGCCTGTCTTAAAGGGAATCGAATATTGCCCGCGCTCATTCGTCTGCACCGCCCGCTCGCCCTTGTAATAGACGTTGACGTACGGCAACGGTTCTCCCGTCCGCGCATCAGTAACGATGCCGGTAATCTTCTGGGCAATCATGCTCAGTGAGCAGGTTATGAACAGGAGAAGGGAGAGAAGAAAACGCATTGCGCAGGTGTTTTAAGTAATGCACCCCGGCCGGGGTGCATTCTGATACGTATAAGGTTGAGTATAGGTAAAACCTCAATGTTTTATGTTAATCCAATTCCTCATCCGCAGGGTATCCGCCCATTGTGCGGATAGCATTTTTGAGGAGAATGTATTGCTGGAAGAGGTCGTGGATAGGTTCTTCCTGCTCTACGTAATTGTGCATGGGGCTCTTGAGGTAGAAACTCATCCACGTCTGAATACCGCTCCAACCAGCGCGGAGGGCGAGGTCGGCACAGAGTACGAGGTCGAGCATCAAGGGAGCTGCAAGAATGCTGTCGCGGCAGAGGAAGTCCACCTTGATTTGCATACCGTAGTCCTTGCCCATCCATCCGAAGATGTCGAGGTTGTCCCACCCTTCCTTGGCATCGCCACGAGGGGGATAGTAATTGATGCGCACCTTGTGGAAGATGTCGCCATAGAGTTCGGGTTGCTCGTCTGCCTTAAGGATGGTGTCGATCACGCCAAGCTTAGAAACTTCCTTCGTCTTGAAGTTTTCGGGCGCGTCAAGCACTTCTCCGTCGCGGTTACCGAGAATATTTGTTGAGAACCACCCCGAAAGACCGAGGCAACGTGTGCGAAGCATCGGCGAAAGCACCGTCTTCATCAGCGTCTGTCCCGTCTTGAAGTCCTTACCTGCGATGGGCACGTTCTGCTGCTTGGCAAAGTCCCACATTGCAGGGATGTCGATGCACAAGTTAGGCGCACCCATCACGAAGGGCGCACCTTCGGCAATGGCAGCATAGGCGTAGCACATAGAGGGCGAGATGTTTTCGCAATCATTCGCCTTCATTGCCGCTTCAAGGTCGGCAAGGTTTTTATGAACTGCCTCGTTGTAGGGGATGTATTTCTCCGTAGAAGCCGCCCAAATCACTACGGCGCGGTCGCACCCGCGTTCTGCCTTAAAGTTACGGATGTCGGCACGGAGCTGTTCCACGAGTTCCCAACGCGTTCCCTGCTTGACATTATCACCCTGGAGGCGCGTTACGAAGTTCTTATCAAAAGCCGCCGTGAGTGGCTTAATCGCTTCCAATTCTTCGCGAACGGGGTCAATATCTCTCTGCTTGAGCACATCAGCATGGAGGGCCGCTTGATAAGCATCCTCTTCAAAAATATCCCACGCCGCAAACTCCAACGAGTTCATAGGAGCGACGGGCACGATGTCTTTAATCTTTTTATACTGCTTAGTTGCGCCGCTACCCACGCGAATCTTTGCCATTTCGATGACCGACCCACCAGGCACAGTAAGCCCCTTGCGGTACATCAACGTACCTGTAATAAATGTTGTTGTTACAGCGCCGAGACCTACGCTCATTACGGCGAGTTTTCCAGTAGCTTCTTTCATATTGTGATGGTATTATTCAGAGAAATTGGAGGGTTGAGAACTCCCCCTTTAAGTGCAAAATTAGAAAAACTTTAGGGAACGGATGACGTTCTACATTATTTAACGCTTATTTTCCGTAGAAGAGGACACTGGCAAGGGGCGGTTTCCCACCTTCATGAGTGCCAACCCGATGATGACGCACACGAGTTCGCGGAGTCTTATTAGAAGTCCGAGCGAAATGCCTACGCCTGCCGTAAGCATGAGTCCGCCCGCCGCCATGGCAAATCCTCCTTCGCGCGCCCCGAGTTGCATGGGCAGGAAGAAGAGGGCGTTGGCAAAGAGCGAGGTGAATCCTAAGATGAGAATGCAATCTGCAAAACTGGCAGTCACTCCGAAGAGGTGGAGGAAGATTAGAATTTCTGCGCTCGAGATAATGCGCGCACTGAGTTCGCACCCTAAGGCGAAGTAAAAGGTTGCCGGGCGTGTGGCATGCAGCGCTGCTATTTGCTGGTCAATTTCTAAGAGCGTCTGGCGCTTGTCTGCAGCAAACCGCGTTGCCCATCCCTTGATGAAAGGCACATGCGTCAGCATCTCAATGAGGCGCAGGGTGAACCCCCTCTTGTAGCCCCGCATGAAAACGTAAATTGCCAGTGAGCAAAACGCTGCGGTCAGTGCGAGTAACACGCCCATGGCGAGGTTGAGCTGTTGCGGATAGCAGACAAGGTAGAGCACGACGGAGAGCATCCAAAACCAGAAGTGTGAGAAGATGTGCATCATCACATAGAGCAGGGTGCTCGACGTGGCACGCTCTACGCCTACGTAGGGTTTGAGTTCCATGATGCGGTAGGGTTCTCCCCCCATCAACCCTACGGGAGTCACGGTGTTGAGCGAGAATCCCGTGATGGTGAATTTCAGGATGCGCCAAAAGGGGATGCGCTCACGGTCGCTGCCGTCGTGGATGATGGCGCGCCAACCTAAGGCGTTGATGGCATACACTCCCACCCACAACAGGCACGCAAGGACAAACCAACGCCCCGCGCGCACCAAATTTTCGGTGATGGCATCAAGCGTCATGTCGAAACTGATAACCATCACCACCACACTGGCAATGCCGAGGAGGAAGAATATGTTGCGTACTTTTGAAGACACGGAGGGGGAAAGGAGAATTGAGAAAGGAGGAAGGAGAAAGACCGTGCGGAGGAGTAGGAGCAAGTTGCCGCGTTGACTTCAATTTTTTGCTACGCAAAGTGCCTCTTTTTTCGCCCCAAAACGGTTGCCCGAAAAACTATACCTATTGTAGTGAAAATTATTAGTAACATAATTTAAATTATTAGTAATGTAATTTAAAAAAGGTTACTAATAATTTTCGCCCCTATAAGCACTTGAAAATCAAAGGTGCTATAAAAGCGAAAATTCAGTCCTTAAAATTGTACGAAATTCGGGGGATGTTCTGAAGGTTTTTAGTTCATGTGGGTGGCCTTAGGGAGGGGGTAGAAACCTTATACCCCTCCGACCTCAAAACCTTCTAACTTCTAAAACAACTCGCTTACGCTATCCATCAAGCCCAGCATAAACGCCATGACAATGTAGTAGCGGATGGTCTTGCCCACTCCCATGCTGATGAGTGAGTAATAGATGTTGAGGCGCAAGTAACCCATGGCTACGGTAATCACACTGCCGAGGATGGGAATCCAGGAGAGCAGTCCCGCCCATACGCCGTAGCGCTTCACCTGCTGAATGCCCTTGTTGAGTTTCTTAGGCGGGAGTTTCAGCAACTTGTAAATCCAGTCTTCATTCCCCATGTGCCCCACGCCGTAGTTGAACATTCCCCCCAGCGTGTTGCCTATTGACGCCCAAATGAAGAGTCCCCACGGATCTACCCCAGCAGCAATAAGCGTAATCATTACCGCCTCAGAGGAGAAGGGAATAAAACTTCCGGCCAAGAATGCTGCGATAAACATTCCGGGCAATCCCCAGTCTACGAGAAGATTAACGAAAAAATCCATGCCGTGTGGTAGTTAAAAAAAGTGAGTAATAGGAGGGTGATGAGTGACACCCAAAAGACGGTGGTACACAGCCAACCGCGGGTGAGTGTCAGGTAATGGGCAATGTGAGGTGCGCCGTTTGTGATGAGTAGCAGTAACCACGTCCAGCGCTCTTCGGGGAAGAGGATGAGCAGCACGGTGAGTCCGCCCTGCACGAGCGCTATTAAGTAATAGTACATGCGCACGCGGATTTTGTCGAGATAGGAGGTGCGCACCTGATGTGTAATTGAGATAAGCGAGAGCAGCAGTGTGCCGCCGGCGCTTACGAGAAACTGCCATTCGCTTGTGGGCAGCGTGGCGGGAGTGGCGACGTAGACACTTTGCCAGTAACTCCAATCGATGTGAGTAAGGGCGTGGCGCGTGTTCTCAAGAAACGTTATGAGCAGGGAAAAGTCCCACTTCACCAATGCCCAAAGGGAATAACCTACGACCGGTAGCAGCAGGGCCATAAGCGTTGCGCCGAAACTGCCTAATGTGAGCGAGCGCAGGTGAAGGCTGCAACTGAACAAGAGTAGGGGGACTAACCACAATACTTGCGGCAACAGCAGCGAGGCGAGTGCCAACAAGAGAAAGGCGTGAAACATCTTTCCCTCGGGGCGTCGCTCCTGATACGCCGAGAAGAGGCAGGCGTAACAGAGCAGTAGCGCAAGCGGAAGCAGGGAGGCGAGGCGAAACTCATGGAGCAGCGGTACGGCAGAGAGGGAGGCGAACACGGTGGTGCTCACCATTCGCGAGCGTTCGCGGATGAGTTGTTGCCGGGCGTTGGTCTCCATCCACACATAAGTGGTAAGTAGCGCTACAAACCAACCTCCCCAAAGCAGAAGGTTACCTGCTTCGGGGAGTATCCATAACAAACTTCCCGCGCCAAGGGCGAGGGGTAGTATTGCTGTGCTTGTGGTGAGCGCTTTTCTCATGCTAAAGGGAATGGTCAAGAGTCAAGGGTCAAGGGTCGAGGGGAATGTACCTTCTCTTGACTTTAGACTCTTGTCTTTAGTCACTTGTTTGTTTTAAAGGTCCTGACCGATGTCGCGACGGTAGTACTTGCCTTGATACTGAATCTGTTCAGCGCCCTTCATTGACTTGGCAAGTGCTTCAGCCTTGTCCTTACCGTAAGAACTTACGGCAATAACGCGACCGCCAGCAGTTACGAGTTCGCCGTCCTTCATTGCGGTACCTGCGTGGAAGACTACGCTGCCTTCTACATCAGCACCTGTGATGGCAAAACCCTTTTCATAATCCTGGGGATAACCACCGCTGACGCACATCACGCAAACCGCTGCGCGTTCGTCAAACTCGATGGTCTTTTCATCAAGGTTGCCTGCTGCTACGCCTTCGAGCAAGTCTACGAGGTCACTCTTGATGCGCAACATCACACTTTCAGTTTCAGGGTCGCCCATGCGGCAGTTGTATTCAATTACCTTAGGTTGACCGTCGCAATTGATGAGACCGAAGAAGATAAAGCCCTTGTAAACGATGCCTTCCGCAGCGAGACCTTCAACAGTGGGGCGGATGATTTGGTCGTCTACAATCTTCATCCATTCGGGAGTAGCGAAGGGCACGGGAGTTACAGAACCCATACCACCAGTGTTCAAACCCTTGTCGCCCTCACCGATGCGCTTGTAGTCCTTAGCTTCGGGAAGAATCTTGTAGTTCTTACCGTCGGTAAGTACAAATACAGAGCACTCGATGCCTGAGAGGAATTCTTCAATCACTACGCGAGAAGAGGCATTGCCGAACATACCGCCGAGCATGCTGCGGAGTTCCTTCTGTGCTTCTTCAAGAGTGTCGAGAATGAGTACGCCCTTACCTGCACAGAGACCGTCGGCCTTGAGAACGTAAGGCGCTTTGAGGGTTTCGAGGAACTTGCAACCTTCTTCCACCTGTGTGCCGTCGAAAGTGGCATACGCAGCCGTGGGGATGTTGTGGCGCATCATGAATGCCTTGGCGAAGTCCTTTGAACCTTCAAGTACGGCACCCGCCTTTGAAGGACCAATTACGGGGATGTGCTTTACGGCGTCGTTAGCGAGGAAGTAGTCATAAATACCCTTTACGAGGGGATCTTCAGGACCTACTACTACCATATCAATGCCTTCCTTAACGGCGAAAGCTGCGATGCCGTCAAAGTCGTCCGCTTTGAGTGCGGGCACATTCTCGCCTACATTGGCAGTGCCGGCATTACCGGGAGCGATAAAGAGTTTTTCAACTTTGCTGCTCTGAGCAATTTTCCAAGCAAGGGCGTGTTCGCGACCGCCACTGCCAAGTAAGAGGATTTTCATATCTTATGAGGTTATGAGTGAGGTTATAAGGTGGAAGGTTTTGAGGTTATGAGGACCGTTCGGGGTGCTATAGATGGTATAGATTTTCTAGATATTCTAGAACCTCTAGATTTTCTATAAATCAACTCACTCCGCCAGGTTCCTTAAAACCTTAAAGCGAAGCGACCTCAAAACCTCAAAACCTTAATAAATTAAATCTTTTCCAACGCCTGTTCGATATCCGCAATAATGTCTTCGGTATCTTCAATACCTACTGAGAGGCGGATGAGGTCGGGAGCAATGCCTGCTTCCTTAAGTTGTTCTTCAGAAAGTTGGCGGTGCGTGTGACTTGCGGGGTGGAGCACGCAACTCTTAGCGTCGGCTACGTGCGTCACAATGCTAATCAAGCGGAGGTTGTCCATAAACTTAATGGCATCTTCACGGGTTCCCTTAAGTCCTAAAGCCATTACGCCGCAAATACCATTAGGCAAATACTTCTGCGCAAGGGCATAGTAGGGATTGTCTTCAAGACCTGCGAAGTTTACCCATGCTACCTTGGGGTGCGCCTTGAGATATTCTGCCACGCGCTGTGCATTTGTGCAGTGCTGCTTCATGCGGAGGTGGAGCGTTTCAAGACCGAGGTTGAGCAAGAAGGCATTTTCGGGCGACTGAATCGAACCGAGGTCGCGCATCAATTGGGCAGTAGCCTTCACGATAAAGGCATTCTTTCCAAAAGCCTTGGTGTAAGTAAGACCGTGATAGCTTTCGTCGGGAGTGCAAAGACCGGGGAACTTTTCTGCTGAGGCTTCCCAGTCGAAGTTACCGCTATCGATAATCGCACCGCCCACTGCTGTTGCATGACCGTCCATGTACTTTGTTGTAGAGTGCGTAACGATGTCTGCACCCCACTCAAAGGGACGACAGTTGATAGGTGTAGCGAAAGTGTTGTCCACTACGAGGGGAATACCGTTCTTATGCGCCAACTTTGCAAAGCGTTCGATGTCCAAAATAGTGCAACCGGGGTTAGAAATTGTTTCGCCGAAGAAACACTTCGTATTGGGGCGCACATACTTTTGGATTTCTTCGTCGCTCCATTCCTGGTCCACGAAAGTACATTCGATACCCAATTTCTTAAGCGTTACGCCGAAGAGGTTGTAAGTACCGCCGTAGATGTTGTTCGTAGAAATGAAGTGATCACCTGCTTCACAGAGGTTGAAGATTGTATAGAAACTTGCCGCCTGACCCGATGAAGTGAGCATTGCTGCCACACCGCCTTCAAGCGCAGCAATCTTTGCTGCTACAGCGTCGTTGGTGGGGTTCTGAAGTCGGGTATAGAAATAACCAGAGTCCTCAAGGTCGAAAAGGCGTGCCATCTGCTCGCTCGTTTCATACTTGAAAGTTGTACTCTGATAGATAGGAAGCTGACGAGGTTCACCCTTCTTGGGTGTATAACCCGCATGGAGGCACAAGGTGCCCAAGTTTAGTTTGTTTTCCATTGTGTTGGTATGTGATGACAAAATCCGGACGGTCCTCTCCCTCTAAGAAAAGGGGGAGAGTGCCTTCCGGAATGGTTTTTAAAACTAATTTCTTAGAAATAGTATGTAGCGTTAATTTGGAACATGTTGCGCTTGATGTCTGCGCCACCGCCAATAAGACTCTGACCGCCTACTTGCTTAACGACTGCCTTACCGATTGCGCCGAGAGCAAATGTGTAACCCGCTGTGAGTTCCAACTTACCGAGCACCTTTGCACCTGCGCTGATGTTCCAAGAAGTAGACATATTTTCGTTGTCAAATGTGCTTGCGCCGTTCAACAAAGCGTCGTTCCACTTAGTGCTACCCAAAGCAAAGTCGAACTGAGGACCTGTACCAACGAACACGCCAGTCTGACCGATGCCGAAGTTGAAGCGGAGGTTCAAGGGCACTGAGAATGAACGTTCTGTTTCAGTTTCCTTAATAGCACCCTGTTCAAGCACCAACTTATTTTGGTTGTAAAGCAAAGCACCGTTTACAGAAAAACCTGCGATGAGGCCTACATTAGCACGCACACCAATGTTCCAACCTGCCTGACTGTCGCCGCTCTTAAGACTTGAAAGTGCAGCAGACTTACTTGAAACCTTCACCTTAGTATAGTTCAAACCACCAGTGATACCCCAGTTGAAACTGAACGCAGAAGCTGAAGTCACTACGAGTGCTGCAACGAGTGTGAGAAGAATCTTTTTCATAGTTACAATAGTTTTATGGATTAGTAGAATACCTCAATCGGTTGGAATCATACTTTCAACCGACTGAGGAAAGGTTATTTATTGGATAAGACCAAGGCTCTGGAAGATGGGGTGCTGAATAGCATACACCGCGATACCTGCGAGGTAACCTGCGAGGGCGAGCCAAGAAATGTTCTTCAAGTACCAACCGAATGAGATATTTTCAAGACCCATTACTACTACACCTGCTGCAGAACCGATAATGAGCATTGAACCTCCGACACCGGCACAGTATGCCAAGAGTTGCCAGAAGATACCGTCCTGTGCCAAAGCACCAGCAGCTTCAATGGGATACATACCCATACAACCTGCAACGAGGGGCACGTTATCAACGATTGCAGAAGCAGCACCGATAACGCCTGTAATAGCATAGTGATTAGCGCCTGTTGCTTCGTTCAACCACTGACCAAATGCTGTGAGTACGCCAGTGTCCTGAAGTGTTGCAACGGTCATCAAGATACCGAGGAAGAAGAGGATTGTTGTCATGTCAATCTTCTGCAACATGTTTGTCACACGGTGCGTAGACATGAGGTGGTGGTTCTTCTTACGCGCCAAGAATACTTCTACAGCTGTCCAAAGCACACCAAGCACGAGGAGGATACCAACGTAGGGAGCGAGGTGAGTCAATGACTTAAATACAGGCACGAAGAGCAAACCGCCCACACCGAGGCAGAACACGATGTTGCGTTCCTTCTTTGAGAACTCCTGGTTCGCTTCTACATACTCTTCCATCTTCACACCTTCAATATTACCCTTCATGCGGAAGTGCATGATGATACAAGGGATGAGCAAGCTGGCAACAGAGGGGAGGAATACTTCAGTGATTACACCCGTAGTTGAGAGCATACCGCGCACCCAAAGCATGATTGTTGTTACGTCACCGATGGGAGAGAAAGCACCGCCGGCGTTTGCAGCCAAGATGATGAGACCTGCAAAGAGGAAACGGTCTTCCTTGTTAGCCACGAGCTTGCGGAGCACCATGATCATCACGATAGAAGTAGTGAGGTTGTCGAGTACAGCCGAGAGGATGAAGGTCAACCAAGCCATGCGCCACATCAACTTACGCTTGCTTGCAGTCTGAAGGCGGTAGCGCACGAAGTTAAAACCACCGTTAGCGTCTACGATTTCTACAATCGTCATCGCACCCATAAGGAATACGATAATTTCGCAAGTTTCAGAGAGGTGGTGGAGCATACGTTCCGTGATTGCTTCTCCGTGAGGAAGAAGGATACTTCCGCTGTTCACACCTACAGTAACGAGCGTCCAACAGATGGCGCACATCAAGAGCGCCACGGGCGCCTTGTTAATCTTAGTGCCGTGTTCGAGCGCGATACAAGCATAACCGAATACGAACACCGCAATGATAATTGAGGTAATCATTTAGTTTTTAGTTTATTTAATTTATGTTATAAGTTTCAACTTACAAAGGAATCGTTTTTTCTTGACCCGTCAAAGAAAAAAAACAAGTTTTCACACTCTGCACCCTCAAACCTGCCAATTTAAGGGAAATATTTTTGAAAATCGCTGCAGAGTGGGAAGTTTTTGCTACCTTTGCCGCGCAAAATGCGTCATGTTTTTGGTGCGCTGGCTGGCCTCATAGTTCAACGGATAGAATAGAGGTTTCCTAAACCTTAGATAGGAGTTCGATTCTCCTTGGGGCTACTCTTAAAGCGAGAAGTTTTGCCTGTGGGCATTACTTCTCGCTTACTTTTTTGTATTCTATTTTTTCGCGTAAGGGTTATAGGAAGAAGCGCTCGAGGATGCGGATGATTTTGGGGGTGAAGAAGTGGCTCTTTTCCTTATATCCCGCCAAGCGGAGTGCTTTTTCCAAGATCGGGTCTTGCTTTATCCAGCGGTTGAGTCGCGCCACGGAGGCGTGCATAGTGGGTGAGGGGAAGATGAGTGAGGCTATTTCTTGCCGGGTGCAGACGTTTGAAAGCGTGGTTGTAGTGTACATAGATAGAGGTTTAAGGTTAGTGGATGTTAAAGGTTTGGCGCACGCGCTCAATGTCGTTTTCCGTGAGGTGAATGCCCGACTCTTGTCGCGCCATGGCAATAACGAAGCGGTTGAACGCACTTCCCTCGGTGGGCAAGTCTTCTTCGGGCGCCACGCCTGCTCTGCCACACACGCATTGCAGGTAAAGTTCGGTATCGTTCTCCGTGGGTGGTGCCCATCGGTAAATGATTTGGCGCGGCGTGGTGCATCCACGCTTGCGGATGTAGGTGAGCAGCAAGAGAATGGCGGCGCGCAGACCGTAGTCCATGCAGTCAAACTTGCAAAATCCGCTGACGTTGGGCGTTGTCTTTGACTGTCCCAGCCATTTGTTTGTTGCCACGTAGCGGATGTTAAGCGGATTGTGGTTTCTCACTCCCAGCGTGGGCGTGCGGTGCATGAAAAATGCCCCCGCCTTTGCCTCGCTTCTCTCTTTTAGGAGCGTCTCGCTCCCGTAGTGATTTCGCATTAGTTTTTTCAGGTAATAGGGTGAATACTATAGTTTTACCCCGGGGAGAATGGGCGCTTGCCTCCCGGCATGCAGTCCTTTCTTGTCGACAATGCAAAGGTAGGGCGCCAAAGTCCGAGATTCTCGGACGCGAATTATTTTTGCGCCGACGGGGGTGATTTACTTTTGCGCGGGAGCAGGAAACTTGTGCCCCGTGTCCCTATATATACTAAATGTGTATGCTTCGTGCGGAGGAGAATGGGAATTTTTAATTGGTGTCTTGTGGACTTTTTGAGAAGTAACGGCCTGAAAGGCCATTAAGCATCCAGCCCAGGGCAGCGCCCTGGGGGGATGAACGTTTGGACTTGCGCCCTGAAGGGGCAAAAGCATTGCTGCTCAGATTTTTTATACTCGCTTTTGCCCTTTCAGGGCGCAAACCTCGACTGCAACGATACCCAGGGCGTTGCCCTGGGCTAATGGATTTATCCCCTTTCAGGGGAAATCTGCTAACTGGTGGGCTTACACTGTTTGAATAATTTAATATTATAGTGGTTATAGGTGTTTATCAGACACCAATAGGTTCTTCAGAACAATCGTGTGTAAACTATTCGTGAAAATGTCTCAATTTTTCGCTATTAAATCCCTTGAAAATACCCTCAAAATAGTTGCCCGAAAAACTAAACCTATTGTCGTAAAAACTATTAGTAACCTAATAAAAATTATTAGTAATGTAATTTAAAAAAGGTTACTAATAATTTTGACAAAAAATGACGTCCCTTAACTTGTTGGTTGTCTGTAACAAAAAAAGTGCACCGCCGAAGCGATGCACTTGCTATTTTTTTGACCTTGAAGGGGGCTTATTTCAACACGCCAAGTTCCTTACCCACCTTGATGAAGGCAGCGATACACTTGTCAAGCTGTTCGCGGTTGTGACCCGCAGAGAGCTGTACGCGAATGCGCGCCTGATCCTTGGGAACAACGGGGTAGTAGAAACCAGTTACGTAGATGCCTTCTTCCTGAAGCTTTGCAGCATACACCTGTGAGAGCTTTGCGTCGTAAAGCATTACTGCGCAGATAGCACTCTGAGTGGGCTTGATGTCGAAACCAGCCTCGATCATCTTTGAGCGGAAGTACTCTACATTTTCAGCGAGGCGGTCGTGAAGTTCGTTAGACTCTTCGAGAATCTTGAACATTTCGATAGACGCACCTACGATTGAGGGAGCGAGTGAGTTAGAGAAGAGGTAAGGACGTGAGCGCTGGCGGAGCATGTCAATGATTTCCTTGCGACCAGTTGTGAAACCGCCCATTGCACCACCGAATGCCTTACCAAGCGTACCTGTGTAGATATCCACACGACCGTAAGTGTTGAAGAATTCGCTCACACCGCGACCTGTAGCACCTACAACACCTGCAGAGTGGCTTTCGTCAACCATCACAAGTGCGTTATACTTTTCAGCGAGGTCACAAATCTTGTCCATAGGAGCCACGTTACCGTCCATTGAGAACACACCGTCTGTTACGATAATGCGGAAGCGCTGTTCCTGTGCTTCCTGGAGGCAACGTTCGAGGTCTGCCATGTCAGCATTAGCATAGCGGTAGCGCTTTGCCTTACAGAGGCGCACACCGTCAATGATAGAAGCGTGGTTGAGTGCGTCAGAGATGATAGCGTCTTCAGCAGTGAAGAGGGGTTCAAACACACCGCCGTTAGCATCAAAACATGCTGCGTAAAGGATAGTATCTTCAGTCTTGAAGAACTTAGAAATAGCAGCTTCAAGAGTCTTGTGAGAGTCCTGAGTACCGCAGATGAAGCGTACAGAAGACATACCGTAACCGCGCTGGTCCATGATGTCCTTCGCAGCCTTCACAAGGCGGGGATGATTAGAAAGACCAAGGTAGTTGTTAGCACAGAAGTTCAATACTTCCTTGTTGTTTACCTGAATCGCTGCCTGCTGAGGACCTTCGATCAAGCGTTCGTTCTTGTAAAGACCAGCCTCCTTAATGGCTTCAAGCTCATTCTGGAGAAATTCTTGGAAATTTCCGTACATAGTGCTGTTAGTTATAATTAGGTTTTTGAAAATGTTTACACAATACGCCCTTCGCGGTGCACGAGGTTACACCCCACACTGCGGAGGATACTGCAAAGGAACGGATTTTTTTGTAAATATCGGCTATAGAGTGTGTAGTTTTTCTCTATAATCCGGATTTTCGCGGCAGTCAGAGAATCCGTGGTCGCTCCCCGTTACTCGTCATCGCCCTGAAGGGTTGCCTTGTGTTCTTCCCAAAGCAGGCGGTGGGTGAGGTAATAAACGGGGAACCATGTGCTTATGAGCGACACGCCAAAGACTGTAGCAAGAATGATGACGAGGTCAAGAATTTCGATGCTTACAGGGTAACTGTCGATAAGGAAACTACCGTCGCCGTTACCCAAAGTAATCCACCCGAATGTTTGTTGCCCCAGGCAGAGCGCAACGCCCAACACAACGCCTATCAGTCCGCCAATCAGCGCGATGAGGCGTGCCTCAATGAAAAATATCTTGCGCAGCATCGCCGGAGAGGCACCGAGGGCGTGGAGCGTGAGCATGTCTTCGCGCTTCTCGATAATGAGCATCGACAGACTGCCGACAATGTTGAACATGGCGATAAACAGGATGAAGGCCAAGAACCCAAACGACACGAGTTTCTCAATCTTCATGATGTTATACACTTCCGCCTGCTGCTCCAACTGGTCGAGCACGTCGAAACGGTCACCTGCAATCTTGCGCAACTCACGCTTGGTGAGGTAAAGGTTGGCGCCGTCTTTCAATTTCAGTTCTACCGACGTCACCATCCCCGCTTGGTCAAACAGTCGCTGGGAGAAATCCAGCGAGGTGAGGAAGTAATTCTCGTCGTATACGGGTTGGTTGACTACAAACACCTGCGAGGGCGAGGTCAGTATACCCGTGTTAAAACTCTCTGAGGGATTCGCCACATTGATGCGCTCCCCTTTTTTCGGAGCACAGATTTGGAGCGTGCCGTAATTGTAACCGCCACAAATTTTAAAGGAAAGGGCGATTCCGGGAATACCGTATTCCGTCTGCCCGTCCTGCAACACAAGATTTTCTCCCCCGCGCAAGATGCTCTCAATATCACTCGTGCGCTTAAAGTTTTCATCGACGCCCTTAATCTGCACCAAAACGGGATGCCCACTGAAGAGGATGAGCGCATGGTCTTGCAACACGTTTGTCGCTGACTCAACGTTCTCATGACTCCTCAAGGCGCAGAGCACACTGTCGGTTTCCGCAACCATCTTTCCCTTCTTGGGAACCACCTTTATCTGCGGGTCAAACGTCGTGTAGAGTCCCTCAACAATATTGTAGAACCCGTTAAACACACTCATCACACACACCATCGCCATAGTAGCCAACGTTATCCCCGCCACCGAAATAGCGGAGATATAATTGATGGCGTTATGACTTTTCTTGGAGAAAAGGTAACGCAGGGCGAGGCGGAAGGCGAGGGACATGACTTACTTTTTCAAGAGTTCGTCGATGTGTTCGATATAGTCGAGCGAGTCGTCTACGAAGAACTTCAATTCGGGAATGATACGCAACTGGTGGCGCACGCGGTTACCCAATTCAAGGCGCACCTGCTTCATATTGTTGTTGATATTCGCAACAATTTCCGCGCTGCGTCCAGAAGGGAACACGCTGAGGTAGACACGGCACACGCTCATGTCGGGAGAGATGCGCACAGCACTTACCGAGACGAGCACACCGGGCATTGACTTTGTTTGGAGTAAGAAGATGTCGCAGAGTTCCTTTTGAATCAGGCGCGAAATCTTTTGTTGGCGGGTTGTTTCCATGCAGTAAAAAATATGGATTATAAAATGTGCCACAAAGTTACGGATTTGTTTCCACATTTTGACGCCCTGAGCAGACTACATGGCGAAAGAAACCATATTTTTGGCGTCGGGCGGGGAATAATCCAACTTCTTATTGTATTTTTGTCCCATCATTTCACAGAAAACTCCCACATAATTTTCCTATGAAGATACATATTGTAAACGGACCTAACCTCAATCGTTTGGGCACCCGCGAACCCTCGATTTATGGCAGTCAGACGATGGAGCAATGCCTTGACGCGCTCCGTCAGAAGTATGCCGGCACGGTGGAACTGGAATATTACCAGAGCAATGTCGAAGGTTTTCTCATCGATGCCCTTCAGGCTGCCGACGATGCCGGTTGCGACGGAATCATCTTGAACGCTGGCGCCTACACACACACTTCTATTGCCCTGCGCGACTGCATCAAGTCGCTCAGCGTGCCGGTTATTGAGGTGCACCTCTCAAATGTGCATGCTCGCGAGGAGTTTCGCCACACCTCCATGCTCTCTGCCGTATGCAAAGGCGTAATTGCAGGCTTTGGCATGGACTCTTACCGCTTGGCGGTAGAGGCTTTATTGGCGGTGAAGGGGTAATGGTGAACGGTGAATGCTCAATTCCCCACTCCTAATTCCTCACTTCTAACTACTCACTCCTAACTCCACCCCCATGCTCAACGATTACATCCTCTCTCACATAACTCCCGAGCACCCCTACCTTTACAAACTCTACCGTGCCACAAATACGCAGTTGATTCGCCCGCGTATGGCGTCGGGGCACTTGCAAGGGCAGTTGCTGAAGATGCTTACAGAACTGATTAACCCACAAACGGTGGTGGAGATTGGTACTTACTCGGGCTATTCCGCTCTGAGCATGGCGCAGGGTATGCGCCCTGGCTCGCGCATCGTGACCTTTGAAATCAATGATGAGCAGGAGGACTTCACACGCCCGTGGTTTGAAAACTCGCCCTTTCCTCCGCAGATTGACATGGTGGTGGGTGACATTTTCAAGTTGCTTCCGCCGATGAATCTCACCATAGACCTCGCCTTTATCGACGCCAATAAGCGCACCTATGCGGAATACTACGAACTCATCATGCGCTACTTACGCGTGGGTGGGTATATTTTGGCAGACAACACCTTGTGGGACGGGCATGTCGTGGAATCCGAATACGACAACGACCCGCAGACCATTGGTATCAAGCGTTTCAACGACCTCGTGGCGCAAGACCCGCGCGTAGAAACCTTTATTTTCCCCCTCCGCGACGGACTCACACTTGTGAAGCGCATCCAGTAGTGCGCCTTGCCCTTATGATACACCAACTCCCCCTTGCCCTGCGGCGTGGGGGAGTTGTTTTTTTGTGCAAGTCTTGGTCTGAAATCTGTAGGTTAGAAGGGGCGAAAATTATTAGTAACCTTTTTTGAATTACATTACTAATAATTTAAATTATGTTACTAATAATTTTCACAACAATAGGTTTAGTTTTTCGGGCAACTGGTTTGGGGTAAAAAATGGGGCACTTCGTGCAGCAAAAAAATGGGAAATGATATAGCAGTTGACTCAAAATTTGCTATATGAAAGCAGACTTTTGGGGCAACTCCTATATAATTGCCAAAATAATAGTTTGTGGCATACTAATATATCGTTTTGTGTTTCAAAAAAGAGGAGGCAACCGATGAAGTTGCCTCCTCTTTATGTGTGGAAGTAGTGGACTAATTTGCAGCGTCGACCGCGCAGTTGAGCGAACCGCTCTTGTAGGTGTAAGTGCCGTCTATGCTGATGGCTTTACTCTTGACGCCTGTGGCAGAAATCTTGATGGTGCCGCCGTCAAAGAGGAAGTTGCCCTTACCCTTGATGCCGCGACACTTACTTTCATCTACCGTGCCCGCAGCATGGGTGGTGCCCGTCACTTTAAGGTCGATGAGGGGATTGTTTGCCACGCCCTTAATCGTAAGGTCGCCCCCTACGCTAATGCCCTTAGTGCCGTTGCCCGAAACGTTGCCCGAGATGGTGCCGCCCGAGATGGTCATTTGCGCCTCGCTCTTAATGCCCTTTGTGTCGGGGGTTACTACGTCGAGAATAATCTTGCCGCCTTCGATAAACACCTCGCCGTTAAATTCGTCAGTAGCGTCGTTGGTCAGAGAAATGTCAAAGCCGTCGCCACCTATGTTTGTCATCGTAAAGGTTCCGCCCTGGAGCAGCAAATATTGGTCAATGTGGAAGGCGTCATTCACCGCGCCGAGCACGTTAATAGTTCCCGTAAATTCATCCTTAAATTGCGAGTATTCATCGCTGACATAGGCGTGCTTGGAATTGCCCGTGATGTTCACAGTGCCGCTGCCCTCAAATTCAGGATGACCGTTGACAAAGAAAGCTCCCTTGTGCGTACCGCCAGCGCAGTCGGCAAAGTTGTTCGTGCCGTTGACCACAATCTTGATGCGCTTGCCGTTGAGAATGTTAAAGGCGGGCATGCTCACCGTAGTAGAAGTGAGGCTCACACCATTGAGCGCCACCGTTGCTTTATAGTCGCCCTCCATGGTGAAAGAGCCCGAGGTCGACGCACCACTGAGGGTGTAGGTCACTTCTTCCTGAAGCGCAGCGTCGGCAGTGATGCTGACGTTCGCACCCTCCACACTGACCGTGAGGTAAGGGGCGAGGTCGCCACTGAGTTCTACCTGCGCCGTCGCACCATTATAGATAACGCCCACAGATGCCACTGCTACGGCATCATTCGTAACCGTCATGCGGTCAATCGTGCTGACGTCATACGCCTTTCCGCCCAGGGTGAGCGTCTTTCCGCCTGCGGTGAAGGGAGATTCGCCCAGCGTAGTAGCGTCAAAGACGGTCGTAACATTTCCTTGCGCAACGCGCAGCGTCTGTGCTGCCGAGGTCAGCGCCGTGCCGACCATGGCGATAAAGAGAAGGTACTGCTTCATGGTGCAAGGAGTTTAAATGTTTTTTGACCAATGCGAACGGCGTAAACCCCACTGCTCAGGGGGAGCGAGAAGCGTTCGCTGCCGTTTACGCTCTTCTGAAGTGTCGTGAGGAGGCGCCCGTCGAGCGTGTAAACACTTACGGTGCTGCCTGCGGGAGCCGTAACAATCAGGGCGTTACTGCTGAGTCGCGCCGTAACGGTTGCTGTTGAAAGGTCTTCTATACCCGTAGGTTCTGCAGCAAAGAAGAGGGCGCCGAGGTCGGCAAGCGGGAGTTGCAACTGCTGCCCGCCGGCTTGCCCGATAAAGGTGCTCGCCGAGAAGGTAAGCGTGGCGCCCGCAGCAATATTCAGACTGTGCTCTTCTCCGTTTATCAAGCGGAGCGTGAGGTAGTCTAAGCGCTGTGCGCTAAGTGTAGTTGCCGCAAAGAGGGCGGCAATGATGGATAGGATTCTCATGATGAAATATTATAGACTTGACGAGTTGACAAGGTACGAGTTGACAAGATAACTAGCTCACTCAGAGGCATCTTGTTTACTCGTACCTGTAAACTTGTTTACTTCATTAGAACTTAAACTTATACCCAATGCTCACGGCATGGATATTGGCTTCATCGCTATAGTGCCCGTCGTTAAAGACATAGGCAATGGAGAGCGTATTCTTCTTATTGAGTTTCCAGTCAGTACCGACAATAAGGCGCGTTTCTTCTGTCGCACCGCCGTCTTGTAGGCTGGTTTTGATTTCGTAAGTTGCAAAGGGTGTGAGGGGACACTTGCGGATGTCGTATTCTACACCGATGCGCGAGCGGAGCAGGTGTCCGTTTTTGTGATTCTTATGGTCTTCGCCCAGGGTGCATTCCTTCCATTCGTAACCGCCGAAGGGAACGGTCGTTCCGGTATATCCCATTGGATTATTGGGATCAAAAATTTCGCGGTATCGCGTGCGCTCAATGTCTTTGCTTACCGAGTGGGTAAACTGGTAACGTTCGCGCAGCGAGAAGGTAAATCTGCCCACTTTCACCTTACTTGAGAGGTCGAAAGAGAGACGGTGTTTCGTGCGGTGGAAGGCTTCGTCAACGTTGTAACCATTAAAATTACCGTTGCTCTTCTTAAAATCTTCCTTAACCTCTCCGCGACTCAAATCGCTGATATACTGATAGGTTGCAGCTACTTTCAAGTAGTCGCATACCTTATAGCTACCGCTGATAACGGCATTTGCACGCGACACTTCGCCGAGGTTGTCGTTGGCACGCATACCCAGGCCGAGCGTCAAGTCAATGCGCTTCGTGATTTCCTTTTCGGCTTCGACTTCAAGCCAAGTACCAAATTCGTCTCTCTGAGCGAATGTGGGCGCTGCGAGTAAGAGGGCGCAGCAGGTGGTAAATAGTTTTTTCATGGTTGGTGTATTGTTTTTATAGAGGGGAGGGAAAGTTTAGATGCTCTATATATTATAGAATAGATATTCTATGTTTAAAAGAAATGACTCAAATATTATCCCTCGGGAGTCTTAAACATACGATCGACTGACTTGATGCGCTTGTCGGGGTCTATGTAAAACACGCGGAGCATGGTCATGTCGGTAAGGAAGTCTACGGCGCCTACTTCTACGCGAGTAATTTTCACGCCGAGGCGCTCTTCAAGGTCTTTCACAAGGTCATCGTAGCGCTCGGGTTTGATAAGGTCGATGTTGTCATACTTGACATATTTGCATCCTTGGTTGTATGCTGAATGGAAATTCTCAGCCAGCCATACGATAAGGATAAATACTAAGTTGATAACGAGTCGCTCAACGATGTGGAGGTCACCTGTCTTCCCGTTCAATACTGAGAGGGCAATGAGGAAGAAGAGGTAGGTCATCTCGCGTATAGGCACGCTCTCCGTGCGGTAGCGTATGATGCCAAAGATGGCAAAGAGTCCGAGGGCGGCGCCTACCATTCCGGCGTCGGAGACGGTTCCTGCAATTTCTCTGCCCATGAACAGGTAGATGAGCATGAAGATGCTCACCGAGAGCAGGATGAAGGTGAAGTAGTAGTCACGGCGTTGCCCTTTGGGGTAATAGAAGAAATGAACGATGAGCCAAACTGTAACGCAGTTCAGAACGAGGCTACCAAGGAGGTGAAACAGTCCGATGTTTTCGGCGAATAATTCGAGCATGGGGAGTTGAGATTTAAGGTGTGAGGTGAATAATTATGCGTGAGTTAATGTGTGTGGCAACCGGCTATCTTGTCGTAGCGGTGCATGCGCTTTTTGAAGCGGTTGATTTTGAGGTTGCCGTTTGTGATTGCCGAACCGATGCAATACTTACTGAAGCCGCTGGGCTTAATGCGCAACTGGCGGAGCAGGGCAAGGATGGGCGAGTGAATACGTCCGTCGCGCTTGAGTTCGATAATGACAAGGTTGTCCATCGTTCCCGTCTCGCCCGTCTCGTGATTGAGAAAGTTGATCCCAAAGTCGATGGTGAGGCGCTCGGTCTTGGCGTCGTTGACAAGGGTTATGCGGTGGAAGGAATTTTCTATCGTGGGGATGATGTCGCGGAAGGTGTAACCCGTGCGCTCCGTGAGAAATTCTTCGCCAAACTTTTCGTTGATGACTGCCTCAATAGAGGGAATCTCTATGCGCTTCTTGCGGGTCTTGCCGTGGTTGTCTTTCTTCTTCACCTCCAAGAAGCAGTGCCCCGAATCAAGGTAGGTGCGGGCGCGCACTTTGGTGCGGGGGAAATGCTTGCAGTGGTGTTGGCGAAACATCTCGTGAGTCACGGGAGTGTCCCAATAGACGGTGCGATACCCTGCGATGCACTTGCCATTGTTGTGCTGCGCCGAGTAACTCTCATGCGTAAGTTCGAGCAGGCGAGTGAGTTTCTCTACATTCGTAACAAACTTCGTGTCCGTGCGCTTCATAAGGCGTACGGACTTCATCTCTTCGAGCGTGATGGGGCGCATCTGCGCTACGAGATGATGCAGTTTTTCGTAGAGGGCAGTCATGATTTCGCAAATTTACGTAATAATCTTCAAACCCAAGAAGTTTGGGGCGGGAAATCTGTGCTGAGGGGCGGATTTTTGTGTACTTTCCAGCCGAAAAATCGACTCTTTGGAAGCGCTTGATTATGAAGAAGTTAAAAGAGCGTTATTTTTTGCCAAAATTATTAGTAACCTTTTTTAAATTACATTACTAACAATTTAAATTATGTTACTAATAATTTTCACAACAATAGGTTTAGTTTTTCGGGCATAAAGACATTTTTATATTTTCACGCAGAACCCACGGAATTCACCGCATGTTTTTGACAGAAGAACAAAAGAACATATTTTTAGGTAATGATATAGGTGTTGACCCAATATAGGGATAAGAATCATACCCCCTCCCCGCCTGCGGCGGTACTCCCCCTATCTTAAGGGGAGAGCGCCGTTCGGAACGCAAATAACCCGATTATACCGTGTAAACCATCTGGTCATTTTTCG
>JAZQVD010000036.1:0-15300 GCA_045631665.1 Alloprevotella sp.
CGAAAAATGACCAGATGGTTTACACGGTATAATCGGGTTATTTGCGTTCCGAACGGCGCTCTCCCCTTAAGATAGGGGGAGTACCGCCGCAGGCGGGGAGGGGGTATGATTCTTATCCCTATATTGGGTCAACACCTATATTATCGCATTTTTTTCTGCGAAAGGCGGGGTGGGGATGTTTGGGCGAGAATTTGCAAAATTTGACCCCGTAAAGAAATCGCGGTAAACACTGCTGTTACAATCGGTTAATCGGTTTTTAAAGTTGAGGCGTATTTCCCTCAAAATTGTTAGTAACCTTTTTTAAATTACATTACTAATAATTTTAATTAGGTTACTAATAGTTTTTACGAAAATAGGTTTAGTTTTTCGAGAGACGGATTTAGGGGTAAAAATGGTGCGTTTGGGGGCGATTTTTTGCCCCTCGGCGGGTGAAATTTGGTTGCAACCTGAGTGTGGACGTTGCAAATTTGTGAGGTAAGGGCAAAAACTTGTTTTCTGAAAGAAAAGAAACTGATTTTTATGCGATGCGTACCGTTAAAATTCTGTAATTTTGTAACGTGTAAGGAGTGTGCGCAGGCGTGTCGCCCGTCTCCTTGATTTTAGCAATAGTATGCTGACTGCTTTGTGGCGCAAAAGCGGCACGGGGCGGGCAGTGAAAATAACGATAGTACTTACAATGCAATTTGAACTCATCGCAAAGACCTTTCAGGGTCTTGAAGAAGTGTTGGCACAAGAGTTGATCGAGCTCGGTGCGGACAACGTGCAAATCGGTCGCCGTATGGTTTCGTTTACGGGCGACAAGGAAATGATGTATCGTGCGAACTTCTGCCTCCGTACGGCAGTGCGCATCCTCAAACCCATTAAGCATTTCAAGGCCACCAGTGCCGAAGATGTGTACGATGAAGTGCGCGCCATCAACTGGGCAGATTTCTTGGATAATGATACAACCTTTGCCGTGGATACGGTGGTTTATTCCGATGAGTTCCGTCACTCAAAGTTCGTTGCCTACAAGGTGAAGGACGCCATCGTGGATTATTTCCGCGATACTACGGGCGACCGCCCCAACATCAGCATTTCCAATCCCGACATCCGCTTGAACATGCACATTGCTGGAGATGTGGCAACGCTCTCGTTAGACTCTTCGGGCGAAAGCCTTCACTTGCGCGGCTATCGCGTAGCTACGGTTGAGGCACCCATTAACGAAGTGCTTGCCGCCGGACTTGTGAAACTCTCGGGCTGGGATATGAAGAGCGATTTCGTAGATCCCTTCTGCGGTTCGGGCACGCTTCTTATTGAAGCCGCACTCATGGCGCGCAACATTTACCCCGGCGTGTTCCGCAAGGAGTTTGGTTTTGAAAAGTGGAAGGATTTTGATGCCGACCTCTTTGATAAAATCTATAACGACGACTCTGAAGAGCGCGAATTTGACTATAAGTTCTACGGCTACGACTTGAACCTCCGCGCTGTTGAGGCTGCGCGTGCGAATGCCAAGAACGCCGGCGTGGCAGACCTTGTTGAAATCGAGCAGCGCGATGTGCGTGACTTCCAACAGCCCGAACAGCCTGCGATAATGATTACAAATCCGCCCTACGGCGAGCGCTTGAAACCCGAGGACCTTTATGAAATTTATCGCACACTCGGCAACCGCCTGAAGCATGCCTTTAAGGGTTGCGAGGCACACGTGATTTCTTACAAGGAAGACCTCTTCCGCGAAATAGGTATGCGTCCCTCGCTCAAGACGCCCCTTTACAACGGCGCGCTCGATTGTGAACTTCGCAAGTATGTGATTTTCGACGGCAAGATGAAGGACTTCCGTGCCGAAGGTGGTGAGGTGAAGACCGAAGGCGAACTCCGTAAGATGGGCGAAAAGCGCCGCTTCAAGCGCGACCGCGGAGAGTTTAACGACCGTCCCCGCCAGATTGAGCGCAACGACGATTACGATCCCGCTTACGAACTCCTCAAGCGCCGCCACCAGGAATTTGTGCGCAACCAAGACGCTCTTGAGCGCCGTCGTCGCCGTGAGGCCGAAGGCGAAGAGGGACAGGAAAAGCGCGCACCCCGCAAGTTTGAAAAGCGTGGTGGGGATAAGCCTTTCAATAAGGGTGGTAAGTCATTTGATAAGGGAAGCAAGCCTTTTAACAAGGACCGCAAACCCTTTGACCGCAAGGGCGGCGACAAGAAACCCTTTGCACGCAAGTTCGGTCAGAAGTAGTGCGACAAGAAAGGCATGTTTTTAAAAACAGTAATATAGAAATTGCCCCATTAAAGGGATGTTTGTTCTGATGGACAGACCCCTCCGCCCTGCGGACTTGGGTCAACTCCTATATCATAGCCTTTTTTAATGTGGAATGGCTGTGTGTGAAGGGAACAGTAGGGAATGCCCCCGTAGGAGGGCACACTTGCCTAACCGCGGGTGAGTGAAACGAACCTGCGGAATGGCGGAAATCCGTCAGCACTCCCATACGGTCCCCGTAGGAGGACCCACAACATCCGTACTTCCATATTAGAAAAAATACCTCTGAAATCCAATTGCTGTGGGTCCTCCTACGGGGCCCGATTGAGACTTCCAATTGCTTTCCCACTACCGCAGGTTCACTGCGTTCACCCGCGGTTAGGCAAGTGTGCCCTCCTACGGGGGGCATTACGGGAATCTTTTCTTTCCTGAAATCATATAGGTGACATTATGAGTTATACATCTCTACTTTATCATATTGTATTTCGCACGCATAGTAGTGTGCCCGCTATAACGGAGGAGTATGAGAGGGAACTCTATAAATTCATTTACGGTTTCGTTAAAGGAAAAGGATGCGTGTTACACAGAATTGGCGGAATGCCCGACCATATTCATATGCTTGTAGAAATTCCACCAACAATAGCGCTTTCAGATTTTATGAGAGAACTGAAAATTTCTGCGAGAAACTATATGGAGGCAAATTCCCAACTCTTTCCTAAGTTTAATGGGTGGGCAAAATCTTATGCAGCCTTTACCTATGCGATAGGAGATAAAGATGTGGTCAAGAATTATATTCAGAATCAGAAAGAGCATCATCGTAGGCGCAGTTGGAACGAAGAGATGCAGACACTATTCCAAGAATATGGTTTGGAAGACCGTTTCCAGTTCTATTGCAAGGAGGAATAAAGTGAACTCCAATTTAATAAAAACCCTTAACCTATTTATATGTTTACCAATTTCATAAAAGGAGCATTGGCTCTCGCCCTTGCTTTCCTTCCAACCCTTATGACGGCACAACTCAAGCAGTTTACGCTCGACGATTTGATGTGGGGCGGCTCAAATTACTGGAATTTGCAACCCAAGAACCTCTACACAGCGTGGTGGGGTGATAATCTCATGCAGTTGGAAGTAGAGGAAGTGAAGCAACTTGCGAATGCCAAGGGAAAACTCCTCAAGAATCCTGTTGTGCTCTTCACAGAAGACGAAGTGAATGCCGCTTTGGATGTAGAAAAGTACGGCAAGGTGCGCAACCTTCTCAATGCCAGTTTTCCCATTGCCAGAGAAACGGTGGCAGAGTTTAACACCGGCAAATTCTTGGTGCGCTACGATTGGACAAAGAAGCAAGTGGTGTGGACACTTGCCCTTCCCGCAGGTATTCCCGAGGGAGGTGTGGCACGCGCAAGTAAGTGTGTGGCATATTTGAAGGACTGGAATCTCTTTGTGCAGAAGGCCGACGGAACTGTTTCTCAAATCAGCACCGACGGGTCTCGCGAAATGCAATATGGATTAAGTGTGCACCGCGATGAGTTTGGAATTCACAACGGTCTCTTCTGGAGTCCGAAGGGAAACCTCCTTGCATTCTACAAGATGGACCAAACAATGGTAACAGACTTCCCCCTTGTGGATAATTCTCCCCGTGTGGCAACGCTTGCACCTGAGAAATATCCCATGGCAGGCATGACAAGTCACAAAGTTTGGGTAGGCGTTTACAACCCTGCTACTGATAAGACGGTTTATCTCCAAACGGGTGATAACACCGACCGCTATTTTACAAATGTAGCCTGGAGTCCCGACGAACAAACGGTATATGTGATTGAAGTTCCCCGTTCGCAGGATAAGTCAGAACTTGTTGCTTACGACGCGCTTACTGGTGCGCGCAAGCAGGTGCTTTATACGGAAACCAATGCCCGTTATGTAGAACCCATGACGCCGATTGAGTTCCTCCCCTGGGACGATACGAAGTTTATTTACCAATCTCGTCGCGACGGTTACAATCACCTTTACCTCTTTGATACTACGGGGAAGGAATTGGCGCAGCTCACGAAGGGCAACTTCGAGGTTATTGACGTGCTCGGCTTTAATGAGAAGGCGAAGAGCATTATCTACAAGTCGAATGAAGCACTTCCCATCCGCCACAATTATTATAGTGTAAACGTGAAGACGTTGAAGCGCACGCTTCTTGACAATGGTAAGGGCGTACACGCGGCGCGTCTTTCGGCAAGCGGAGCTTATCTCTACGATACTTGGCGCGCGCCCGGCGTTTACCGACAGATAGACCTTTTAAGCACCACAAAGCCCTCGGCTATTACGCTTCATGAGGCAGGAACGCCTTGGGCGGGTTACAATGTGCCCGAGTTTTCTTGCGGAACGATTAAGGCGGCCGACGATAGCACAGACCTTTACTTCCGCATGGTAAAGCCTGTAAATTTCGACCCTGCGAAGAAGTACCCCGCCGTAGTTTATGTTTACGGAGGTCCTCATGCGCACAATGTTGACGAAAGTTGGAACTACGCTGCGCGTCCTTGGGAAATCTATATGGCGCAGAAGGGCTACCTCATCTTTGTTGTCGACAACCGTGGTTCGCAGTATCGCGGTTTCGAGTTTGAAAGTTGCACGCACCGCCGTCTTGGTGTTGTCGAAATGGAAGACCAGATGAAGGGCGTAGAATATTTGAAGTCGCTTCCCTATGTTGATGCCAATCGTTTGGGCGTACACGGCTGGTCGTTTGGTGGTTTTATGACCACAAACCTCATGTGCTCATACCCCGATGTGTTTAAGGTAGGCGTAGCTGGCGGACCCGTAATCGACTGGAAGCTTTACGAAGTAATGTACGGCGAACGCTACATGGATACTCCCCAGGAGAATCCCGAAGGTTACGAAGGTTCAAACCTTCTCAACAAGGCGAAGAACTTGAAGGGCCGTCTCCAAATCATCGTAGGGTATAACGACCCCACATGTATCCTTCAGCACAGCCTCTCCTTCCTCCGCGCAGCCGCAGATGCCGGCACGCAGCCCGACTATTTCGTATATCCCGGACAGGGTCACAATATGATGGGCAAGGATATGGTGCACTTGCACGAGCGTATCACGCGCTACTTTGATGACTTCTTGAAGTAAAAAATCCTGTGGTATCTATAGTCCCTATAATATCTATAGTGTCTTTAGTAACAATCTCTTCCAATTTTAACTCTCAACAATCTCAAAATAATGAAGACTCAAATTGCAACCACCAAGGCTCCCGCAGCTATTGGTCCCTACAGCCAGGCAATTGAAGCCAATGGCATCGTATTTGTTTCCGGCCAGCTCCCCATCGACCCCGCTACGGGCGAATTTGCGCAAGGCGGTGTGAAAGAATTGACGCGCCTGTCGCTCACAAACATGCAGAACATCCTTGCAGAAGCAGGTTTGACGATGGAGAATGTGGTGAAGACCACCGTGTTCCTCGCAGACATGGCAGACTTCGCGGATATGAACAGCGTATATGCCGAATTCTTCCCCGGCACATGCCCCGCGCGTTCAGCAGTTGCCGTTAAGACGCTCCCCAAGAACGCTTTGGTAGAAATTGAGTGCATTGCAGTGCGCTAAAATACGACCGAGATTTTAATAATCTTGATTTTCTATACCTTCAAGATTTTCTAAACACACTTTCAAATAACACATTTAATAAATAATAATACTATGGCAAAGAAAGCTCTCTTAATGATCCTCGACGGTTACGGCATTGGTAACAAGGGTAAGGGCGACGTGATCTTCCAAACGGCTACTCCTTACATGGATTCGCTTTTCGCAAACTATCCCAACTCACAGCTCCAGGCTTCTGGCGAAAATGTTGGTTTGCCCGACGGTCAGATGGGTAACTCTGAAGTAGGTCACTTGAACATCGGCGCAGGTCGTATCGTTTATCAGGACCTCGTGAAGATCAACCGCGCTTGTGCTGACGGTTCTATCCTTCAGAATCCCGAAGTTGTTTCAGCTTACGAATACGCAAAGAAGAACGGTAAGGGCCTTCACCTCATGGGCCTCACTTCTAACGGTGGTGTGCACTCTTCTCTCGACCACCTCTTCAAGCTCATCGAAGTGGCGAAGGAATATGGCGTACAGGACAAAACTTTCGTACACTGCTTTATGGACGGTCGCGACACTGACCCCAAGAGCGGTAAGGGCTTTATCGAACAGCTCCAGGGCGTGTGCGACGCTAACGGTGCTGCAATCGCTTCTATCGTAGGTCGTTTCTACGCAATGGACCGTGATAAGCGTTGGGAGCGCGTGAAGGAAGCTTACGACCTTCTCGTAGAAGGCAAGGGTAAGCAGGCTACTGACATGGTCCAGGCTATGCAGGAAAGTTACGATGCTGATGTTACCGACGAGTTCGTTCTTCCCATCAACAACGCAAATGTAGACGGCACAATCAAGGAAGGCGATGTGGTTATCTTCTTCAACTACCGCAACGACCGTGCTAAGGAACTCACTATCGTACTCTCTCAGCAGGATATGCCCGAAGCAGGTATGAAGACAATTCCTGGCATCCAGTTCTACTGCATGACTCCCTACGATGCTTCGTTCCAGAACGTGCACATCCTCTTCCCCAAGGAAAATGTTACTAACACGCTCGGCGAATACATCGCAAGCAAGGGACTTAAGCAGTTGCACACAGCTGAAACTGAGAAGTATGCTCACGTAACCTTCTTCTTCAACGGCGGCGGTGAGGCTCCCTACGAAGGCGAAGATCGCATCCTCGTTGCATCTCCCAAGGTGGCAACTTACGACCTTCAGCCCGAAATGTCAGCTTACGAAGTAAAGGACAAACTCGTTGCTGCAATCAAGGAAGATAAGTATGATTTCATCGTGGTGAACTTTGCAAACTGCGACATGGTGGGTCACACAGGTATTTATGAAGCTGTAGAAAAGGCGGTTAAGGCTGTTGACGCTTGCGTTGCTGAAACTGTTGAAGCTGCAAAGGCTGTAGGTTACGAAACAATCATTATTGCCGACCACGGTAACGCTGATAACGAAATCAACCCCGACGGCACACCCAACACAGCGCACTCACTCAACCCCGTTCCCTTCATTTACGTAACAGAAAATAAGGAAGCAAAGGTAGAAGACGGTGTACTCGCAGACGTTGCGCCTTCAATCCTTCACATTATGGGCCTCGAACAGCCTGCAGAGATGACGGGTAAGAATTTGATTAAGTAAACGAGTAAACAAGGTACAAGTAAACAAGCGGTTACCGAGTTAAACGCTTGTTAGTTGACCTATAAAGAAGTAGACGAGAGCGCCATCCGGAATATCCTCCGTACGGCGCTCTCCCCCTATGAACAGGGGGAGAGCGCCATCCGGGACATCCTCCGCATGGCGCTCTCGTCTACTTGTATCTCGTCTACTTGTCTACTAAATAAAAAGAGCAACGCCCCGAGGCGTTGCTCTTTTTGTTTACTTCTTGAAATATCTGTTGAAAAGACCTTCAAAGCCCTTACCGTGACGAGCTTCGTCCTTCGCCATTTCGTGAACAGTGTCGTGAATAGCATCGAGGTTCTGGGCCTTAGCGTTGCGAGCGATGCGGAACTTGTCTGAGCAAGCGCCGTTTTCAGCCATCATACGCTTCTCGAGGTTTGTCTTTGTGTCCCAAACTACGTCGCCGAGGAGTTCTGCAAACTTAGCAGCGTGCTCAGCTTCTTCCCAAGCGTAGCGCTTAAAGGCTTCTGCAATTTCGGGATAACCTTCGCGGTCTGCCTGGCGGCTCATTGCAAGGTACATTCCCACTTCGGTGCATTCACCCATGAAGTGCGCATTGAGGTCTTTAATCATTTCCTCGTCGCAACCCTTTGCCACGCCAAGTTCGTGTTCTGTTTCAAACGCCAAACCCGCAGACTCGTCTACTTCCTTAAACTTTGTAGCAGGCACTTTGCACTGGGGACATCTTTCGGGAGCAGTTTCACCTTCATGAACATAACCACATACTGTACAGATAAATTTCTTTGTCATAGTCGTATAAATTTTAATTGTTTTCAATGAATTGTTTTGTTTCTCTGATGCAAAGGAACAAACAAAATTTTGATACCGCAAATAAATTACAAAGAAAATAGCATAGATAAAACCTATACGCGAATAGGCAAAATAAATAACCCCCAACTTCCCCTCGTCCGCGCTATATATATAATATGTGTAATCCCTCAATTCACCCTACATTTTAGCATCATAATCGCCTCCAAAACTATTGCCCAAAAAACTAAACCTGTTTCCGTAAAAATTATTAGTAACCTTTTTTAAATTATTAGTAACCTAATTTAAAATACATTACTAATAATTTTCGCCCCTCTTAATCTCTTGAAAATCAGCTTCTGTTTTTAGCCTCTTTTTGAGGCGAGGAAACGCCCTCGGAAGGATGGGGGATAGGTGACGAAGTAGGCTATATAGAAAAACATATCCTCGCTTTTTGGAAACTTGGGGTATCATTAAGATTTGCTATGCAACTAATTTTAAATCAATATCTTGAAAAGATGTTAGAAAGTTTTTCGGTAGGTTAATAAACCTTTAATTTTGCAGTGCATTTTGATTGGGGAACTCTCGCTGAGCGGGTGGTCTCCATTCTCTGAAACAGAATATAAACTAATCGCATAAATAAATTTAATAGGATGAAACTAAACAAACTGATGATTGCCCTTGTGGTGATGTTTACTTGTTTTGCTGGCAAGGCAACGGCTCAAGGAGAGGTGGTTGCTGAAGTTGCTGGTACAGAGTACACAGATATCTATGCAGCGTTTAAGTATGCTAGCAACAAAAGTTATCCTGTGACTATTTGTAAGGACTTGGTGCTTGATAGAAGTATTACAATTACAAACTTTGCTAATGTGCCTATTCAGGGTAATGGCAAGACTATCCGTTTCGTGAATGTAAATCAAGGGTTTATTATTCAGAAAAGTGCTGAAGTTACTTTTGCCGCAGGGCTTAATATTATTGGTGATGGCGCTAATACTTGTCCTGTTTATATCAAGCAAGCAACTGTAACAAGCTCAGCGAATATTTCTACCACATCGGGCAATGCTGCTGCTCCTGTTATGACAGATGCTGGATATGACGCTACTGTTACTATTGAGGGCGGTGTTATTAGTTCAGATGATGCTGCAGCAATCTATTGGCCAAGTTACGGTACGCTTAAAGTAAACGGAGGTACTATAAAAGGTGCTACTGCAATCTATTTGAAGAGTGGTGCTCTTGCTATCAGCGGAGGTGATCTTTTGGCTACCGGCGCAAAACAGGCTTATCAATATGTAGAAGATGGTTACAAGTCTACTGGTGCTGCTGTTGTTATTGAAAATGTAGGCGAATGGGTTTCTAACTATCAAGAAGTACGCTCTGTTGTTATTGACGGTGGTACATTTACCTCTACTCATGCAGCTGCGGTTGAAAGTTATACTGCTGGACTTGATGTAGATGTTACTGCAAAGACTTCTTTTGTTTGGGGCGGTACATTTAGTTCAGATGTTACTGCGCTTCTTGCTCAAGGATATGTATGTAAGGAAAGTGGTAGTCAGTATGTCGTAGAACGCGACCCCGATATTGCCTTTGTTGCTCAGGTGAATGGTGTGGGTTATACTTCTTTGCATGACGCTGTTGCTGCTTTGAAGGCGGGTCAGGAATTGATCTTGTTGGAGGATGTGACTTTGACTACTATGGTGCAGTTGAAGGTTAGCAATGTAACAATCAATTTGAATCATAAGAAGATTACAGCGAACTGTCGAAAGGCTTTTGAGGTGTATGCTGATGTTGTTATTAAAGACGGAACTATTCACGCAATGAGCCGCTGTATAGATACACGCAGTAATGTGAATCTTGTTTTGTCGGATTTGGACCTTAAGGGAACTTCACCTAAAGTAGATGGTGTTAATAGCGATGCTAACCCCCAGCCTATTACAGTTGGTGGTTCTAAGCATGGTACTAAAGTAACTATGACGAGAGTGAGCGTTGACTTTGGAAATAATTGTCCTGGTTATGCTATCATTTCGTTTGTTGAGACAAATTTGACTGCGACAGATTGTGAGTTTAAGAATGCATATAATGTGCTCTATGCAAAGCCTGACGATGCGTCAAACTCTGTATTTACTTTCAATGATTGTAACATGTATGCAAAGACTCCGTCTTATGCTCCCTCTAACAACTTCGCGCTTATAACAGTAGTTGCTAAGAATGTAAAGGTATATATTAACGGCGGTTATCTTAAGACTGATGGACAGGTTCGTGTGATGTCGTTTACAGAACAAGGCGGAGGCGCAACAGGTAGTGAGATTGAAATTTCTGCGACTACAACTGTAGATACTGAAGATGGTGATTTTATCCTTTATACTAGTGACTACTCTAATAATAAAGTCATCTTGCCTGGTACGTCAGAGTACATTGCACAGCTCAAAGTTGAAAATTTCTGGGTGAAGGATAATGGTAATGGTACTGTGACTCCCGTGAAGAATGTTGCTTTTGTTGATGGTGACTTTGCTTATACGAATGAGGATGACTTGGAGAATATGGATGTAACATACACGCGTGAGTTCTCAAAGAGCGGTGTGTGGAATGCTGTGTTCTTCCCCTTCGAAGTGGCATTGAGTGAAGCGTTCCTTCAGAAGTATGAAGTGGCAGAGTGGACGGATGTTTTGACTACGGTTAATGGCAACGTGCTCGAAGCATGGACTATTGAACTTACTAAGATTAAGGACACGAACGCTGTGCTCCAGGCAAATCACCCCTACTTTATTCTTGCTAAGACTGACACAGACAAAGTACTCAACCTTGACCTTAAAAACGTAACGCTCTATGGCGCAGTTGCAGATAACAAGCTTACGAAGACGATTGAAGGAGTAATGACTTGCACGATGTCGGGTAATTACAAGAGACTCACTGGTGATGAACTCAAAGATGCTTGGGTGGTAAGCGCTTCAGGGCAGTGGATTCACGCAGGTGGTATGAACCCCTTCCGTGTGCTTATGACGCGTGTAATGGCGCCTGGTATGACAGCAAACACCAATGTTTCAAATTCAATGCGCGTGATTATCCGCGAACCCAATGGCACTACGGCTGTAGAAGAAGTAATGGTTAACACGCATCAGGATAACGAGACTTACGACCTTCAGGGGCGCTCAGTTGTAAATCCCACTAAGGGCGGTGTTTACATCGTGAACGGTAAGAAGGTTGTTAAGAAGTAAACGCTCGAACAATCAAAATTGAAGATGATGAAGAAAAACTATATTAGACCTGAGTTAGAAATTTTCTGCTTCGAGGCAGAATCTGTAATTGCTGCGAGCATAAATACTGAAGAGAAGGGTTTCATGGAAGTTACAGATAAGTACGAAAACGAAGCTGGTACAAATAAGTTTCAGCACAACTGGAATGCTTCTCCCTGGGAATAATCCTGCGAGCATTCAGATACATATATAATATATATAGGCGCGACCCGCGGGTTGCGCCTATATTTTTTGTCGTTTCACCTCACTCCAGCGCTGTGATTAATCGGATGTTTTTAGGTTGAAATGGGAGCAGTGAAAAACTAAACCTATTGTCGTAAAAATTATTAGTAACCTTTTTTAAATTATTAGTAACCTAATTAAAAATACATTACTAATAATTTCCGCCCCTCGTAACCCTCAGAAAATCAATACTATTTTTTTACCCTTTTTTAAGGTAGAAAAACACCCTCCGAAGGGGGTAAAATCCAGCACTTCAGATTATGTTGTAAAACATAACTTTGATTTTTGCCAACTTAGAGTGTCATAATTATTTACTATGTAACTTATTTTAAATCAAACTGTTGAATTTTAACAAAATGATATTCTCCCCGCCTCAAATAATCGTAGTTTTGCACCGATTTTTCATTGGAGTACTCTCGTTTAGCAGTGTGCTGCCATGAATTGGTACTTGAATAATAACTAATTACATAAATTAAATTTAGTAGAATGAAACTAAACAAATTGATGATTGCCCTCGTGGCGGTGATGACAGGTTTCGCGGCCACTGCTACTGCTCAGGTAGCAAAGATTGGCGAGACTCCTTATGAAACCCTTGCGGAGGCTGTTGCTGAAGCTGAAAATGGTGCGGTGGTAACTATGACTGCTGACGTTGCTCTTAACAACGGTATCACTATTGCAGGTAAGGCAATGACACTTGACCTTAATGGTAAGACGGTAAGCGGTGTGTGTAATTCAAGTCAATCATGTCTTGTATATGTTGAAAACAGTGCGAACCTTACTGTAAAGGACGGCGCTACTGGCGGTAAGTTGACGTTTGCTGCAGGTACTTCAAATGTTGGTTGGACGGTAGATGTGAAGGGCGCGCTTGTTCTTCAGTCTGGTACAATTGAACTTACGGGTAGTTGGAGCATTGGTTATGCTGTAGACGTGCGCCCTAATGCATGGGCGGCTGCTTATGAAAATTCCACAGTCTTTACAATGGAAGGCGGTGAGTTGATTTCAAGTGACGGCGCGGTGCGTGTGGCTTCTTCAAGTTCACCTAACCACAAGGGTGTCTCTGCTTCGTTTGTGATGAACGGCGGTCGCATTGACGCTGCTTGGGATGGTATTTTTGTACAGCAGAGTGACGTCGTTTACGATGCTTTGAACGTAACCATCAACGGCGGTAAGGTTGAAAGTGACTTGGCCCCCGTGCGCGTATACGGACCCGCTCCTACAAGTTATGTAAATGAGCAGGATTGCATGAACATTGCCCTCAACGGCGGTGAGATGAAGTATACAGGAAGTGACTCCAAAACTTGGATTATTGAGGGCGTGCTCCTCGCAGGTGGCGGTAGTTCTTATGAAACTATTCAGAAAAGTGGTGACATCGTTGCTACTGAAGAATTTGTAACTGCACATGCACCCGCCGATGGCTTGGTATGGCAAGCAAATGGCGATGGCACTTACAGCGTAGTAGATGAGGCGACCGTAGCAGGCACAGCTGTGGCTAAGGTAAACGGTGTGACGTACACAACACTCGCTGACGCCTTTGCTGCTGCCGACGGTAAGACGGTAACACTGCTCGAAGATGTTGAACTTCAGGAAACTTTGGTAGTGACTGGCACTACAACGCTCGACCTTAACGGTAAGACGATCAGTCAGACTAAGTTGCAGACCGCTGGCTATTCTATGATTCAGAATGATGGTAACTTGACTATCGAAGACAATGTTGGAGGCGGTAAGATTTCTTATACCGATAGCGGTAACGGTGGTGAATACGTTTCTAATACAATCATGAACCGCGGTACGCTTATTGTAAACGGTGGTACAATTGAGAACCTCAGTTCTGAAACTGTGAAAATTAATGGTTATCCTTATGTTATCGACACCAGTATTTGGGGACCTGCTACAGAAGTAAATACCATTATCAATGGCGGTAGTTTGTATTGCGCCTATTACAGCGCCCTCCGTTTGCGTGCTGATAGCGCAACTGAACCTGTAAATATTACAGTGACCGGTGGTGAGATTGCTGGTCGTATTGAAGTGCAACTTCCTACTAAATCAGCTGCGGGTCAGGGACAACTTACTATTACTGGCGGTAAGATTTCTAACACAGGTACAGAAACTGCGATTGTGGCGTTCGGTACTAAAGGTTCTGCCGAAAACATTGAGATTTCAATTACCGGTGGTGAAGTAGTAGGTAAGATTGAAGTTAGAGATAATGTCGGAGCTAATTTTGACAGTCAGTTTATCTCAGGTGGTACGTTTAGTACTGACGTTACTGCTTTCTGCGAGCACTGGCATGAAGTAACTTTGGTAGACGGTAAGTATGAGGTGGCTGTTCAGGATGAAATCGCACTTGTGGATGGCACGTTCGAGCAGTTTGCTAATGACATGGATATCAAAGTTGCGTCAATCAACTACACACGCAAGTTCAAGTATGCCAAGGTTTGGAATGCTGTGTTCCTTCCCTTCGAAGTGGCTTTGAGTGAGGACTTCCTTGAGAAGTACGACGTGGCAAAGTGGACTGGCGTACAGGCAAATGTTTCAGATGATGTGCTTGAGTCTTGGGGTATTGAACTTACTAAGATTAAAGACCCCGCTGCTGTGCTTCAGGCAAACCGCCCCTACTTCATCTATGTGAAGGACGCCAAGGATTTGACGTTTGAAGTGAGTCTTACAAACGCAACGCTCTTTGCTACTGATGCAGACAACAAGGAGGAACTTACTGTTGACGGTGTAATGACTTGCACGATGTCGGGTAATTACAAGAAACTCACTGGTGAAGTACTCAAGAAACCTTGGGTGGTAAGCGCTTCAGGGCAGTGGATTCACGCTGGTTCTATGAACCCCTTCCGTGTGCTTATGACGCGTGAAATGATTGGTGATATTAAACTTCCAACCGATAAATCAAGCGCAATGCGCGTGATTATCCGTGAGCCTAATGGTACTACTGCTATTGAAGATGCGGTGATTGACGCCGTTCAGGATAATGTAGTGTATGACCTTCAGGGTCGTCGTGTGACGAATCCCACTAAGGGAGGCGTGTATATTGTGAATGGTAAGAAGGTTATTAAGAAGTAATTGCTCAAAACTTAATTAGATGATTATGAAGAAACAATATATCAAGCCTGCGTTGGAAATTTTTAGTTTTGAAGCAGAGACCGTAATAGCTGCAAGCCTTATTACGGATGAGAATAAGGGTTTCATGGATGTAACGGATGACTATGAAGAAGAAGCTGGTACAAATAAGTTCCAGCACAACTGGAATGCCTCACCCTGGGAATAATCCCGTGAATGTACGGATACACATATAATATATATAGGCGCAACCTGCGGGTTGCGCCTATTGTTTTGGGGTGAAAAAATCGGAATTTGTAAACGCTTGGTTTACGGATGTTTAAATAGAGGCGTAAAATGCTGAAAATTATTAGTAACATATTTTAAAAAAGGTTACTAATAATTTTTTTTATGTTACTAATAATTTTTAGCAATAATATATTTGTTGTCCACGATAAAATATTATAGTTATGTGCTCCACCAATTTATTTATTTTTTTTAGCCACTAATGAACACAAATTTTCACTAAATTCCATTCGGATTGTATTTGCCCCGCATGGCATTAGTGCC
>JAZQVD010000037.1:0-19917 GCA_045631665.1 Alloprevotella sp.
TGCTTTCATACCCCCTCACCGCAAAGCGGTCCCCTCCCCCTATCTTAAGGGGAGAGTTAGTTTGCTACTTCCGTTAAAACAATTCAAACGAAGATTTTCCCATTGTGTTTACTTGGTATAAGGGGTTGGTTGCGTTCCGAATGGCGCTCTCCCCTTAAGATAGGGGGAGTACCGCCAAAGGCGGGGAGGGGGTATGATTCATATAGCAAATTTGGGGCAACTGCTATATCGTTTCCAAATTTTATTTGTACTTCTATTCTCCTATCTAAAAAACAGCAGCTCAAACACCCACCCAAAATGTAATATTTTTTCGCTCAACAACACATTTAAGAATCAACATATTATACTGCCCCAAAATTATTAGTAACCTTTTTTAAATTACATTACTAATAATTTTTCTTAGGTTACTAATAATTTTCACAACAATAGATATAGTTTTTTGCAGATCTAATTTTCGTTGCAAAAACAGTCGTTACGCCCCTCCTTTTTGGGGCATATTTTTTATTAACCCTGTTGTGCTCCCTCCTTTCTCTAATTTTGAGCGGACAACAGTGCTATTTCGCAGGGGAAAACAAATATTTATCACCAATTTTTCAAAAGTGGCACGCGATTTGTAACTATTAAGGTTAGATTATATAAACCCATAAATAATATATATTATGACTATCAAACCTCTTGCAGACCGCGTGGTGATTAAGCCCGCTCCTGCTGAAACAAAGACTGTGGGTGGTCTCATCATCCCCGACACCGCTAAGGAAAAACCTCTTTACGGCACGGTTCTCGCCGTGGGCAATGGCACTAAGGACGAAGAAATGGTGCTTAAGGAAGGCGATGTTGTGCTCTACGGCAAGTATGCCGGCACAGAAGTTGACATCGACGGCGAAAAGTTGCTCATCATGCGCCAGAGCGATGTTCTTGCGGTGACAATTCAATAATTCTTTACAGTAGACAAGTTTACAGGTACGAGTAGACGAGATAGAGTGCGAGATAAACGATAGTGAAACCATTATACATTCATTATTGTCCGCACCTCGTAAGCGATTTGCTACTCACAAACCATCTTGTCTACTCGTACCTATTTAACTCGTTAACTAAACAAAAAACTTATGGCAAAAGAAATTAAATATGATGTTGACGCACGCGACTTGTTGCGTCAAGGCGCAGACGCTCTTGCGAATGCAGTTAAGGTAACACTCGGTCCTAAGGGCAGAAATGTCGTTATCGACAAGAAGTTCGGCGCTCCCCGAATCACTAAGGACGGTGTTTCTGTTGCAAAGGAAATTGAACTCGAAGATAGCTTTATGAATGCTGGTGCTCAGCTCGTTAAGAGCGTGGCAAGCAAGACGGGTGATGATGCTGGTGACGGTACAACTACTGCTACCGTGCTCACTCAGGCAATCCTTAACGAAGGTCTTAAGAACCTCGCTGCTGGTGCGAACCCCCTTGACCTCAAAAGAGGTATTGACAAGGCGGTGGCAAAGGTGGTAGAAAACCTTAAGGCACAAGCAGAAATGGTAGAAGAGTCTTACGACAAGATTGAGCAGGTCGCTACAATCTCTGCGAATAACGACCCCGAAATTGGTAAACTCATTGCCGACGGTATGCGTGCCGTGAGCGTGAATGGTGTAATCACTATTGAAGACGCTAAGGGTCGCGACACGGTTCTCAAAACTGTTGAAGGTATGCAGTTTGACCGCGGTTACCTTTCTCCCTACTTTATGACTGACACTGAGAAGATGAGTTGTCAGATGGAGAATCCGCTCATCCTTATCTACGACAAGAAGATTTCTAACCTCCAAGAGTTCCTCCCCATTCTCGACCCTGCGGTAAAGACTGGTCGTCCCTTGCTCATCATTGCTGAAGACGTGGATAGCGAAGCGCTCACAATGCTCGTTGTAAACCGCCTCCGCACACAACTTAAGATTTGCGCTGTGAAGGCTCCCGGTTTCGGCGACCGCAGAAAGGCAATGCTTGAAGATATTGCTACACTCACAGGCGGTATCGTAATTAGCGAAGAAAAGGGTATCAAGCTCGAACAGGCCACACTCGAAATGCTTGGTTCTGCTGAGAAGATCAATGTAACGAAGGACAATACAACGATCGTTAATGGTGCTGGCGACAAGCAGGCTATTGCGGATCGCATCCACCAAATCAAGGTTGAGATTGCAAATTCTACTTCTGACTACGACAAGGAAAAACTTCAGGAGCGTCAGGCGAAACTTGCGGGTGGCGTTTGCGTACTCCAGGTGGGTGCAGCTTCTGAAACAGAGCAGAAGGAAAAGAAGGACCGTTGCGACGACGCTCTTTGCGCAACGCGTGCGGCTATTGAAGAAGGAATCGTAACAGGTGGTGGCGTGGCATTCATTCGTGCACAAGCTGCGCTCGAAGGTTTCACTGGCGACAACGCTGACGAAACTACGGGTATCGCCATCATCCGTCGCGCTATCGAAGAACCCCTCCGTCAAATCTGTAAGAACGCAGGCGTTGAGGGTGCTGTAATTGTAAATAAGGTGCGTGAAGGCGAAGGCAACTTCGGTTACAACGCCAAGAACGACACCTTCTGCGACCTCCGTGCTGCCGGCGTAGTTGACCCTGCAAAGGTAACACGCGTAGCACTTGAAAACGCAGCTTCTGTAGCAGGTATGTTCCTCACAACAGAATGTGTCATCTGCGACAAGAAGGAAGACAAGCCAGAAATGCCTATGGGCGCACCTGGTATGGGCGGCATGATGTAATAGAATTTTGACATACAAGTCAAAATCTCATTGATATGAAAAAAGTGGGACTGCGCTGTAAAAAAACACAGCACAGTCCCATATTATTTTAGAGTATTACGTAAATTTACTCCCACAAACATTATTTTTGCAAGATGCTAAACTAAAAAGATGAAAAAAATTCTGAAAATGGCATTTTCCCTCTTGATTGGCGCATTAGTTGGAGTTGCCATGGTGGGAGTGACCATATTTATTTTAGAAGGTTGCGAAGGAACAATCGATGTGATAAGAAAAGCTGGCGAACTACCATTGATTGACTTTGTTGTGCCCATAACGCTCGCCTTTGCTGCCATGTTTGTGGCCATCGTCTTACACATTATTGTGCACGAGGCAGGCCACCTATTGTTAGGCTTTGCAACGGGTTACCGGTTTTCTTCTTTTCGCATCGCCAGCATTGCTTTGGTACGCAGGGATGGACGAATCAGAATCCGTCGTTACAAACTGGCTGGAACAGGAGGACAATGTCTGATGTTACCTCCCGACGTACCTGCTGAGCGCGTGCCCTTCTTCTGGTACAATGCCGGTGGCGTGATGATGAACCTTGCGGTTGCCCTGCTCGCGCTCGTCTTGCTGAAAACGTGCGACCTGTCGATGTGGTGGAGCGAATGGAGCATGATGATGATCATTGTAGGACTTTTTCTTGCAGTTGTGAACGGCATACCAATGCGACCAGGCGGAATGCAAAACGACGGCATGAACATCTTGATGCTTTACCGTATGCCCGAAAAGCGTAAGGATTTGATGCACCAACTACAGATTGCTGCAGCCTCAACTGAGGGACAGCGCATAAGCGAAATGCCAGCCGAGTGGTTCGATTGCGACCCAATGGACGATTATAAGGATTTTCTTCGCTTAGCAAGTCGCCTCAATCATCAAGCGCGACTCATAGATGAAAGACGTTTTCTTGACGCACATAATGCCGTTGAGGACTTGCTGCAACATTTTGAAGAACTCCCTCAAATTATAAAGTTCGAACTGACGGGCGAATACGTCTTCACCGAACTCCTTACTGCCGGACGCAAGGAAATTTTGGAAAAATATTGGACTAAAAAACAAGCAGATTACGTAAAAGTCAGCGCACGCTTCTCATCGGCAAAACAACGCATTCTTTTCGCCTACGCCCTCTTTGTCGAAAATAATCAAGATAAAGCTTTGCAAATCTATCACGACACATTGCGCCAGCAAGATGATTATCTCATCGCAGGCGAAGCGCTTGGCGACCTGGCTTTGATGAAGGACTTATTTGAAGGAAAAATTCATAGCGAAGTGAAATGATAATGGTGGCATTTGACGTGTATTCTTCAAATGCCACCATTGTTTTCATATTCTATAATAAAATGAGAATGATCTACTCACAAATCACTCGCGCCATCTCATTGAGGGAAAGACATTGATTGCGTTGGATAGCGAGGCGCTGGTTGTGATGCTCCCAAGGGGCAAGGATGAGCAGACGTCCTTCGGCGCAGGCATCAAAGCGCGCACCTCCGGGTTTGGCAAGGTCGGTGAAACCATTTTCTTGTAAAAGAATGAGCGGACAACCGGCATCAAAAGCGGCGCGCATGATGGTTTTCTCTCCGGGGGATATGCTGGGCGAAACCAATACGGCACCTCGCTTGGCTTGCTCCAAGTAGTATGCCTTTTGTTGTGCGATTTCAGTTTCAGTAAGGCGACGTGAACATTGCACTTGCAGGCGCACGGGGTGGGTCAGCAGGTAGCGATTGCCGATAGATGAAAACTCGTATATCCCAACCTTTACGTTGCGCTGCACACGGAAGAATTCGGGGTGAAGGCGCTTCATGAGTAAGCGACGGGGGTTATCGCGGAGGTAGGTGAACCAGTTATCGAGCTGCCCCTGACGCCCGAGGATGCCGTCGGTGTAGCCAATGCTCCAAAGCAAGCCATGCTTACGGTCGGCGCGGGGGCGCGGGGTGGGCGTGGTTACGTTAGTTGCGACGGCGTCGCAACATACAGGATGGGAGTCAGGACGAGGCTCAATAAGCCTACGGTAAGCCTTATTTGTGCTTGCTTTAAAGCCCTTGATGATGTGCCCTAAATGTTGAGGCATACGCTCTTTAACAAAGAGGATGCTGTGCAGATGGTCGGGCATAATCTGTAGGGCAAGCACTTTCACTTCGGGGTGATAGTGACTAAAGGCCATCCACTCGCGCTCAACTTCCTTTCCCAATGGTGAAAGTTCAATATGCGGAGCATCGGGCATTCCTTCTTCCACCTCGGGATTACCAACAACACGCCCGAGCAAGGGGCGGCGCCCTTCCACCGTAATGGTGATCAAATACATCTGTCGCGCTTCATAATCGTGACCTTCGCAGCGACGCTTCATTGATGGTGTTGACTCACCTGCAAAGCGTAACTTATCCTCTAATTGTTTCGCCGTCAGTTGTGCCATATGGAATCTTCATATATACCCATTCATTGGTGTACGCCAACGAAATAAAATCTTTATCACCCACGCAATCGCTGCTGCAAATCCAACCCCGAAGGACTTTGGAATACGGTCAAACCGAAGCGGTGGGTAATAGCAAGGACATGGTCGAAGACTTCTGCTTGAAGCGCTTCGTATTTTACCCAAGCGGTATTCGCAGAGAAGAAATAAAGTTCGATGGGCATCCCTTGAGCGGTGGGTTGAAGTTGACGCACAAGGATAAGCATTTCTTGATGCACTTTGGGGTGATGCGTCAAATAATAAGTAATATACTGACGGTAAAGAGAGAGATTTACCTCCTCATTTCCCGTGCGCTCATACCCTTCCATCCAGGGTTCTTTGGAAAACTTCTTCCATTCCTGTGCCGTCAAGAAGCGCACACTGTTCATGTCAATATTTACAGAGCGCTTTACACGGCGACCACCAATCTCAAACATACCGCGCCAATTTTGGAACGAGTCGTTCACCAAAGCGTAAGGCGGTACGGTGGTAATGGTTTTATCCCAGTTGCGCACCTTTACCGTGGTAAGCGTTACCTCCATAACATCCCCGTCTGCGCCATACTTCGGCACGGTAATCCAATCGCCAGGGCGAAGCATATCATTTGCCATAAGTTGAACCCCTGCCACGAGCCCCTTAATCGTATCTTGAAACACAAGCATGAGAATGGCTGTTCCTGCACCGAGCCCCGTAAGAATTACAATCGGACTTTTGCCTATCAACTCACTTATTATTATGATGATAGCCACACACGCTACAAGGAGTTTCAGCATTTGATAAAACCCTTTGAGGGAACGGTGCTTGTACTTCTCGTGGTCGTTAGAGATGGAATAGACAGAGTCAAGGATAGCGAATACAAGGCGCACCGCCACTACTACAATGTATATCCAACTGATTTTAAAAACAATATCCAACAATGCCTGCTCGCGCGAGAACACAAGCGACATCATGGCGTAAGCAACAAAGGGAGGAATGAAATGACAGACCTTTGCGAGCACATCATCGTTGAGCAAATAATCATCCCACTTGGTTTCGGTGCGCTCAGCAATTTTCTTAAAAAGAGGAGCAAGTATGCGCTTGCACAAAAAGTCTAAGGCAAAGGATACCACCAAGATAAGCAGAATAAGGAATACGCGCTGAGAGGTGGAATAGCTATCGGAATCCGTTTGCCAAAAAGTCAACCATTCAGGAAGAAAAGAAGAGAGTATTGTCATCATGTTATGAATCTTAATTTTGGAGTTCAAAGTTACATATTTCTAAAAAATATCACTCCAGAAAATTACGATTATTTGAAAGGTGTAGTTTCAAGAAATCTAAGATATTCCAGAAAGCATGCCAATTATGACTGCTATAAGGTATGTAATATACGAAAGTTTTGGTTATCTAAAAAATATTCATTAACTTCGCTGCGCAAAGCGCAATGCAACGCTTGCAACACATAATGAGCAACTAATCATTAAACTCTTAATTCTATAAACATTATGACAATCGACACTTGTGATTTCAAAGGTAAGAAGGTGATTGTACGTGTTGACTTCAACGTACCCCTCGACGAAAATGGTAACATCACTGACGATACTCGTATCCGCGGTGCGCTTCCCACATTGAAGAAGGTTCTCGCAGATGGTGGTTCACTCATCATCATGAGCCACATGGGTAAGCCCAAGGGTAAGGTGAACGCTAAGTTCTCTCTTTCTCAGATTGTAGACGCTGTATCTGAAAAGCTCGGTGTAAAGGTTCAGTTCGCTCCCGACTGCGCTAAGGCTCAGGACGCTGCTGCTGCGCTCCAGCCCGGTGAAGTTCTCCTTCTCGAAAACCTCCGCTTCTACGCAGAAGAAGAAGGTAAGCCCGTTGGTATCGACAAGGAAGATCCCGCATACAAGCAGGCTAAGGAAGAAATGAAGGGCAAGCAGGCTGAATTTGCTAAGACGCTCGCTTCTTACGCTGACATCTATGTAAACGACGCATTCGGTACTGCTCACCGCAAGCACGCTTCTACAGCAGTTATCGCTGACAACTTCGACGCTGACCACAAGATGCTCGGTTACTTGATGGAAAAGGAAGTTACTGCTGTTGACAACATCCTCTCTAACATCAAGCGCCCCTTCACTGCAATCATGGGTGGTTCTAAGGTTTCTTCAAAGATTGGTATCATTGAAAACCTCATGGACAAGGTAGACAACCTCATCCTCTGCGGTGGTATGACTTACACATTTGCAAAGGCTATGGGCGGTGAAGTTGGTAACTCTATCTGCGAAAACGACAAGCTCGAACTCGCTCTTTCTATCATCGAACAGGCTAAGGCTAAGGGTGTAAACCTCGTACTTGCAGACGACTGCGTAGCTGGTGACGACTTCAAGAACGACTGCAACACTCAGATTCTCCCCGTTAAGGAAATTCCCGCTGGTTGGGAAGGTCTTGATGCAGGTCCCGAAGCTCGCAAGGCATTTGCTGCTGCAATCGTTCCCGCTAAGACTATCCTTTGGAACGGTCCTGCAGGTGTATTCGAAATGGATAACTTCGCTGTTGGTTCTAAGGCTATCGCTGAAGCTATCGCTGAAGCAACTGCTAACGGTGCATTCTCACTCATCGGTGGTGGTGACTCTGTAGCTTGTATCAACAAGTTCGGCATGGCTGACAAGGTGTCTTACATCTCAACTGGTGGTGGTGCGCTCCTCGAAGCTATCGAAGGTAAGGTTCTCCCCGGTATCGCAGCTATCAGAGGTTAATCTTTAACACCTAACTTTGACGAGTAGACAAGTAGAGATTTGCGTCGCTCACGACCTTCTCTGCTCGTCTACTCGTTCTCTTTTCCATAAACCAACAGGTTACTTTTAAGCACGCGTTTCCCTAACACATTTGTCACAGCATCTGGTTCTCGAAAAACAAAACCCTTTGTAGTGAAAATTATTAGTAACATAAAAAAAATTCTTAGTAACATAGTTTGAAATATATTACTAATAATTTTCACCCCATCTGATGCCCGACAAATTAAGAAAAGATTTATGAAAAAACAACGCACAGTCCTCACCCTCGTTGCAGCACTTTTTGGGTTAATCTTGTTTTGGGGCATCACCCTGCTTCAAAGCGGTTGCAGTAGTGCTCACGAAGAAAAGGCGCAAACCGACTCCGTTAAAATTGACCTTCGCGTAGGTGTGCTTCCCACGCTTGAAGCGCTCCCTATTTACTATGCCAAGCAAGCGGGAATCTGTGATTCTTTAGAACTTCACATAGAGATTCTCCCCTATGTGGCACAGTTTGATTGCGACACTGCACTATTGAACAATGCTGTGGACGTCTGCATGATGGACCGCACACGCTTTGCGCACTATCTCGGAAAGGGGCATAAACTTTCGTCACAATTAAATATTGAAACGCGCTATGCGCTTGTGGCGTCCAAAGATATTAATGCGAAAAAGGTAAGTGATTTATACAATCGCACTATTGCCATCTCCCGTCACAGCGGTGATGAAACCTTCTGCCTGTATGAGTTGAACAACGCGGGATTAAAGCATGAGGATGCCCACTATCCGCAAATCAATGACCTTTGGTTGCGCACCGACATGCTTACCAACCGCCAGATTGACGCAGCCGTGCTCCCCCACCTCCAAACAATTTGTGCGGAACTCCAGGGACACACTGTTCTGAAGGGTCCCGAGGCATTGCAAGATACAAAGATGCAACTCGTATTCACCAGCAATTCAGCGAAGAAGGCGGAACTTAGCAAGTTGGTTAAAGCCTACGAATTAGGAAAGGCAGCGATTGCTCAGCAGGGTATGAACGCGTGTCGCGACATCTTTATCAACGACTACAAACTCCCTGCCTCACAAGCGGATTCCATTATCAAAAAACTTCAATAGTCATCTCCAAACCAGTAGGTTACTTCGCTGCTCATGCAACTCAGCGCACTTCTCCCCCAATTCCAAAAACATCCACAAGTAAAGGCACTCGCTCGCCTCATTGAGGAACGCCAGCCCTCCGTATTCTGCGAGGGGTTGCACGCGTCCTCTGCCCCCGTTTGTTTTGCTGCAGCAGCAACGCAGGCGGGGCGTAAGTGTGTCTATATGGTCGTACTTAACGACGAGGAAGAGGCGGGTTATTTCTACCATGACTTGCTCCAACTCGTTGGTGAGGAACATGCGCTGTTTTTACCCTCAGGCTACAAGCGCGCAGTGAAATACGGGCAGCGCGATGCGGCAAATGAGATTCTGCGCACTGATGTTATCAGTCGCTTATCGAGTTATGCGGGCACAGAACCCCTCTTTGTGGTATCGTTCCCCACTGCCCTTGCGGAGCGCGTGGCTTCTGGCGAGACGTTGAAGGAAAACACGGTGGAGATTGTCGAAGGCAAGGAGTACGATGTTACGGAACTGACGCAGCGCCTCCGAGAACTTGGTTTCCGTCGCCGTGACTATGTGTACGAACCCGGAGAATTTGCCGTACGTGGTAGCATTGTGGATATCTATTCCTATTCGGGCGAACTCCCTTACCGACTCGATTTCTTCGGCGACGAAGTAGATTCGATCCGCACCTTTGAAGTGCAAACGCAGCTCTCAAAGGAGCGTAGAAAGGAGGTGAAGATTGTGCCCGAAATCTCAAAGTCGGTGAGCAATCTCGTACCCTTCCCCACCCTTCTCCCTGAAGGTTCGTGCCTACTCACACGCGATTTTCTCTTCATCGGCGAACGCATCGACGCCACTTACAATGAGGGATTTGCCGAACAGGCTATTATTGAGCGCGAGGCGACCTCCGAAATGGAGATTGCAGAAATCCGCCGACAGTTTCAGAGCGAATATGTATTGGCAAACGGTGCGGAAGTGTTGCGTGAACTTTCACGTTGCCAGCGTTTTGAATTCGGCGCAAAACCCTACGGCACGCCCAATGCCATTGTGCGTTTCGAGGTAAAACTCCAACCGCTGTTTCACAAAAACTTCGACCTCTTGCGCTCCACCCTCGGACAACTCAAAGCAGATGGCTATGCCCTCCACATCCTTGCCGATAGCGAGAAGCAAACCGAGCGCTTGCGCACCATCTTTGAAGACATGGGCAAAGCACTTGCCTTTACGCCCATTCTCCATACCCTCCACGCAGGATTTATTGACGAAACGCTGCGCATCGTCCTCTTCACCGACCACCAAATCTTCGACCGCTACCACAAATATAACTTGAAGAGCGACCGCGCTCGCAACGGAAAACTGGCGCTGACACTAAAAGAACTTTTGCAGTTTGAACCCGGTGATTACATCGTACACGTAGATCACGGCGTCGGACAGTTTGCCGGTCTTGTGCGTATGCCTGGTGCAAATGGTGAGCAGCAAGAACTCATCAAGTTGGTGTATAAAAACGACGATGTGGTCTTCGTGTCCATCCACTCCTTGCACAAGGTGTCGAAGTATAAGGGCAAGGAGGGCGAACCGCCTCGCTTGAGCCATTTGGGTACTGGCGCATGGGAGAAACTCAAGGAGCGCACGAAGAAGAAGATTAAGGATATTGCGCGCGACTTGATTCGTCTCTACGCCCAGCGTAAGGAGCAGCAGGGATATGCTTTCAGTGCCGACAGTTTCATGCAGCAGGAACTCGAAGCAAGTTTTGCGTATGAAGACACGCCCGACCAACTCAAGGTTACCCAAGAGGTGAAGGCGGATATGGAACAGGCGCGCCCGATGGACCGACTTGTGTGTGGCGATGTGGGATTTGGGAAAACCGAAATCGCCATTCGCGCCGCCATGAAAGCAGCGGCAGACGACAAGCAAGTAGCGGTGCTCGTGCCGACTACCGTACTCGCGCTACAACATTACAAGACTTTTGCCAAGCGCCTCAAAGAGTTCCCCGTAAAGGTGGATTATTTGAGCCGCGCCCGCACTACGAAGCAAACGAATGAGATATTGCGCGACCTCGAAAGCGGCGCAATCAATATTATAATAGGTACGCACAAACTCGTAAGTAAGGCGGTGAAGTTTAAAGACCTCGGCCTGCTCATTATTGACGAGGAACAGAAATTTGGCGTTAGCGTAAAGGAAAAACTGCGCCAGATGAAAGTGTCTGTCGATACCCTCACGATGTCGGCAACGCCCATTCCGCGCACCCTTCAATTCTCGCTGATGGGCGCTCGTGACTTCTCTACAATTCAAACGCCCCCGCCCAACCGCCACCCTATCCAAACAGAGATTCACACCTTCAACGGCGAGGTGATTGGCGAGGCCGTGAATTTTGAGATGAGCAGAAACGGGCAGGTGTATTTTGTGACACATCGCATCGCCCAGTTGCACCACCTCAAAACTATCGTTGAGAAATACGTTCCGGACGCACGCGTGGCGATTGGGCACGGGCAGATGCCGCCGGCGGAGTTGGAGAAGGTCATCCTCGACTTTGTCAACTACGATTACGACGTACTGATTTCTACAACTATCGTAGAGAGCGGCATCGATATTCCCAACGCGAATACCATAATTATTGACAACGCCCACCACTTTGGACTTTCGGATCTTCACCAGATGCGCGGTCGCGTGGGGCGTAGCAATCGCAAGGCCTTCTGTTACCTGCTCGCGCCTCCCCTTTCTGCGTTGCCCGATGACGCACGCCGTCGTCTGCAAGCCATTGAGAATTTCTCCGACCTCGGCAGTGGCATCCACATTGCTATGCAGGATTTGGACATTCGTGGGGCGGGAAATTTGCTGGGTGCCGAACAGAGCGGATTTATTGCCGACCTCGGGTATGAAACCTATCAGAAGATTCTTGCGCAAGCAGTGGCGGAACTCAAGAATGAGGAGTTTGCCGAACTCTACGACCAAACCGAGGGCGTGCAACCCGAAACCAACATCGATGCTGCCCAATTTGTGGATGAATGTAGCATTGAATGTGACCTGCGCGCCTACTTCCCCGAAACCTACGTGCCGGGCAGTAGCGAAAGAATGCTGCTCTACCGCGAACTCGACGGTATTTCAGAAGAGCAGCAGTTGGAGGCATTCCGCCAACGCATGTTCGACCGCTTTGGTCCCTTGCCCCCCGAAGGCGAAGAACTGCTACGCATCCAACCCCTGCGCCGCTTGGGTAAACAACTCGGTGTGGAGCGCATCACACTTAAGAACGGGCGCATGACCCTCTACTTCGTGAGCAATCCCAAGAGTATGTATTACCAAAGTGAGACCTTCGGCAGCGTGCTCACCTATGCCGTCAATCACATCAAGCGATGCAAACTTGATGAACGCAACGGCAAGCGCAGTCTTACCCTCTTCGAAGTGCCGAATGTAAAAGTGGCGCTTGAGATAGTGGGTAATATATTGGAAACCAAGTAGGAACTGGGGATGGATGCCTGTAAGAAAAGACACGTCCCAACAACGTGTAACGCAAGTGGTGGCGGTGAGTGAAAGGTTGTGAAATTGTTCACCCAAGAGTAGCAATATTTCGCTCAACAACACTTCTAAGAAACAATGCGTTAGACTACCCTAAAATTATTAGTAACCTATTTTAAATTATGTTACTAATAATTTTTTTTAGGTTACTAATAATTTTTACGAAAATAGGTATAGTTTTTTGCAGGGAGGATTTTTGGGGATTTCAAACTCCATTCTGTAGTCCTCAAGCGCAGGAAGTTGTTTAGCAAAGTAATCGGAGCGACACATTATTATAATTAAGAGGAGCGGATACCAACCACTCCTCTTTTCTGTCGCCAACGCACTGCGCAGCGTCACTTTTCGGTGTTTCAAATTAACAAATTAAACATCGTTAATTGATTTTTCGTTAATTATTTTCTCGTTTTATGTTAAATAAACCTACTTTTACCAAAAAAATTAAGTAAAATTTTGCGGAGTAGTTTTTGCCCTTTACTTTTGCTGTATGAAAAAGACAACGATACGCCTCATCGCCATTCTCTGGGGTGCCGCAATAGTCATTTTGATAGCACTGCAAGTCTATTATTACTATCAGGTACACGAGATGCGCAAGGAGCAATTTAACGAATCGGTAAACCGCAGCCTCTTTAGGACGGTGCGCCGCATGGAAATGAATGCTACGGAACGCGCGTTGGAAAAGATTGTGCTCGGCAAGGGAGACACTTACACGGTCGCTCCCATCCTGCCCACAGCAACCTCAAATGCCCACACGATGCGGAGGAATAAAGATAGTTTGAACTACCTTAAAGATATCCCCGTTCCTGACTTTGAGAAGAAACTCCCGCCCTCGGGCATCTTCTTGCGCAACACGCAGCGCCACCGCAGTACGACCGACGAGATGAAACGCAAGTTGCGCGAGCGCTACCTATACCAAAAGTCGCTGGTAAATGAAGTGGTGGTCTCCATGCTTTACGAAGCCGACCACCAACCGCCTGAAAAGCGCATCGACTTTGTAGAGTTAGACCGCCTGTTACGCTACTACCTCACCAACAATGGTGTAGACCTCGCTTACCACCTGCGCGTGACAACACCCGAAGGGCGAGAAATTTTTAAGTGCTGCGACTACGAAACGAAGGGCGAAGACAATGCGTATACGCAAATACTTTTTGCCAACGAGTCTCCCCATCAGATGGCAATCATACACATCCACTTCCCTGACTTTCAGAAATATGTGTTCTCATCTATCAAGTTTATGATTCCGGCTATCATGTTTACCGTGATGCTCTTCTTCATCTTCTGTATAACGGTATGGTTGTTCATCCGCCAGAGACGTATGACAGAAATTAAGACAGACTTCATCAACAACATGACGCATGAATTTAAGACGCCGCTCTCTACGCTCTCGCTTGCCGCACAAATGCTCAACGACCCCACCGTGGGAAAGAGCGATGCCATGCTCAAGCACATCACAGGCATTATCAACGACGAGACGAAGCGACTGCGCTTCCAGGTAGAGAAGGTTTTGCAAATTTCCATGTTTGAAAACAAGGGCGAAACCTTTAAGCGCAAAAACATTGACGCACATATTATTATCGACGACGTAGTCAACGTGTTCCGACTCAAGACTGAGAGTATGGGTGGTCAGATTATCACACGCTTAGATGCCACCAACACCATACTCCTTGCCGACGAAATGCACATTACCAACGTGCTCTTCAACCTGCTTGATAACGCAATTAAATACAAGCGCCCAGAAGTTAATCCGGAGTTGACTATTGAAACGGACAACCATAACAACAAGCTCCGCATCACTATCACCGACAACGGCGTGGGTATCAAGAAGGAAGACCTGAAGAAGATATTTGAAAAATTCTTCCGCGTACACACCGGCAACCGTCACGATGTGAAAGGTTTCGGACTCGGACTTTGCTACGTTAAGAATGTCATCAAGTATCACAAGGGAACCATCCAAGCAGAAAGTACCTTGGGCGTCGGTACAAAGTTTATCATCGAACTCCCATTATCAGAAAATCAAACAACCTTAAGAGCTGATAATCTCAGCAACTAACAACCCTAAACCTAACAACCTAATAACTTAACAACTATGGAAGAAAAGACAAAAGTGCTTCTTTGTGAAGACGATGAAAACCTCGGCATGTTGCTCCGCGAGTACCTCAATGCAAAAGGTTACGACACTACACTGTGCCCCGACGGCGAAGCTGGTTACAAAGCGTTTACCCAAGATAATTACGACCTCTGTGTGTTTGACGTAATGATGCCCCGCAAGGACGGTTTCACCCTTGCCAAGGAAGTGAAGCAGGTAAATAAAGACGTACCCATCATCTTCCTCACCGCACGCAACATGAAGGAAGACGTATACCTCGGTTTCGAACTCGGTGCCGACGACTACCTCACAAAGCCCTTCTCAATGGAGGAACTCACCTACCGCATCGAGGCAGTAGTGCGCCGCAGCATGAAGCGCAAGAACAAGGAGCGCACCACATATCCCCTCGGCAGCTACCTCTTTGACATTCAGAAGCAGACACTTACCCGCGAAGGCGTTGTCATCAAGTTGACCACAAAGGAATGTGAACTCCTCACGTTGCTCTGCGCCAACATCGGCGAAATCCTTCAGCGCGACTACGCCCTCAAGACCATTTGGGTGGACGACAATTACTTCAACGCGCGCTCAATGGACGTTTACATCACTAAACTCCGCAAGCATTTGAAGGACGACCCCTCTGTAGAAATTATCAACGTACACGGTAAGGGTTACAAACTTGTTGCACCCGAATTTGAATAACACGATGGCAGCAACAACACTACTCCACCGATTCCTTGGTGCTACCCTCCTCACCGCCCTCCTCTGTCCCGCCCTCTGCTCTTGCGAAGACGAAGACACCTATGCCGAAATGCGCAAGACCGAGCGCGCACAGATTTCAAACTTCCTCAACTACGGCACACGCATCGTTGATGAAGAATCTGGCGACGTAACCCTCGAGGTAAAAGCACCCATCAAGGTCATTTCCGAAAACGAATTCTATGCCAACGACACTACAACAAACGTCGATGAAAACGAATACGTGCTCCTCTCAGGTTCAGGTATTTACATGCAGATACTTCGTGAAGGCACGGGCGAGCGCTTGCAAGACGGCGAGTCGGCAACAGTAATTTGCCGCCATACGGAATTTAACATTGCCGCCGACTCTATCCAAAGCACAAATGCCCAATCGGCAACTACGGAAATCTACCCCGACCGCATGACCGTACAAAAAAATTACGGCACTATCACCGCCTCATTCAGCAGCGGTTTGATGCACCAACTTTACGGTTCATCCGTTCCCTCGGGTTGGATTCTACCCCTCCAGTTTATCAAACTCGGACGCCAAAGCAGTGAAGACGGAGAAGTTGCTAAGGTACGCATCATCGTGCCCAGCACCGAAGGACAAAGCGATGCGATGAACAACGTCTACCCTTGCTTCTATGAAATTACCTATACCAGAGGCAGATAAACACGACACGCACAAAATAATCCCAGTTAGGAACCTTTAATCCTAACTGGGATTTTTCGTACTCTGCTATAATAAGCACCTCGCAATATACGTAGGGGTAATCATATAGAACTGTTGTCAACCGTAGGGAGGCAATACATCGCGGGCGCATCACGCATTTATTATTTAGACAGAAGAACAAAAGAACATATTTTACACCTTACGCAAAGTACCATGAAAAATAGAATCTGTTCTTCTGTTCTTATGTCAAAAAACGCTATCTACCTGCGCCCCTATGTACACCAAACCATCCTCGAAATAGTACCTCCAAAAACTAAACCTATTGTCGTGAAAACTATTAGTAACATAAAAAAAATTATTAGTAACATAATTTAAATTACATTACTAATAATTTTGCCTGTTTTTATGTAAGGTTTTATTCGCTATGTATCAGCGCGTATCGCAATTCGCTTTTTAACCCCTTTAAAGCATCCAAGCGGAATAGTGCAAGAGCCAATTCCAGAAGCGACGGCGGGCGGGTTTCTGCTTATAGACTTCGGGCGTCATGCGCGTACACTGCGTATTCTTGTCAGTATCAAAAATGCTTTGCATTGCCTTTGTGGCTGCGCTATCGGCAATGAGCACGTTACACTCATAGTCAATTTTCAGGCTGCGCCCATTGAGGTTTGCACTGCCCAGGAAGAGGAAACTATCGTCTACCATCATGACCTTGGAATGGTGGAAGCCGCCGTGAAAGACGTAGATGTCAGCGCCCAGTTTTGCAAACTCGTTGCAATGATATTCCGTCACGTTGGGCGTAACGGGGATGTCGCTCGCCGCAGAAACCATAATTTCCATCTTTACCCCGCGCTTGAGCGCACGCTTAAAGGCGCGCACCACCTTTGGAGTGAGGGTGAAGTAAGGGTTAATGAGCTGCACGCGGTGCTCTGCATTGTCGAGAATCTTGACAAAAGTCTGCTCCATAATGCGTGCCGACTCACGCGGAATGCGGTTGACTACGCCAATCATCTGTTGCCCCGCAGTGTGCGTGGTGTCAACCTTAAGGCCAGTGAAATAGTCTTTGGCACGGCGGAAACCGGGATAGTATTGCGCACCCTTAAGATCCTCGCCCGTCACTTGGTTCCAAAAGTCTACAAACACCTTTTGCAATTCAGCAACAGCATCTCCCTCGATGCGACAATGCAGGTCGCGCCACGCACCAAACTCGGGTTTGCCCACCACGTAGTAGTCCGCCACATTCATTCCACCCGTGTAGGCAATAAGTCCGTCAATCACCACCACCTTTCTGTGGTCGCGGTAAAAACTATTCTGCACGAAGGGAAAGCCCAAGCGGTCGAACTCCAAGATTTGGATGCCACGACGGTGGAGCGAGTCTAAGTGGTGTTGCTTCAAGGGGCGGTCGTTTGAGCAATTACCAAAGCCGTCGTAGAGTGCCCTTACCTCAACGCCCTCAGCGGCCTTTTCTGCCAAGAGGTCGAAAAGGAGGCTCGAGATAGAGTCGTTGCGGAAGTTGAAATACTCCAAGTGGATGCTGTGTTTGGCTTGGCGCACCGCTTGAAAGAGGTCGTCAAATTTTTCCTGCCCCGTCTTGAAAAAAACTACGCTGTTATTATCAGAGAAGCGCACGTCAAACTCATCTTGCAGGAACGAAACAACAGCAGAATCGCTTCGGCTCGACTGAGCAAAAGCGATTCCACTGATGATAAATAAAAGCGTTGTTAGAATTAGTCGTAGCATGAAGTTTTGCTAAAGCATTGTGCTGAAAGAGTCTACGAGACCAATCAAATGGTCTTCGGCATCGGTCACGAGCACACAGTGAATCTTGTGTTGCTGGAAGAGTTTTTCGATAGCGTGAATCTTCGTTTCAGGCGAAACACGCTTGGGGTTGCGCGACATAATATCTGCCACAGTCAATTGGAAGAACTTGTCCTGCGAGTTTTGCATCGCGCGGCGCACGTCGCCGTCGGTGATGATGCCAAGTACCTTTTCATCTTCCACCGCTACGCAAAGTCCGAGGCGACCAGTCGTCATGTGAATTACTGCTTCGCTCAGCAACATTGTGGGAGGCACAACGGGGAGATCGTCTGTGCGCATCACGTTTTTCGCCTTTGTCAGCAAGCGTCTGCCTAACGAACCTCCGGGATGGTATTGTGCAAAATCCTTTGCTTGGAACTTACGCGCTACGATGAGTGCACACGCCAGGGCGTCGCCTAAGGCAAGCGTGGCGGTTGTAGAACTTGTGGGCGCAAGGTTCAAGGGGCAGGCTTCGCGCTCTACGGCAATATTCAAATGTGCCGTGCTGTATTGTGCAAGAAGTGATTGCGGATTGCCGCTCATACCAATCACGGGGATGCCACGGTCAATAAAGTAAGGCAAGAAGCGGAGGAGTTCGTCGGTATGCCCAGAGTTGGAGATTGCAAGCACTACGTCTTCTTGCTGAATCATTCCCAAGTCACCGTGGAAGGCATCGAGGGGATTGACAAAGAAACTTGGGGTGCCTACTGAGGCAAGTGTTGCCGCAATCTTCGCACCTATGTGACCGCTCTTACCGACTCCTGTCACCACAAGTTTACCCTTGCTGGCAAGAATCAGTTCTACAGCCTTGTCAAAGTTTTCATCGAGCAACGGAATCAGACCAAGAATGGCGTCCGACTCATCGCGCAAACATTTAATTGCGGTTTCTATGTGTAGACTCATAGCGTCTTGAGGTTATATGGTTTAAGGGTGTGAGGGTTTAAGGTTACCGTCTGGTCTGCATAGTCATAAAATCAGTGACGCCTTAAAACCTTACCAATTTATGCCATCAATTCTTTCACAAGTCCGTCAAGCTCATCAAGATAAAGCATGTTGGGACCATCGCTGAGTGCTGCTTCGGGATTGGGATGTGTTTCAAAGAAATATCCGTTAGCACCAAATGCCTTTGCAGCCTTTGCCATTGCGGGAACAAACTCACGGTTGCCCCCCGTCTTACCACCCGCTGCGCCGGGACGTTGCACGGAGTGTGTGCAGTCCATAATCACGCGGTCGGTGTAGTTTTTCATCAAGGGGATGTTGCGGAAGTCTACCACAAGGTTGTTATATCCGTAAATATTTCCGCGCTCTGTGAGCCACACCTCCTTCGCGCCTGCTTCACGACACTTCTCTACGGGGTACTGCATATCTTCGCCCGAGAGGAACTGCGCCTTCTTGATGTTTACCACCTTACCCGTTTGCGACGCTGCTACAAGAAGGTCGGTCTGACGGCAGAGGAAGGCAGGAATTTGCAACACATCCACCACCTCGCCTGCGGCAGTTGCCTGAAAACTTTCGTGTACGTCGGTAAGAAGAGGGAGTCCGTACTTCGCCTTTACGTCAGCCAACATCTGCAATCCCTGTTCCAAACCTGGACCACGGAAAGAATGGATAGAAGTACGGTTTGCCTTGTCAAAAGATGCCTTGAAATACACTTCAGCACCCGTCTGCTCCTTAATCTGCGCCAACTTGGCAGCAACAACGTCCAAAAGTTCTGCCGACTCAATCACGCAGGGACCAGCTATAAATAAAGGTTTCATAAAAATTCATTTATTATTAACTCGACAAAGTTAGTAAAAATTTATGGGACGCACGTAGTTTTCTGCACCCTAAATTTTGCACCTCACCCCCCACTTACATAAAACCTTAATATTCTATGCCTTAAACTCACCCGAAATAGCGTTGAAATTATTAGTAATGTAATTTAAAAAAGGTTACTAATAATTTTTACAAGGTTACTAATAATTTTTACAAGGTTACTAATAATTTTTACAAGGTTACTAATAATTTTTACAAGGTTACTAATAATTTTTACAAGGTTACTAATAATTTTTACAAGGTTACTA
>JAZQVD010000038.1:0-23532 GCA_045631665.1 Alloprevotella sp.
AACGGCATTAGATGAATACATTGATTATTACAACAACAGAAGAATTAAATCCAGATTGAATGGAATGAGTCCTGTAAAGTATAGGGAAATCAACCAAACTGGATAATGTTTAACCAGTCCAACTTTTTGGGGGCACTTCAACTTTGGGGGACAATTTTAGTTAGTCTACCTCGCTTGACTTTCCAATTAGGAATTATAAGCGTAAGGAAGTATATAAATTCCTCCCCAAAGTTAGGGGAGGTGCCCAAAGGGCGGAGGGGTCTGTGGTATTGGGTCAACTCCTATTGTTACCAAATATTATGTAGTGGTCTGCATCTCTGTTATTGCCATAAAAAAAGTATCTGAAAGCGGTGGCGTTTCAGATACTTTTTCTGTTTTATGTCGTTGCAGTTCTCACTGCCGTAATGAGCGCTTGAGGATGAGGCGTGCCTCGGGACCCATGTTAAAGAGCAGGTCTACGATGCTTAAATCTGCGATGAATCCGTGCTTTTGTGCAAACACTTGGTAGTAGGGAACTGCTTGGAAATCTGCGTCTGCCTCCCAGGAAAGTTTGGGCGTGATGGCTTCGCGTAGGTCTGTCAAGTGCGCCTCAGGCGTGGTGAGATATGCCTCGGTATGCAGGATTTCTGGGGTGAGATCGAGCAGGTCGAGAATGGTGTGTTGCAACCCCTCGTTGAAGTCTAAGAGAAACTCAATGCGGTTTTCGTAAAACGGGCGCAGGTCGTCGGCGTAGTAGTCGAAGAAGGGACTGCGCTCATAACTGCTTTGCAGTGCGTTCCAGTGGAGGTGGCGCCAATTCCCGTGGTCGGAAATGCGAATGTCGCGCATCGCTGCTTTGCCAAAGGCAGGTTTTTCGATGGGCACGGTGAGCGCCTGCACGCCGTTGGGACCTGCGATGAGGCAACGGTTGCGGTAGGTCTGCTTCACGTAATGCTCATGCGTCTCAATCACTACTTGCTTCGCAGCATAGAGGCGTGCGTAGTAGCGAATGGGGGCGAGGTATGCGGAGGTGAGAAGGGGTGTCACGGAAGTGGGACTGAGGGGTTAGGAGGTGGGAGCGCGTGGCGCGTTTAATTCAAGCGGAGGAAAAGGCGGTCGAGTTGGAGGCTGCCATCTTGCATGCTGTAAGTCACGCAAAAGGGTTTGCCGACAAGAGCGCGGTAGGGCACGAGTCCGTAAGGCACGTGCTGCGTCTCCATCCAGTAATAGTCGTTGAGGAAAGTGACTGTTTTTACCTTGCGTCCGTCAATAAGTATGTCGTTGTTAGGGCGCAGGGTGACGAATGCACCTTCTTTTCGCAACAGGTGAAACAGCGGACGGGCATTGTAAGGTGTAATCTCTATTTCCTGACCTGCCGCGGGAACTACAAGGGGTTTGTCTGTGCGTGAACGGCGGCGCGACGATACGCGTTGGCGGTCGGTATCCATCCACACAGTATCCCCCGGTAGCGCGGTGCAGGTGGCGAGACACACAGGACTTTCCGGTTGTTGCTGATGGCGAAAGGCTACGCGGTCGCCCGCTTGTGGGCGCTTGTCATACTGATATGCTGTGCGGTCTACCAGAATGCGGTCTCCGCCCTGCACACCCCATTCCGCAATACTGCCTTCCGCCACGTATTGCGTGAGGAAGAAGTAACGCACTATTACTAATACCACCAAGGCGATTAGTAGAGGGAGTATGTAGAGGCGAAATTTGCGCAATTTCATGGGGGAGTTGACAAGTTTTTTAGAACTCTGATTTGAACAGTCGCTTCCAACGGATGCCGCCATTAAAGATACCGCGGTCGGGGTCTAATGACAACCAAATGAAGAGGGGTTTGCCCACGATATGGTCCTCAGGTACGAAGCCCCAGAAGCGAGAGTCGGCGGAGCAGTCGCGGTTGTCGCCCATCATCCAGTAATAGTCTTGCTTGAAAGTGTATTCAGAGGTAGCTTCTCCGTTAATGAAAATCTGACCGTCCTTTACTTCGAGCGTATTTCCCTCATGCGTGGTGATGCAGGGGGCATAGATGGGGAGTTCGGCAAGGGTGAGGGTGTGCTTCACGCCCTTCTTGGGAATCCAAATGCCGTTGGGTCCGCCGTAGTTGGCAGCTGTCCAATCCTTAGGCATATTGATGGGGTAGAGTCCGCTGTTTGCCGACTCGGAAAGGGGAGCGTTTTTGTCGATGAAACCGAGGCGTTCGAGTTCTGACTTTGTCTTTTGCGTGAGGGGCATACCGTGGCCCGCCATAAACGACTGTACGTCTTCGAAGGAGATACCTAATTCCTTCAAACTCTCATCGTGCATCTCGCGGCGGAAGGTTACGTCGTAATTAAACTGAGCGTGCTCGGGCTGAGGCTGAGGTGTTCCGTCGAGATGGATAACGCCGTCAACAATACGTAGGGTTTGTCCGGGCAAACCCACACAGCGCTTCACGTAATTGTCACGTCGGTCGGTGGGGCGTACGACCATTTCTCCGAAAATCTCGGGGTGGCTCAACATATATTGGCGGCCGTAAGCGTAGCGGCGGTTGTAAATCAACTGCTGCTGCTCATAGGTCATGCTTTCTGTAGGTTCGATGTCGGCATTACTTTCCAAAAGAATCTGCTGACCGATGCCGTAACACGCTGTGCGGAAGTCGGGGTTTGTTGCTTTGAGGCAAACGGTGTCGCCTGCGGGGAAGTTGAACACAACAATGTCATTGAGTTGCACATCTCCGAATCCCTTCACGCGGCGGTACTCCCACTGCGGGTAATCCAAGTAACTCTTGCCACCACCCAGGAATGCGGGCATCGTGTTTTGCGTAAGCGGCATCGTAAGGGGCGTTTGCGGAATGCGAGGTCCGTAACTCATCTTGCTCACACAGAGATAGTCGCCCACGAGCATCGTCTTTTCCAAAGAAGATGTGGGGATGACAAAATTCTGGAAGAAGAAATTGTTGAGGAAGTACATAACAATGCCCGCAAAGACAATGGCGTCTACCCAACTCATGACAAAGCGGTAGAGGGGATTCTCTAATTCCTTCCACCATCCCCAGTTGATGTACTTCGTAAAGTAGAGGTCAAAAATAAGTGGCGTAACGAGCAAGCCCCACCAAGAACCTACCCAATAGAGAAAGGCAAAGTAGAGCAAGATAAAAATAACACCCTTAATGCAATCAAGACGCGTTGCCTTGAGGAACACAGTTTCAGTAGTTTGTTGCTTGTTTTTCATAATCCGTAGGGGTTAGAAATCAAAGAGGTCGTCGGTCGTGAGCAGACCTGTATGTTCCTTCGTAAATTCTGCCGCAAGCACAGCACCAAGTGCGAATCCACGGCGGTTGTGAGCGTCGTGAGTAATGGTAATTTGGTCGGCGGGGCTGTCGTAAGTAATGGTGTGGATACCAGGAACCTCATCGCGACGAATAGCGTCGATGCGGAGGGCATTATCTGCCGCTTGCTTTGTTCCACTTACGGTGCCGTCTGCATTATGCACCTCTCCGAGCACCCATTCTTGCTTACGGTCGAGCGCTTCAATCACTTGTTCGGCAAGGGTTACCGCAGTGCCTGAAGGAGCGTCGAGTTTGTGGATGTGATGTGTCTCTTCCATCTCCACACTGTACTCGGGGAAGCGGTTCATAATCTTTGCCAAGTATTTATTTACGGCACAGAAAATGGCAACGCCGAGGCTGAAATTAGAAGCCCAGAAGAGCGTTTTACCCTGCTCCGTGCAAAGCTGACGGATTTCGGCATCGTGCTGTTCGCGCCAGCCTGTAGAACCACTAACTACCTTTACGCCCTGCTCAAAGGCGCGGCAGATATTTCCAAATGCCGCAGAGGGATTCGTAAATTCGATGGCCACATCCGCACTGCGGAATGCGTCGGAATCAAAGTCCGCTTGGTTGTCTACATCTATCTTGCAAACAATTTTATGTCCCCTTGAAAGGGCAATTTCTTCGATCATACGGCCCATTTTGCCGTAGCCAATCAGTGCAATATTCATTGTAAAATTAAATCGTTAAGTCGTTAGTATCATTGAGCGCCTCAACCTCATTTAAGAGTGGGCGCGTCTGTTCCATAATGGAGAAAAGTTCTTCCGTAGTTTCCGCACGCAGCATCGCAATACGCATCTGCTTGAAATTAGGTATACCCTTGAAGAGCGGAGATGCCGCAAGGTGACGACGCACATGGAGGATGCCACGATACTCATCAATGCGCGCAACGCTGGTGAGCACTTGTTCCTTCAGAACATCCAATTTCCAGTCGGCAGACATCACAGGGTAAGCACTATCAATTACTTTGTCCACATCGTGAGCGTCGGGGTGGAGCGCATCGTGCATTTCCTTGAACACCCAAGGGCGACCGAAGGTGGCGCGACCTACCATGGCTGCATCTACGCCGAATTCGGCGAAAGCACGAACGGCATCGTCGCCCGTAACCAAGTCTCCGTTGCCAATAATAGGGATGTGCATGCGCGGATTCTGCTTCACCTCACGAATGAGTGTCCAGTCGGCCTCACCTGTGTACATTTGCGCACGCGTTCTTCCGTGAATTGTGAGCGCTTCAATACCGCAATCTTGAAGTTGTTCGGCAAGGGGAACAATAATCTTACTTTCTTCGTTCCATCCCAGGCGTGTCTTGACCGTTACAGGCACATCTACGGCATCCACTACGGCACGCGTTACTTCCAACATGAGCGGTACATTCTGCAACATCCCTGCTCCGGCACCTTTTCCCGCCACTTTCTTCACGGGACACCCAAAGTTGATGTCGAGAATGTCGGGGCGCGCCGTTTCAACCACAATCTGTGCAGCGTCGCGGCAAGCAATGGGGTCTTTGCCGTATATCTGAATGACCACGGGGCGCTCTTCGTCGCACACGGTGAGTTTCTGCAGACTCTTATTCACCATGCGTACGAGTGCATCGGCGGCTACAAATTCGGAGTAAACCATTGAGGCACCCAGTTTGCGACAGAGCAGACGGAACCCAATATCCGTAACATCCTCCATCGGAGCCAAGAGCAAGGGTTTATCTCCTAAATCTATATTTCTTATTTTCATGTGGAATCAAAAGTAATTTCAGTAGGTAGAAACTCAGGGCGCAGAGCAACGCTCCCAGTCCTAATAGCAAGGGTAAGGGCAATTGGTCTTGCCAACTTCCCGTTTCGGGCACCTGAAGGTAGATGAGCGCAAGACTATTGTTCACTACATGCGCCACAAAGCACAGGCGGATGTCGTCGGTCAAGAGATAAAGCACACCAAGCAGGATGCCCAAGAAAATTGCTGGCACACATTGCGCCAAGTTGAAGTGGATAATTCCAAAAGTCAGTGCGCTAATCAGCACTGCCCAAAGCGGACGGACATGATAGCGGTGAATGAGCGTGCGCAGGATGCCTTCGCGGAAAATGAGTTCTTCGATAAGCGGACCAACAACTGTAAGGAGAAGGACGCACAGTATGTTTGACTTCATCGCTTCGAACATCTGCATTGTGCCCTCATCACTTAAAGCAAAAGGTTTGAGCAGCAGTTCGATGCCTAACCCCATCAGCAGCATGCAAATGGCGGCGGGAATCATCCCTTTGAAACGCTGCGTTTCCCAACTGGGCATGCTGTTTTTACGCACCAGTTTCAGGAGGGGCAGTAAGAAGAAGAGCAACACATAACTCCCCAAGAGCATATAGCCATACTCTGCAAAGTCTGCGCCGTAGGGCACACACAAATAGTATAGCGCACCTGCGAGCGTCTGCGCTATAAAGTAAGAGAGTATGAGGAAGAATATGGTCATTTGAAAGTTGTACTATTGTTGCGATGTGCGTTCGTTGTCAAAGAGGATGAGTTTTGCCATTTCGCAGTCAGTATGGATTTGCGCTATTAACTCATCAAGCGTGGCGAAGCACTGCTCCTCGCGCAAGTGTGCCACGAAGTGCAAGGTAATAGAAGCACCATAGATTTGCGCATCAAAGTCAAAGAGGTGCACCTCTATAGACATGTCTTGCCCATTGTCGAGTGTGGGGCGATTGCCTATATTAAGAACGGCGGAGTAACGCTTCCCCTCAACCTCTGCCCAGACGGCGTAAACACCGCCTGCGGGAACCAACTTAAAGGGTGTGTCTATGCGCAGATTGGCAGTGGGGAAACCTAATTTACGTCCCACTTGTCGGCCCTTAACTACGGTACCTGTAAGTGTATAAGGGCGTCCCAAGCACTTTTGCGCCGCTGCCACATCACCGGCATAGAGCAAGTTGCGCACGACGGTGCTACTCACATTATGCTCCTCCACTCGGAAACCTTCGCAAAGGATTACCTCAATTCCACATTCCTCGCCGTAGCGCTGATAATCGGGAAAACTTTCCTGCTGATTGCAACCAAAATGATGGTCATAACCAATGAGAAGTCCTGTTATGCCATAGCGCCCTTTAAGGTACTCCACCATGAATTGGCGTGCCGAAAGTTGGGCAAATTCTGCGGTGAAATCGAGGAAAATCACCTCGTCCACGCCCGCCTGTTTGAGCAGTTGCTCCTTCTCCGCATTGCTCGTGAGGAGTTGAGGGATATAGTCTTTGTGTAACACCCTCCGCGGATGCTCGGCAAAGGTTATGACCATCGAGCGACACCCCTTTTGCTGCGCAAGCGTCGTAAGGTTGCGCAGAAGGTAGTGGTGGCCCTGATGAACCCCGTCAAAGAATCCGATAGTTGCTATCATTTGTCTTAAAAATGGGAGGTGTAAAAAACTATATCTGTTTTCGTGAAAATTATGTTACTAATAATTTTTTTTATGTTACTAACAATTTAAATTATTAGTAACCTTTTTTCGGACATCTATAATGCCTTGAATTTCAAGATAGGAAATGCGTCCCCAAAATGCCCTTTAAATGCCTAATTTTCTAACAACTTTTCTGCCGTTGGTAACCATGCGCTGTTTGCAGGGGCAAGCACCGCTTGAAGTCCGCACTTGCGGGCGGCTTCACAGTTTACTTCTGAATCGTCAAAGAAGAGAATGTCGGCGGGTTGGCATCCAATTCCCGCAACAACCTTTTCAAAGATTTCGGGTTCGGGCTTCTCTACGCCGAGTTCGCAACTGAGGAATATCTTGTCGAAGAAGTCTTCTACCGTCAACCCTTTGTAGCGGAAGTAACCGTCTACCGCCATGCTCCAATGCACGGGGTTGGTGTTTGAAAGCACGTGGAGGGTGTATTTCTCCTTCAGGCGGAGCAACATTTCAAGGCGCTCTTCGGGCACATCAAGGAGGTAGCGCTCCCATGCCCCAACGATTTGCTCGTCGGTGAGGTTGGCGTTACCGCTCTTCTCACGAATGATGTCGCAAAATTCTTCTACGGTAATCTTACCGCGCTCAAAGTCGGAGAAGAAACCACCCTGCTGATAGGTGCCGAGGTAGGGCACAATGTCAAAACCGAGGGCGGCGAAAGAATCGATACAGCGCTGCTTGTCGAGGTCAACAAGTACGCCGCCAAAGTCAAAAAGCAGGTGCTGCATAGGGGTTACTCGTTTGGAATAATCTTATAAAGTTTGTCGGAAGGGCGTACTTTCTCGGGAACTTTGATGGCGATGTACTCGCCCTTCTTGGCCGTCTGCACGGGGCCGTTGGTGTGAATTTCTTCTGCCGTTACGAAGATAACGCCAGTAGTTGGCCCCGTAATAAGTAACTGGTCGCCCACATTCAATTCGCCCGCCTCAATCAAGAATTCGGCTACGCCGAGTTTAGAGAAGTACTTGATGTTCTTACCAATGTAAGTCTTCTTCTCCGTAGCGTTAGAACCGTACTTCTTGCTCCATTCGCCGAGGCGCTGTCCCTGATAATAGCCGTCCCAAAAGCCGCGGTTGAAGACGGTTGTGAGTTCAGCATCCCATTGTGCGATGCGCTCTTCCGTGTACGTGCCGTCGAGCACCGCCTGAATGGCTTCCTTGTAACACTTCACCACCTTGTAGACATACTCAGCACTACGCGCACGACCTTCAATCTTAAAGACGCGCACACCTGCGTGCATCATCTTATCGATAAAGCCTACGGTCTTCAAGTCCTTCGGACTCATGATATATTTATTATCAACGGCGAGTTCTACTCCCGTTTCGCGGTCGGTAACAATGTAACCGCGGCGGCATACTTGCATGCACTCGCCACGATTTGCCGAACGGCCGAGATTGTCAAGCGAAAGGTAACACTTACCACTCACCGCCATGCACAAAGCGCCGTGGCAGAACATCTCAATGCGGATGCGCTCGCCACGAGGTCCGCGAATGTCTTGACGCTCAATTTCTTCGTAGATTTCACGCACCTGTTCCATGTTCAGTTCTCGCGCTAAAACCACCACATCTGCGTAGCGTGCGTAGAACTTTAAGGCCTCGATGTTTGAGATATTGAGTTGCGTAGAAAGGTGTATCTCCTGCCCAATCTCGTGACAGTAGGTAAGTACGGCCACATCACTTGCAATGACGGCAGAGATGCCTGCTTCCTTTGCGGCATCACAAATCTTGCGCATCATGGGGAGGTCTTCGCCGTAAATAATGGTATTCACGGTGAGGTAAGACTTCACCCCGCGCTCGTTACAGAGTTCTGCGATTTCGCGCAAGTCGGCAATGGTGAACTTGGTGGCAGAGTGCGCACGCATGTTCAGACTTTCAATGCCGAAATAGATAGAGTCGGCACCGGCTTTGAGGGCTGCGTGAAGCGATTCGCGCGAACCGACGGGCGCCATTATTTCATAGTTGCTAATCATAGGGGAGTCTTATTTAATGGTTGTGCCACCGTTCTTTCCAATGGCGTCAGCCTTTGTAATAACCACCTCTTTCACCCCTGCATTTACCGCTTGAAGGGCATTCTCAATCTTGGGAATCATACCGCCAGAGATGGTGCCGTCGGCAACGAGGACTTGAAAATCCTCGGCAGTGATGGTGGGAATAACAGAAGTTTCATCCTCGGGATTACGCATCACACCAGAGAATTCAAAGCAGTAAACGAGCGTCGTGTCAAAGTGCGCCGCGCATGCCTTTGCCGTTTCGCCGGCAATCGTGTCGGCATTGGTGTTGAGCATGTTGCCTTCGCCGTCGTGCGTAAGAGGTGCCATTACGGGCGTTACTCCGGAACGAATCAGCGAAGCCAAGCGCGCACCGTCAGCTTCCTTTACATCACCCACAAAGCCGTAGTCCACATCCTTTACGGGGCGCTTTTGTGAACGAATCACATTCATGTCGGCGCCTGTAAGTCCGAGCGCATTCACGCCGTGTGCTTGAAGACCCGCAACAATACGCTTGTTGACCAATCCTCCATACACCATAGTTACTACTTCAAGCATAGGTTGGTCGGTGATACGGCGACCGTTGACCATTGTTGTTTCAATGTTCAGTCGCGCAGCTATATCTGTTGCAGTTCTGCCTCCGCCATGAACAAGGAGTTTATACCCTTCAATGGCAGAAAAGTCTTTAAGCAGCGAAGCAAGACTGTCGCTATTTTCGACAATCTTGCCACCCACTTTTATTATTGTAAGTTTATCCTTCATGCTATTCAAGATAAGTGTAACCGTAGAGGCCGGCACGGTAATTGGAAATAAATTCCTTACCTTCGGACTCGGTGATTTTACCTTCCTTAATCGCCTTGCTCACCCAGATTTCGAGGCGACGCACCAACTTCTTGGGGTCATACTGTACGTATTCCAAAACGTCAGCAACCGTTTCTCCGTCGATAGTACGCTCAATGACATAACCATCATTGTCTACCGAGAGGTGAACAGCATTCGTGTCGCCAAAGAGGTTGTGCATGTTGCCCAAGATTTCCTGATAAGCACCCACGAGGAACACACCGATGTAATAATGTTCGCCATTCTTCATCGCGTGAAGGGGAATGTAGTTCGTCTGCTGGTTATGATTTACATACGCACAGATTTTACCGTCCGAGTCGCAGGTGATGTCTTGAATGGTTGCGCTTCGTGTGGGGCGCTCATTCAGACGGGCGATAGGCATAATGGGGAAGAGTTGGTCAATACCCCAAGAGTCGGGCATAGATTGGAAGAGCGAGAAATTGCAGAAGTACTTGTCTGACATTTCCTTATCCAACTTGCGCAATTCTTCGGGAGCGTGCTTTTGGTGGTGCACCAATTCTGCTACTTCTCTTGAAATTGCCCAATAAAGGCTCTCAATCTGCGCACGCGTTTTGAGGTCGATGATGCCGTGACGGAAAAGGTCAAGCGCTTCTTCGCGGATGTCTTCAGCATCGTGCCAGTCTTCAAGCATCGAGCGAGAAGAAAGTTTGTCCCAAATATCAGTAAGGTCGTGCACCAACTTGTGGTCGTTCTCGCCAGGCTGGAAGTCTTCGGGCATTTGGGGAACGCTCACGCTTTCAAGGGTGTCGATGATGAGCACAGAGTGGTGTGCGGTCAACGAACGACCACCTTCTGTAATGATATTGGGGTGGGGGATATTGTTCTTGTTTGCTGCTTCCACGAAAGTGTAAACACAGTCGTTTACATACTCTTGGATGGAGTAGTTAACGGAACTTTCAGAATTGCTGGAGCGAGTACCGTCGTAGTCAACGCCGAGTCCGCCACCGCAGTCTACAAACTTTACATTGAAACCCATAGCGTTGAGCTGCACATAGAACTGTGCGGCTTCGCGAAGGGCAGTTGAGATGCGGCGAATCTTTGTAATCTGCGAACCAATGTGGAAGTGCATCAACTGAAGGCATTCGCGCATGCCCATCTTGTCGAGCATTTCGAGGGCTTGGAGAAGTTCGGAAGAATTAAGACCGAACTTTGAGGCATCACCGCCACTTTCTTGCCACTTACCCGAACCGTTGGACGCCAACTTGATACGCACACCGAGGTTGGGGCGTACGCCTAACTTTTCAGCGGTCTCTGCGATAATCTTGAGTTCAGGGAGTTTTTCGATAACGAGGAACACGCGCTTGCCCATCTTCTGTGCAAGCAACGCCATCTCGATAAAGTTTTGGTCCTTGTGACCGTTACAGATAATGAGCGAGTCAGAATCCATGTTTGTTGCCAATACGGCATGGAGTTCAGGTTTCGAACCCGCTTCAAGTCCGAGGTTGTATTTCTTACCGTGCGAAATAATTTCTTCAACCACAGGGCGCATTTGATTCACCTTAATGGGGAAGATGATAAAGTGGTCGCCGTGGAAATTATATTCCTTTCCTGCTTTCACAAAGCATTCGTTGGTCTTCTCGATACGGTTATCAAGAATGTCAGGGAAGCGCAGAAGAACGGGCGCCTGAATGTGGCGCGTAGCCAGTTCGTCAACGACTTCCTTAAGGTCTATCTGCACACCATCCTTACGGGGCGCTACATAAACATGCCCCTTATCGTTGATGCCAAAATAGTTTACGCCCCATCCTTTGATGTTGTAGAGCTCTTCAGAATCTTCAATTCGCCATTTACGCATAATGATTGAGATTTTAGAGGGTGGAGTGGAGGGCGCAACGTCTTACACAGGGGTAAAACCTTTGCGCTCTGCTTTACTTACTGATTAGATTCTTGATTGTAGCTGCCACATCGTTGACTCGTTTATGGTCGTTGAGGACATCCACATTAACTGTATAATGCGCCTGCGCGTAGAAAGGTTCGCGCGCCGCAAGTTGTTCGGTCACAAAGGTGCGCAATTCTTCATCACTTTTACCCGTGAGAAGGGGGCGCACACCTTTGCTTATTCGCAGGTGTTCCAAGATGGTGTCAACCGAGGCTTTCATGTAAACGGTTGTTGCCGTCTCGTTCATATAGTTGATATTGTCAAAGTAACAAGGAGTGCCTCCTCCGCAAGAAACAACTACATTCTCAAATTCAGCAATTTCGTGAAGCATACGGCGCTCCAAGTCGCGGAACTTCTCTTCGCCCTGTTCGGAAAATATCACAGGTACTTTCTTGCGAAAGCGCTCTTCAATATACCAGTCAAGGTCGTAAAACTGACACCCTAACTCCTTTGCCAAAGCGCGTCCGACAGTAGTTTTCCCTACGCACATGTAACCTATAAGGATTATTGCCTTCATAGTTTTCAGCGGGGGTTACTTCTTCTTCTTTTTCTTCTCACCCTCCGCCTCAATGTGCTTCAAGCATTCTTCATAGGTGAGGTCTGCCGCCTTTGCTGCCTGTGCCTTTGTGAGTTTGTAGTTCACGCCCTTGTAAGCCACATAGGGACCAAAGCGTCCGTTCTTGACTTCCATTTCGGGGTCTTCATCAAACTTCTTAAGCACAGCCTTAACTTCAGCATCGCGCTTTTCCTGAATCAACTCGATAGCGCGTTCAAGCGTTACGCCCAATGGATCTTCACCCTTGGGGAGTGAAACAAACTTCTTGTTGTGCTGAATGTAAGGACCGAAACGACCTGTATTTATAACGATGTCGCTACCTTCAAACTCACCCAAATTGCGGGGCAACTTAAAGAGTTCGAGTGCTTCTTCGAGCGTGATTGTTGCCATACTGAGCGACTTGCCGATAGAGGCAAACATGGGCTTTTCATCACTGCCCCCTTCGCCTACTTGTACCATAGGACCGAAGCGACCAATTTTAACCATCACGCGCTTGCCGCTCACGGGGTCAACACCAAGGTCACGCTCACCCACCTTCTTCTCCGTGCGTTCCTGGATAACGCGTTCTACTTGAGGGTCAAAGTTGTTGTAGAAGGTCTTAATCAAATCCTGCCAATTCTTCTTACCCTCTGCCACAGCGTCAAAGTCTTGTTCTACATGCGCTGTGAAGTTGTAGTTCATGATTTCGGGGAAGTTTTCAAGCAAGAAATCGTTGACGATGCTACCCGTATCGGTGGGCACCAATTTGCCCTTCATAGAACCTACAGATTCGCTCTTCTGCACGCTCTTAATCTTACCCTTCTTGAGCGTCATTACTGTGTAGTCACGCTTTACGCCATCGCCATCACCCTTAACGACATATTCACGCTGCTGGATGGTAGAAATAGTGGGCGCATAGGTTGAGGGACGACCAATACCGAGTTCTTCAAGTTTGTGTACGAGCGATGCTTCTGTATATCGAGGGGGCGCTTGCGTGAAGCGCTGTGTAGCGGTAACTTCTTGCTGCTTAATCACATCGCCTTCGTTCAAGGCAGGGAGCAATGTGCCTTCTTCGCTGTCCTGTTCGTTTTCAACATCACTACTTTCACGATATACCTGAAGGAAACCGTCGAAGATAACCACCTCACCCTGTGCTACGAAATTGAGCGGAGAAACCTTTCCTTCAGCATCAAGCATGTCGATGGTGATAGTAGTCTTTTCTAACTGCGCGTCCGCCATTTGGCAAGCAATCGTGCGCTTCCAAATGAGGTTGTAGAGGCGCTTTTCCTGAACAGAACCTGTAACAGAATCGTTCTCCATATAGGTAGGACGAATTGCTTCGTGCGCCTCCTGTGCCCCCTTAGTCTTTGTCTGATAAGTGCGGCGCTTGTGGTATTCACTTCCCATCTGCTCTACGATAACCTTCTTCGAAGAGTTCAAGCAGAGTTGTGAGAGGTTCATAGAGTCGGTACGCATGTAAGTGATGTGCCCGCTTTCATAAAGCGACTGCGCAATGCGCATGGTAAGCGCTACGGGGTAACCCAACTTACGTGCAGCTTCCTGTTGAAGCGTAGAAGTAGTGAAGGGAGGTGCCGGCATGCGCTTTGTGGGGCGCTTGGTGATTTGCGCCACGCGGAACGACGAATTTGTGCAAGTGTTCAAGAACGCTTCTGCTTCCTCGGGCGTGTTAAAGCGCTGAGAAAGTTCGGCCTTGATAGTTGCTTCTGTGCCATCCTCCTGGGGAACGGCGAACACAGCAGTAATCTTATACCCTGATTCAGCCACGAAAGCGTTAATCTCGCGCTCGCGCTCAACGATAAGGCGCACTGCCACACTCTGCACACGACCTGCCGAGAGACTTGGGCGCACCTTGCGCCAAAGCACGGGCGAAAGTTTGAAACCCACAAGGCGGTCTAACACGCGACGTGCCTGTTGTGCATCTACAAGGTTGAGGTCGATGCTACGAGGATGCTTTATCGCCTCAAGGATTGCGGGCTTCGTGATTTCGTGAAACACGATGCGCTTCGCCTGTTCGGGCTTGATGTTCAAAACTTCCGCAAGGTGCCATGAAATAGCTTCTCCCTCGCGGTCTTCATCGGATGCGAGCCACACATTTTCGGCTTTCTTCGCGGCTGCGCGAAGGTCGCTGACAACGTGTTGCTTGTCGGATGATATTTCATATTCCGGCTGGAACGTGTTGAGGTTCACACCGAAATCCTTCTTCTTCAAGTCGCGAATGTGTCCGAAACTGGACAACACTTTGTAGTCTTCCCCCAAGAACTTTTCGATAGTTTTTGCCTTAGCAGGAGACTCAACAATTACAAGATTCTTTTGCATAGTCAAGTTTATTTTGGCGCAAAAGTAGAAAAAAAATCTTTACTACACATTATATATAGTATTTTTTTTAAATGAGAAAGAAAAAAGGAGAAAGGAGAAAGGCCATGCGGGGGATAACTTTTTAGGTGAATAATCAATACCTAAACCTGTCACGCTGATTTCTCCTTTCTCCTTTTTCCTTTCTCATTTCCCTACTCCTCTCTTTCGCGTGTAAAAATAAATAAGTAATTTTGCCCGTTACAATTAGAAATATCCTAACACTATGCTTGAAATAAAAAACTTACATGCCTCTGTAGAAGGCAAGGAAATACTTAAGGGCGTGAATCTCACTATCGGTGATGGCGAAGTTCATGTATTGATGGGCCCCAACGGTTCGGGTAAGAGCACATTGAGCAATGTGCTTGTGGGAAACCCTAAATATACCGTTACCGAAGGCTCTATCACCTTCAACGGCAAGGACCTTTTGGCGCTTTCTCCCGAAGATCGTGCGCACGAAGGTATTTTCATGTCGTTCCAGGCGCCTACGGAAATTCCAGGCGTATCCATGACCAACTTTATGCGTGCTGCCATCAATGCCAAGCGCACCTATTTCGGACAGCCTGCCATTCCTGCGGGCGACTTCTTGAAACTCTTGAAGGAAAAGCGCAAACTCGTCGGTCTTGATGCCCATTTTATGAGTCGTGGCGTGAACGAAGGATTCTCGGGCGGTGAACGCAAGCGCAACGAAATCTTCCAGATGGCGGTACTCGAACCTTGTTTCTCCATCCTTGACGAAACCGACTCAGGTCTTGATGTTGACGCGCTCCGCATCGTGGCAGAGGGTTTTAACATGCTCCGCAATGAGAAAACAAGTGCCATGGTGATTACCCACTACCAGCGTATGTTGGATTACTTGAAGCCCGACTTTGTGCATGTCCTCGTAAACGGTCGCATCGTTAAGGAAGGTACTGCAGCACTTGGTTATGAAATCGAAGAACGCGGCTTTGACTGGATTAAGGAAGAGGTGTTGAACGCTGAATCCTAACCCAAAGTTTGTTGGTTACTTCCCAACCCGAATGGCGCTCTCCCCCTGTTTATAGGGGGAGGGGACCACGAAGTGGTGAGGGGGTGCCGAAAACGATATTACGATAAGAATACTCTTTTGGGGTAAGTGTCTTTAGCACCCCCTCACCAGCAGAGCTGGTCCCCTCCCCCCTATAAACAGGGGGAGAGCGCCATCCGGTTCTCAATTCTCCTTTCCCTCCCATGCCAAATTCTAAACAATACATACAACTTTTTACCGACCACCGCACCCTGCTTGACAAGGGCAGTTGTGCTGTGATGAATGCCGCCCGCGAGGGGGCTGCTTCGTTGTTGTCGGAAAAGGGATTGCCCACAAAGCGCACGGAGGTATATCGCTATACCGATGTGCAGGCTGCCTTTGCTCCTGATTTTGGAGTGAATTTGCAGCGCCTCATGCCAAGTGTAGACGCTTATTCGGCCTACAAATGTAATGTGCCCAACTTGAGCACTACCCTCCTTTTTGTGGTGAATGATACGCCCATCCCTCTCCCTGAAAATACACATCTTCCCGAAGGTGTGCGCATTCAGCGATTGGCGGAAAGTGGCGATTTCATCGCAGATTTTTATAATCGTGCCGCAACGGATGGTGATGCCATCGCTGCCCTAAACACGATGCTCACACAGGATGGTATTCTCATTTATCTCCCCAAAAATACGGCATTAAAACATCCCATTCAGATTGTCAATGTGTGTGATGCACAGCAGCCCATGCTTTCTAATCGCCGTCTTCTTATTATTGCTGAGGCTGGTGTAGAGGCGCAGGTTATTCTTTGTGATCACACCGCAGGTTCGGCAGCTTATCTTACCACAATGGTAGCAGAAGTCTTTGCGGCTGAAGATGCGAAGATTGATATTTGCACCATTGAGGAAAATGGGGATAATCACGACAAGTTTGCCAATTTCTATATCCACCAACAGGCGCGTAGTCGCGTGACTATGAATGGTGTGACGCTCCACACGGGACGCACTTGCAATCGTGTGCGTGTGCAATTGCTCGGTGAAGAAGCAGAAAGCCTTACTGCTGGGGCTGTGATTACAGGAGGTCAAGAGCGTGTAGATAATCACCTTGTTGTAGAGCACATTGCTCCCAATTGCCACAGCGACATGCTCTTCAAATATGTGCTCGACGGCGAAAGTGTGGGCGCATTTGCCGGAAAAGTGTTGGTGCGTGAGGGTGCGCAGAAAACATCTTCGCAACAAACGAATGCCAACCTTTGTGCGTCGCCCGAGGCACGCGCTTTCTCGCAACCCATGCTTGAAATCTATGCCGACGATGTGAAGTGTAATCACGGATCTACCATCGGAAAGCTCGATGAAAACGCACTTTTTTACATGCGTCAGCGTGGTATTCCCGAGAGTGAAGCTCGCTTACTCTTGCAACACGCCTTCGTTAATGAGGTGCTCCAACGCATCGAACCCGAACACTTGCGCGACCGCCTTGCTCACCTTGTAGAACTCCGCTTCCGCGGAGCGCTTCAAAAGTGTGAGGGATGCAAGATGTGTCATTAACCTTGCTCGCTATGAACAGAGAAGATTTTCCTATACTCTCCCAACTAATCTACAAGCGCCCGCTTGTGTATCTTGATAATGCCGCAACTACGCAAAAACCGCAGTGTGTAATTGATGCCATTTCGGAGATGTACAGTTGCGTGAACGCTAATGTGCACCGCGGAGTTCATTATTTATCTCAGAAAGCTACGGACCGCCACGAGGCAGCCCGTGAAGTGGTGCGCCAATTCATTAACGCGCGCTCTACGGCAGAGATTATTTTCACGCGCGGCACTACGGAGAGCATCAATCTCGTAGCCAGTAGTTTGGGTGAGGCATTTTTGCGTGAGGGCGACGAAGTAATTGTCAGCACTATGGAACATCATTCCAACATTGTGCCTTGGCAATTGTTGCGCGACCGTAAGGGCATTGTCATCAAGGTGATTCCCATTACGGATGAGGGATGCTTGGATATGGAAGCCTATAAGAATCTCTTCACAGAGCGCACAAAACTGGTGAGTGTGGCACATGTGAGCAATGTGCTCGGCACGATCAATCCCGTGAAAGAACTGGCGCGCATTGCCCACGAACATGGTGCAAAAATCTTGGTGGATGGTGCGCAGAGCACGCCGCATTTTGCGGTCGATGTCCAGGATATGGACTGCGACTTCTTCGTATTCAGCGGACATAAGGTGTATGCGTCAACAGGTATCGGCGTGCTTTACGGCAAGGAAGCGATACTCAACGCAATGCCTCCCTACCACGGCGGTGGAGAAATGATTGCGCGCGTCACATTTGAGAAAACCACTTACGAGCGCCTGCCTTTCAAGTTTGAAGCCGGCACTCCCGACTATGTAGGTACGCACGCCTTGGCCACAGCGCTCAATTATGTAAGCGCCATCGGTATGGACAAGATTTCTGTCCACGAACGCGAAATCACGCGTTACGCTATGGAGCAAATGAGTGCCATTCCCGACCTTCGATTCTTCGGAACTGCGCCCGAAAAAGACGCTGTTGTGGCATTTAACATTGGAAATATCCACCCCCTTGACCTCGGAACGCTCCTCGACCGCCTTGGGGTAGCCATTCGCACGGGGCACCATTGCGCACAGCCCCTTATGCAGCGCTACGGCGTAGAAAGTATGGCGCGCGCCTCCTTTGCACTTTACACTTCAAAGGAAGATATTGATGCTTTCGTTAAGGCGCTCGATCGCGTACGTAAGATGTTTTAGTAAAATAAGTAAAACAATGTAAATGAACCGGATGGCGCTCTCCCCCTGTTTATAGGGGGAGGGGACCAGCGCTGCTGGTGAGGGGGTGCCGAAAACAATCCGCATGGTTACTCCTCTCTCCTCTCTCCTCTCTCCTCACTAACTCCGCACCCCCTCACCGCCAAGGCGGTCCCCTCCCCCTATAAACAGGGGGAGAGCGCCGTCCGGTTCTTGTTACCTTTCCCCCATGCTATCCCCTCTATACAACCCCCATAACCTCATCGAAGCAGGTTGCGACGAAGCCGGGCGTGGCTGCTTGGCGGGTAGTGTTTATGCCGCAGCGGTCATTCTGCCTCCGGATTATCAGAACGACTTGCTAAACGATTCCAAGCAGTTGTCGGCAAAGAAGCGCTATGCCCTGCGTGAGCAGATTGAGAAAGATGCTATTGCATGGGCGGTGGGGATTGTGACGGCAGAAGAAATTGACCAAATCAACATTCTAAATGCTTCTATCTTGGCGATGCATCGCGCTCTTGATGCGCTAAAGGTGCGCCCCGAGTATGTGATTGTTGACGGCAACCGATTTAAGAAGTATCAAGACCTTCCCCACACCACAATTGTCAAGGGTGATGGCAAATACCTCTCCATCGCTGCTGCGAGTATCTTGGCAAAAACCTACCGCGACGATTATATGGTGGAGCAACACGCCCTTTATCCCCACTACGGTTGGGATAAAAACGCGGGCTACCCTACGAAGCAACACCGCGAGGGCATCCGACAGCACGGACTCACACCCATTCACCGCAAATCCTTTAACCAGTTGGGCGAAGGGCAACAAACGCTTTTCGATGACCCAAAATTTGGGATGGAATAGAGCAATGATTAGTAAGGAAAAAAGGTAACAGCCAAAGTTTTAATACTCCTCCCTTTCTACGGAGCGACTCCCCTATCTTAAGGGAAAAGAATGTTTTTACGCATATAACGTTTCATACCCCCTCCCCGCTGCGCGGTACTCCCCCTATCTTAAGGGGAGAGTGCCATTCGGACTGCAATCAACGTTGTATGTCTGCCCAATAGTCTATGGGGTGTTCGGTTGGGTTCTTTAGCGAAATTCTCAAACCCCTCTCTCCCCTTAAGATAGGGGGAGTACCGCCTTTGGCGGGGAGGGGGTATGCTATTAACATACAATAAATCTGCATGTCCCCTTAAAGCTTTGGTGATGATCCATGTATGATTCAATGATAAAATATACATTTCCGCTCCTCGTTAATTAACCACTATGACCATACTTACTTTTACTCTTATCATTCTTATAGGTGCCTACGTCGCAGGTCTGTTGGGTTCGCTCACCGGACTCGGCGGTGGGGTGGTAATCATCCCCTTGCTCACCCTGGTGCTCGGCATTGACTTCCACTATGCAGTGGGGGCGGCGCTCGTAGCTTCCATTGCCACAAGTTCAGGTTCGGGAAGCGCCTATGTAAAAGAGGGTATTACAAATATCCGCCTCGGCATGTTTCTTGAAATCGCCACAGTAATTGGCGCAGTCATCGGTGCTTTTGTGGCATATTACTTAAATAATAATGTCATTGCCGTTATCTTTGGCGCAACCCTTATGCTTACGGGAATTATGCAGATGGTGAAGAAGCAAGACCACGAAGGGGTGAAAGGTTCTGAGACTGCACGCCGCTTGAAACTCTTTGGCACAGCTCCGCAAAAGGACGGCACGAAACGCTATTACGAACTGCGCAATGTAGGCGGTGGTTTCGGCGTAATGACTATAGCCGGAGCGCTTTCGGGAATACTTGGAATTGGCAGCGGTGTGCTGAAAGTTATCGCGATGGACAACCTTATGAAAGTTCCCTTCAAGGTAAGTACCACGACCTCCAACTTTATGATGGGCGTTACCGCTTGTGCTTCTGCAGTCGTTTACCTACAACGCGGAAACATCGACCCCGGCATTGCTTGTCCCGTGATGATTGGCGTATTGCTCGGAGCGCTCACGGGGGCGCGCCTCTTGAAGCGCCTTGATGTCCGCTTGCTCCGCAAAATCTTTAGCGTTGCTGTACTTATGGTGGCGGTAAACATGATTTGGCAGGGATTTAACGGTCAGTTTTAGGTAATTGTTAATAAATAGTCCTGTAAAAAGCAGAGGAATAGATATGCAAATTCTAATCAGTCGCACCCTGCGTCTCGGTGTAACCATTGCCAGTGTCTTGGCAGGGATTGGCGGCATCTTTTATTTCATACAGCACGGTGGCGAACTCCTTGACGTGGAAAAATATCAGTCGTTCGCCTACTCTGACGCTCAGAATCCTGCCACCACAACCTTTACGGGGATTCTGCAAGGGGCATTTGCTGGAAATTCCGAGAGTCTTATCCAACTCGGAGTTATTGCCTTGCTGCTTACGCCTATTATGCGCGTCGTACTCTCGCTCTTCGATTTTATGAAGCAGCGCGATTGGTTGTATGTAGGAATTACCGCCTTTGTGCTACTGGTAATAATTATGAATTCGATAGCAGAATAGGGTAGTGAAATGCTATTTTGAAACTGCAAAATTGATGTTTTAGTAAGAAAATTAGAAAAATTCTGCATTTTTTTAACTCAACCCCTTGTAGGTTTCATAGAAATGCATACCTTTGCACTCGCTAAGACGGAGAGGTGGCGGAATTGGTAGACGCGCTACTTTGAGGGGGTAGTGTCAATTGTGACGTGGGAGTTCGAGTCTCCTCCTCTTCACTCAGCACAACGGAAACTTACTGAAAAGAAGATTTCCACATTGCGGAAATAGCTCAGTTGGTAGAGCACAACCTTGCCAAGGTTGGGGTCGCGAGTTCGAGTCTCGTTTTCCGCTCACCCAAAAGCAGAGCAAACCGCGGTTTCGCTCTGCTTTTTCCATTCTACGGAGCTCGAATGGTGGAATGGTAGACACGAGGGACTTAAAATCCCTTGGGCAGAAACGCCTGTGCGGGTTCGAGTCCCGCTTCGAGCACAAAGAAAACTCTTGTAGGTGAATAACTTACGAGAGTTTTTTGTATTTTAATACCATAGTGCTTTTGTCCACCCTGCCCATTGTTTTGCACCTCTTGTGTAAACCAATCTGTAAACCACCTTGGGGCGTAAACCCTATACATGCAAAAAGGATGCCACTTCATAGTGACATCCTTTATTTTTTCTTGCGCTTCAGGATGGGCTTGAACCAACGACCCCCTGATTAACAGTCAGGTGCTCTAACCAACTGAGCTACTGAAGCAGTAGTAAAGTGCTTTTCGCTAATTGCGATGCAAAAGTACTGCTTATTTTCGAAATAAACAATATCTTTGCAGGAAAAAATGAATATTTTTTTGCAAAAGGCAGTCTGTGGGGTGCGCAACCCTGTGTTTTAAGGGGTGATACGTTCAATCCTGCCCTCCACGCCCCAGCTTGCAAAAAAAGTCCAAATCCTAATCTCCACTCATTATATATATTATATATGAGAAATCGAATCCTCCTCCCCATCCTTATGCTCCTCCCCTTGTGCGTGGGAGCTCAGAACACCCTTACCGAGCAGAACCAAGAGTTTGCCCGTCAGTTACACATCCTCAACCGCGTCTTGTCAAGTCTCGACGTCTATTATGTCGACACCCTTGATGCGAAGAAGGTCATAGATGAGGGCATCAACTACATGCTCTACAACCTTGACCCCTACACACAGTACATCCCCGAGGAAGACAGCAAGGAATTTTTCGAGTCTACCTCCGGAAAATACGCCGGCATCGGTTCGCCCATCAGTTTCCACCCCGACCACAACCGTTGCTGCTTCAGAAATCCTTATGAGGGCATGCCCGCTGCTGAAGCCGGCGTGCGCAGTGGCGACGTCATCCTTGAGATAGACGGAGTAGATACTAAGCGCAACGACGGCGAAACGCCCAGCGACTACTCCTCTCGCATTACCTCAAAACTGCGCGGCGATGCCGGCACAACCTTTACTCTCACCGTGCAGCGCCCTGGAGTTGCGGAGAAGCAAGTGCTCACCCTCACGCGCCGTGTGATAGAAGTCTCCAATGTTTCCTATTACGGAATGCTCGACGCCGAAGTGGGGCTCATCGTGGTCAATTCCTTTATGGAAAACACCGCCCGCGATGTGCGCCGCGCCTTTGTTGCACTCAAGCAGCAGGGGATGACGCGCCTGTTGCTTGACCTTCGTGGTAACCCCGGAGGCCTCGTTTCTGAAGCCGTCAACTTGGTCGGTTTCTTCATGCCCAACGGCACAAAGGTGGTAACCACAAAGGGCAAGGTGGCGGAGTTTGAAGAAACTTTCTCCACTGAAGACGAACCCCTCGACACAAAGATGCCCCTCATTGTCCTCGTTGACGATGTCAGTGCCTCTGCTTCAGAAATCACCGCCGGAGCACTGCAAGATTACGACCGCGCCATTGTTATGGGCGACCGCACTTACGGAAAGGGATTGGTGCAGCAGTCGATAGAACTCCCTTACGGTGGAGTCCTTAAATTCACCTCCAGCAAGTATTACATCCCCAGCGGACGCTGCATCCAGGCTTACGATTTCAAAAACCGTGCCGAGGACGGTCGCCCGCGCCACCTTCCCGACTCCCTCGCTAAGACCTTCTACACCGCAGCAGGTCGCCCCGTGAAGGACGGCGGTGGCGTTATGCCCGACAGCGTAGTCGTTTCCGATAGCTTGACCTCCTTCGCCTACGACCTTCTTACCTCACACGTCACCGAAGACTTCGCTGCCTACTATTGCAACACGCACCCCCAACCCGCCCTGGAGCATTATGCCTTTACCGATGCCGACTTCGCTGCCTTCAAGCAGTACGTCGCAACCTCCACCTTTAAGCACACCCCCCATTCCCTCCGCATGCTCGATGCCCTTGCTGAGGCCATCAAAAGAGATGGACGCGACGCCACAGCGGCAATAGACTCCCTCCGCACCGCCCTCACCCCCAACCTCGATGCCGATATGGAGCGCTCAAAAACTCAAATCTGCGACCTCCTCGAATGCATCATCGCCCAAAACTACTTTGGTACCGCCAAGTCATACCCCTTTAAAAATCGCCGCGACCCCATTGTGCAAAATGCTCAAACCCTCATGCGTGATGAGAAGCAGTATCAGCAGTTGTTGGGGAAGTAGGTGGAATAAAATGTGTCGCACGCGACTTCCCCTGCCGAAAGAAGTAACTCCGCTCTCCCCCTGTTTATAGGGGGAGGGGACCACGAAGTGGTGAGGGGGTTCAAAACATACCTCGCATTAAACCTACCACGCAATACTCCCCCCTTTTTCTAACCCCCTCCCCGCCTTACGGCGGTACTCCCCCTATAAATGAAGTGCCCCCAAAAAGTTGGACTGGTTAAACATTATCCAGTTTGGTTGATTTCCCTATACTTTACAGGACTCATTCCATTCAATCTGGATTTAATTCTTCTGTTGTTGTAATAATCAATGTATTCA
>JAZQVD010000039.1:0-56595 GCA_045631665.1 Alloprevotella sp.
TTTTTCTTTCAATCCCTCCCGATTTTATATCCTTTATAAGTTGCAACTCATCTTCAATAGAACAAAACTGCTCATTCTCATACACCTTTGTTTTTCTCTTTTCCATACATTACAGAATTAATAGGTTCTTTATAATATATACGAAAAGAAATTGCATTTGTGGATGTTAATTACAGTATGGTGTGCAAAAACTTTGCATAAGTAGATATACATTTACAAGAAATATCGTTTCCGAAATTTAGAATAATATTTTGACGATGAAATATCCTCTTTAATTTCATTATAATATACGCATTCGAAAATAATGTTGTCCCACTTGATTTGTCTAAGAAATTCATTGATTCTCTTATGACAAGATGCCGCCTCTGCTTTAATCTCTGATATGCGTTCACGCAAAGATTCCTGTTTTTCTTTATCTTTTATAGTACTAATGAAATCTTCAGTCATCTCCCACATAACACTTTGAAAGGTAATCCTGTCTTCTTTATGTTTTCTCCATATAGCCATTAAATGTCTACATATTTGCGAAAAATTGTAAATCTTGTAATTCTGCGCATCAGTCAACAAAGCATACCAAGCATCTTTATCATGATCTGGCACATCGTAATTATCTTTTTTGAAATACGATTCTGTATTGTGCTCATTACTTGAATAATATGGTTCAAGGAATTTACTTTCTACATAAAAAATTCTTCCACCTCTTTGATATACGACATCAAGATTTGCGCATCTTCCACCTTTGATTTTAAGAGGTTTCTCAACTTTTTCTTCAAATCGTAATCCTTCAATTTTTCCTTCACTTTCTAATATTTTATAGTAATTCACTGCTAAACCAGTTGAAGAGTTTATCTGCTTATATTCATTTCTTTCTTTTTTTTGACCATCGCCATCAAGCAACTGACGTTCTTGTTCTTCAGTTAACGGAATAATAGGCTCCATATAAAATATTGGAGTTTTAGCGACTTTTGTTTTTAAGCCAACATTTGAGTATGCCTGAGATAATAAATTTGTAAAATCCATAACTCTATAATTTATATTTAGTTAAACATTCTGTTAATTTTCTCTTTATTTCCTCTCTCAATTCCACAGGCTCCAATACCTCTACATTTTCGCCCATAGCAAGTATGTGGGTTGAGAGTTCGGGTGTCAGGCATAATCTGTATTCAAAATTACAGAACTCGCCATATTTTGAAGCACTTTCCTTTTGAGAACTATGAAGCGGCAAAGAACGCAAATATTCTATTTGCACACCATAGGCTCTTATCTTAACCTTGACGGGGTTGAATTCCTCATTTACATATATTCCAACAGTGTTGGCATAGTACTTCTTTGCATTGAAATTCTTCGGCAATTTAAATGGTGTGTCTAATAAATTCATTTCAAGAGTGCGGTCAAGTGCAATGTTCCTTATACTGCCCAACTCTTTAATATAACCGACTACATACCAGCGTTGATGATAAACCTTCATAGCATAGGGCTGAATATTATATATTTTCCTATGCCCATAGAACTGCTGATAATCAATTTGCAGTTCTTTTGATTTTTGCATTGCCTCAATAACAGTTTGCAGATATTCTGTTCCACGCGGTATATCCTCAAACAGTATTCTCTCTTTCATATTATGCCCTGCTGTTATCATATTTGATAGGGTGAAAGAATTCAATAGCCATTTGCGGATACTGTCATTTTTCAATGTGCCAGGTGTAGATATGTAATATTTGTACCCATTTGAAGGATTGCATTTTATTTCAATACCAAACAACTCCTCAACTGCATTTTTATGTTGATGGAATGTACGCAACGGCAATGGGGTGCCATAGCCCAGGCAACTTTCTTTCCATAATGCGTTTATCTCTTCGAAGGAAAGTTGCTTATGCTGAAGGAGCGTATTCAGCAACCAAATGTAACGGTTAAATGTCTTGCTTATCATAATTTACATCTACTGTATGCCACAAATATATTGGAAATTTATAATAAATCATCACATAGGGTTGAGTTTTTTCCAAAAAAAAGAAATTTTCATAGAGGTATGCATTGTTTATGCAGACCTTTGTATTGTTTCATATTAAAAGCAACAGATTCTTTCGTATAATATAATATAGAGTAATGAAAGAATACTAATATGAAGAACAGACATCTACAAAACAGAAGTAACGCCATTAAGCAAAAGGCATTGATTGAATCGTTGATTTTTCAAACAAACTGGGGATTAAAAAAACTCTATGAAGCCCCAAATGACTTTATAGAAACATTAGTAAAGACCGAACTGGATTATATTGTAGAATTGAATTTATTTGAAGACTTGTTAATGATAAAAAAGTTCATCGATGACGTGAAATCAACTTTTGACATTGAACCCGTTGCCGAACGTGGCGATTTTTGCAGAAGTCAAGTAGCTATTGCATTAGGTATTGGGAAAGTCGATGATATTACAAAAATAAGGACACCTATAGCCTGGCACGAACTTTTAGCAAAAAAACTTCTCTCAATATACTATCCGACCGACATGCGTAATTCAATAGCAGATTATGCAAAGAATAATGGATATAACACATCAACATATTTTGGGAAGCCTATGATAAAATTTAATGTGATATTTCTATTATTAGAAAGAGCAAGATGAAAACATCAGTTGTCGCATTATTTGCGACAACTCACTATAAACATTAATCATCTGTGCAAAATTTGCACATACCAAGAAATAAAACTACTTTTGCGTTGATTATCTACTTAACTAAGCAACCAATGACAACAGAAACACCAACCCTCAATGACCATAACAAGGCGGAATACCCGCCCATGCATACTGCTGAACACATTTTGAACCAAACTATGGTGCGCCGCTATGGATGTCCGCGTTCGCGCAACGCACATATTGAGCGCAAGAAGTCGAAGGTGAGTTACGATCTCCCTGTGTGTCCGTCGGAAGCGGAAGTGCAGGAGATTGTGGACAAGGTAAACGAGGTGATTAAGTCGGCTTTGCCCGTGACGGTGGAATACGTTTCCATCCATGAAGTACCTGCGGAAGTTTGTTTGGAGAAGTTGCCCGCTGATGCCTCTGACACCATCCGCCTTGTGTGCGTGGGGGATTACGATGTCTGTGCTTGCATTGGTGCACACGTATCTAACACCTCGGAGATTGGCACTTTTACACTGCTCGGTACGAATTGGGATGAGGAGAAGAAGTCTTTCCGCATCCGCTTCAAGTTGGTGTAAAAATACGTGTGATTTGGTGCAAAAAAATGTAATAATTTTTTGCATTGGAATAGCGTTAGTAATCTGTGGGTTAAACTACCCGAAAATTATTAGTAATGTATTTTAAATTATGTTACTAATAATTTTTTTTATGTTACTAATAGTTTTCACAACAAGTGGTTTAGTTTTTCTCGTGCGTAGAATCGGGGGAAAATTTTGCCGTGTGTGCTGGTGTAGTTTACCGCTATTTTTGATTTTGAAACAGATATTCTTAAAAAACTTCGCTTGTCCCGACGTTTTTTTCTAACTTTGCCAAGAATAACACAAACTAAAATTTGAAAATAGATTATGCTTACGATTAAACAAATATTGGACGACAAAGAAGCCGTGATTCGCGGTTTGGAAAAGAAGCATTTTGCTGGTGCTGCTGAGGCTGTTGAGAAGGTGCTTGAAATCAATAACCGCCGTAAGACTGCGCAGACAGAACTTGATGCGCTTTTGGCACAAGTGAATGCGCTCTCAAAGAGCATTGGTGGTTTGATGAAGGAAGGCAAGAAGGAAGAGGCTGAAGCGGCAAAGCAGCAGGTGGCTGATATTAAGGAGCAGGCAAAGGCGCTTGAAGCGCAGATGGCAGAAGCTGCTGAACAACTCAAACTCCAACTCTATACCATCCCCAACTTGCCCTATGCTGAAGTGCCCGAAGGTCGTTCTGCAGAAGATAATGTGGTGGTGAAGACAGGAGGTCCCGCCGTTGACGAAACAGCTGCTCCCAACCCCGAAATGCTTCCCCACTGGGACCTTGCGAAGAAGTACAACCTCATCGACTTTGACCTCGGTGTGAAGATTACAGGTGCTGGTTTCCCCGTTTATATCGGTCAGGGCGCACAATTGCAGCGCGCGTTGATTAACTTCTTCCTTGACGAAGCACGCAAGTCGGGTTACACCGAAGTAATGCCCCCCACGGTGGTAAATGCTGCTTCTGGTTACGGCACAGGTCAGTTGCCCGACAAGGAAGGCCAGATGTATCATTGCACAGCTGATGACCTCTACTTGATTCCTACGGCAGAAGTGCCCGTGACAAATATCTATCGTGATGTGATTCTCAACGAAAAGGAATTGCCCATCAAGAACTGTGCTTACACACAGTGTTTCCGCCGCGAAGCAGGTTCTTACGGTAAGGATGTTCGTGGTTTGAACCGCCTCCATGAGTTCTCAAAGATTGAGATTGTGCGCATCGATACTCCCGAACACTCTGCAGAAAGCCATAAGGAAATGTTGGCGCATGTAGAAGGTTTGCTTCAGAAGTTGGAATTGCCCTACCGCATACTCCACCTCTGTGGTGGCGATATGTCGTTCACGGCTGCTACTTGCTTTGACTTCGAAGTATATTCAGAAGCGCAGCAGCGTTGGTTGGAAGTAAGTTCTGTTTCTAACTTTGACGCTTATCAGGCAAACCGTCTCCAGTGTCGTTTCCGCAATGCTGATAAGAAGATTCAACTTTGCCACACGCTCAACGGTTCGGCTCTCGCACTCCCTCGCATCGTAGCGGCACTTCTTGAAGACAATCAGACTCCCGAAGGTATCCGCATTCCTAAGGCACTTCAGCCTTACATGGGTGGTGCTGAATATATTAAGTAAGGTCATTGGTTATAAGGGCGCTCCGCTTTTAGGGGTTAAGAACCATGCGGACGGGGTAGTACCTCAAAACCTTATAACCTACGACCTCAAAACCTCATTATTATGCCACGATTGCTTTCCATTGACTACGGCAAGAAGCGCACGGGAATTGCTGTGAGTGACCCTTTGCAACTTATTGCCAATGGACTTTGCACGGTAGATACAAAGGAATTGCTTCGCTTCCTGACGGACTATTGTAAGAAGGAAGAGGTGGAGCGCTTCATTATTGGACTTCCTACGCAACCTAACGGACAACCCTCCGAAAATCAGCAACGCGTGCGTTGTTTTGCTGGTGAGTTGCGCAAGGCGCTGCCCAATATTCCTATTGATTTCTACGACGAACGCTTCACCTCTGTGCTTGCCCATCAAGCAATGATTGACGGCGGTTTAGGTATGAAGCGTCGCAGGGATAAAGCACTTGTGGATGAAATTTCAGCTACGATTATCTTGCAAGATTATATGCAAGCGAGGTCGTGAGGTTTCAGGTCGCTTTGCTCTTAGGTTTTCAGAACCATGTGAATTGAATGGCGCTTTGTAACTTCCAGTATTATAACCTCATAACCTTCTAACCTTTAAACATCCCCTTTATGATTCTTCCTATTTATACATACGGTCAACCCGTATTGCGTAAGCAGTGTGAGGACTTTGACCCCGAAACATATCCCGAACTTCAGCAGCTCATTGAGAATATGTATGAAACAATGAAGCGCTCGGAGGGTGTCGGACTTGCAGCGCCTCAAATCGGTAAGGCCATTCGCTTGGCTGTAATTGGTTTGGACGACCTTAAGGAAGACCACCCCGAATACGAAGGTTACCTTCACGCTTTCATCAATCCTCACATCGTAGAAGTTGACGACTCTGAAATGGTGAGTATGGAGGAAGGGTGCCTTTCACTCCCCGGTATTCACGAACCCGTAAAGCGTCCGGCTCGCATCCGAGTAAAGTGGTTGGATGAAAACTTGCAACCCCACGATGAATGGGTAGAAGGTTTCCTCGCTCGCGTAATGCAGCATGAATTTGACCACCTCGATGGTAAAGTATTTACCGATCGTATTGCCCCGCTCCGCAAGCAGATGGTTAAGAGTAAGTTGGCGGCAATTATGAAGGGCAAGGTGGCTTGCCGTTATCGCACAAAGTAAATGTCTTAATAAATAGACGAGTAGACAAGAAGGATATCCCTCCGTCTACTCGTCTTATTTATTTGCACGCACTTAAAATATATTAAATTCCAGTTTATCTGCATCGCATTGTTTAACTTTGCACCTCGTAGATGGTAAACACTTTCACTACAATGCTTAAAAGGATTCTCATCATACTTTGCATATTCCCGTTGGCATTACTTGCGCAGGTCAATACCGACCAAGTAACGCTGATGGGGAGGAATGCCTTGTATTTTGATGACTTCCTAACGGCAATTCGTTACTTTAATAAGGTGATAGAGACGAAACCCTACCTCGACAAACCTTATTACTACCGCGCGTATGCCAAGTTTAGTTTGGAAGATTTTCGTGGTGCGGAGGACGATTGTGAAGCCTGCATTGAGCGCAACCCTTATCTGACGGAGGTATATCAACTGCGTGGTTTGTGTAGAATACATAATAAGAACTTTGAGGGTGCTGTAGCCGACTACGGTAAGGTGCTTGAAGAGACAGAGAAGGATTTTACGGCGCGTTACAATCGTGCGCTCTGTAACTTAGAACTGAAACATTTAGATGCCGCAGATACGGACATTGATAAGTTGCTCAGTTTCTTCCCCCGCCATTATCGTGCGTATTTAGTGAAAGCACAGATTTCCCTTGAACGCACGGATACCGCAAAGGCAACTTTTTGGGTGGACTCCCTCTTGACACTTACGCAGCGTGACGCTTCCGCATGGAGTATGCGTGCTAAGTTGGCAATGACGGAGGAGCAGTGGAACTTAGCAGACTCTTGTGCGACAAAGGCAATCGAACTTGAAACTAAGGATGCCGACCATTATATGCTCCGTGCCCAAGCTCGTCACAGCATGAACCGCTTTGATGCCGCGCACGCTGATTACAATGAAGTGATTCGCCTTGTGCCTCACCATTTTGTGGCGCACTACAATCGCGGTCTGCTGCGCTCTACCGTGGGCGACGACCATAATGCGATTGCGGACTTTGATTATGTGCTCAATGAGGAACCTACCAACACCCTTGCGCGTTACAATCGTGCGCTGCTCTATGAGCGGACAGGCCGATTCCGTGAGGCGATTGACGACTTAACTTTTTTGATAAAGGAATACCCCAACTTTGTCTATGGGTACGCCCTTCGTGCCGATTGCAAACGCCGCATTGGTGATTTCAAGGGAGCAAACAACGATGATGCTTTTGTGGAGCGTAGCAATTTGGATTTGCGCTTTGGCAAAGCGCCGAAGCATCCTACAAAGAAGGTCGTTACGCGTACGGAAAAGTCTTTGGAGAACTACCGCCAGTTGGTTGAGGAAACTGACACGGCAAATACGCTACTCAATGAACTGATTGGTAAGGTGCAAAACTTGAAGCACGACAACAACCCCATGGGAATGATTGCGCCCGTCCTTGTTCAGCGCCAGCAAAGCACTTATTATCATACAGAGATTGATGTGATTAACAAGAAAGGTTTGGTTCCGCTACGCCTCATCCTTTCTGCTGATGCTGATAAACTTTCTCCTACAACATTAGAGTACACGCTCCTGCAACTTAATACTCTTGTAAGCAACGGGGCGAGTCCTGCCTCTCTCGTGCTGCGTTCTATAGTTTCGGCTGATACTTATAATTTCACCGATGCCTATGACGATGCTACGGGCGCTTTGACTTCCGACTCGCTATCAGTAACAGCATTGCTTCAACGTGCAAATGTGAATTACCTTATGGCGGATGTGATGCCCGAAGTTAGGACACTCAAGTTGGCCGCTGCTTTGACGGATGCCGAACGCCTTATTGAATACACTGAAAACGCTTGGGCACCTGCATTCTATAACAAAGCCGTGGTGCTTGCTACCATGGGGCGTAAAGCAGATGCTATTGAGTGGTACACCAAGACCATAACCCTTGATCCATACCTCGCACACGCTTATTACAACCGCGCTCTGCTGTATTTAGAATCAGGAAAACAGCATGAGGCTGAGACTGATTTGAGCCGTGCTGGCGAACTGGGGCTCTACAAGGCGTACAGTTTATTAAAAAATAGCAAACGTTAGTTCATTCAGAACCTCAAACACAATACATATTATAACTAATAACCAGAAGACTTATGACAAAACATTTGATTGCTTCGCTTGTGCTTGCAGCAGGACTGTGTTTTTCTGCTCCACAAGCTTCTGTCGCACAAGACACGCGTGTAGACCTTACTTATGCTGCTGAAAAGGCAGTTAATTCTGTTGTTTACATCAAGGTTACTACGAATGCCAAGGTGCAAACCGTCCCTTACAACGACCCTTTCCAAGATTTCTTCAGCGAATTCTTTGGTCAGAGCACACCTCAGCAGCGTGAGCGCAAAATTCAGACTCCCAAGCGCACTGGTGCGGGTTCTGGGGTTATCCTTACCGAAGACGGTTACATCGTAACCAACAATCATGTCGTGGCAGACGCAGATGAACTTGTCGTGAAACTTAACGACAACCGCGAATTCAAAGCTCGCATCATCGGTCTTGATAAAACTACCGACCTTGCCCTAATTAAGGTGGAAGAAAAGGGACTTCCTGCCATCACCGTGGCAAATTCTGACGATGTAAAGCTCGGCGAATGGGTGCTTGCCATTGGCAATCCATTTAGTCTTACTAACACGGTTACCGCAGGTATTATCTCTGCCAAGGCGCGCACACTTGGTGCTTCAAACGGTATTGAAAGTTTCATCCAAACCGACGCAGCTATCAACCCCGGTAATTCTGGTGGTGCGCTTGTCAATGCGCGTGGTGAATTGGTGGGCATCAATGCTATGCTTTATTCACAGACGGGTTCTTTCAGCGGTTATGGTTTTGCCATTCCCACTACGATTATGACCAAGGTGGTAGATGACCTTAAGAATTTCGGAACCGTGCAACGCGCAATGCTTGGCATTCAATACACTGAGGTGAGCAACTATATTGCCATGCAACATGAGAAGGGTAATGACCCTGACCTCGGCACCGTAACCGGACTTTATATCAACGAAGTTACTGCTGATGGTGCAGCAGCGGCGGCTGGTTTGAAGCAGGGGGATGTGATTATCAAGATTGATGGTAAGAAGATTGAAAAGTCGGGTCAGTTGCAAGAAATGATTGTTGCTCATCGCCCCGGCGACGTAATTAAGGTGACCTACCTCCGTGAGAAGAAGGAGTACACCACTACCGTTACCCTCCGCAACGAGCAAGGCACAACCACCGTGCTTAAGTCTGTGGATGAAGACAAACTTGGCATTGCCCTTGAGGAACTTCCTGCAAAGGACAAGCAGGCGCTTTCGCTCACTTACGGACTTCTCGTGAAGCACATCAAGCCCGGTAAGATGCAGCAGGCGGGTATCACAAAGGGACTCATCCTTCTCCAAGTTAATGACCGCCAACTCCGCACCGTAGAAGACTGGAACGAGGCGGTGAAGCAGGCAAATCTCTCTACCGACCGCGTGCTTTGGATTCGCGCCAAGACGCAGAGCGGACTCAACCGCAGCTTCACGGTAGAACTTGATGAAGAGAAGAAGTAACGGTCTTTCTATAAATAAGAATCTCGGTGAGCACACCTATGCGCTCACCGAGATTTTTTTGTTTCCCCTGAGTTGTTCCAAAACAGATGGGAGATACGAAAAACTAATTGGGAGTTAGTTTAATTTAATCGGCACTTAATTCAAATTAAGTGCCGATTAGTTTTTGGTATAACAGAGCGGGGGGGGTAAAGAGCACGAGTGCGCTTACAAAAAGTAACAATTTTTTCGCACTAAAATACTGTCGAAAATCAGCGTGTTAGATATGCCTAAAATTATTAGTAACATATTTTAAAAAAGGTTACTAATAATTTTTTTTATGTTACTAATAATTTTTACTACAATAGATATATTTTTTTGCACAATGGATTTCAACGGCGAAATCATTCTCTAAATGGTTTCGAAATTAGAATTGCCAATGCGAAAAATGGGGTGCGATACTTTCGAGGAACGGCGAGGGACCACGTGAGAAGGTACGCGCCGTGCCGTGTCGGTCGGTCATGTGATAGAGGTTGTAATAACTGATGTAGAGGCGGCGCTTGGCGCGTGAGATTGCCACATAAAATTTGCGGGCATCCTCGCGCTGCTCCTCATCAGTCTTGCTGTTGTAGAAGGGATAGACTTCGCGCGATGCACTGCTGACAATGACGTTGTCAAATTCCAATCCCTTGGCTTTATGTACCGTAGTAACAAACACTTGCTCACCTCGGCGGCGCATGCTCTCACTATCGCAGAGGTCGGCCTCCTTAAGCGTGTTGAGGGTAAGTGTGTGGCGCTCCAGTTGCTGAAGCAGGTAGGGCGTTTCGACAGTATTGAGAATATCGTAGCGAAGGTAGTCGGTAAAATAATCCAACTTCTCAATGTGCAAACCTAATTCCTCCGTCGCAAAGTGGATTTCGCGAATGAGTTGTGGGGTAGGAGTCTCGGGCGTTTCCATGAGCGCTGCTTGTGCGTGGTAGAAAGCAATGGCATAACGCTCAGTGAGTCGGTTGGCAATGCGCTGAAGTTCGGGGGCACGCAGTTTCTCCAACTGCTCGCTCACAAGCGGATGGGCGTGCGCATAGCAATGCTTCAGGAGTTGGAAGGTTGCAAAAATATCGTCGTCAGCAAGGTGTGAATTTTCCCCTTCAAGTCCGAGATTTTCCAAAAGCGTTTTCAACTTATGGTTGTGCTGACGGGGGAAGAGCAGACGGGCGAGTTTCAATGTGTCGAATACGGAGTGGGCATACACATCTGCTCCCACCGCCATGATGAGGGGAAGCGTGGAGGTGATACCGAGCGAGAGGAGGTTGTTGTGAAGGATGCGGTTGTCGTAATTCACGTTGTGCCCAACGAGTATGCACCCCTCGGCATAGGCAACAAATTTTTCTAACCCCTCACGGCGGGGCAGGGGAGTGGTTGCGTCGTAGACGCTAAGCAGGGGATTGGGTAAGTCGCCCAGCATTTCGGGAATTTTACGGTCGGTGTGGAGAATGACTTCAAAGTCGCTGCCCTCAATTTTCTTTCCCCCTTTTACCTTGAAGGCGGCGAGTTGCACAATCTCGTCGTTGAAGACGTCGAGGCCCGTAGTTTCTGTGTCGTAGATAACGAGTGTCTCTTCTTCGTAGGCGCGACAAAAGGCACTGAGATAAGTCTCGCCCGTGTAGAGCAGCAGGTCGGTGGGGAGAATCTTGAGTTGCTTGAGGCGATTTATAATCGCCCTGCTACGCGCAGAGGAAGGCTCGATACCGAATGCCGTAAGCAGGCGTGCCCAAGCCATGTGACTGTGCTCGTTAGTAATCACATTGAGGTGGGCAAGTAGTGTCTTCATATCGGGGGTAGAGAAAAGGTCTACGCCCGATATTTTAAAGTGGGGGATGTCGGTCATGAGGTTGCAAAGCAGGTCGGCATCCTTATTTGTGGGTACGATAACCGCCACCGTCTCTTCCTTGTTTTCACAGAGGTGGGGGAGCAGGCGGTGCACGATATTCTCCGCCTCTTCGGTATTACTATCCGAGAAACAGAAACTCAGATGTTCGGGTGTAATCCCCTCCATCTCTCGTGTCGTAGTCGAAAGTAAGTCGGGATGAACGCCCAAGTTAGCCTGTGCAAAGTCGTTGAAGACATTCAGCAAGTGGCGTGGCGAGCGGAAGTTCTCACTGAGGCGGAAAATGTAGCCCTCACATTGGAGTTTTAATTGCTCAAGCGTTTCCTTCTTTGCCCCAAGGAAGGCAAAGATAGCCTGTTGCTCATCACCCAGGTAGAGTAGGGACGACTGATCAGTGCGATTGTAGAGCAAATCAATGATTGCCAACTGCATAGGGTTGAGATCCTGCACCTCGTCAATCTGAATCCAAGAGTAACGCTGGTGTTCGGACGTGTCACGCAAGTAAGCGTAGGCATTGATAATGATGTCGTCGAAGTCTACAAGGTTGTGCTCCGCTTTATATGCCTCATACTTTCTCGCAAAGTCCATGGTGAAGAGCGCATCCTTATAATGTGCGGCAATTTCAGGCGGAATGATTTCCGGGCAGTCGTAAATTTTGAGCAGCGCAGTGCGTCCGTAGGGTAACTGAGCGTGCGCACAGAGTTCGCGTAACTGCTGTTTATAAGCAAGTGAGGCGGCATGAAGCAGGAGTTCGTTGGGAATGTTCAGACGCAACTGTTGCATGAAGTGCTGGTAGTTGTGCGTCATGTGTACATTCTCATGTGTGGGCGTTTGCAAGGTGCGTGCACAAATCGTGTGGATGATGTCGTTCGCATCCACCTCATCCAAAATTCCGTAATCCCCGCCGATGCGCCCTTGTTCGTAAAGCAACCCCGAGCAATAGCGGTGGACGTTACCCACAAAGAGTTGCTCCACATCACATCCCATGCGCTCGGTAATACGGTTGCGCATGCCACGTGCCGCACGGTTGGTGAACGTAAGGCAAAGCATGTCTTGCACCTCACGTCCCAACTCCAATGCCCGCGCAATACGTTCGGCAAGGATATGTGTCTTGCCACATCCCGGAGGTGCGAGTACGAGGCACTCACCCTGCTGGGTGTCTATCACTTGTTGCTGTTGCGGATTGTTGTGTGAGGGAGTTGACATACGGATGTATATATAATAAATGAGAGGGTAGGGGGATTGATGGGGTAAAGGTAGTGGATTCTTTTGTATATACCTATAGCGAATTGCTATTTTCTGTTGTTTTTTAGTGCCAGTAGAATAAATATCCACAACCCTGTTTGAAAATGTAATAAATGTTTCAATTTTTTGCCGATATTCCACCCTGTAAAAACGATACCTATTTTCGTAAAAATTATTAGTAACCTATTTTAAATTACATTACTAATAATTTTTTTTAGGTTACTAATAATTTTTAGGGTCTCAGCCCCCCTGTTTTCTGCAACTATTAGTAACAAAAAATGCCGCTTTACAGCAGGTGTAAAACGGCATTTTTTTGTAAAAATTAGAAGTTGTACTTCGTACCCAACATAATCTTGCCAGTAACTTCGAGGGGGTGACCATTCTTGAACTGAGAGATACCCTTTTCGAAGAGTTGACCAGAGGGTTCGATATAAACATTGAAGCGTTCGCCAATGTTTGCACCAATCTGGAACCCAGCGTGAAGCATGGGAGCGACTTTCTTATCGCGATCTCCCATTCTTGAGATACCAAGACCAACACCTGCAAAGGCGTTGCAAGTCATAACCTTGCCTTCGTGTACATCGTTGGTGAGCAATGTGCGGAGGTCGCAGAGAAGGTCAGCGTGGAGTGTTGTCCAGTGTTGACTTCCGTATTCAGTGTTGATCTGTGTGTTGTCAATACCAAACTGGTAAGCTGTAACACCATTCATCCAGCGACCGTAACGAGCAGCGATGCTGAAGCCCCACTTGTCTCCACGAGGTCTGATGTTGAAACTTGTAGCAGAGTTGAGGTTTGCACCAGCTGAAACGCTTACGAATTGCTTGTGGGGACGTGAGTAACCCGCATTTTCTCTGTAGTTTCTAACCACAGGTGAGAAGCGGTAGTTCATACCCAACATGTGAGACATGGTAAGGCGTTGCAAAGTTGAAGTCTCGTTGGTATCAAATACCCAACCAATCTGGTCTGAGAAACTATACTTCATTTGACCCTCATAGAAGAGTTCGATATTCTTTGAAACACGCAAACTTGCCTGAGCACCTGCCATCAAATCAGGGTAGTAATGGTACTTAGCGTCCTTGCTTACCCATCTGTCGTCTACACGTGCAACGCTTGCTGCTACACCGACATAAGGACGAAGGATGAAGCGACGGTCGGGGTTGTAACCATAAGCCCATGACGTGTAGTCAAGCATAAGGTCTGCACCGAGAGATGCTCTGAAGTAGTGGTATTCTTCAGGAACGCGTCTTCTCTCTCTTCCCCAGTTGAAATTGTTGTACTCCATTCCGAGGTTGAAGCGGTAGAGGAGGAAGGGGTTGAACTGCTTACCGTAGCTGAAACGTGCGGTAGGACCGTAGAAACGTGCGATGTTGAGTCTGCGCAAGGGAACATTAAGACCGCCTGCAACAGACATGAATTCATGCTTTTCTTCATCGTCATAACTACCTCTTTCTTCGCGAGACTTCTTAAACGCTTCAAACTTCATGTTCATACCGAGAAGGTGAACCATAGACAAACGCTGTGATTTGGTCAGTTCGTAAGTGTCCCAAATGTTCTTCATCTGGTTAGAGAAGTCGTAGCGAATCTGAGGTTCGTAGAAGAGTGTGAAGCGGTCTGAAATTCTTACCGCTGCCTGAGCACCTGCGTAAACTTCAGGATAGAAATTAACCTTTGCGCCTGTCTGGTAAGACACATTCGCTGTTGCACCGAGAAGACCACTTAATGTGAACTTGCGGTCTTCGTTATAACCGTATGCTATTGTCGAAAGGTCAATCATATAGTCGGCACCAACACCTACACTTGCGTGTCGTTTGTTGTTAATTTCATTCGCTGAAACCAAACCATGGAGACGGTAAGAAGAAATCGGAGAGAACTGCTTGCCGTAAGTCAGGCGAGCGATAGGACCATAGACGTCTCCTACTTTATACTTACGCAAGAGCGCATGAACACCTCCTGCAACACCAAAGTAGTGGTCGTAATCACGCTCCATATAAGAGTCATTCTCGTCTGCATGAGTATATTCGTCAAAGCGCAACTGCATACCGAGAAGGTGAACCATTGACAAACGCTGTGAAGTCGTCGTCTTATATGTATCCCACGCATGCTTCATTCGGTTCGTGAAGTCGTAACTCAACTGAGGTTCGTAGAAGAGCGTGAAACGGTCTGAAATTCTTACCGCTGCCTGAGCACCTGTATAAACTTCAGGGTAGAATTGGAACTTAGCACCTGACTGGTAAGATACATTTGCCGTAGCACCGAGAATACCGCTGAGCGTAAACTTGCGATCTTCGTTATAACCGAATGCTATAGCTGTGAGGTCTACCATATAGTCGGCACCTACACCAACATTAGCATATTTTCTTCCGTAGATGTCATTTGCTGAAGCTAAACCGTGGAGGCGGTAAGATGAAAGCGGAGAGAACTGCTTGCCGTATGTCAGGCGAGCGATAGGACCGTAGCATTCACTTTCACCACGCTTACGCAAGAGCGCCTGAACTCCACCTGCAAAACCAAAGTAATGGCCGTAATTACGCTCCATAAAGGCATCCTTTTCGTTTGCGGGAGTATATCCGTCAAAGCGCAACTGCATACCGAGAAGGTGAACCATAGACAAACGCTGTGAAGTGGTCATCTTGTTGGTATCCCAAGCGTGCTTCATCTGGTTCGTGAAGTCGTAGCGGAGCTGAGGTTCATAGAAGAACGTATAGCGGTCTGAAATTCTCACCGCTGCCTGAGCGCCTGCATAAACTTCAGGATAGAACTGGAACTTTGAACCAGACTGGTACGAAACATTTGCTGTAGCACCGAGAATACTGCTGAGTGTAAACTTACGATCTTCGTTATAACCGTATGCCATTGCTGTGAGGTCTACCATATAGTCAGCACCTACTCCAACATTAGCATATTTTCTTCCGTAAATTTCATTACCTGAAACCAAACCGTGGAGACGGTAAGATGAAAGCGGAGTAAACTGCTTGCCGTAAGTTAGGCGGGCGATAGGACCGTAGCATTCACTTTCACCACGCTTACGCAAGAGGGCCTGAAGACCACCAGCTACACTAAAGTAATGACCATATTTACGCTCCACAAATGCGTCCTTTTCGTTTGCAGGAGTATATCCGTCAAAGCGCAACTGCATACCGAGAAGTCCTACGGGAACAAAATCGTAACCCATTGTCGTATAGTTATTACGCATTACGTCTTCTTTGTACACACGCACCTGAGGTTCTACAAAGAATGCTACCATCTTTGAGGCATTCCATTGTGCGCGAACACCAGCATTAACACCATAGGTTAAACCTTCAATATTCTTTTGCTTAAGTACGTTGAAACCTAATGAACTATGAAGTTCGACCTTTCTGTTAGGGTCATATCCATGGAAGGTGTTGGTCATGTTCCACAAGTAATCAATACCCGCAGTTAACTGATGATCAGCATAATGCCCAGCGCGAGGTTTGTTGACATCACCCCAAATACGCATACCAGAAGTGGCATTAAACCATTTACCAATAGCACCATAGAGTTTAAGGTGAGCATCAGTAGAAGGTGAATTCCACAATGTGCGGTATGTTTCTCCTGCAAAATATAAACCAGCAGCACCTTCGATGAAGAGGTGGTCGTAGGGAGTTGCGTGTACAAAATTTGCATTTGCTTCACGCTGCTCCTTGGTGAATCCGCCTTGCATGAAGTTTACACCCGCCAAGAGAGAGGGAACAACAGCCCAAGAGTTTGTTGTAGGACCATAGATGTCTTTCTTATTGTTAAATACATCTACTCTGGGTTCGAGGAAGAAAGCAATGCCTTCCGTTAAACGGAAATTGGGTTGAAGTCCAGCTCCGAATCCATAAGTGATAGTCTTTCTAACGCCCTCGTGCTTGTGTAATGCAAGTGATGCACCCAGCAAACCGTTCATCCAAAAACGTCGATGGGGATTGTAACCTTCGTTCAAATAGGTAAGGTCTACCATACCGTCTAATGCGATACCCAATCCCTTATTCTTCTCTTCATGTAATTCTCGCAAGAAATTAGCATAAGCAGTGAGTCGCGCACCAAAACCACGCTTGAACCACTTACCGATACCGCCCTGCATGCGTGCGCCAAGAGTATTGGTCATAGAACCCTTAAGCGGACTCAACAATGCTTGAGGACCTCCTGCGAAGTATACAAAAGTATTGTTCAAGAAATGTCCGTCGTCATCCAAATCAGCTTGGTTGCCCGTAGGAATAACACGCTGGTAGGGGAGGATGCTCAAACCAAACAGCATTTCAGCTCCAGACTTGTACATGTTGTTCGTATAAGCTGTCTGCTCTCTTGCGTCCATAAAGTACAAACGAGGCTCAGCATAAATCTGGAAAATAGAATTGGGAATTCCGTATTGTGCACGAGCACCTACGTGAACGCCGAGTCCAAAACTGCTACTGCTACCATGTGAGCGGTGAAGAATGTCTAAACCTGCTACACCAAGCACTTCGAATTTCTTTCTCTCATATGTTTTTCCATATGTAGTAAGTGCTGAGAAGTTCATCAAGTAGTCTAACGTGAGACCCTTAAGTGTGATGTCATAATTGCCATAAGTATAGTTGCCCACCTTGATACCTGCACGTACCCCGTGCTCAGGTGTCAACCAGTCACCAACAGAAACTCCAGAAATAAATCCATTTTTTGAATTTTCTGATGCAGAGAACGGTAGCGTTACTCCTACACCAAAGTCAAAAAAGAGGCGGTCGCCCAGGACTTTTTTCTCAAATCTTTTGGCTATATTCGGTCTTTGGAGGGCATAACGGTGGGCGTGAAATCCCTGACCATAGTTCGGTCGTTCTTCGGTAAAGCCCACTTCATTCTCGTCCACGTCATTTTCCTGCGCATACATTGAAACTGTAGCGCAGAAAAGCAGAGCGAGTAATGTGATATGTCTTAAATTCATTTTCAATTAGTCTTTAAAGAAGTGTTTGCGTCAATTGTACACCCCATATATATATAATATGTGGAGTCAAGTAGACACTAAAGTCCTGTGTTATTTCCTTTAATTTGATCTTCCCAATCTTCTCTTGGACGAAGAATAGGCACGGGCATTTCTTCATCGTAGAGTCGGTCGTAAAGGTCCTTGTCAGTCTTAGCTAGTTCTATCAGTTGGGGATCTGCTTCCAACGCACGGTAGAGGTGAATCGTAGCACGGTTTCTACTTTCCTTACCGTCAGCACGCTTCAAGCAAATTGCCTTAAGGAAGTTTGCCATAGCGTTCATCTTATTTTCCTTAAGCAACGTGTCGCACAACTCTTCAGCACGTCTGCGCTGGTCTGCTTCAGCATTACCACCAATAGCCATACGAATTACAATTTCGTTCATCACAGAACTCTTTGAAATCGCATTGATAATGGTGTCGTTTACACTACCGTCTTCCTTGTAGAGACTACCGCAATATGCTTGCGCCAGGCGCTTTGCAAATTCTGAACGACCACCACCAGAAAGGTAAGTCTCAGCAATTTTACCTGCTCTGTCAAAGTTTTGCATCTTAACGTATGCAATAACCTGATTGATACGAGTCTCTTCGGGAACTTTGAACGAACCTACACCGTCAATCTTAAAGCGCTTCAAGTATGTATACTGTGAGAGCAATGCTGTGTCAGGCTGATTCTGAGCAATGAGGTGTCCAGCATGGTCAGTGCGGAAGATGATAGATTCGGGATACTTCTCATAAGCTTCCTTACAGTACTTGTAGCGAAGCATCGTATCAGTCTCGTTAGCGTAGAGTTGGTGGAAACTATACTCGTCCATGGGTTCGCCATTAGCATACATGTCGCGAATTTCGTGAATGTTTGCTGAACGGTTTACGTAGGTCTCCAAGATAAAGTCTACACGACGGAACTTGGGAAGATACTTTTCCTTGATGAGATTATAGCAAGCCAATCTACTAATTTGACGTCCCTGATTGTTAATGTCATTAGCAATGCGACCCGTAGAGTGTGCTGCGATAATTTGTTCAATCTGTGCAACCTCATCAAAGAGACTATCCTTCTTCATGGAGTCTGCAACTTCTTGCCATGTTGCAACCGAGGGAGTGAGGTCTTCGCTCAATCTGTCAAGACGCTTGTCTGAAGGGATGAAACCTTTGAGGATGCGGAGCGCTGTACTCAAACGACCCTGCGCCAAGTTCAAGTTCTTTTCGTAGTCACCTTCAGGAGAAGACTTACCACTAACTCGAAGTCCAGTCACTGTTGTACCACGTGCACCAACGATGTTGCGTACCGTCTTTTCTGCCTTTGCCAATTCATTGGCATTGTGAGGGTCCTTACTATCCAATGAACTCTTACCTACAAGGAACTTAAAGTCTACGCTACCTTCAGTTTCCATCGGTCCCTTCTTAGGTTTGGGCCACCACTGCTTGTAGAGGGCAGAGTCAAGTTCTGCATATTGTAATTTTACATCAAGAAGGCGGAGCGGGTGGAGTACGCCATAAATATGAACGTCAACGCTGTCGCTAATCAAGATTTTTTCGTAGTCTTCAGAGAGCGTTTCGATTACGTATGCAAAAGGTGTAAGAGGTTGGTCTACATAAATCTTATCCTTAGTCGTAAACTCGTAGTAGTAGGTCTCAATACTGTCTGTACGATTGGCAAATGCTATGGTGTCGCCCTTACTTACCTTATAATATATTGTGTCAAGGTTCTGAACTTTGTAGTAACCATGTGACTTAGCATATTCAATTTCAGCAGTCTTACCTACAGGACGGCGGAATCTCTTTACCTTACAAATCTTTAGGCTGTCATGACTTACCTTAACCAACCCCTGTTCGTGAAGGAAGTCACCATTCTCAGGGCTGTTGTCAAAGTTACGCATCTGAGTAATGTTATACTCCTTACCGTCGAGTACAAATGCTCTACCATATTGCACCTCCTTGGTGTTTTGGTTGATGATAACGGGCTGCCAAATAAAGCGGTTGTCCTTCCGCACCAAGTCTGCACTCACAAGCATTTTTGTAGAGAGCACCATTGTGTTACCTCTCATTTCGCCGTGCACGTTTACTAATTCAGTTTCAGCCGTAACGTCGGCATTTTCCGTCATTGTATTTTTGACAACAACGTCAATCGAAGTGCGTCCGTTTACCTTTACTTCTGTATAGTAGCCGTCATTTAAACCTGGAAAATCGTCAATGGGTACAAATTCATTGGTATTTTCATCCCAAATCATGTATTCACCGACCATCAAAGTTGCCTGAGGGAGCACCTTGAGCGTGACTTCACCGTTTTTATCTGTACGGTAGTTTGTATCAACAACGGGACGGGTTGTCGCGTCCCAAATCTTTGCGCCACTATACTTAATACCGTCTTCAGTCTTAACTCTAAGGGTAACAGAGATGAGGTTACCCTTGTCCTTTTTGCTCTGAGCCTTACCTTCTACTGCCACACCGCCTATGAGCAAACAGAGGCAGAGCAGTGTGTGGAGAAAGTGGGTATATGTAAAACCTTTTTTCATATCTTATAGTTTCTCTTATTTAAGGATGTAAGTCAATGTGACACCTGCTTTGAGCGGACAAAATTTAAGTCCACTTACGTTGGGACCTCCAGGATGGTTGTTGCCCTTCCATTCCATACCTCTTTCGTATACGGCACCGAGGGCAAGTGATGTTTCCAAACTCAAGCGCTTTCCCAACACAAATACGTAACCGCCTGTTACACCACCACCGAATGTGTCCGTGTGACTGTGAGTTCCTGTGAGGTTGGTCTCCTTTCGTCCAATCGTACCAATTGCACCGTAGAACCATCTTGCCTGTGGGCGTCCCATGGGCCAGTAGCGCACTTCAGGTTGAATAGCATAGTGCTTCAAACTCTTGTCGCCAATAGCAAGAGGGTTGATTTCGCCTTCAAGGCTGAGGGTATAGTGACGCGATACGCGGAATTCCAAACCTGCATTAATAGTTCCTGTACACCAATACAACAAGTTGGTCTTAGCAACCAGGCGCTGTGCATTCATTACTTGCATACCCCCACAGCTGAGCACGACAAGGATTACGATAAATTTTAGTCTTGAAACAAGCTTCATGTCCATACTTTTTAAAATTTCCACGCGAAGTTACATATATTTATTAAGAAGTGGTCGGGTAAAGGTGCAGAGAATGCAGATTTTTTTGAAAAAACTTCATACGTGCGTGCGTTTTGGTAGGTGGGTTTTGCAATATTGTTGAGAAATGTTAATAAACTTCTCACAAGTGAACTTCAAAAGGTAAATTTAAGTGTTTGAAAACTACGAAAATAAGTTACTCGCAGATATGCTTATTGTGGTTGTCAAATTGTGTTGTTTTATGATGCGGATAAGATGAAAAATTGGATGGATTAGCGGTTTTTTTTACAGCAATTTTATAGTGCTGCGCCCCACGGTTTTCGGGATGAAAATAGTGACTTCCTGTTGGAAAAATAGGACTGAAAAAACGATGTGGAAGACCAAAATTTTTAAGATTTTTGGTGGTTTAGTAAATCACTGAAAATAAATCTGTTATCAAGGAGCTACTTATACCTGAAATTATTAGTAACCTTTTTTAAATTACATTACTAATAATTTTTTTTAGGTTACTAATAGTTTTTACGAAAATAGGTTTAGTTTTTCGGGGGTATAAATTGTTTCCTTAAATTTCCCTTTTAGAAACAAAAAACATGCTCCTTCTGAGAGGATTTTCAGAAGGAGCATGTAGGTGGAGTAGGGTGTTTTCCTGCTCACGAAAGGTAGACGTTAGGGGAATACTAATTTTGGAGCGGAAAAACCTCCTGTTGGGTGTTAGAAATGGCGGAAAATGCGTTTACTTCCACTCCCATTCAAAGCGCTCAATGTCTTCTTCTACGAGCTGTGTACCGCTTTGCACTTCAATAATTTTGAGGTCTGTCGTGGCTTTCACAGCGTGCAGTTGTCCGGCTTTAATCAGTGCGATGTCGCCACGACGCACGGTGCGCTGTACGTTGTCAACCACCAATTCACCTTCGCCGTCTACGAAGGTCCAAAGTTCATCGCGGTGGTGGTGAATCTGATAACTGATGTTCTTCCCCGCACTGATACAGAGTAACTTGGTGAGTGCGCGTGCACCATCGGGAAAGGTCAGATTGGAGATTACTTTGTAACTGCCCCAACGGCGCTCTTCATACATCGGACGCACTTCAAGGCTGTCCACGTTGTGCTTCAGCGTTCCTGAGATGTCCTTGCGACTCACGAGGATGCCGTCGTTCGTAGCAGCAACAATCATGTTGTGAGTGCCCACGCAGAGCAGCGGTTGGTCTAATTCGTTAATAATATGCGTGTTGACCACGTCGCGCCCAATCATTACGTTACCCATTTCGCGCAATGGAGTTTCTTCTAAAAGTGAGTTCCACGACCCTAAGTCTTTCCACTTTCCTGCGTAGCGTACTGCCACTAAGTCCGTCTCTTTCTCAATCACCATGCGGTCAAAACTCAGTTTGGGAAGCTCGGAGTATCGTGCGTAGAGGTCGGCGTAACTGGTTGCTCCGAATTGCTGCTGCACGATGTCAAGCATGTCTCCGAGTTTAAATACAAACACCCCCGCGTTCCATAGTGCGCCCTGCATGATGAGCGTACGCGCCACTTCTGGTTCGGGTTTTTCGTAGAAGCGGATAACCTTGCTGTGCGCACCAGGGTTAGTGGGGTCGGCGGGTGGCTCAGCAAAGATGTAACCGTAGCGGGTAAAGGGCGTTTCTGAAGTAGGACGGATGCCCAAGAGGGTAAACTTTGCATGCCCCTCTTCTGCTACTTTTATGGCGCGCTTAAGGGCTGTGTAGTATTCCTCATTAACAAAACTGTCACAGGGCATTACCAAAACAATTTCATCTCTGCTGCATCGCTTAACCTCATTGAGGTGTAATGCCGAAAGTGCTATCGCGGGCAGCGTGCCGCGGTGGTCGGGTTCGGTAATGAATTGTACGTTCCCTTTCACCTGATTGCACAGTTGGTCTTTCTGTGCCAAACTTGTGGCGAAGTTGATATTTTCTCCAAGTCCCTGCTCGTGAAGTTCTCTCACTACGCGCTGCACCATGGATTCCAACGAACCATCCGGCGCGGGGAGTAATTGGAGAAACTGCTTGGCACGTGTGCCGTTTGAGAGGGGCCAAAGGCGTTTCCCTGAGCCACCTGAGAGTAAGATGATTTGCATATCTTGTGAAAAATTTGATTTGTAAATGGCTGAAAGTCCTAATATTCCTTAAAACTTAGTGCAGGATTTTTTAGGTCTACTGACAAAAGTACAAAAAAAATACTTGTGAAGTATTTTAGAACGTATTTTTTACCGTAAATTTGCCACGTAAATATTTGAAAGTATGAAGAAAATTCTTTTATCCCTGTCGGCATTGTTCGTATGCTTGGGTAGTGTGTTTGCACAACCCAAGTTTGAAGACGGAAAGAAGTATGCCATTCAGTGTGCCTACTACAATTTGGGAAGTATTACCCTTGGCGCATATCATAATGTGAATCCCATACTCTATTACTACGTGTCACAGGAAATTCCTGATGATGGATATTGGTATGTCTCAGCCAACGAAGACGGCACTTATACCTTCCGCAACGCCGTGTCTATGGAGTATTTGGTTTATGATGCTCAGCGTGTAGATACGCAGAAGAAAGGTTTGAACGTCTCTGCTTCAGCGTCGGGCAACAGGGCAAAGTGGAACATTGGAGAGTTAGAGGCGGGTGGCTACTTTATTCAGAGCGTGCAGGAACCCAGTCAGTACTTTAACATGCGTGTTGATGGTAGCGGACTTGTGGGAACTTATGCGAATTACTTTAGTAGTAATGGTATGTTTTATTTTGTTGATAAAGAGGGGAATACACTCGGTGGTGAAACTGATACTCCAGATTGGGGCGCTGCCATACAAGGTGATTGCGGACTTACTAATGAGGGGTATTATTGGGAACGTACGGGCAAGGTAGACTTACCTATTGTGGCTTCTACGGCTTCTGATCCTGTGCTTTATAAAATTCGCAATGTCCGCTCAGGAAAATTCTTGAAAAATGAGGGAGATCAGCTCTACCAAACCGAAGGTGAGGGCGATAATTTCTATTTCAGAAAGAACGGCGACGGTTATTCTATTTTTACCGAAGCAGGTAAATATGTGATGACGAATTATCCTACCGACAATGTGCCTCTTAACTTAAAGAAAGGGTCTTCCATAACGGGTACAAACTACTGGTCCTTTGGATATTATGGTGATTATAATTGCCCAGGTTATACGGTAGAAAAACTTACTCAGCGCCCCGTCTATGAATACAACTGGTGGGGCCAGGGAGAAATCACAAATGGGCAATCACAATACGTATTTTGGAACGACTATAACCAACAGTACGTTTGCCTCTACGACCTCTATGATTCAGGTTCGACCTTCGTGTTCTACTCTGCCGACGAGCGTCACGCAAAATACTTGATGGAAAACGGCGTCGTATTCCCCGGTGTAGAACTCATGGGTTTCCGCACTTTCATCGACATGTTGCGCATCAATGATAAGGAATTGATTTACGACACTGATGATGCTACGTACGTCGCAACTGTCCCTGCTGATGCGCGCACTACGGGAGTCTTTTCACCGACAGTTCAATTTGTGTGTAAGGTAGCAGACGCCGATTATGAAATGCGTATTGATGGTGTGGCGCCTGATGCAGAGGGTATCATCCACCTCACAGATTTCGACTGTACTGCTTCACACACCTTTAACCTTTATAAAAACGGTCAGGAAATAGAGACGGCGCCCCTGCGCTTTACCTACCTCAACCTTGTAGAGGTAACTTATCCGTATTGCAGTGGTTCGTATTACACCAACGGTACGTTGCGCGTTACTCAGGCCAACATTGCCGGTTACGACTCTATTTATAATGCCGCATTCCGTTATCGCGGTGCTACGGCACAGAGTTTTAACAAGAAAAGTTATGCTATTAAGATGCGCGAGGCCGACGGTGTGACTTCTAAGGACGTAGAATTCTTAGGTTTGCGCGATGATAATAACTGGATTCTCGACGCTATGGCGGTGGATAAAGCATGTATGCGCAACCGTGTGAGTACGGATTTGTGGAACGACTTTGCTACGCCCCCTTACCATAAGGCAGCGGGTTATGAAAAGAAGGCGCGCCACGGCACCCGCGGAGAATTTGCGGAGGTTTACCTCAATGGTAAATACCACGGTTTGTATTGCCTTACCGAAAAGATGGACCGTAAGCAATTGAAACTTAAAAAGTTTGAAGAAGCAACTGATACAACTCCTGAAATCATTCGAGGTACGCTCTACAAGTCTTCTCAGTGGAGTTATGAGGTGCTTATGGGGCATGAGATGGGCGTGAATTATTTCCCCAAGTTGGCTCCTGAAAGTTATGATAATAAGAAGCGCAGCGAGACCTGGGCAAACTTTGAAATCAAGTATCCCGACTGGGAGGATGAACCGATTGATTGGGGACCCTTGTGGAACGCTATCAACTTTGTGGCAACAACGGGCGACGTAGCCTTTAACAGTGAGATTCATAAGTATTTCGACATCCCTGGTGTTACGGATTACTACCTCTTCATCGAACTGATGCTTGCCACGGACAATCACGGTAAGAACATCTTCCTCTACAACTACGACCAAACCCTTGATTCGCCCAACTTGCGCAACCGCATGGGCATCGCCCCCTGGGATTTGGACGGCACTTGGGGACGTCGTTGGGACGGTTCAAGCGAAATTTGCGTGCCCGACCAAGACTTCAACACCTTCCTCTGGGAATATGAGCACGGCACACTCACGCTGTTCCACCGCCTTAAGCGCAGTACATACCTCAATTGGAATGCCGAATTGGCGGCTCGCTATGCCGAGTTGAGAGCAACCTATTTCTCTGAAGAGTCACTCTGTAACCGCTTCCAGAGTTACGCCGATTTGTTTGAAGAGAGCGGAGCGATAGCGCGTGAACAGAAGTGCTGGTCGTCATACCACTCTAATATCCTCAAGGATGTAGATTACATCAAGGGATGGATTGCCGAGCGCTTGGCATACCTTGATCAGCAATATGGATATGTGCAGCCCGACGGCGTTGATTACGTTGAGACCGATTACATAGGTGTGAGCGGTGGTGTAGGGTGCTTCACCCTTTCTACAAACGTTGCGCAGACGGTGAAGGTCTACAACTTGAACGGACAACTTGTGCGTGCGCTTGAAGTGCAACCCGGTGTGCAGCGCGTAGACGGACTTGCAAAGGGCGTTTACGTTGTTGCGGGTAAAAAAGTTTTGGTGAAATAAAACCGTTGTGTAGGAGAAATTAGAGCGTGTCGGTCGTTAAGTAACTGCACCCTCTAATTTTTCCTTTTTTATGTCGCAAAATTTGAGCGTAATCCCGCTCCCTAAAAACTATACCTATTGTAGTAAAAACTATTAGTAACCTAAGAAAAATTATTAGTAAGATAATTTAAAATAAGTTACTAATAGTTTTAGGGGGTTCTAACGTACTGAAAAACAATAGGGGATTGTAGCGAGAAAATGTTACTTTTTAGAAACCCTTTTGGGGATGATGGGATAACGAAATTTTACATAAAACGAAACTCGAGAGCATGCCCTGTGACATGTTCTCGAGTTGCTTTTTGTGACCCCAGAGGGATTCTAACCCTCGACCTTCAGAACCGGAATCTGACGCTCTATACAGCTAAGCTATGGGGCCAAAGTCTGAATTTGCGTACAGTTGGATTGCTTCGCTGCGTACAAATTTTTGCAAAGGTAATAGAAAAAATGAATATTTGCTGCTCGGGGAAAAGAGAAATAAGGTTTTTTACCTAAATTTGCAAGAAATATGTTTTTTAGAAACTTGATTATAAAATCCTCTTATGAAGTCTACGACAAAGAAACCTGTCTCTTCTCCTACTCCTACTGCAACTAAGCAACGGTCATGGTCTGTGCTTCAGATACCGTATCGCTGGGTGCATTTCCTGACTATCTTATTTATATATGTGTGCTGCACATGCTTGTTGGGTGACCTCTTCCAGCGCGCACAACAGGATTGCTACGTATCAACTGACCCTGAGCGCATGGTGTTTGTATTGCGCCAACCCATGGGTGAGTATTATTGGTTGATGCGCTACATGATGTTGGTGTTTAATAACGTGTGGTTGGGCGGTGCTGTGCTTACCGTATTGCTCGTAGGTTCAGCCTGCTGCTTGTCACGCCTCTTCGGACTCCCTCGCCGTTGGAAACTCCTCACGTTCTTACTGCCGTTAGCCACTTTGGCATACTTCGCTTGGCGCGGCATGCGTCTTTATTTCCACGACGAACCCTCTTTGGTAATGGGAATCCCCTTTGCCATCTTCGTGTTTACTGCTGTTGGCGCACTGGTAGCAACTTTTGTGCGTAAGGGTAAAGCGGCAGTTGCTTCAACGCCTGCCACTACTCATTGGAGCGCCCTCTTGGTCGTACTTTTGGCGGGAGCGTCGCTCTTCAGTTACATCCACTTCTACCGCCAAAACGATGTGGTCTGCGCGCGTTTGCAAAACCGTATGTGGAATGCCGATTGGGAGGGCATGGCTGAGGATGCCTTGAGCGCCCGCCGAGGTTCGCGCCCCGTGGCTGCCTACTACGCCATTTCGCTTGTGCAGCAAGACAAATTGTTGGAGCAAATTTTTGATTTTGCTTTTGATTATCCGCAAGATAGTAACTACCTCACGGATAAGGGACAGACAGAGGCTGCAATTTATGAGGCCGACTGTAATTTCTATGCCGGTTTGGTGAATAGTGCTTACCGTTCGGCGATGGAGCGCCACGTGATGACGGGACCTTCTATATACAATTACAAGCGCATGGCGCTTTGTGCCATTGTGAATGGTGAGATGTATTTGGCGAAGCGTTACATGAAGGCGTTGGAGGAAGTTCCTTTTGAATCAGAGTTCGTAGAGCGTTATGCGCCCATGATTGATAATCCGAAGTTGATTATTGAAGATCCCGAATTGGTTAAGGTGCTTAATCTGGCGCCCCGAGAAGTGGCGCTCGAACAGCAATTCCGTCGCCCCGTGTTCTTGGGGTATAACGTGGGACTCTCTTATGGTTCCGACCAAACGCTTATCACCTCCATTGCTTCAACACTTTATTCTAAAGACTTGCTTCGCTTTATGAATATGGCTACGGTGTTGCGCCAAAAGACGGGAGGCAGACTTCCCGCAATTGTGCGTCAGGCGATTATGGTCTACTCTATGACACACGATGAGGTGAAAAGCGTATTCCCCGAAGTATGTAATGACCGTATGATGCTTTCTAACTTTCAGGCCTTTGTAGCAGAAGCAAAACCTTATCTTAAAGACAAAGCTGAATTGCGCAAACGCATGAAAAAGAATTGGTTGGGCTCATACTATTATTACTACTATTGCGAAAACAATGAACCCTACCAAGTACGCAAACAGCAAAGTAGTGCTGGAGGTGTGAACTAAATTTTTAAGTCACGATTCTTGACTCATCCCCCTAACCGTTAAACCAAACAACTATGCCCCTTATATTATTCCTCTTACTATTCCTCGTATCTTGTGGAGGTATGACAAAGGAAGTTCCTGCTTCGCATACTCCGCTCAATGAAGAGGCACCCATTTATCCCGACTACCGCGATGTGGCAATACCCTGGAATATTGCTCCGATGAATGTGATGGTTGATACTCACGGCGAGGCGTTTGCTGCAACTATTACAGGTGCTTCAGGAAAGCAAATTGTGGCAGAAGTAGCTGCAAATAAGTGTTTCTTTGACCCAACAGAATGGCGCGAGTTGCTCGAGGCTGAAAAGGGAAACAACATTGCTGTCACCATCTACGCAAAGCGTTCTGGCGAATGGAAATCCTTCCGTCCCTACAACCTTTATGTGGCGCCCGAACCTATTGACTCCTTCCTCTCTTACCGCTTGATTGAACCCAGTTTTGAACTCTATCGCCAACTTGGACTTTATCAGCGCGACCTTACCAGTTTTGAGGAAAATCCCATCTATGAGAACAATAACACCTTCTCAGCAGATGACAATCACTGCATCAATTGTCACAATTATCAGAATTTTGACGCAACAAACATGCTCTTCCATGTTCGCGCCTCTCACGGTGGCACGATTTTCGTAGAGAATGGCAATGCCAAGAAGATGAAAATGACGGTAGATTCTGTGTTGGCAAATTCCGTATATCCCACTTGGCACCCCACGCAACCCCTTGTGGCATTCTCTTCTAACCAAACGGGACAGGTGTTTCACCTCAACGACCGTAGCAAGGTTGAAGTAATTGACTACGCCAGTGACCTCGTGCTTTATGATGTGCAGCGCGCTACGCTTACCAACGTCTTGCGCACGAAGGAATACCTTGAAACCTTCCCCCATTGGGCTCCCGACGGCAAGCGCTTATTCTTTTGCCGTGCATACACTCCGCAGTTGGCAGTCATCCCCGACAGCGTGCGCGACGACCGTGTTATTACGCTCATTGACAGCATGCACTACGATGTGTTGAGCATGAGTTTTGACCCTGAAACCCACACATTTGGCACTCCCGAACTTGAAGTAGATTGTGCTTCGCAAGAGCGCAGCGCGGCGGTGCCTCGCGTAAGTCCCGATGGTAATTATCTGCTTTATACTGAGGGCAAGCGTGGTCAATTTCATATTTGGCATCCCGAAGCAGACCTTTATGTGAAAGACCTCCGCACCGATAGTGTTCGTTGCCTTACAAAGGCTTCAGCGCCTGGTCCCGACAGTTATCACACTTGGAGCAGCAACGGTCGCTGGATTGTAGTTGCCTCGCGCCGTGATGATGGCAGTTATTCAAGAGTGTATATTGCGTACTTTGATGCCGAAGGCAATGACCACAAGGCGTTTGTGCTTCCGCAATACGACCCCGAACATAATTTCTGCCGTATGAAGAGTTACAACGTGCCCGAACTTACGCGCAATGCCGTTAAGACTACGCCCGACCAACTCCGACAAGTAATTTACGATGATGCAGCGATGCAGCAGGTGGAGTATAAGGCGAAGCAATAACCCCCAGTAAACTTCTAACGAGAACTAAATTTAAAATGCAAAAAGAGGATGTAGTTTCAATGAAATTACATCCTCTTTTTTAGATATTTATGACCCTCAAAATTATTAGTAAGATATTTTAAATTACATTACTAATAATTATTTTTAGGTTACTAATAATTTTTACTACAATAGTTATAGTTTTTGCCACCATACTTGTGGAGTCAAATATAAGCAATTTTTTCAATGCAAAAATCTTATGTGTTTGCTGCTTGAAGGGGAGTGCTTTTTTATTTGAGTAAGGTTTACTTGTTGCTGTGCAGATTACCGCTTGAGGTAAAAGGCGTCGGTAAGTTTTTGATACTCCTCAGAGCGCTTACCGTCTGAGGCGGAAAGGGTGAGCGTGTCTTTGGTGCACTCAACATGCTCCACACTTTTTTTGAAGCAGAGCAGCATGCGCTTGGGGGATTTTGTGGGTGTGGTTTGAATTGCTGTGAGGTGCAGGGGAGTGAAGTGCTTGACGATGCAAGCGTTTGTGAACCGCTGGGCAGTTTCTGTGGGGAGCACAACGCAGAAGCGGCCGCCGGGAGTAAGCATGTTGTATGCCACATCTATGAGGTGCTCAAGGGGGAGTGACTGCGTACTTCGCGCTTGTGAGCGTAGTTGGTCGGGGGAGGTGACATTCTCTTCAAAGAAAGGCGGATTGCTTACCACAAGGTCAAAGGGTGCTGAAGCGCTATAGTCTGAAATGTTGCAGTTTACGATTTCAATGCGCTCGGAAAAGGGTGAGGCTTGTGCATTTTCGGCTGCTTGTTGTGCGGCTGCACTATCTAATTCTACACCCACTATTTCTGCATCCGACCGTTGGGCAAGCATGAGCGCGATGAGTCCGCTACCTGTGCCAATGTCCAAAATGCGCTTCACACCGTCTACGGGGCTCCAAGCACCGAGCAACACTCCGTCTGTGCCGACTTTCATGGCACAACGGTCGTGGGATATTCTGAATTTTTGGAAGTCGAAATGAGACATGGATGTGGGGAAGGTTTTGAGGTTATTACCTTACAATTTATCCTCTACCTTTATTTATAATGTATATCCCAGCGGCTGCAAGTCCTACGGCAAGGATGTATTTATGATAAAAGGGTTCGTTGAGAAACATGCATGAGGAGAGTACGCCAACAACGGGGATGAGGGAGTTGTAGATGGCTACTTTGCCGATAGGGTTGCAGATGATGAGTTTGTTGTAAAGTGCAAATCCGAGGGATGAAATGATGATGAGCAGCAGGAGGATGACGATGCCGAAAAGGGTGAAGCGGGGTAGGGTTCCGCCACAAACGAGGCCTTGAATGACAAGCAGGAGTCCGCCAAATCCTAAACTATACCCCGTGCCGACAAAGATGTCGATGCGTTTGCCCAATCCGCGCGTCATAAGACTTGCACCTGCTGAGCAGAGGGCATTGAGGATAATCATACCGTCGCCCATAAAGGTAATGTTTTCTGTGCTGACATTGCCCATGTTCAGAATTAGAATCCCCAGGGCGCCCATAGTGCAACCAATGATTTTGCGTGTTCCCAATTTCTCACTCGGGAAAAAGGCACAAGCGAGAAGCACGAGTACGAACACACTCATAGAGTTGAGAATGGCTGCTCGAGCACCGTCGCTGTGAGAGAGACCGATGTAGAAAAAGGCATAGTGGAGCGTGGTGTTTAACAGCGTGAACACAAGGATAAATGCCCAACTGCTTTTCTCCTTGACGCGGAAATCGCGCTTCGTTATCCCCGCGATGATGAGTAGGATAAGTCCTGAAAAGAAAAAGCGGACACCGGCAAACAGCATCTTGCTGCTTGTCATCTCTGGCAGAATCTGAAATTCTTCAAATCCTAACTTTATCAAAGGGTATGCCCAACCCCATGAAATCGCTGCGGTGATGGCAAAAATGCTAACCCATAGGGGGCGGGTAAAGATGGAATTTTTCAAAAGAATAAATGTTAATGGTAACCTACTAATGACGGGCGGAGAGCGACTCTTTGTGGCGGTCTAACGGGAATGGGCGACGGCGTGGAGTCGTTTGCCGTTCATCATTCCTCTATAACCTCCTCGTCCCACTCAAAACTTAGCGTGCCTCCCTTGACAATATCCTCATAATTGAGGTAGGGGAGGGAGTAAACGGCACCATTGAGGCGGATGCACTTAATCTGATGTTCGGGTGAGGGGCGCTTGGGGCATTCAATAACGAAGGTGCCACCCTTAACCTGAATTGTGGCGCGCTCAAAGAGCGGTTGAGAAATCCAATAGCGGGCGCTGGCAGGTTCTACCTCATAAAGTCCGAGGGAAGCGAGGATGTACCATGCCGACATCTGTCCTACATCTTCGTTGCCACAGAGGCCTTCGGGCGTATCGTCATAAAGTGTGTTGAGCACCTGATGCACCAATTCGTTTGTGCGTTCAGGTTTCCCCAACATGGCATACATATATAATATATGGTGCGATGGTTCGTTGCCGTGGGCATATTGCCCAATCATTCCCGAGATGTCGGGTGAGGCTTCTTCTCCCAATTGTGAGGGTTGCAAGAAGAGCGAATCGAGTTTGGCAAGCATGTGCTCTTTGCCTCCGAAACATGCCGCAAGACCTTCCACATCGTGGGGCACAAGCCAGGTATATTGCCACGCATTTCCCTCGCAGTAATCGTCGTTGCGGTGACTGGCATGAATAGGGTCGAAGGGTTCGCGGAAATGTCCCTCGCTATCTTTACCACGCATGAATCCGCTGATGCTGTCAAAGAGGTGGCGGTAAGAGCGACTCTTTTCGTGATAACGCATGGCTGCATCTTTCTTTTCCAAAGCCTCGGCGGCACGCGCAGCAGCACCATCTGCAAGCGCATACTCTAATTCGTAGGCCACGGATTCCTTATAGAGATTACAAGGAATGTATCCGTACCTGCGGCGCAAAGCAAGGCCACGCGATTCGCATGCATTAGTGATTTCAATTGCTCTGAATGCGCGTTCGTAGTCAATGCCCTTTATCTTTTTCACAATAGCATCGGCTACAACAGGTATGGCGGGATTTCCAACCATACAATTAGTTTCACATCCCCAAAGGTGCCACACGGGAAGTCGCTGTTGCTGATCGCAAATGTTTAGCATAGTGTTGACAAACTGACTCATGCGTTCGGGGGCGATAATTGACAGAAGTGGCATCTTGGCGCGATAGGTGTCCCATAGGGAGAAGATGGTGTAGGTAGGCGTTTCGCTATGGTGAATTTCCCCCCTTGCTCCGCGGTAATCTCCGTTGGTGTCGCTGAAGAGGGCAGGTGCCATCATCGTGTGGTAAAGCGCGGTGTAGAAGGTGCGTCGCTGTTGCTCCGTTCCGCCTTCTACTTGGATGCGCTGCAATTCCTTGTTCCACGCTGCCTCTGCTTGCTGCGCCATAGTCTCAAAGTCCCAATCGGGATTTTCTGTTTGTAGCGCAGCCTTTGCTCCCTCAATGCTTACAGCCGAGAGTGCTACTTTGAGCATCACTTTTTCATTCGCCTTTGTTGAGAAGTGCAACCGCGCATAGAGGCTGTCTCGTCCATGGTAGGTGAGTGAGTCGATGTGTTGAGAACACTGTGCTGCGAAAAACACCTTCTGACGATTTGCCCACCCTCGTGAGTGGCGCCATCCCATAATGAGACTGTCGCCGTCGAGGCTGATGTGTGTCTCGGTGGTGCGGTCCCAACAGCCGCCGTTTTCTAAATCAAAGACGAGGGCAGCTGCATTGCTTTCGGGGAAAGTGTAGCGGTGCAGAGCGGTGCGCGGTGTGGCGGTCATCTCTGCAAAAATGTTGTAACGCTCAAGCGCCACAGCGTAATACCCAGGGCGCACTACTTCTTGACGGCGGTTGGCATACGACCAAAGTCCGCTCTCGGCATCAGCCGTATTTCCGCGCTCGTAAGTCACAGTTCCAGTCACAGGCATTACGGTGATGTCAATCAAATCGCCGATGCCCGTACCGCTCAAGTGGGTGTGCGAAAAACCTATCACCGTGGAGTCCGACGCATGGTAACCCGAGCACCAATCCCATTCTTGGGGCACAGATGTAGGTCCCACTTGCACCATGCCAAAGGGCACATTGGCGCCAACAAATACATGGCCATGCCCACTGCTGCCGATGTGTGGGTCGACAAATGTGGTGAAGAAAGTATGAGGTTGCTGACAACCCGCCAGAAAGAGGAGCAGGGCGACTGCAGAAAGGATGTTTTTCATTTCGTGTGAGGTTGAGTAAAAATATCTCACTAATAATTTTTACGAAGTCCGTTATAATTATTTTTCTTTGAGAGTAAAATTTAAGCGTCCCGCGGAAAGCAATTCCTGGTGCGTGATGCGCAGCGTGTTAAGTTTACGATTGCCCAACGTGGCACTCTTGATGTAAGGCGCCTCGTGGGGATACTTGTCCGTTGTAATCGTAATGTTGCCCTTGGGCGTAAGAATCTTGATGCGCTCAAACTGCGGAGTGGTCAGCGTAAAGGTTGGCGCTCCAGGGCAGTCGGGATAGATGCCCATCATGGAGAAGAGCGCCCATGCCGAGAGCGTGCCCGTGTCATCATTGCCCGGAAGTCCGCTTGGACTGTTGTGGTAGCAACTGTCCAAGAGTTGTTTGACAATCTTTTGTGTGCGCCATTCCTCGCCCTTAAACCTGCTGAAGAGGTAGGGGTAGGCAATGTCGGGTTCGTTGGCAGGGTCGTAGTGCCCCTCGTCAAATATCTTTTGCAGATTGGCCACATACGCCTTCTTGCCTCCCATGAGTTTTGTCAAACCCTCCACATCGTGAGTGGCGGAGAAGGTATAGGCATACGCCGAACCCTCGTGGAAACCCGGAACATTCTCAAAGTGCTTGCCTACCGAGGCATCGAATTGCTGGAGAAAACCTCCCTCGTTCGTGCGGGGGCGCAACACTCCCGATTCCTTGCAGTAGTAACTACGGTAATACTTTGAGCGCTTCGCAAAAGTCTCGCTCACGTCCTCATGTCCGAGTGCTGCTGCCAACTGCGAGATGGCAAAATCAGCGTGGCAGTATTCCAGCGTGTGCGAAACAGAATTGTCGCCCGAGAGGTCTGTGGGCAGGTAATAAAGTGGGATGAATCCGCGCTCCATATAGGGCGTGTTGTCGGGGCGAAGCGGATTCTCACCACTCGGTGCCGTTGCTGATTTCAGCATCCCCTCCATAGCGGTGTGTACGTCAAAGTCCGTCAATCCGCGCAGCCAACTATCTGCCAGCACAATGGCAGCTGGGTCGCCCGCCATAGTGTAAGTTTCGCGCCCAAAGAGTTCCCAGCGCGGCAACCACCCGCTCTCCTCATACATCCCCACGATGGAGCGTAGCATGTCTGTCTGTCGTTCGGGATAAACAAGCGTGAGAAGTTGGTGTAGGTTGCGATAAGTGTCCCACAGGGAGAAGACACTGTAGCGCGGATGCTCTGCCTTGCCAATCGCCCTTTCATTGTTCATTTTTCTATACTCCCCATTCACATCGCTAAATAGCGTGGGATGAATCAGTGAGTGGTAGAGTGCGGTGTAGAAGATGGTGCGTTCGTCCTTACTTCCCCCCTCAATTTGGATGCGTTCCAAGTCGTCGCTCCACCTTTTGCGTGCCGCTTCGTGCACTTCGGCAAAGCCTTTTCCTTGCTGTTCTTGCTCCAAATTAAGGCGTGCATTTCCGCATGATACGAATGACACGCCCATGCGCACTACAACGGTGTCGCCCGCCTGCAGGTCGGCATAGGAGAAGCGGAAACCAATATCATCGCCCCCCAGTTCGCTCAAATGTTCGTCGTATAATTTATAGCCATCGCCACCGCGCCATGCCTGCTCAACGCCCTTCATCTCGGGTTCGCGCTTCCACATGCCGCTCTGTGAGGGTTTACGCGAAACGCGCATCACAAAGTAAAGCGGAAACACCGCATCGCGCGTGTAGCAGAAGGTGCCAAGTAATTTACATCCCTCAATCTCCGTATCACTTATGCGTTTCACCCACGCGCCGCTCTCATTTGTCAGCCCTTCGCCCAAGTTCAGAAGAATGTGTCCCTCACCCTTTGGAAAAGTATAACGCTCACACGATGAGCGCGGCGTTGCCGACACTTCACAACCGATGTCATACTTCGTCAGCCAATTACTGTAATACCCCGGTGAAGCCTTTTCTCGAGCGTAAGTAGAACCATATTGCGTGTAGTCCACATTGAGCGGTCCTGCCGTAGGCATCACCAACAGTGCCGCCGCTTCGGGGCAACCAACGCCGCTTAATGATACATGCGCAAAACCCGTGAAGTAACTGTTCGTATAGTCATACGGAGCCGACCACCATCGGCTGTCCTTGTCGTAACGGTTCAAATCCGACCCCATTACATTAAAGGGCACCACAGACATCAACCCATTGGGCAAAACTGCTCCCGGAGAAGTTGTGCCGTAATTTGTTGTGCCGATAAATGGGTTGACCTCGTCAATTGGACGCTGCGCGTGAAGCGAGAGGGAGAATAAAAGGATAATGAGGAGGTGGTGACGCATAGAGAAAGGGGAGATAATAAGTGTGTCCGAGTTACTTAAAACTATCTGAGAGATAAATCAAACTATCTCCCAGATAAATTTAATTATCTCGGACTTAATTTTTAGGAGAAGAAGGATTGTCTAACTCATTGAGCGCAAAAACATAAGCACCAATAGAAACAGCTTTGTTTGCTCCGAGTTTAGAGATGGCAATGCCGATGCGCTTTTGCTCGTCGTAATCTACATAGCGGTTGCTACCATATACCTTGATGCGCCTTACGGCTCCGCGTGCAAAGTCGGGGAAGGTGTCGGGATTGTCAAGATCGTAGACCTTCATTTGCATGCGGGGGAGCGTCTCGCCCTTGAGGGTGCGGATTGTAGAATGGAGTACGTCCATGAGCGAAGGCATAATCCACCGCTTTGCTGCCATTACGCCCCCACCGAGGACAACAATGCCATCGATGAGTGTGGTTGCAGTGGCAATGGCAGCACCGAGGGTGCGTCCCATTTGAGCAAAGGCTTCTTGGGCGGCATTTGCATTACCCGTGCGGTTTCCATTGGCGATTTCTGCTATGTCTCGGGCATTCATTTCAGTGACATCTTCACCCGTGAGTTCGCCGTAAACGCGGCAGACGGCGCGGGTGGAGGCACCCTCTTCAATAATGATGTCGGAATTTGTGGGGTGGGGCAGACAGAAGGTTTCTACACAGGAGTTGTCGCCACGGTTGAGGTGACCGTTTATAACAAAACCAATGCCGAGACCCGTGCCAACGGTGTATCCAATGAGGTTATGAAAGCGCTTTTGTGCTCCCATGGCCTCGAGGCGCTGATTGATTTCAGGAAGAATGCCGCAGAGGGATTCGCCGTAGGCAAAGAGGTCGCCATCGTTGTTGATAAATACGGGCACACCGAAGCGTTCTTCCAACATAGGACCGAGTGCTACGCCATCACGGAAGGAGGGAAAGTTGGGAAGGAAACCGCCGATGATTCCGCGGGGGTAGTCTGCTGGACCGGGGAATGCAAAACTGATGGCGATGGGACGCTGTGCTGGGTCGGCAAAAAGGAGGTCAAAACCCTTAATGATTTGTCCCAAGCAGGCGTCTAAATCGTGCGCCATGGCGGGGAGGGTAATAGGTCCCTTGATGTATTCGCCTCCCTGGATGGCTCCAAAGACGAGGTTGGTGCCGCCCGCGTCAAGAGTGGCGACTATGCGAGGGTCAGATAAGTAGGACATAATAATGATGAAAGCAAAGTTCTACTCCTGGGTGATAGACTGGGAATCGAGAGTGTTTGTAGTATTTTTAATAACAGCAATGGTGGTGCTGTCACAATCAAAAACGGAATACCAACCTTGTGGTTCGTGAGGAGGGTCGCAAAGGAAATCATCGCCCTTGCTCCACACTTCCGCACTGGGTCGACCACTACCGCCCCATCCCCAGAAATTACAACCAGCGAGAGGACCTTGTGCATCGAAACTTTCAATGACGCGACCGAATACTGTTTTGTAAAGACTATCGCGACTCAAGGTGTTGCGCTGTAAGTCGCAACTGTTTCCCTCGCGAGGGAATCCGAACTCTTCAATCACCATGGGCTTCTTGATGCGTTCCCATGCCTTGTAGTGCAAGTCGATGTAGGCGTTGGTACGCTGGCAAGCATTGGCAATCTTCTCATCGGGATTTTCGCGCGACGCCCAGCCCCAGTTTACAGGCCAAATGTGGAGGGTAATATAGTCTATATTGGGGTCGGTGTGTACCTGAACGAGGAGGTCTTCATCGCTTTCACAACCGTAGAATCCCTCGCTACCGAGTGACACCATATGGTTGGCGTCAATCGCTTTGATGCGCTTTACGGTTTCGGAAATGAAATTGGCAAAAAGTTGCTTGTTCTCCTTGCTGAAGGGGCGCGGTTCGTTGCAGATTTGCCATGCAAAGATGGTGGGGTCATCCTTGTAAGCAATTCCAGTAATGCTATTGGTGCGCGAAACGATGCGCTCCGCATGGTTGTAGAAGAGGTGCATGGCTGAGTCGCAACGCACGAAATTTGCAGCATACGCCACATAGTCGTTATACCCTTCGCCATTAGCATTGGGGGAGTCGCCAAACCCGCATTCGCGGAGATAGAATCCGTAACCACCGCTCCAATCCCATGAATTGGTTAAGTAAATAACGGCCGTCATTTGGCGCTTGGCGAGTTCTGCAAGGGTGTAATCAAGTCCCACGAGCAACGTGTCGTTGAGCACACCGGGTGCTGGTTGTAAGTAGGGTTTTACTGAATTGGCATGGCAACTTCCTGCATCTGCTCCGGCAAGGATGCGCAGATTCTCAACTCCCATCGCCTTGAGATTGTCCAATTCTCTGTGCAGGCGCTCACGGTCGCCATTCTCCGCCCCAAGCAGGGGAGCGTACCATAAGTTGGCACCTACGAAATAATAGGGTTTCCCGTCGCGCAGAATGTGGACGCTGTCGGCAGTGATGAACTGCTGAGTTTCAGTTGTGGGTGTCTTGGAATGGCACGCAGCAAGTACGGGGAACGTAAGCGCAGCGATGAAGCAGCTGCGCAAAAAGTATTTAAAAGAAATGCTGTTCATGATATTGAAAAACTGTGTGTTAGAAAAATCTATGGAGAATTTGCTCCCTCTTACAACCTTACAATTGTGTCACAAAGTTGGGTGACTTCAGGGCGGTGCGTGATAAAGATGAGTGTGTTGTGGGGCCGGTGGTGGATAATGTTTTCTACCACCTTTCGTTCTGTCACGGCATCAAGCGCAGAGGTGGCTTCGTCCAGCAATAAAATAGGCGCCTCGCGTAGAAGCGTGCGTGCAATGCAGATACGCTGTGCTTGACCCTCAGAGAATCCACCACCGTGCTCTGTGCAGGAGGTGTCGATGCCGTTGGGCAGTTGATGCACGAATGTAGCACAGGCAATTTCGAGTGCCTCATTCAGTTGCGCTTCGGTAGCATCGGGATTGCCGAGCAAAAGGTTTTCTCGAACGCTTCCGCTCAACAAGGTGTTGCCTTGTGGTAAGTAGGCAAAATGACAACGGGAGGCGGGACTCACTTGTAGTGAGCGTTGCTTGTCGAAGAGTGTGATGTCCCCGGAGGTTGGAGAAATCAGTGAGAGCAGGAGGCGGATGAGGGTGGTTTTTCCCGTGCCCGTCTCGCCCATGATTGCTACGCGACTGCCTGGGGATAGCGTCAGTGAATAGTTTTCAAAAATCTTGCGCGACTTCTCGTCGTAAGCAAAACAGAGTGCGTTGATGCGTATGCCCACACCCTCACGCAAGGGGGATTTAATTGCCTCGGGTTCGGTGGGGAGCGCTGCGAGTTGCATCAGTCGGTCGCAAGAAGTGCTGACACTTACAAAAATAGGTATGAAGCGCGTCAGTGTGCGGACGGGGTCTTGTATCTGCGAGACGAGTTGTACGAATGCAATGAGTGTGCCATAAGTTATAGTCCCTTGCGAAAGACTGTATGTACCCCAAGTGAAGGTGAGAAAGTAACCCGTTGCAAAACCAATGTTGAGGAGGGTAGAGGTAAAGGTAGAGTACTTCGTGCGCTGAATAATTTCTCCGCGGAGGCGCTTCTGTAGGGTTAAAAGTTTCTCTACCACATAAGGCACCTGCTGGAGCGTCTTAATGACGGGAGTGTGTTGCAGACTTTCCTGCATCAAACTTTGCACAGCACTCTCCGTGGTTCTCACACGGTGGGTAATTTCCCGCATCTTGTTGACATACAAGCGGCCCATTAACACAAAGAGGGGAAGGATGCCGACAATCATCAGTGCCAGTGTGCTGTCCATAAAATAAAGGAAGGCAAAGGCTGCGGTAAATTTGATGAGGGTTGTGACGAGCGTGGGCAGACTTTCTGTCAAGAAACCAGTAATCTCCGAGGCGTCGCGTTGCAGGCGGTTGGTGAGGTCACCCGTGTGGAAAGTGCGGAGTTTTCGCCAGTCGCTATTAAGCAACATGGTAAAGAAACTACTGTGCATTTTATTCAGCGACTTAACCCCCAATGTGGCCTTTATCCACTTTGATGCAAGTCCTAACAAAATCTGGGTCACAATGACGCCCGCTAATAAGGTAAACGCGGTCATCAGCGACATCGAAGTGTTGTTTCCCGTGGCGATGTCAACCGCTAACTTTGTGCACCACACAAATAGCAAATCAACTCCTACGATGAGGATACCGAGGAGCGTATTGAGCGCAGCTTGCAGGCGGTAACTTTTTCCAACCTTCCACAACCAGCGTATGTTTGAAGTTGATATAAGCATAGAGTGTTGAGAGAGGGGAGTTGTGTGTGTCTTGCGGAGGTCTCATTTGGTTATCCCGCAAACATTCTCGTCAACTCGTACCTGTTAAACTCGTTTTCTAAAATATTTCACCCCCTTCTTCCCCAGGCCATCTTCTCGCGCAGAGTGTCATAAAAACTTGTGCGCTTGATCTTTGCCACACCGATTTTAAAGGGAGCCTTAGTCACGGTGATAATATCTGTGCAGGGCAGACTTTCACTGCGTCCGTCAATGGCGAGTAAGAAATTGTGTGAACGACTTTCTACGGAAAGTTCTATTTGTACATTATCGGTAACTACTACGGGGCGCGTATTCAAACTATGAGAGGCAACAGGACTGATGCAGAGCGTTCCCGACATAGGCGCCAAGATGGGGCCACCTACAGAAAGCGAATATCCCGTCGACCCTGTGGGAGTCGTGACAATCAGTCCGTCTGCCATATAGTGGTTGAGCAGTCCGCCGTCAATTTTTGCTTCTATACCAATAAGCGAAGAATTATCGTGCTTCAGTAAAGCCACCTCGTTAAGAGCATAAGGGTGATGAGAAAGTAACTCGCCGTTGCGTCTTACCTCTACCACTCCACGATGCTCTACACTATAATCGCCGTGGCAAATCCGTGCGCAAGCCTCTTCAATCTCATCGGGTAAAACATCAGCCAGAAAACCAAGATGCCCTGTGTTGATACCCAATATGGGAATTTCCTTTGCCTCTACATACGAAGCCGCTTTCAGAAAGGTGCCATCCCCACCGATTGAAATGCAGAGGTCGGCTGAGAAATTGCGCTCGTCAAAGGCCGCTAATCCCGTTTGCTCAACGCCCATGACGCTGGTAATGAATGAGAGGAACTGGCGCTCTACGATGATTTCAGCACCATGCTTTTGGAGCTCTTCAATTATCGCTACCAAATATTTGCTTTTCTCTGCCTGATATGTATTCCCGATGAGTGCTACCTTCATAGTTATTTTTATTATTTTAACTTCTTGGGGAAGTAAGAATTTCGTAATTTTGCCTCAAATTATATAAACATAGCAAATTTAGTATTTTTTTCTTTACCGATGACTAAATTATCCGTAAATATAAATAAGGTGGCCACAGTGCGCAATGCTCGTGGTGGCAACAACCCCGACTTGCTTCGCGTAGCAGCCGACTTGGAACGCTTCGGAGCACAGGGAATAACGGTGCATCCCCGCCCCGATGAACGCCATATTCGCTTTGCCGATGTGCATGCCTTAAAGCCTTTGCTCACCACTGAATTTAATATCGAGGGTTACCCTTCAGAGGATTTTCTAAATCTCGTTCTTGCCGTAGAACCTGCGCAAGTAACTTTGGTTCCCGATACTCCCTCACAGCTCACTTCAAATGCTGGTTGGGATACAAAGGAACACTTTAACTTCTTGAAGCAAGTAGTTGAAACATTGCATACTAAAGCAATCCGTGTAAGCATCTTTATAGACCCCATTCCTGAAATGGCGGACTACGCCTTAAAGGCTGGAGCTGACCGTGTAGAACTTTACACCGAACCCTATGCCTCGGGATATGCCGACAATCGTGAAGCGGCAATTGCCCCCTATGTAGAAACCGCAAAGCGTTGCCGTGAACTTGGTCTCGGACTTAATGCCGGTCACGATTTAAGTCTTGAAAATCTTAATTATTTTGCTACTCAAATTCCTTGGCTTGATGAAGTGAGCATTGGTCATGCCCTCATCTGCGATGCGCTCTACCTCGGTTTTGAACAAACAATAAAGGCTTACAGAGCAGCATTACAAGTTTAACGGTCAACAGTGAATGGTCAACGAGGAAAGGTGAAGGGTGAAAGGTGAACGCGCCGTAACCATTTATCGTTAACCGTTCCCATTTAACCTTTAACCGTTCCCCCTTTTTTCCTATGGTACACTTATTTTTAGCAAATGGCTTTGAAGAAATCGAAGCGATAACAACATTAGATATTCTCCGTCGTGCAAGTATTCCTGTGCAGACGGTCTCAATCTCGGGTTCTCGAAATGTTACGGGAGCGCATGGCGTTACCGTAAAGGCAGATGCAATTTTCCGTCGTTCGGAAATCCTACAAAGCGATTGCTTGATTCTTCCCGGAGGTATGCCTGGTTCTGATAATTTACGCATGCATACGGGTGTTTGTCAGGCAGTTAAGGCACAAGTAGAGCGTGGTGCATATGTGGCTGCAATCTGTGCTGCTCCAGGACTTGTTTTAGGTACTTGTGGAGTGCTTGAAGGCAAGAAGGCAACGACTTATCCTGGATTTGAAAAGAAGGAACATGGTGCGCGTTACACCAAGCGTGGTATTGAAGCCGACGGCACAATTATCACAGCAAAGTCGCCAGGTTTTACTTTTGAATTTGCCTTTACTATCGTTGAGGCGCTTAAGGGTAGCGATGCCGTTAAGGAAGTGAAAAAGGGTATGTGCTTGGCTTAAGCGTCAACGAGGAACGGTGGTAACACCGATTGTTGGTATAAGTCTTTATTTTCTTTAGCCACTAATGGACACAAATTTACACTAATCCCCCATCGGAGTATATTCAATCCGAATGACTTTAGTTTAAATTCGTGTCCATTAGTGGTTATTTTTTTTACACAATGGTTCATGTAGGGACTCAATACATTGCGTCTTCCTCATGGAAGTTGCGAAAAATTGTTACACAAAACGTATTTTTTTCAGCTGCCTGATAATCAGCATGGTTAAAGTAGTGAAATTATTAGTAACCTTTTTCAAATTATGTTACTAATAATTTTTTTTATGTTACTAATAGTTTTCACTTCAATAGGTTTAGTTTTTTGCACAATAGCAAGTCGACCTTGATAAAAACAAAAAAGTACTATGCCGAGTGGCATAGTACTATATATAAATAATGTGTGTCGCAGTTTAAAGTTTGAATCTCACACCAGCATAGAATTTGCAACCGTGCATAGGTCCGTAAACCATAGTGGGGTCAAATTCATCGCTCCAAGGATTGTTGGCGTTGATAATCGCGTTCTTCTGCTTGTAGTTGGTGAGGTTTTCGCCACCCACATAAATGGCCCACTTACCAATGTTCTTGGTGATTTGTGCACTGAGTTGGTAGAAGGCGTCGTAGCGTTCGTCCCATGAGCGCGTGCCGTCAGCCTTTGTGTAAGCGTTGGGCATACGACCACCACCATTGAGGTGTGAGGTAATGTCAAACTGCCACTTGTTCTTGCCCTTCGTTTCATAACCCATAGTGAGCAACGCCTTATACTTGCTGGTCAAGGGTTTATCTACAGTGCCTATGTTTCTGTAAGTGGTCTTTGAGATGGTGTGGCGATAGGCCGCTGTGAGGTTGAAGCGAGGAAAGAGTTCGTAAGTCGCTTCTGCCTGAATAACATGTGAATAGCTGTCGCCGTCGAGGTTGTAGAACTGTACGGCATGCGCATCGTTGTCCATGTCACACACAACTTGCTTCACGAAGTCGGTGTAGTAGTATTCTACGTCAATGTTCAAAATCTTTTCATCAACAGGAATCTTAAACTGACCGGATGCACCGAAGTTCCACGCTTCTTCCTGCGTGTCAATGTTATCGGCAATCATCATCTTGCGCGATCCTGCGAGGAGGAAGTTATTTTCATCAAGGATGTGCGTCGTGCGATACCCCTTACCTGCCGAGAGGCGGAAGTGAGCGAAGAATGAAGGCGACCACTTGATGTGGGCACGGGGAGTGACGAAAGTGCCGTGGAGATTGCTGTGGTCAACACGCACACCGCCCATTGCCGTGAAGTCGTCGTTCAACTTATAAGTATATTGCGCGTAAGCACCGCCAACAGTTTCGTGATTCTTCGACTTTGCGAGAGGGCTAACACCGTCGAGGTTTGCCTTGCGTGAGAAGGCGTCGTACACGAAGTTAAGACCAGTTGAAAGGTTGTGGTGAGCGCCGAAGTCAGATTCGTACATCAACGAACCGTAACCCGAAGTCTGCTTCACATCGTATGCCTTGTGACCGTAAGTAGCATCGTGGTGGTGCCAAGAACCTGAGAGGGTGAAGGCAAGGTTAGAGTTTTGCTCATGATTGATAGCAAATGCGCCTTTGGCATATGCTTCATAGCGGTCGGTTGCAACACCAATTTGGTAGCGCTCTTCACCAGGTTTCACGGCCTTGGCAAGTTGTCCGCTCTGGCGGTCTTCTCCTAATGCCTTGAATCCAATTTGGAAATTACGGTCGTGCCCTTTATAGTGCCAGCGGTTCATAAGGTTAAACTGCTCCACCTGGGGCATGTCGGAGAATCCGTCCTTATTGTTGTCGTGCATCTTAAAGCCCTTCTCGCCGTGCGCAAGGATGCCCGTGCTCCAATGTTCGCCCAGCTTGTGCATGCTTGCTACATTGAGTTCATACTTATTGTCGAGGTTGCCAAAGATGTTTACGGAAAGGGGAGAGGCATCGGCGGCAGTGGGTTTGAGGTATTCCACATTGATTTGACCTGTAACGGCTTCGTAACCGTTCTTGACCGTAGCAGTACCCTTAGAAATACTGATGTTTTCCATCCACGCACCGGGCACATAACTGAGACCGTAAGGCTGTGCCACATTGCGGAAATTGGGCAAACTCTCCGTGAGCATCTGTACGTAAGTACCTGCAAGACCAAGGAGTTTGATTTGCTTAGCACCCGTTGCTGCATCTGAATAACTTACATCAACAGAGGCGTTTGTTTGGAAACTTTCGCCGAGGTTACAGCAAGCGCAACGCAGGAGTTCGGAACTGGTAATCATGTCTACCTTTTCCGTAGAGCGCCAGTCTTTGTAAACGCCCTTGCGCTTCACGCTCACCGTAGCAGTGCCGAGTTCGCTCTCTGCTTCGTGGTCGTGATCGTGGTCATGCCCGTGGCTGCAATTTTCAGTGTGCACATGTCCCGTTTGTTTCTTGGGAGGGTGATTGTGTGAGCAGTTTTCTGTGTGAACATGCCCCGCCTCTTTCTTTTCAGTCTTTGAGTGCGAGCAGTTTTCAGTGTGCACATGCCCTTCGTGCTTGTGTTCCACTTCCTTTTTGTCATGCTTGTGGTCATGCGTATGGTCGTGGTCGTTGCATACTTGTGCTGTAGCATAACTCATGCTTGTCAGCATCGCGAAGGGGATGAGAAGTAACTTTTGCTTCATAAAATGCGTTTGGATTCGTGCTTCCCAAAGGGAAGGTTCTTAAATTTTGTGCAAAATTACGAATAAAAGTTGGGCGGAACAAAGGAGCGCGTGTTTCTGCAACACGGTTGCAAAAAGTAGGGGGCGTGAGAGTTGTGAAATGGTGAAATTAAGGGGATTGTATGGCATTTATTTTGCGAAAAACTATTGCCAAAACAGGTAATTATAAAGTGCCGATAATCAGTATGCTTTAGATGGCTAAAACTATTAGTAACTTATTTTAAATTATCTTACTAATAATTTTTCTTAGGTTACTAATAATTTTTACTACAATAGGTTTAATAAAAAAGAGGTGCACCACTTGTGGCACACCTCGTAACTCTTAACACAAATTTTGTGCTTATTTAATAATCAACTTATCAGAACCTGCTGCCTTGAAACTCATGTCGAGGCCCTTCACGCTGTGGGTAAGCGCACCGAAACTGATGAAGTCAACACCTGCCTTTGCGTAGGGAATCATAGTTTCAAAGGTGATGCCACCACTTGATTCGGTTTCTGCGCGACCAGCTACGAGTTCAACAGCCTTCTTGGTATCTTCGGGCGTAAAGTTGTCAAACATAATGCGGTCGCAACCTTCTGCAAGGGCTTCTTCAAGTTCCTTCCAGTTGCGCACTTCACACTCAATCTTAAGGTCCTTACCGTGGTCCTTACAGTACTGCTTTGCGCGGCTGATAGCGTTGTGCACACCGCCACAGAAGTCGATGTGGTTGTCCTTAAGGAGAATCATATCGAAAAGACCGATGCGGTGGTTCATACCGCCACCAATCTTCACTGCTTCCTTCTCAAGCATACGCATACCAGGGGTGGTTTTGCGCGTATCAAGCACGCGTGTCTTTGTGCCTGCGTCAATGAGTGCTTGCTGATATTTGTTGGTCATTGTAGCAATACCTGACATGCGCTGAAGGATGTTGAGCATGAGGCGCTCTGTCTGAAGCAAACTTTGCTCCTTACCCTTTACGCTCATGACAATGTCGCCAGGTTTTACATGTGCACCATCTTCGATGTACACCTCAATTTCCATTGTGGGGTCAAAGCGGTGGAACACTTGCTTAGCAATTTCTACACCCGCAAAAATACCTTCTTCCTTGATGAGCAACTTGCTTTCGCCCATGCTGTCGGCAGGGATGCAACAAAGGGTGGTGTGGTCGCCATCACCGATGTCTTCAGCAAATGAAAGGTCGATGAGTCGTTCGTTGAGTTCGTCTACAGTGTACATAGTTGTTTAGGTTATGAGGTTATAAGGTTTTTAGGTATGAGGTTATAAGGTTATAAGGTTTTTAGGTTATGAGGTTTAAGGTCCGTGCGGTCTGCATAGCCCTTAAAACCTATGAGCGAAGCGACCTTGCAACCTTATGATCTAACCTTTTGAGGTTTTTAGGTAGGTCGGTGCGCTTACAACCTTAAAGCGAAGCGACCTAATAACCTTAAACCTATTCTTCCTGCAAATATAGGTTAATTTTAAGGATTGAACTTATAAATTTTCGTATTTTTGTAAGTGCAGAAGGGTAGATTGGGAGAAATCAGTTCCTTATGCTAACACCTTTTGGCTTTGAAGAGTATGAAAATAGGAATATTTGGGGGAAGTTTTAACCCCATACATAACGGTCATTTGCGTCTGGCGGAGTGGATTGTAAATGCTGGGTATGTGGATTGTGTTTGGTTGATGGTTTCGCCACACAATCCCTTGAAAAATCAGGCGGGACTCTTGCCGGAGGATGTGCGTTACGAATTGGCTGCACTTGCTTGTGCTGAGGCTCATGGGGTAGAGGCGTGTAACTTTGAATTCAAGTTAGAGCGTCCGACCTACACCTGGCGCACTATGGTGGCGTTGCGTGAGGTTTACCCGGAGCACGAATTTGCGCTCATCATTGGGGGAGATAATTGGTTGCTATTTGAGAAGTGGGCGCACTATGACACGCTGTTGGAAACAATAGAGATTCTTGTTTATCCGAGAGACACGACCACCGAAGACGCGATGCCCCATTTGTCGGCGAAGGCAAAGTCTGTGAAGGTGATGCAGGGAGCTCCGTTATTCCCATTTAGTTCCACAGAGGTGCGTGAGCGGTTGCGTAATAATGGATGCGTAGATGAAATGATTTCAAGTGCAGTGCTTGACCGTTTAAATGAACTGAATGTCAAGTTTTAACCAATCGTTTGCACCTGCTATTCTTATGGATTAAATTATATCCGATTTAGTTGAAAATATCTGGGAGTTAGTTTGAATTATCTCCCAGATATTTTTATTTGTTAGGGAGGTAATTTTTTGAAAATCCTATGCCCTCAACACTTTCTGTAAAGTTTATTCCCTTCAATGGTAAGTCCTGTGTGGGGAATGTTTTCTACAAACAACTGCCCCGTTCCTAACCCTTGCGCAAAGTCGCCTGTTTGTAGCGTGGCGGTGTATTGCGCAATGGCATTCAACCCGATGTTGCTTTCAAGGGCAGAGGTAATCCAATAACCAATGCTATGGCGGGTGGCACATTCTATCCATTCGTCGCATCCCTTGATGCCTCCGTGAAGGGTCGGTTTGAGCACGATGTATGCAGGGCGAATTTCCTGGAGCAACTGTTCTTTTAATTTCAGAGTGTTTACGCCAATGAGTTCTTCGTCTAATGCGATGGGGAGGGGGGCGCATTTGCAGAGTCGTGCCATGCTGTCCCAATTGCCCGAACGGATGGGTTGTTCAATACTGTGCACCTCCAATTTAGCAAGTTGCTCCATTACGGAGAGTGCCTCGGGTTCAGTAAAAGCACCGTTGGCATCCACGCGGATTTGTAAGTCTTTAGCAGGAGCAATTTGGCGCAATTCTCTGAGCAATTCCAATTCTTCTTCCATGTGCAACGCGCCAATCTTTAACTTTATACAAGTGAATCCCGCTTGCATCTTTGTGAGCATGCGTTGGCGCATTGTTTCTTTGTCGCCCATCCATACCAAACCATTGATAGGGATGCCCGTTTCGCCATGAGTGAAGGGTGTGTCAAAAAGACTCAAACCATCAGGCGCGGCAAGCGACGTCAGTGCGGTTTCAATGCCAAAGCGGATTGAAGGGTAATGTTTGAGGCAATCACTATCATTACTTTCGACGAATTCTTTACAACACTTTTCGATCGTCGTCTGAAACTCCCTTCCATATTCACAAGAAAGGTCGTGCAAGGGGGCTATTTCACCCACACCGATAGCATGCTTGGTCAGCAATCGAGGGTCAGCAATGATGTCACGGCAAGTGTCACCATCAATTGGACTTTCGCTGAGAAACACATACCACACTTGTCTATGCGTATACACCCCACGGGAAGTTCCTGCGGGGAAACTGAATGTTAATTTATGGGGATGTATGAAGTAGTGCATAGACAAAATGTGTCAAGTGATAATAATGAGGTTAGGGCAAATGGGGGAACTTCGACCAGTCGGGTTTGCGCTTTTCAAGGAAGGCTTGACCGCCTTCATGTGCTTCGTCCAAAAGGTAATAAAGCATGGTGCAGTCGCCTGCTAATTGCTGAATACCTGCTTGTCCGTCAAGTTCGGCATTAAGTCCCGCCTTAATCATGCGGAGCGCAAGGGGAGAGTGTTCCATCATTTGTTCTGCCCACTTGATACACTCACTTTCGAGTTCTTCGGGGGCAACAACCTTATTTACCATTCCCATTTCGTAGGCCTCTTGGGCAGTATACTGACGGCACATGAACCAAATTTCACGCGCACGCTTCTGACCAACGATGCGTGCCAAGTAAGATGCTCCAAAACCTGCATCAAAAGATCCCACGCGGGGACCTGTCTGACCGAACTTTGCTGTAGATGAAGCAATTGTGAGGTCGCACATCAAGTGGAGTACATGACCGCCACCAATAGCAAAACCGTTGACCATCGCAATGACGGGTTTGGGAAGCGTACGGATTTGCTTCTGCACATCAAGCACATTAAGGCGAGGCACATCGTCCTTGCCTACATAACCTCCGCGACCTTTGTAATTCATATCGCCACCTGCGCAAAAAGCCATGTCGCCCGCACCTGTAAGGAGTACGACACGAATGTTTGAATCCTCTCGGCAGTGATTGAATGCCTTACTCATTTCGCTCACGGTGAGGGGAGTGAAGGCGTTGCGGTAACGCGGGCGGTTGATGGTAATTTTGGCAATGCCGTTATAGTATTCAAATATAATTTCTTCGAAGGGGAGAATTTCTTTCCACATAGTTTTGAGAGTGTTTAGGATTTAATCGCAAATATATTCCATCACGAGCGGACGCTTATTTTCAGAATTGAGATGTTCGGAAATAAGGTGAGGTATTTGCTCTGGATGCGTGATACGCTTGTAGTGTGTATTGTACGAGGCGCAGATACCTTCCGCTGAGGTGGTATGGTGGGCAGCAATGTAGTCTTTAAGTGCTGGAGATTCTTTAAGTGCACCTAATTTATAGAAGATTTTTCCACCGCTATTATTAAGTAACAGGATGATAAGGTTCTTGCGTAGGTGAGTGTTCCAAAGTGCATTGGCGTCGTAGAAGAAACTTAAATCTCCGGTAATGTAACCAACGAGTTTTTCTGACTTCAGGGATTGTCCTACGGCCGTTGATAGCGAACCCTCAATACCGTTCACTCCGCGGTTACAATACACAGGGAAATGTCCGCCCTCGATGTGAGCATTTGCCCACCTAACGCTGCTACTATTTGCTAAGTGTAGCGCTCCAATACGGTGTGATTTAAGCGCGTTATGGTATTCAACTATTACTTTTTCTTCTTCGCTTATGTCTTTTTTATTCAGAGAATTATACGCGCTTGAAATACTATTACTCCAATGCTTGTGTAAGTCGCGCGGTGTTAAGAGTGGTAATAGTTTTTGTAAGAATTGAATGGGATTCGCTTGTACGGAAAGCGTTGTGCGTCCAAAGGTTTTTGGCACCTGTTTTTCTTGTCCAATTCTAATGATTGGGATGTGCGTCTGTTTCCTTAAAAACAGTTTTAGTTGCTTGCCAATAAAGGCACCTCCAATGTGTATAACAAGGTCGGGAGAAACAGGCAATGATGCTCCTGCGCACAAACATTTTTCTACTTGGTCGCTCAAAATAGAGTCCTTTGAGTTGCTAATAATCTCAGGGAGTATGGCCATGCGAGTGGACAGTGCTTCAAACAAATCTGGTGCAAACTCCTCCTGTTGTCCCATCACTAAAAGAGGATATTGGGCGCTGTTAATAAGTTGAGCGACATCCTCAAGTTGGGCATCATCAATCTTCTTCCCTTCAGTAAATTCCTCATCAAAGTTTCCTTCAATTTCGGGCAATGATGCTTGGGTAAATTGGAAGAGAGGTTCCTCTATCTGAATGTTTATGTGAATGGGTTGGTTGTGCGCCGCCTTTTTTATTTGCGGAAGAATTGTTGCAAGTGTTGAGTGCTCTTCAATATTCACACATTCCGCATAGGGGAGCAGGGCGTTACGCTGGGGAAGTGTTTGTCCGTCAAGATGTCCAATCCACTCCTCGGGGCGATCGGCTGAGATGATAATTAGTGGGATGTGGCGGTAGTATGCTTCTGCCACAGCTGGAAGTGTATTCAGAAGGGCGGTTCCTGAGGTAACGCATACGGCAGTTGGGCGCCGTGTTTCAAGGTAAATACCGATGGCTACAAAACTTGCAGAGCGCTCGTCAGTAACAGGATGAAGTGTGAATCCCGCTTGGTGAAAGTTGTGACACAGAGGCGCATTTCGAGCACCTGGACACACGACAATATCCGTAATGCCCAGGTGAAGTAGTGCCCTTGTTAGGGAATTGATATGTGGTTTGTCACTATACATTCAGCTGTTTTTTTCTTGGTGCACACTTCGTTCCACTCTTCATGTGCCTTGCTGCCTTTTATAAGTCCGCCCCCTGCGTAATATTCAATGTTGGTTTGTTCCCCAAAATGCGCACAACGGAGAGTGACATACAGGTGGGTGCCACAGTTCGTGTGTTGCAATGGACCTGAAAATCCCGCATAATATTTTCGAGGATTACTTTCAATGCGCTGAATCGCCTCAAATGCCTCTTGTTTGGGCAATCCACAAACGGCAGGGGTGGGGTGAAGGTGGTGAAGGATTTCTCCGATGTTCGCTTTTGTGGTAAAGAGGAAGTCCGTACGCAGATGCAATAGTTGTGCCGCTTCAATGGTTTGCACTTCCGAAATTTTAAGTTCGCTTGTGCGAGGAGAAAGCACCGAGGCAATGTAATCAACAACAAATTGTTGCTCCATCTTATTTTTCTCACTCCATTGGTATTCTCCTTTGGGCATAGTACCAGCAAGTGCTACAGTATGCCATTTCTCGTCCACCTCATTTTCAAGTAACACCTCAGGCGTTATGGTCAACCAAGTGCCGCTTTCTGCCGTATGCCACAATGCAACATAACTTTTAGGAAATGCCGTTGCAGCTGATAAGAACAAGTCGTGGTGATTCAAACAGAACTCTTGACTTGTATCAAATCTGTGGGCAAGTACAATCTTTTGCAGGGCATCATTGGTGAGAAGTTCTTCACACGCCTTAAAGTGATGCAAGTAGGTGTAATCAACAGGTTCTGATTCCCCTTGCATCGGCACGATAGTTGGAGCGCTTGCGGGGAGCGGGAAGGATTGTTCTGCGTTGGGTGAAATGAGCAAGATGGGAAGGACTTCAGTGTCAAACGGTGAGATTAAGAAACCCTTGTGCGTTTCATTGATTGCCGATAAACTATGCAAGCGGAGTGGGGTACAGTTACTACCGAGGTAGTGATACTGCGATTCATTTGGAAGCTTGTAATAAGCAAATGAAGTGTGCTCCATTGAGGTGTCTTGTTTAGAATTTGTGTGCTATCATTTATTTGCGCTCAACACCTTCTTTGCTTCCTCCCAAATTTCGTCCATCTCTTCCAAAGTCATATCCTTGAGGTCTCGACCTTGCTTGAGTGTTTTTTCTTCCAGGTAGTTGAAGCGCGAGATAAACTTCTGGTTGGTGCGTTCCAGGGCGTTGTCGGGGTTGATTTTATAGAGTCGTGCGGCGTTGATAAGACTAAACATCAAGTCGCCAAATTCAGCTTCTGCTTTATCGGCATCCATATTTTCAACCTCATGCTCAAACTCCGCAATCTCTTCCTTCACCTTTTTCCAAACATCGGCACGCTCTTCCCAGTCAAAACCTACACCACGCGCTTTATCCTGAATGCGATAAGCCTTAATCAAAGAGGGCAGTGAATGAGGCACACCCGAGAGCACCGACTTGTTGCCGTCCTTCTCAGTTTGCTTAATTTGTTCCCAAAGTTTGGTCACTTGCCCCGCATCCTCTACGCCTTTATGTTCGCCAAACACATGGGGGTGGCGATACACTAACTTATTTGCCAAATTTTCGCAAACATCGTGGATATCAAAGTCGTTGGTTTCAGAACCAATCTTGGCGTAGAAAATCACATGGAGCAAGACATCGCCCAACTCCTTACTAATCTCCTTCTTATCGCCTTTCAGCAAAGCCTCTGCCAGCTCAAAAGTTTCCTCAATGGTGTTGGGGCGCAAACTCTCGAATGTCTGTTTCCTGTCCCAAGGACATTTCACGCGGAGTTCGTCAAGTATATCAAGCAGGCGCCCAAACGCGGCAACCTTTTCTTCTTTCGTGTGCATGGGAAAAAATGTTTGTTATTTAGTCTCGCAAATTTATAAATAAATTGTGGAAATCCTCTATCTTTGCAGAAGCAAATCACGCAATGAACTATGGAAAAGTTTGAACTCACAATTTTAGGTTGTGGTAGCGCCACTCCTACTTTGAAGCACTTGCCTACTTCGCAAGTGCTCAATGTGCGTGAAAAACTTTTTATGATTGACTGTGCTGAGGGTACTCAATTACAATTCCGTCGCGCTGGTTTGCGCTTCAATCATTTGAGTCACATTTTCATTTCTCACCTTCATGGTGATCATTGCTTGGGACTCCCGGGTTTAATCTCTACGCTTGCGTTAAAGGGCAGAACATCAGATATTCACATCTATGCCCCCATCGGAGCAGAAGCATTGTTCCGCCCACTCTTTGACTTCTTTTGCAACGGCATCCCCTTCGGAATCTACATTCATGAGATTGATACGAATGTGGTGACAGAGATTTATGCTGATAGAAGTTTGAAGGTCACGGCATTCCCCCTTACGCACCGCATGCCTACTTGCGGATTCTTGTTTCAAGAGGTCGGAGTTTTGCCCCACATCCGCCGAGACATGATTGATTTTCTCCAAATTCCGAATTGCTATATTCAGAATATTAAGCAAGGAGAGGGGTGGACCACGCCGGAAGGTAAATTTTATCCTCACGAAGCATTGACTACGCCATCCGAACCACCGCGTAGTTACGCTTATTGCTCTGACACACGCCCCGTGATGGGTAATGTGCCACTGCTCAAAGGAGTCGACCTGCTTTTCCACGAAGCAACATTTGCTGAGGCAGAATCGGGTAGGGCGAAAGAGACGTTTCATTCAACGGCGAAGCAAGCTGCCAGCATCGCCCAAGCAGCTAATGTGCGCCACTTGCTTATCGGTCATTTCTCTGCGCGTTATACGGATGAACGCCTGTTACTGGATGAAGCAAAGCAAGTGTTTGAGCATACCACACTGGCTAAGGAATTACTTAAAATCGCCATTACGCCGCGCTCTATATAGTCAAGTGAGGGCATTTGCCACAGAATTTTACGCTATTTCGTAAAAAAAATGGCGCAACCACTTTGCATATCCAAAAAATGTTGTAATTTTGCACTGCATTTGAGAAATTAATGCGGAAAGGAAGTTTGGGTGAGTGGCTGAAACCACCAGTTTGCTAAACTGACGTACGGGCAACCGTACCGGGGGTTCGAATCCCCCAGCTTCCGCCAAATGCAGAAGAGTAGGTAAGTTTCACTTATCTACTCTTTTATTTTTGCGCAGGCTGCGGCGTGCTCACTTCAATAAGTACGTCATGCAAAAATGTCCGCTTGTCATGCTCCGTGAAACAGATATGTGAAGTGGATTTCAGGATTTCGTAATTGTGAATGGAAAAAATATAAAAAGTAGATAGGCGCAGGGGCTTATCTACTTTTTTGTCTTGTAATTGTAAAACGAGTGCAGTTGAGGCGCTAATTATAAATGAAAAAAATCAGTTGCAAGAGTGTACTAAATCCCCCTCTTCCCATATTTCTAAAAACTAAACCTATTGTAGTGAAAACTATTAGTAACCTAAAAAAAATTATTAGTAACATATTTTAAATTACATTACTAATAATTTTGACTAAAATTGGTCTTATTTTAATTATCCAATAATCAGTAGGTTGCGAAAGCACCTAAAATGCCCTTGCTGAGCGTGTGATTTTTTGTGTCTGACGCACATGTTTAAGGCACTATGACTTACTTAACAAACTGCTTTTTGCCGTTGATTATATAGATGCCCTGCGGTAGTTTTTGAGAATTTTTAGTCGTAACCTTGCTGCCATCAATTTTATAAATAGTGGGAGTTGAGGCCGGTTGTGAGAGGTGGGTGATGTGATTCGCTTCCGTGTTGCGTCTGTAACTTACTTTGGCTGACTTTAGACGCACCGTCTCTGTGACGTCAAAGGTTACGGTTTGCGCATTACCTGTCCATTTCTTGTTTCTCACGTTGGGCAATCCCTTTTGGTCGGACGACGCAACGGTGTTAAACTCAATAGTTTCTATAATGTGCTCATCGGGCACGGAGAACGTGAGACTGCCGCCGTCGGCATAAATACCCAAGAAGATGCCTTCGCTTTTGGAATTGTAAAAGCGGGTGTTAGTCGTGGCGCCGTGTGTAACGGATATGGTTACGGGACCTTGCGCGATGTCGCTATCAACAGCCGTTTCTCGAGACTGTTGGGGCGTCTCAAATCCGAGTGATTCGGGGGTGGTGAAATCAAAGAGTTCTTCGGTTAATTTTACGGTCACCGTGTAAGATGCTGTCCCTGAGGTGTACGTCTCATCTGCGGCTGCAGTTGCTGTTATTGTAGTCGTGCCTGCATCTACGATGGTGACTTCTCCGGTATTCTCATCAACGGTTGCTACAGCCGAGTTGCTACTACTGAATGTGACGTCCGTCATGGCGCCACTTAACGTGGGCGCTGTGAATGAGTCGCCAAGATATATAACGATGTTGGTGTCGGAAAATTGTAATGTCTGTAGTTCCTTCGTAGGGTCGCCGGCGGTGTAGCGGAATATGCTTACAGGTTCTTGCCCATAGTTGTAACAATTAAACAAGTTGTTCTCAGGGTTGTATCTGACGTAGTTTTTCCCTGAAGCAGGGAGTTTAAATGAAATGGTTGCAGTGTTGTCAGCCTCAAAGGTAATGGATGCTTTACTATAATCGTTGGGCGCTCCTGCTGTGTAATAGGTCAGTTCGTTGGCACTGCTTTTTGTGGAGCATAAATATCCCTTGCCTTCTCGATAAAAACTATACCCCGAGGAGCGAACTTCTAATTTAAAAACAGCAGCGTCACCGATATTTCGAATAATCCCGTCCGCAATTTCAACGGGAGTCGCGGGAAGGTTCTTCGCATTCTTCTCCGCCGAACTAATCGCTTGCTTGTACTCCGTATTAACAATCAAATAATGTTCGCCCTCAATAAGCGCATCCTCAGACGTCACAATTTCATAGTATTGCGCAGACAAATTCATTGAGATGAGTCCGCAGAAAATGAGTATGATTGTGCGAAAAATATTGCGGTGTGCCATTGTGAAGTGATTTTGATTAGTCAAGATGAAATGACTGATAATAAGTTCTTTCTGTTACAAGAGTTCTAGCTATCTATACGCCCACAAAGATACGTAGAACTTGCGTAATAATGGCAGGATGAGGGTGAAATTTGATAAGTGGTTGGTACATATACCATTTTTGTGTTACCCACCATATTGTTAATTTCGGCAGAAGGAGCCGTATATGGTGGGTATTAGAGAAAGAATTGCTACCTATCCGTTGCCTTTTTATGGAAGGGAAAGTTGCTAGAAACAGCATCTTTAATCTCTTGCACATACCCTACAACAGCCACAAAGAACGCTTGTTTTT
>JAZQVD010000040.1:0-2758 GCA_045631665.1 Alloprevotella sp.
TATTCTTGTAAAAATTATTAGTAACCTAATTAAAATTATTAGTAATGTAATTTAAAAAAGGTTACTAATAATTTTTACTAAAAAACGGACGCAGATTTTCAGGTGGTTACAAAGGAGAACTTTTACCCCTTTTTACCGCCCCGCGGAAGGGAGGTTTTTCCGCAGGGCAGTTGTACGCTGTACGCTGTCAGTTACACTCTCCCCTTACTCCTTCGCAATCATCTCCGCAGGATTAACCTTCATCACTGCGCGAATGTGATGCCCCACGATGAGGGCGATGATGAGCACGGTGAGGGCGAGGCTTGCGAGGATGGGAAGGACGGGCGAGAGTTGGTCGGCAACGGAACTACTGACGCTACTGCTTGCCCATTGTTTCAGTAAGGTGGTGAAGATGATGATGAGGGGCGCGCTGACAATAGTAGCCACGGCGATGAGCCACAGGTAGAGGCGACCGAAGAGCAGGATGATGTCTTTGCGCTTGGCACCGTGCACTTTTCTCAACGCTACTTCCTTCTGACGCGAACGCGTATCAAGGGCGATGGTGCTCCAGATGCCCATGAGGCAGATGACGAGGCAGATGCTGGAAAGTATCCACGACCCGCGCTGCATAACCTCCATGATGACAATATCTGACTCAAGCGTCTTGCGAAGGTTCATCACAGTCGGCTCCACAGACTTGGGATTGATGCGGTGCATGGTTTCAGTGAGGTCAGCAAAGACACGGTCGTACGCTCCCTCCTTGGGTTGGACAATAATTTCTAAAACTAACGGATCGATTAAACTTCCTAATTCCACCGTCTGTAATGTGCTGTACGGACGGTTAAGATCCTTGTATGGCAGTGTAGCAAAGGTGCCACCAATGCGCTTTGCCGCTCCACCAATAGAATGAATCACCCCGTTTGCAGTAAGTCCGTAGCGCTCAAACTTTGCATAGAGCGAGTCGCTCAGTAATATACAATCCGTGCGGTCTTCGGGCGGTAAGATCCAATGGATAGGGCGATTCCAGAAGTCGAGATAAGTGGTGTCGCTGATCTTATAGCATCCGAACCACAGGTATCCAAATTCTTCGGTTGCCTCGGGGTTGTCTTGCACTTCCCGGAATCGGTAATGCTCTAAGGATACTGGGATGAACTTCTCAATATCTTTTGCCTCTGTGCGCAGGTACTCTAAAATCTTGGGCGAATCTTCTTCTGTAGAATAGGGGCGCACTAAAATGCACTCCTTATAGAAGTCGTCGTTGTCGGGAATATTATAGCTTTTCAAGGTGAGTTCGCTGAAATGTGTCAGCGCAATACTGCCGCCCACGAAGAGCAAACAGATGGCAATCTGAATGCCGAGCATCGTGTTGCGCAGGGCGTGTCCGCGACTGCGGTGTAATTGTGCGGCCATGCTTTGACGTTGGCGCACCATCGCGCGGACGGTCAGCCACACTACGAAGAGACTCAGCAACACTACGGCACAGAGTATCACCGCCACACTTTCGTACACGCCTTCTACTTGCCAACCCCAATCGTTGAGGTAAGGCATGAGCGTAGTGTTGGTAAATTCAATAAGTAAGGCAGCAAGAATGAATGAAGCCATGCCGGCGAGCAAGAAGGTGAGGAGGGTTTCGCAGGCAAAGAGGCTGAAGATGCTTTGGCGCGTAGCTCCGTGAACGCGGCGCAACGCTACTTCGCGCTGACGCATACGGAAGAGTTGCAACTGCATTTTCAAGAAACCGATTAAGGCAGCTGCGAGGATGAGTGAACTGATGAGGTAAACGATGGTGCAAACTATTGCTATCTGCTTGACTTGATTGTCAAAACTTTCCTTCATCGAGGTGAGGCGAGCAGTGCTTCCGTCAAAATGTTTTAAGCGGCGCACCATTTCTGCTTCCACTTCCTTGGGGTCTTGTCCTTCTTCAAGCACAAGAACGTAGGAGCGGTGGAATTTGTCTTTCACTCCTTCCACATAGACAAAAAATTCATTCGAAACATCGTCGGTAATATTACCTACGGCATAGACATCGCGGATGGTAAACTCCACGAATTCTGTACCATTAAAATAAAAATTAACGGTGCATCCCACAGGATTCTCCTTGCCAAAGATGTCGCGAGCATGTCTCTCACTAATGACAATTTCTTTATTGCGAAGCACGGGAATCTTCTCGCCCGTCAGTGCCGAGCGGATGCCCCAGAAGTTGAGGTCGTCGGCTTGCTTGATGTAGTAGGTGTATGCCCCTTCGCGTTTAGAACCGTCGGGCAGGGTAAAGGTCATACCTGAGCCCATCGTAATCCCACCCATAAATGCATTGTGGATGACGCGTTCTACCCCAGGCAGAGGACCGCACGAGAAGAGCGCATCGTGCATCTCGTCAGAGACGGGGACGGTGCGCACCAACACATTTAACAACGTCTCAGTTTGTTGGTCTTTCGTGCCAACCTCCTTGTCTACGGGTTGTAAGTAACTGCTTTCGGGGAAGTCCGCCACATAGCAGCGGTCGTAATACTCTTCCTTGCTGACGGCAGGCGCCCCATAGTGTTTCATAACAAAGTGGGTGGCTGCCAAAGTAACGATACCTACCGCCAGCGCTGCTACGCTGACAAGGGTTTGCAACTTGTATTTACTGAGGTTGCGCAGGGAGATTTTTAGGGTGTGGAAGAACATGAGGAGGTAGTAGTTAGGAGATAGTAGTTAGTAGTTGTTGGGCACCTTTCGGAAAAGGGAGGGAGGAATTTAGGATTTGAGGGGATGAAATTAGACTTCTGAAAAACTACAC
>JAZQVD010000041.1:0-4998 GCA_045631665.1 Alloprevotella sp.
TTTCCTATTGTGTTTACTTGGTATAAGGGGTTGGTTGCGTTCCGAATGGCGCTCTCCCCTTAAGATAGGGGGAGTACCGCCAAAGGCGGGGAGGGGGTATGATTCATATAGCAAATTTGGGTCAACTGCTATATCGTTTCCTTTTTTTTATTTGCCTATTCCATCTCCACAATCGTAGCGCGATTCCAGTTGTTTGCCTGTCGGTATAATTCAGCAGCGCCCTTGGGCACATGGAGCGTGATGCCCGACTGATTGAATATCGGTGGAATTTCTATGGGGGTAGGGGAGTAATTATAAACGTGCTTCAGGTTGGTGCAATAATAGAAGGTGTATTCTCCGATAGAGGTTAAAGAGGCGGGGAGAGAGATTTCCTTCAAGCTGCTACATTCCCAAAACACGCCACGTCGCAGAATCTTGAGCGTTGAAGGAAGGGACACCTTTTCAAGACGCGTACATTTGCCAAAGGCATCAAGTTCGATTTCTTCAACGCCTTCTGGAATGTGAACTACTTTGAGATTCTCACATCCCACAAACGCCTTTCGGGGAATTACCCTGAGATTGGGAGAAAGCACCAAGTTTCGTAAGTTTGTACATACACTGAAGCACCATTCCCCTAACTCTTCTACGCTTTCAGGAAGGTGAACCGAAACAATGTTATGGCATTCCATAAAGGCGGAAGCCTCTATTTTTTTGATACCATGGGGGATATACACCGAGTTTATGTTTCGGTAGGTATAAGCATCCTTGCCAATGGCAACAACACGATAGGTCTTGCCATTGTATTCCACCTCTTCCTTCAAATAAAGATTTTTTATCCTGTCGCTCGTAACGTTGATACACGTCAGACTGTCTTCCGATAAAATGGTGTAGTAACTTTTATTCCAACCATCCGTATGGCTGAAATCGTGTTCGGGAGTCACCAACATAGACTTCAGTTGGTCTCTTATATGATAATATGAATTGGTGTATTTCAACACAGAGTATCCAGCAACGAGCAATCCTAAAATGAAGGCTATCGCAAGTAGGGTGTGCTTCAGCTTTCGCTTCTTCAGAATTTTCTTCGTCACCTCCTCCGTGCTTGCATAGCGGTGTTGTTTCTTCGGGTTCACACATCGGTTGATGATGTGTTGCAGGTGAGGAGGTACGTGGGCGCAAGTAACATTCTTGACGTGTTGCATCAACTTGCCTATGGCATAGATGTCGGTGGAAGCATCAATCTCCTTAAAGTTCCCTTGACGTAATTCGGGTGCCGCAAAATTGTGGGTACAACCAGATGTGTTAGGGTAGGAGTGGGTGAAGCTGAAACCAAGGTCGATAATCACAACGTCATTATTGACCTGCGTGAGCATGATGTTGTCAAGGTTGATGTCAAGATAGGCAACGTGCATGCGGTGAAGGTCGCCGATGCCCTGGAGCAACTGCAAAAACAACTTCTCAAAGTTGCTTGACTTTTGGAAATACTCTGGCGCTTCTTTAAGTTTCTGGGCGAGCGTAATCCCATTGATGTGCTCTGTAAGCAGGTAGACTCCCCTTTCGTTTTCGTCAATCTTGACGTATTTTACAATGTGCTTACTATTGAGTTTGCTACCAATCTCAAATTCCTTATGGAAGGCCGCACGATAGCGCCAATCGCTGTTAAATTCTGGACGCAGTTGCTTAAGAAAATACGACTTACCTTTAATCACAACGCTATAAGTCAAGGAGGTTGCCCCCCTTGACTCAAGTGCTTCTATCTGTTCGAACGGTTCGTCTTCTAAAAGCATGTTGGAAGAATACGATGAATTTTTCATGCGCGTGTTACCAGCAGTTAGTGCTGTTGGAGAGAAGCGAGGACGTTTATAGGATGCTACTAAAACTATCTTCGAGTTAAATTATCTTCGAGTTAATTGAAACTAACTCCAACTTTGTTTTTCAAAACTCCAAATGCCTATTTCCCTTGGTGCCCAAAGTTCCAAATCTTGCGCCCCGAGTGGTGCGTACTTTCGGGATGTTTTTCCTTAAAAGTAAATAAATAGTTTTGTAACGAATTGTGGATTAGTGTGTTACAGGGGGGGGCTTCGCCGCCGTCTATGATTTCATATAACACCCCTTTTTCCAATCCGCACACATATCCAGAAAACTTCTGTTCCCCGTGAATGAGTCCACCCAGAATCATGGTTTGCCCCTCAGTGATTTGTTCGCAGCGAAAGGTGTCGCCCACGCTCAGTTTACTATTCTCTGACGCAATTACCGTAAACACCTCGTAACCGTCATGGCGAATCACCAACTTACGGTTCGGGTGCCATTTCAGTTGAATGATAGTGCCTTCACGCAAAGAACTGGTGTAGAGGGTGCGTTTGTTCAAGAATGCGCTTTGAGGATTCCCCGTGCAACTGATTTCAGAATAGTAGGTGTCCCAATCCATGTACCCCGCTATTTGCGATAAAATATTAAGTGTTGCCAATCGGGGGCAGTGTTTGTTCGGAGTGCCAAAGTACCCCCAAAAGCGCTTCAGCGTCATGGCGCTCACATATTGTTTGGTGGTGTCAAGTGCGCGAAATGAAAGGTAGTCAAAGTCGCGAGGCGTTTGCAACTTCCTGCCGATAGCCTTTTCAACAGCATCGCGCAGGGATGCGTAAATGTTTTCAAGATGCTCCATAGATATACATGTCATTCGCTTGCAAAAGTAATATTTTCTTGTATGACGCACCGACGGTCTGTAAATATAAAAAGGTGTTAAAGTTAAAATGTACCAAAATGTACCAATCGTATGTCTGTTTTTTGTCATTCCTTTGCATGGGGTTAATTGGCTAACTCCCTTGAAATGACAATATTTTAACAATAACCATTATGAATAAAAAACTTTTAGCGCTTGCAGCAACAGGATTGCTGTGCGCAACGGGCGTGAGTGCCCACGACTTTGAGGTCGATGGTATTTATTACAACATTACGTCGGAAGAGGACAAGACGGTAGAAGTAACTTTCAGCGGTGATTCTTACGATGCTGTTGAAAATGAATATTCAAGCTCTGTTACTATTCCTGAAACAGTAAATTATAATGACAATACCTACAGTGTGACCCGCATTGGGTCTTCTGCTTTCAAAGACTGCTCCAGTTTGACTTCCGTGGAGATTCCTAACAGTGTGACCACCATTTGGGATGAGGCTTTTTGGGGTTGCTCCAGTTTGACTTCCGTGGAGATTCCTAACAGTGTGACTACCATTGGGTCTTCTACTTTCAAAGACTGCTACAGTTTGACTTCCGTGGAGATTCCTAACAGTGTGACCTTCATTGGGAATTATGCTTTCGAAGATTGCTCCAGTTTGACTTCCATTGCAGTTGCTGAAGACAATCCAAGATATGATTCAAGAAACAATTGTAATGCGATTATAGAAACCCAAACAAATACCTTGATTGTAGGATGTAGCAATACGACCATCCCTAATAGTGTGACCAGCATTGGGTTTTCTGCTTTCTCTTGGTGCTCCAGTTTGACTTCCGTGGTGATTCCTAACAGTGTGACCAGCATTGGGGATTGGGCTTTCTATAATTGCTCCAGTTTGACTTCCGTGGAGATTGGAAACAGTGTGACCAGCATTAGCCCTTATGCTTTCAGTGGTACTGCATAGTATAATAACCAACCCGATGGAGTTGTTTATTTGGATACTTACTTACTGGGTTACAAAGGAACGATGCCTTCTAATACATCTATCAAGATTAAGGAAGGTACGTTGCTGATTGCAGATAATGCTTTCCGTGAATGCTCCAGTTTGACTTCCGTGGAGATTCCTAACAGTGTGACCAGCATTGGGTTTTCTGCTTTCCGTGAATGCTACAGTTTGACGACGATAACTTCAAATATACCTGCGGATAAATTGTTCTCAATCTCAGGAACTGTATTTGATAAGGTGGACAAAACCAATAGTACATTAAACGTGCCCTATGGTGCTCAAGCTGCATACACATCTACAGAGGGATGGAGTTACTTTGAGAATATTGTGGAAATGGATCCTCCTTCCTTTGATCTCACAGTTTCAAACGCTGGTTATGCTACCCTCTATTTGGATTACGCTGCACAAATTCCTGAGGGTGTGAGCGTGTACACCGCAAATGAAGTAGAAGGTAACTTGTTGAAGATGGAACTTGTTGAAGGTCTGCTTCCTGCTAACACAGGTGTAGTGGTGAAGGCTCCTGCAGGTACTTATACCTTTACTTACTCTGATGCTTACGCTCCTGAAATTTCAGATAACCTCTTCAAGGGCAGTGCTACGTATGAATACGTTGATGTGGCTTCTACGCAAACAGCCTTTGTGCTCTCAAAGGTTGACGGCGAAGTAGGTATGTATCCCGCAAAACTTACAGATGGTCGCTTCCTCAACAATGCGAATAAGGCATATTTGTTGTTGACTACGAAGTTGGGCGTTTCTGATGAAGAGTTGGATACTTCTGTTGGTGGTGCGCAGCTCTCGCTCCGCTTCAACTTCGGTGGCACAACAGGCGTTGATAAGGTGCAGACAGAATCAGGTGCTGACGCCGTTATCTACGACTTGTACGGACGTAAGGTGAATAAGGCTACAACTTCCGGCTTCTATATTATCAATAATAAGAAGATGTGGGTGAAGTAAGCACACAATAATATATATAGTAAAGAGCAATGGGCGGACCGCGTGGTCTGCCCATTGTTATTTTAGGTAAATAGTAAAAGCCTTGCCAGCGCCCCCTCTGCATCCCCGTTCGCTCCGCTGCGACACTGTCGCAGCGTAACTCCCCCTCCTCTCGCCCCCTCCTTCCTAACTTTACTCCTAATATTTGCAACTTGCAGCTATCAATACTCAATATAACCCCCTAAAAATCCCCCCCAAAACTAATTTTTCTTCAAAATTTTTCCTCTAAACCCTTTGCCAAAACAAATCTCTGTTGTACTTTTGCACTCGCTAACGAAAACAGAACGGTTAGCACACGATCTTTGAAAGATTTTCATAAACTTTTTGTAGAGAAGTACAAGATACAAACATTGC
>JAZQVD010000042.1:0-106684 GCA_045631665.1 Alloprevotella sp.
ATCCAGGTGCTGTGGGTCCTCCTACGGGGACCGATAGATTTATTCGTTCGTATAGTACCACCGCAGGTTCGCCCTGCTCACCCGCGGTTAGGCAAGTGTGCCCTCCTACGGGGGCATTTCGGATGGTTAAATCCTCTGTCGTATTTTTTTAAAAAAACTATATTTGGGTCAACTGCTATATTACTACAATAGGTTTAGTTTTTCGCAAGTCGGACTTGCGCCCCTTGAAAACACATAAAAATTGCGGTGGGAGTAAAAAAAATCGATTTTTTTGTTACAAATTTGCAGGTTGTACGTTTACCCTTATGTAAGACGCCACAAACTCATGAGCAAAGACATTTTAATCACCGTTTTCACAGGCCTGCGAAAGACATTCTTACGTCAGGCGCAGCGCATCCTTCCGACGGAAGAGGATGCTGAGGACGTCGTACAAGATGCCTTCTGCAAATTGTGGCGCAGTTCTTACACGCTGACAACGGAAAGTGAGGCGGAGGCGCTGGCGCATACCACCATTCGCAATCTGTGCCTTGACGAGCGTCGCAAGCAGGAGGCACGCCCCACCTTCTCACTCGACACCGAGCGCGACACCACCCTGCAACGCTCCACCCTGGAGGAAATTGAAATCCGAGAGCGCTTTGAGCAGGTGGAAAGCATCATCGAAGCCGAGCTCTCGCCCTCAGAGCGCCGCGTGATGCACCTGAAGGAATATGAGGGGCACTGCGTGGAAGAAATTGCCCGCATCATGGATCTTTCTGAAGCCGCCGTGCGCATGAAGTTGTCACGAGCACGCAAGAGGATTCGCACCGTTTACACAGAACAAAACAAAAAGGAAGGAGGTACTTATGACCACCGATAAGACATACTGGAAAACCCTCGAGGAACGCTATTTTGACGGACTCACTACGGATGAGGAAGAGCGCCTACTGCGTCAATTTCTCGCCACAGAGGAGGCACAAACGGCAAAGTTTGAAGAGTTGCGCGCCGTCATGGGTTACGTAGCCATGGGCAAGGTGGAGCACAAAAAGGAAGTCGTTCCCCTTTGGCGCCGTCCCGAAGTGGTGCGCTGGAGTGCTGCCGCGTGCCTCGTGATTCTTGGGGGCGTAGGATTGCTTCACCTCATGCCACGCACAACCTACGTTGCTTACATCGACGGACGCCGAACGACAAACAAAATGGAAGTCATTGCTCAGATGCACAGCGTGATGAGCGACGTCAATGCCGACACGCCCACAAGCGAAATGGAGGCGAGCATGAGTAACTTACTGAATACGCTTAACACTGAAGAATAAATTACAACCATGAAACGGATACTTTCACTCATCGCACTGTCCCTCTGCCTTGCGTCGGCAACGGCACAGAAGGATTTAAAGATTGCCATTTATTTCTCAGAACCTTATCTGGAAATCGAAGGTTTATCTGCGGTTCACATAGAAGGAGGCGACCTTACGCCCTATAACCTTTCGCTTTTCCGAAGTATTAGACTCACGCCAGAGAGCACGCCTGACAATTCAAGGAAACTCATGGAGCAACGAGTTATGGAAGACGGGAAATTGGCTACGAAAAAAGAGGTGGCAATGATAGGCGGACGACTTTATTACGGGTTCTACGTGCTCCCGCCGAGGGACAAGAAAACCAATCGCTACATCTTTTACCGCAACAACATTCTGAAACCTGAGGCAAAGCCCCAAGAAATCATGCTCGTCTACATCGAGGGGGCAGCATCTCCCACTGAACTTAAAAAGATTTTCCAATAACGAAACTAAAAAACTGATTATATGAAACGCACATTACTCTTTGCGGCAGCAGCATTACTTGCCGCGCCCGCTACATTTGCCACTACTCAGAGCGACACACTCACCGTCAAGAATCCCGCTCAGGTAAACGTCATCAACACCGACACGACCTGCATCATTAGTATTCAAGGTAAGGAGGGGAACCCTGACTTTTCTTACCGCCAGGTGATTCCGCTCAGCAAGACGAATCCCGTACTCATCAACGAGTCAGAGACAGAGTGGAACTTCAAGATGCCTTTCTTCAGCAGCAGTAAGCCGCAAACCGTCAAGATTACAGAGCTTAAATTGGTCAACAAGCATCGATGGGAAAACGCGTCTCCGCAGTTGAATGTGGGACTTGGATGCTTCGGTATCGGTTATGTAGCCAGTCTTAATACACCTCAGAACATGCACACGGAAATGTTTGAGTCGTATGAGTTCTTGGGACCCCGCTTAATGTTTATGTTCCAACCACGCATGAGCCGCTTTTCATACGGTTTCGGGGTGGGTACAAACTGGAAGAACTTCCGCATGACGGATGAGGTGCGCTTCGACCGCGAACCCAATGGCAATACCGTTTTAACGAGTTATCCTGAGGGCGTACACATAGGTTTTTCACGCGTCAAGGTGTTTAGTTGGACGGTTCCCTTTGAGGTAAAATACTATCTGTCAGATGAGGTAAGCATCAGCGCTTCAAGCATTGTGAATTTCAACACTTACGCTTCGCTCAAGACACGTTATACAACGCCTGAGGGACAGGGTGTGAAGGAACTCGACACGCACCTGCACCAAAACCCTGTTACCGTTGACTTCATGGGGCATGTGAAGTACGGCGCCTTTGGTCTTTACGTAAAATACAGTCCCTGCAACGTCTTTGAGAGCGGAAAGGGTCCGAAGTTCCAATCTTGGTCAACGGGTATCACTTTCGGTTTCTAAATCCTAAGAGATAGCAAAAACAAAGTCCGACTTATTTCAAATTAAGTGCCGATTATTTTGAAATAAGTCGGACTTAATTTTGGGTAAGTCGGATTCTCTCCCGCCCCATTGCTTTGCCGTATGCAGAGAAATTCGTACTTTTGCAATTCCGTAGGAGTTTGCCGTGCGCAAGTCTCCTGCCACAACTTCTAAATCACTCTGCTCCTTATGGCAAACGAAAAGATTATCCTCACAGGCGACCGTCCTACGGGCCGTCTCCATATTGGCCACTACGTTGGCTCACTCCGTCGTCGCGTTGAACTTCAGAATGCGGGCGACTTCAAGAAGATGTTCGTCTTCATCGCAGATGCTCAGGCACTTACCGACAACATTGAGATCCCCGAGAAGGTGCGTCAGAATGTTATCGAAGTAGCGCTCGACTATTTGGCTTGCGGTCTTGACCCTGAGAAGGTTACGATTTTCATTCAGAGTCAGATTCCTGAATTGTGCGAACTTTCGTTCTACTTCATGGACCTCGTGAGCGTAAGTCGCTTGCAGCGCAACCCGACCGTGAAGACTGAAATTGCGATGCGCGGATTTGAAAGTTCTATCCCCGTAGGTTTCTTCACGTATCCCGTTTCTCAGGCCGCCGACATCGCTGCTTTCCGTGCTACAACGGTACCTGCGGGTGAGGATCAGCGCCCCATGATTGAGCAGGCAACGGAAATCGTGCGCCGCTTCAATTATATTTATGGCGACACGCTTGTAGAACCTCAGATTATGCTTCCCGACAACGCGGCTTGCTTGCGCTTGCCCGGCACAGACGGTAAGGCGAAGATGTCTAAGTCATTGGGCAACTGCATTTACCTTTCTGAAACTGCCGACGAGATGCGTAAGAAAGTTATGTCGATGTATACAGACCCCTTGCACGTAAATGTGAGCGACCCTGGGCATGTTGAGGGCAACGCCGTGTTTACTTATCTCGACGCTTTCTGTACCGACGAACACTTTGACCGCTACTGGAAGGACTATGCCAACCTCGACGAACTCAAGGAGCACTACACTCGCGGCGGTCTCGGAGATGTAAAGTGCAAGCGCTTCCTTGAAAGCATCCTCAACGAAACCCTTGAGCCCATTCGCCAGCGTCGTTTGGAATTCCAGAAGGATATTCCCGCGATTTACCAAATGTTGCAGCGCGGATGCCAGGATGCTCGCGAAGTGGCGGCAGCTACGCTCGACGATGTGCGTCGCGCCATGAAGATCAACTACTTCGATGATGCCGAACTCATTGCTGAACAGGTAAAACGCTTCTCGGGACAGTAAGAAGTCTTTGGTCTACGGTCAAAGGTCAAGAGTCCTTTAAATTTTGCCACTTGACTTTAGACTCATGACTTTAGAGGTAACACTTTAGTCCGTTGATTATTAAAAAAGACGGCGAATATTTTGCAGGGTTAAAAATTATTCCTAACTTTGCACCCCGAAAACCCACAACCGTTGATTAACAAGAAAATAATATACGACAATGAAAAGAACATTCCAACCTCACAACCGCAAGAGAAACAACAAGCATGGTTTCCGTCAGCGCATGCTGACAGCTAATGGTCGTCGCGTTTTGGCAGCTCGCCGCGCTAAGGGCCGCAAAAAGTTGACCGTATCTGACGAAGTTCACGGCAAGAAGTAAATCTCTGCGTAGTCGAGAGACTACATGCGACGAGGTTTCAAGAAATAATGAGAGAAGTAGGTTTTTCCAAGAAATCTTACTTCTCTCATTTTTTTATTTTAACTTTGCCGTACTAGTAAACAAGTTTATAGGTACGAGGTACAAGACCTTGCGGGACAACCGCTCAACAGCATCCCGTTCTCCGTTCAGCGTTAACCTTTAACCGTGCCCCACTTGTCAACTTGTACCTTCCAACTCGTCAACTCATACTTATATTATGGACTTCAAGAATATTGCAAAGAAACTCATTAGCCCTATGGTATGGGGAAATGCCCTTGCGATGGTAATTTTTCTTGCCATCGTTATTTCAGGCACGATGATATTCCTCAATAATTACACGCGCCACGGTGAAAGCATCGAGGTACCCGACTTGCGCGGACAAAAGCCTGAAGCGGCAATGATGCGCCTGGAGGCGTTAGGACTTATGGGCGTTGTAACCGACACTGGGTATGTAACAACGCAAGCGCCCTATACACTTCTTGACCAATCTATCGCACCCGGTAAGCACATCAAGTCAGGGCGCACCATCAACCTTACAATTAATGCCAACGGAGCGAGACCTATGACCATCCCCGACTTGGCAAACAACACTTCTGTGAGAGAAGCTGAAGCGCGACTCCGCACCCTCGGTTTCACACTCACCGAACACAAATACATCTCAGGCGACCGCGACTGGGTGTATGCCGTAAAGGTGAGAGGGCGCGATGTAAATGCGGGCGAAAGAATACCCGTAGACCTTCCCATCACACTTGTTGTGGGCAAGGGTACGGAGGAAGATTTTGCTGCCGAAGAAGAATTTTAACCGATTAGGTTGTCTGTAAAGAATTATACACACGATGACATTCCATAGTGAAGAAGATATAACACTCCCTGCCGCACCGCTCTACAACGATGAGGAGGCGGATGAAGAAGGTGAGAGCGGCGGACTCTACGAGCACTTCCGCGCCGTGGCAGATAAGGGGCAGGAACTTTTGCGTATCGACAAGTTCCTCATGAACCTCATGCCCGACACCTCGCGCAACCGTATTCAGGCAGCAGCAAAGTCGGGTTTCGTACACGTCAACGGTTCGCCCGTAAAGAGTAACTACCGCGTGAAACCCGGTGACGTTGTGACCCTCCTACTCGACCGTCCGCGCTACGAAAACCTCATCCTCCCCGAAGACATCCCCCTGGAAGTCGTATATGAAGACGATGACATTATGGTCATCAACAAGCCCGCAGGCCTTGTAGTGCATCCCGGATGCGGAAACTACACCGGCACGCTCGTCAACGCCATTGCGTGGCACCTTCGAGACAATCCCAACTACGATCCTAACGACCCCGGAGTAGGACTTATCCATAGAATTGACAAAGACACTTCCGGACTTTTGGTTGTAGCAAAGACGCCCGATGCGAAGACGCACCTCGGTTGGCAGTTCTTTAACAAAACAACGCGCCGCCGTTACAACGCCCTCGTGTGGAGTAACTTCCACGAAAATGAAGGGCGCATTGAGGGAAACATTGGACGCCACCAAAAAGACCGCATGCAGATGGCGGTTTATCCTCCCGACTCTGGCATTGGCAAACACGCTGTGACGCACTACCGCGTGCTTGAGCGCTTCGGTTATGTGACGCTTGTAGAATGCGTTCTCGAAACAGGTCGCACCCATCAGATTCGTGCGCACATGAAACACTTGGGGCATCCGCTCTTCTGCGACGAGCGTTACGGCGGAGACCAAATTTTGCGCGGCACGCAGAGTTCTACCTACAACAGTTTCATCCGCAATTGCTTCGCCACCTGTCCCCGTCAAGCGCTTCACGCCATGACGCTCGGGTTTAAGCATCCCCGCACGGGCGAAGAGATGGATTTTTACGCTCCCCTCCCACCCGACATGACGGCACTCCTTGAAAAGTGGCGCACCTATACTGCGGGGGCGATGAAAAGCATTTCTGAATTAAGCTAAATTAGAGGGGCGAAAAACGAAACCTGTTTTCGTGAAAACTATTAGTAACCTAAAAAAAATTATTAGTAACATATTTTAAATTACATTACTAATAATTTTCGCCCTAAATAACCTTTGAACATTTAGTAGCAACAAACGGCAAATTTCAAGGGTTTCCAGCCCCTCAAAATCACTCATACACCCCATCTATGAAGAAAAATATTGCAATCGTTGCCGGTGGCGACTCCTCAGAATACGGTGTGTCTTTGCGCAGCGCCGCAGGCATCCTCTCCTTTATGGACAAGGAGAAATTTAATCCCGTTGTCGTAGAACTCCGCGGCACCGAGTGGTTCGCACTCTACAACGACGAGCGCTTGCCTATCAACAAAAACGACTTCTCGTTCAATACCGCTGAAGGAACGTTCACCTTCGACTTCGCCTATATCACCATCCACGGCACACCCGGCGAAAACGGCATTCTGCAAGGGTATTTCGACCTCATCGGTATGCCTTACTCCACCAGCGGAGTGTTTGTAGAAGCGCTCACCTTCAATAAGTTTGCCCTCAACAACTACCTCCGCGCCTTCCCTCAAATCAACGTAAGCGATAGTTACGTTGTGCGCAAAGGATTAGAGCGCCCCACCGACGCAGAAATCATCGAGCGCCTCGGACTTCCCTGCTTCGTGAAACCTAATGCGGGTGGCAGCAGTTTTGGAGTGACTAAGGTAAAAACAGCAGCCGACCTCGCTCCCGCCATTGAGAAGGCGATGAACGAAAGTGACGAGGTGATGATCGAAAAACTCATGGTGGGCACCGAAATCACCTGCGGTTGTTACAAGCGTAAGGACGGCGAAGTCGTAACCTTCCCCATCACGGAAGTTGTTACTACTCAGGAGTTTTTTGATTACGATGCCAAGTACAACGGCAAGGTTGAAGAAATCACTCCTGCCCGCATCGCTCCCACTACAGCGCAGCGCGTGAGCGACATGACAAAGTTCATTTATCGCGCCCTCGACTGCTTCGGCATTATCCGTATTGATTACATCCTTTCAGGCGCTCCTGGCGAAGAAGAAATCAACCTTCTTGAAGTCAACACTACTCCCGGTATGACCGCCACCAGTTTTATTCCCCAACAGGTGCGTGCGGCAGGCCTTGACATCAAGGATGTGCTTGCCGATATTATTGAAAGCAAAATCTAACCTCCACCCGAGCCTCGCTGCTCGTAATACATTTATCCCATGAAGATACCCGCAGAATTTGATAACATTCGTCCGTATGCTCCGGAGGAACTCCCCGAGGTTTTTGAGCGACTTTTGGAAGACAAGTTCTTGAAGAAACTCATCAAGAAGACACTTCCCTTCATCCCTTACAGCCTCATTAAGAAGTATGTGAAGTCGTGCAAGACAAACCTTGAGTTTCAGCTCAAGATTATCAAGCCCATCATCTACTTAAGTTGGTGGAGCGCCACAAAAGGTTGCACCCTCGACGCCACAGCACTCCCCGACCGCAAGGCACGTTACACCTTCGTGTCCAACCACCGCGACATCGTGCTCGACTCGGCTTACTTGAGTTGCCTTTTGGTAAAGAACGGTTACGAGACTACCGTTGAAATTGCCATTGGTGATAACCTTCTTATTAAGCCTTGGATTAAGGACATCGTGAGAGTCAACAAAGCGTTCATCGTTCAGCGCTCGCTCTCAATGCGCGAGATGTTGGAGGCCAGCAAGACTATGAGCCGTTACATGCACTTTGCCGTAACGGAAAAGAAGGAGCACCTGTGGATTGCACAACGAGAAGGCCGCGCAAAAGACTCTAACGACCGCACACAGGAATCCGTGCTGAAAATGCTCGCCTTGGGCAAAGACGGAAATGTGATTGACAGCCTTAAAGAACTCAATATTGTTCCGCTCACCATCTCGTATGAGTACGACCCCTGCGACTATCTTAAGGCACAGGAGTTCCAACAGAAGCGCGACGACAAGACGTTTAAGAAGTCGAAGGCCGACGATATGAAGAACATGGCTACGGGTATTAAGGGGCAGAAGGGACGCGTGCACTACGCTTGTGCTCCCTGCATCAACACATGGATTGACGAACTTGCCGACCTGCCGAAGAATGAAATCTTCCCCGAAATTGCGCGCCGCATGGATAAGGAAATTCACAGCCGTTACCGTATTTATCCGGGCAACTACGTAGCTGCCGACCTTTTGAGCGGAACAAATGCCTACGCCGCCAATTACACGGCGAAGGACAAGGCGAAGTTTGAGAAATACCTCAGCAGTCGCATCGACCTTATCGACCTTCCCAACAAGGACATCTCCTTCTTGCGCGAATGCATCTTGAAGATGTATGCCAACCCGCTTTACAATCTTGAAGCAGCCAAGAATTAAAGACCACGGACTACAGACAACAGACAACGGACGCCGTTCGGAAAGTCAGCGTTGCCTGTAGTCCGTTTCTTTAATACGGGCAATTGCCCCAATCCCTTTGTAATATGAAAAAACTCCTCTTTCTCCTCACCCTACTCCTGCCCTGCGCCACTCTCTCTGCGCAGACGCACAAACTCAATACCCTTCGCCTCGAAGCACGTGGCGATTACCAGCGCTTCTACGACGACGGCTCGAGCGTAGATGCCGAATCTGGTTTCAAAGGCAAGTTTCTCAACATCCGCCTTGACGGACAGATTGGCGAGAACCTCACCTACTCTTACCGCCAACGCCTCAACAAGCCACACAAGGACATGAGCTACTTCGACGCTACCGACTGGCTTTACCTTACCTACACCAAGAACAACTGGAGCTTCTCGGGCGGTAAGCAGGTTATCGGCATCGGCGGATTTGAATACGACCTCGCTCCCATCGATGTGTATTACTTCTCGGGCTTCTGCACCAACATCACCTCGTATGCCTTTGGGGCAAGCGTGGGTTACGCCTTGAGCGAAAACGACCAACTCACGGCGCAAGTGTGTGAGAGTCCCTTCAGCACAAGTGCCGACGACATGTATGCCTATAACCTCATGTGGACCGCCAAGCACGGCTGTTGGCAAACAATTTACTCGGTCAACATGATTGAGTACCTCCCCGGCAAATACACCAACTACATTGCCCTCGGCAACCGCCTCAATTTGGGAACCGTCACCCTCACGCTCGACCTTATGAACCGCGCCGTGGGCGACCATTGCTTCCTTGCGCGCGACTTCTCCGTGATGGGCGAAATTGACTGGATGCCCTGCGAGAAAGTCAACCTCTGGGGCAAGTGCACCTACGATGTCAACAAGAGCAAGACCTTGAACGACGCTTGCGTGCCTCCCGGCACAGAACTTACCCGCCTCGGCGCCGGCATTGAGGTGTTCCCGCTCAAGGAAGGCAAAGACGACCTGCGCCTCCACCTTGCCGGACATTACACTTTGGGCGACACTCCCGCCACTTATGCCGTGCAACCCAAGCAACTCATGCTCACCGCCGGCCTTACATGGCGCATGGATTTGCTCAACTTGCTCAAGCAGTTTTAAGCATCAGTTTTAGGGGCAGAAAAGTGCTCATTTTTCACCCCCAACCCATACGCTCGAAAAACTAAACCTATTGTAGTGAAAATTATTAGTAACCTAAGAAAAATTATTAGTAATGTAATTTAAAAAAGGTTACTAATAATTTTTGCTTTCTTAGACACTTTTGTAACGCATTCTATATTAGCGCGTTAGAAAAGTGATAAAAACGACCATTTTTTGCACCCAAAAATCCCCACTTTATGCGCAAATTTTCCCTGCTCCTACTCCTGATTTTTCTCCCCTCCCACCTGCTTTCCCAACCCCTTCGCCAGCGCAGCATGAAGCGTTGGGGCGTTGCGCCCGCCAACTATAGCGGCATCACTCACTTGGGTGGCAACCGCTACGCCGTAGTGAGCGACAAGGAGGCAAAGGATGGGTTTTACACCCTGCAGATTCTGCAAGACCCCGAGACGGGAAAGGTCGTAGAGGTCATTCCCGAGGGGTATCACGCCAACCCTGCGGGCACTGCCGTGCGCGACTGCGAGGGCATTGCTTACTTCCCCGCATCGGGAACGCTCTTCATCAGCGGCGAGGGCGACCAGCAGATTCTCGAATATCAGCAAAACGGCCTCCCCACTGGGCGCCGCCTCAACATTCCGTCAGAGTTTACGACAGACAAGATTTACTCCAATCTCGGTTTTGAGGCACTTGCTTACAGCGCTGAAACCCACCGTTTTTGGACCATTACAGAAGCGCCCCTGCGCGCCGATGGTGTGCCCAACAGTCCGACTCAGAGGGAGCAGCAAAACTACCTGCGCCTGCAGTGTTTCGGCGACGACCTGCAGCCCGTGGCGCAGTATGCTTACCGCATGGACCTTGCGAAAAGCGCCAAGGCAGGGCGCACTCACTGTCACGGCGTTCCCGCCCTCTGCGCCTTACCCGACGGTCGCCTGCTGGTACTTGAGCGCGAGGTGCGCATTTCTCCGAATTACCTTTCCTCACACGTAGAGTGTAAACTCTTTCTCATCAACCCCTTAGAGAGTCATCAGATTGACTGCTTCACCAAATTCAGCCGCCTTGACCCCAACCATTTTATGATTAAAACCTTGGTGGCAAACTTTAAAACGCGCCTTACCGCCGTGCAACACACCTTTGCAAATTACGAAGGCATGTGTCTTGGCGCACGCCTCAACGACGGCACGCAAACCCTCTTGCTCATCAACGATTCGCAGGCGGGAATGGGAAAAGGTCCGATTAAACTGAAGGATTATATCAAGGTGGTGAAACTCTAATATGCCCCAGGCGTGCGCCACGCATGAAGCGTTGCACCACACGGGTAATAGTTTTAATTCTGTCCAAGCAAGATTACAATTTGCTTGGACTTATTTTTTACACCCCCCAAAGCGTTCACTTTTCTACACTAAAATTTTAATCCTTTCACAGGAAATTCGTAATTTTGCACGCTGAAAATTAACGCATAACGATGTTAAGTCCCTCTCAAACAGCAATGCGCTTAACATCAATCCACTACACTATGAAAAAGATACTCCTTCTTGCCGGTGCAGCAGTATTTTCTGCTATCACAATGGCACAAACAACAATGCAGCCTAAGTGGGACTTCACCCTTGAACGCATGATGCGCGGTCAGCAGCCTACACTTCTTCCTGCAACGCGTGGTGCAGGTAGCGGCGTGACTTCTGTAACAATTGAAGTGACTAACGCTGCCGAAGTTATGGATTTCATTCAAAAGGCAGGTCATAAGACTACACAGATTACGGATAATGTTGTAACAGCAATTATTCCTATCAGTTTCGTAGAGCAGTTGGCAGCCCTCGAATCAGTGAGTTTGATGACTGGTCCTGTAAAGATGCAGTCCGCAATGGATAAGGCGCGTGAAATTGCTGGTGTAAACGATATTCATACTAATGCGCTCAACGATTTTGAGACTCCTTTTACAGGTAAGGGCGTTATCGTAGGCGTTATCGACCAAGGATTCCAGTATCGCCACGCTGCATTTATGGATAAAGACAAGAATACACGCGTCATCTCTTTGTGGAACCGCGAAGACTACCCTCGTGATGGTCAGCCTACAACGAATATCCCCGATAGCGGTCAGGCAGACCAGGCTGGTGGTCACGGCAGTCACGTTACAGGTATTGCAGCTGGTTCTAAGGTTTCAGGATGTGATTATTATGGTGTGGCTCATGAAGCTGACATCATTATGATTCCTTCTACACTTGCGGATACTGAAGTGCTTGAAGACGTTGCTCACATCAAGAAGGTTGCTAAAGCAGCTGGCAAACCTTATGTAATCAACATGAGTTTCGGCAGCCAACTCGGAGCACACGACGGAACAAGTCTTTACGATCGTACACTTAACGCACTTGTTGAGGACAACAGCGGTGTCTTTGTTTGTGCAGCGGGTAACGATGGTAATAATAAGATTCACACATCTCATACATTTACAGCTGATGATGAAGTGCGTTACGTTCTTATTGACCATACTACAACCTCTCAGAAATATAGTTACCTCGATATTTGGGAACAGACTGGCGATGGCAATCAGAATATAACCGTAGAGCCTTGCTACTTCAAGACAAGCACAAAGAGAGTTACCACATACACAGCTGGTCGTAATTCTTCTACATCAATTCAGTCGGGTATTGATAGCTATAACAATAAGCAGAATTACACGATAATTTGTATGCATGAAACCCTTATGCAAGAGGTTGGTGCTGAAGATATTTACTTTGGCGTGAAAATTACAGGTAAGAAGGGGGCAATGGTACACGTTTGGAACAACTCGAATTTGGGAGATATTTACGTTCCTGCCTCTGTGAGCCCTGTGGGTGGTGCTAAGAAGGAACAGTTCCTTCCTGGTGACTATGAGTATACGCTTTCGTCCACTGGTGCAACTGCCACAAAGTCAATTACTGTCGCTTCTTACAACTCGGGACGTTACAATTGGTTGCCCCTTGGAGGTACAACAGCATTGGGTTACTCTGACTATAAGGAAGCTGGAGCAATCAGCGCCTTCAGCGGTCGTGGCCCATCGCTCACTGAAAATGTGATTCACCCCACAATTACGGCTCCTGGTGCGGTAATCATCTCTGCGCTCAACAGCTATTCAGCAGGTTTTAGTTCAAAGGGTAATAGTGTATGTGCTTCTGTGAAGTTGGGTAGCAATCCTAAGCAGTACTACTACGGAGCGCAACTCGGTACGTCAATGGCAGCGCCTTTCGTTACGGGAGTCATTGCACTTTGGTATCAAGCGAATCCTAACTTGACCCACGAACAGATAATGACAATCATTAAAGAAACTGCTATCAATGACGAATTTACTGTTGAAGGTGGTCAGGATGCTTGGGGTTATGGTAAGATCAATGCTTACGAAGGTTTGAAGCGTGCGCTTAAGTTGGCTTCAACCGATGGCATTAACGACATGCAAAACTCTGAGGCGCCCGTTTCTTTCCAGAAGAGCAACAACGCTTGGCGCATTCTCTTCAACAACAATGAATCTAACGCTACTATCCGCGTGACAGACCTTAATGGTCGCCTCGTGTCACAGCAAGTTCTTGAGCAACCCAAGCGTGGTGAAGAAACGGTTGTTTCTCTCGCATCACTCCCCGCAGGTGTTTATCTCATCAACGTAGCAACAACTAAGGCAAACATTACTCGTAAGGTAATGAAAAACTAATTATAATCGTAGGGATTTATAGCTTCTATAGTTACTATAGCATCTATGGTCCCTATAATTTTCTCCCGCCGCCGCCCTACGACGACACACAAACTAACATACAAACATGGAACGCTTTAAATTTAACCCGCGCATCGTGCGCGACTTGCGTAACTACAACAAAAGCAAACTTGCTGCCGACACTATGGCAGGTCTTATTGTGGGTATTGTGGCACTCCCCCTCGCCATTGCCTTTGCCATTGCGGCAAGTCCTGGTGACGACGCTAACCACACCATTGGCCCCGTAGCAGGTATCATTACCGCCATCGTAGCAGGTTTTATTATTTCTGCATTGGGTGGTAGCCGCGTGCAGATTGGTGGTCCCACAGGTGCCTTCATCGTAATCATCTACGGCGTTGTAGCACAGTTTGGCCTCACAGGATTGATGCTCGCCACAATTATGGCAGGTATTTTCCTCGTACTCTTAGGCGTATTCCGCCTCGGCACAATTATCAAATTTATTCCCTACCCTATCGTCGTAGGTTTCACCAGTGGTATTGCGGTAACCATCTTTACCACACAGGTCAAGGACCTCTTTGCGCTTCAGATGGACTCTGTACCTGCGGAATTTGTTGAGAAGTGGATTGCTTACGGCAAGAACTTCTTGACGTTTGACCTCGCTACAACTATCGTAGGTATTTTGAGCATCATTATCATTGCCCTCACGCCCCGCTTCTCAAAGAAGGTGCCCGGTTCGCTCGTTGCAATTATCCTCGCAACAGTAGTAGTCTACCTTCTCAATGCGGCAGGCATCACAAAGATTGAGACTATCGGCGACCGCTTTGGCGAAATCAAGGCTGCGCTTCCCGAAATCACAGCGCTCAGCATCTTCCAGGGCGGAATTACTTGGGAAATGATCAACACACTCATCCCCACAGCGATTACGATTGCCGTGCTCGGTGCGATTGAGTCCTTGCTCTCAGCAACAGTTGCCGACGGTGTGACAGGACATCACCACGATTCTAACCAAGAACTCGTTGGCCAGGGTATTGCCAACATCGTAACGCCCTTCTTCGGCGGTATTCCCGCAACGGGAGCTATTGCCCGCACGATGACGAATATTAACAACGGCGGTCGCACTTGCATCGCAGGTATCGTTCATGCCCTTGTGCTCCTCGTAATCTTTATCGTGCTCATGCCCTTGGCAAGTTACATTCCCATGTCGTGCCTCGCAGGGGTGTTGGTAGTAGTATCATACAACATGAGCGGTTGGCGCACCTTCCGCGAACTCTTAAGCAACCCCAAGAGTGATGTTAGCGTGCTCATCATTACGTTCTTGCTCACGGTAATCTTCGACCTCACCGTAGCGATTGAAGTAGGCCTCATCATTGCCTGCCTCCTCTTCATGAAGCGTATGACTGAAAGCACACAGATTAAGGTCATCACCGATGAGATTGACGCCAACGATGAAAGTGATATGCTCCTCGAAGAACACCTTCAGATTCCCGAAGGCGTAGAAGTTTACGAAATCAACGGTCCTTACTATTTCGGTATCGCCAATAAGTTTGAGGAAATGATGGCTTCGATGGACAACAATCCCCGCGTCCGCATCATCCGCATGCGCCGTGTGCCCTTCATCGACTCTACAGGTATCCACAACCTTCAGAACCTCTGCGACATGTCGCAACGCGAAGGCACGGACATCGTACTCTCAGGCGTTACGCCCGCTGTGCAGCAAACGCTTGAACGCGCTGGTTTCTACCGCCTCATTGGCAAGGATCACATTTGCCCCAACATCAATGTGGCGCTCGACCGCGCTCGCGAGTTGATGGGTAAGGCATAGAGTCTCTATATAGTATAGATTTTATAGAAGTTATAGATTATATAGAACATACCTCACTAACAAATCAGCGGGAACACCCTTATGGATGTTCCCGCTGATTATTTTATACCTGTGGTAACGAATTACCTATAACAAATTACTTCGCGATGATCAAGAAGTACTTCTTCTTGCCCTGCTGAGCAATAAGATACTTGCCGTCAATAAGGTCGCTCTCCGTGATTTCCTGGTCGAAGGCAGCAAGTTTTTCCTTGTTCAAACTTACGCCACCACCCTGTGTGAGCTTACGCATTTCGCCCTTTGAGGGGAAGCACTTGGTAGTTTCTGCAAGAAGGTCTACCGCCTTTGCACCTACCACCTGGTCGCGTGAAACTTCGAAACGGGGCACACCGTCAAACACTGCGAGGAGCGTTGCTTCGTCCAACTTCAAGAGGCTTTCCTTAGTCGCCTTACCGAAGAGGATGTTAGACGCTTCAATTGCCATCTCGAGGTCTTCCTTACCGTGAACGAGAAGCGTAACTTCTTCGCCCAAACGGCGCTGAAGCACACGGCGACCGGGATCCTGGTCGTGCTCTGCGATGAGGGCGTTGATTTCTTCCTGTGTGAGCGAAGTGAAAATCTTGATGTAGCGCTTCGCTTCTTCATCACCTACATTGAGCCAGAACTGATAGAAGGCGTAAGGCGTTGTGCGGTTACGGTCGAGCCAAACGTTACCCTGCTCGGTCTTACCAAACTTCTTACCGTCGGCCTTAGTGATGAGGGGACAAGTGAGTGCGAATGCTTCTGCTTCACCTCCGAGTGTGCGACGGATGAGTTCCGTACCCGTAGTGATGTTACCCCACTGGTCAGAACCGCCCATTTGGAGTTTACAATTCTTTTCGCGATAGAGGTGGAGGAAGTCGTAACCCTGGAGCAACTGGTAAGTAAATTCTGTGAACGAAAGACCGTCGCTGGCTTCACCATTAAGGCGACGCTTTACAGAGTCCTTTGCCATCATGTAGTTGACTGTGATGCGCTTACCGATTTCACGAGCAAAGTCGAGGAAGGTGAAGTTCTTCATCCAGTCGTAGTTGTTCACGAGTTCCGCAGCGTTGGGAGCATCGCTTTCAAAGTCGAGGAAGCGACCGAGCTGCTCCTTAATGCACGCCACATTGTGACGGAGCACCTCTTCAGTGAGCAAGTTACGCTCTGCGCTCTTACCAGAGGGGTCGCCAATCATACCTGTTGCACCACCAACGAGTGCGAGGGGCTTGTGACCCGCCTGCTGCAAGTGACGGAGCATCATCACGCCACAAAGGTGACCGATGTGAAGCGAATCTGCTGTGGGGTCGATACCTACGTAAGCCGTAACAGTTTCGCCCTTTTCAAAAAGTTCTTGAGTGCCCGGCATCATCTGGTGAAGCATGCCACGCCATTTGAGTTCTTCTACAAAATTCATATTATGCGTATTATTGTTTCTAAATTGGTAGTGCAAAGATAATTATTTCTGCGCTATTATTAGAGGCATTGCGCAAGTTTATTGGGCGGTACCCCAGCGACGGTGTTACATGGAAGCAAACGAAAGGGCTTAATCGGTCTCTCGGAACCTACGGTTGGGAGGACAGAGGGCGTAAGCCGCTTCGTTATAATGCGCGCCAAAGGAGAGGTCAAAACCAGCCGCTAAGAGTTGTTGCGCCAGTTCAGGTTTTCCACGAAATCCGTGAATTGCCCAGCGCTGCGTGGGGCGCAGTTGTTTGCGGAGGGCGAGAAGGCGGTCGAAGGCCTTTACGCAGTGAATGGTCAAGGGTTTCTGAAGGCGCTCCGAGAGTGTTACGTGCATCAAAAACACGTGCTCCTGCACCTCTATCGCTGCGCCCTGCAATTTATCCAAGCCGCACTCGCCAATGCGCTGCACTTGCGGATGCTCTGCCCAAAGAAGCAACCCTTCCTTCAAGTCTTCCCCATCCGCCACTGCCGTCCACCACGGGTGAATCCCCACGGAATACGTGGCATCTGCCCGAAGTTCTGCCGCCTCAGGGGTGCGCAACCACTCTATCGGCATATTGATAATTGCCGGCATGGGGGCGTGAAGGTCGTGCGTGTGGAAGTTCATAAAATGATGACGTTTGGCGGTGCGCAGTTCGTTTATTTGAGGAGCAAATGGGTTGCCCTAAAAACTATACCTATTGTTGGAAAAATTATTAGTAACCTAAAAAAAATTATTAGTAATGTAATTTAAAAAAGGTTACTAATAATTTTAGGGGTGTCTAACGTGTTGATTATCTGCTGTGAGTTCAGGCGAAAAAATATTGCATTTTTGCGCCACTTATTCCACCACTTTTCTCCGCTACGGCACGGGGTCATACCCATGTCCGCCCCAGGGATGACAGCGCAAGATGCGGCGAATGGCAAGCCACAGTCCTTTCAGGGGACCATGCTTCTGAATGGCCTCCACAGCATACTGCGAACACGTGGGCGTAAAGCGGCACGCGGGGGGAGTGAGCGGGGAGATAAACTTTTGGTAAAAGCGGATGGGGAGGATGAGCAAGCGGGTAAGCATAGACTTATTCGGAGGGCGAGGTGGAGGGTTCTTGACGGAGTTGCTCTGCAGCGCGGTAGAGCAAGTTGACGAGTTTCTTCGCCACAAAGGCGGAATCCAAGGTTTTGTCAGAGAGCCACATAAAGGCGAGGTGCAACCCCTGCTTGGGTTGAAGCGCCTCCAAGAGAGTGGTTTTATTCAGTCGATACGCCTCACGCAGTTGGCGCTTCGCGCGGTTGCGGTCTACGGCATGGCGCAACTTGCGCTTGGGAACGCTCAGCAGCACCTTCACCTGCGGACCTTCACAATGCTTCACCTCACGGTAGACCATACGCAAGGGGTACGCCGTAAGCGCCTTCGCACCTGCGGCAAAAAGAGAATCTATGTCGTTGCGCAAGCACAAGTGCTCCGCTTTGGGGAAACGCTGCGTGTACATAAGCAGGGAAACAAAATTGTGGAAATATGGGAACCGTTCCACACCGAGCGGAGCCCGTGGTTTCCATATTTCCACAAAGTAAGTAAATAAAGTGTCTTTACTGACGAGCGATTGCTTGTTAAGGTCTTTACCCGTTACCCTTCGCCATTTTCCTTGGTAAGATAGAGGTCGAGGCTACCTGTAATTGAGGGCGCCTGGGGTGTGGGAGCGGCGAGTTCGAGGGGAAGTCCGGCTTCTTCGATAGCCAATTCTGTAGCCTTGCCGTAAGAAACGAGGCGGATGCCACGGTCTTTCACGTCGGGTACATTCTTCATCAACGCCTGCACACCTGCGGGTGTGAAGAGCACTACCATGTCGAAGTCGAAAGGTTGGTCAGCGGGATAGTCGTTTGCCACGGTGCGATACATCACACATTCCGTGTGCTTCAAGCCCTGCTGGTCCATCTGATTCTTCACCTCATCGTTGTGCACGTCAGAAAGGGGCACGAGGTAGTTCTCCGTCTTATGCTTCACCATCAAGGGGAGAAGATCTGCGAACTTACCTGTTGCGGGGAAGAATACCTTGCGCTTGCGGTACTGCACATACTTCTGAATGTAAAGCGAAACAGCCTCTGACACTGCGAAGTACTTCATGTCGTCAGGTATTGCTACGCGCATCTCCTTACAAAGCATAAAGAAATGGTCGATGGCATGGCGCGAAGTGAATACGACGGCAGTGTGGTTCAATACATTGACCCTCTGCGCACGAAATTCTCTTGCAGGAATACCCTCCACACGAACGAAGGGGTGAAACACCAATTCTACGTCGTGCTTCTTTGCAATGTCGAAGTATGGTGACTTCTCAGTCGCAGGGCGCGGTTGAGAAATTAAAATCTTCTTAATCATCACTTTACAATGTCAAGTAATAGTTTAATATGTGTCAGTATTTGCCACACAACAATGGTGGTTGCTAAATTCAGTGTGCAAAAGTACAAAAAAATATGGACATAGCCGAGTGCGCCACGGAAAAATATGACTTTCAACTTCATAAGACGCACCAATTCCACTATTGCGAGAAGCGAGAGTACGCTCCATTCTTGCACTTCTAACGAGAGGTCAAGAAACACTGCTGCGATTACCAAGGGGAACAGCAGGAGGGCTTCAAGCAGAAGGGTTACTAAATACGATTTAGCCCATTCCCCCGCCTGCTCACTGCGGAAGAAGGTGCAGTTGACAAGGTAGTACAGCAACAGTTTGAGCAAGATGAGCACAAGCACACCGCCCACACTTCCGGCAAACACCACCTCGGGCGTGAGTTCCGCCATCAACGCGGGTTCATTGTGCTGAATGTACCCCGCAACAAGCGTACCCATTAGCACACTCACGCTCACAATAATCGGCACTACGCCATTCAGTTGCACATCCAGGTGCTTCGTAAATATTTTACGCTTCCCCTCTTCATTGAAGAACCCCGTACACCACTCTTCCAAGTACGCCCACGAGCGAGAGACCGCCCACACGATGAGCACGAAACTCAACAGGAAAGCGGTCACTATAAGGTCATCGTGACGGAGGAGGTAGGGCATGGGGGAATAGGAGTTAGGAGGGAGAAGTGAGAAGAGAGGAGTGAGTAATAGGCAGGCGCGGTGGTGACTCGATTGAATTTATCGCCCGCAGATTGTTAAGGCCTGTTAGGGCTTGTTATTGCCTATTGTGGCTTGAAATCCTATTAGGCCTATTAGGCTTTCAATCTTGTTACCCCCCCTCACATCGCCGCATACTTACGCACCTCCTTATTCCAAAGGGGTGTGGTTTCGCAAAGCATTACGGCTTCTTCGGGGGTTGTTGCAACGCTCCAAATCTTTGTATGCTCCTGGCGCATAAAGCGTTCTTCGGTAGCTCGTTCCAATTGTTGGAGCAGGGCGTCGTAATAACCGTTGAGGTTGAGAATTACGATGGGTTTGAGGTACAGACCGAGTTGCTTCCAAGTAATCACTTCGAGCAGTTCTTCAAGTGTGCCCACCCCACCAGGAAGAGCGATGCACGCATCCGAGCGTTCTGCCATCGTCTCCTTGCGACTATGCATATCGGGAGTGACCACCAACTCCGTCATTTCGTTGTGCTGCCACCCCTGCTCAATCATAAACTGCGGGATAACACCAATTGCTTTACCGCCGTGTGCAAGCACACCCTCGGTAGTGGCACCCATCAAACCCGTGCGACCAGCACCGTTTATCAAAGTATGACCACGCTCGGCCATCACCTTTCCTAAAATTCCTGCAGCCTCAATATAAGCTGCAGGAACTTGACCGCTCGAGGCGGCATATACTGTGATGTTCATGTTGAAAGGAGAAAGGAGAAAGGAGAAAGGAGAAAGGAGAAAGCACCATCCGGACTTATTCTTCCTTGCCTCCTCAATAGAAATTAGAGTCCAAACATCTCCTTCACGGCATCTACATAGTCCAACTTTTCCCAAGTGAAGAGTTCTACTTCAATTTCCTTGGGTTCGCTGAACTTGCCACCAAAGGTCTTAGTTACCTTGCGGGGTTCGCGACCTACATGACCGTAAGAGGCAGTTTCTTCATAGATGGGTTGGCGGAGCTTCAAGCGTTCTTCAATTGCCTTGGGGCGGAGGTCAAAGAGTTCCTGCACCTTCTTGGCAATTTCGCCGTCCGTCATATTCACATGACTCTTGCCGTAAGTGTTTACATATACCGAGATAGGTTCTGCCACACCGATAGCATAGCTCAACTGCACGAGCATTTCATCTGCCACGCCTGCTGCTACCATGTTCTTCGCAATATGGCGCGCTGCGTATGCTGCCGAACGGTCTACCTTTGAGGGGTCCTTTCCCGAGAAGGCACCACCACCGTGAGCACCCTTACCGCCGTAAGTGTCAACAATAATCTTACGACCTGTCAAACCTGTATCACCGTGAGGACCGCCGATCACAAACTTACCCGTGGGGTTCACATGATACTTGATAGTAGAGTTCTTGAAGAGTTCCTGAATTTCGGGCGTCTTCACACGCTCCTTAATCAAGCGGGGCATGAGGATGGTAATCACATCGTCCTTAATCTTGCGGAGCATCATTTCGTCTGCCTTCTCCTGGTTACCTGCTTCTTCGGCAGTGATAAAATCGTCGTGCTGCGTAGAAACAACGATGGTGTCAATACGCATAGCGCGGTCGTTATCGTCGTATTCAATAGTCACCTGACTCTTTGAGTCGGGGCGCAAATACGTCATCACCTTACCCTCACGGCGAATTTCAGCAAGCACAATCAAGATTTCGTGTGCCAACGCCAAGGGGAGGGGCATGTAAGAATCCGTTTCCTTATTCGCATAACCAAACATCATGCCCTGGTCGCCAGCACCCTGACTCATGGGGTCTTCGCGTTCTACGCCACGGTTGATGTCGGCACTCTGCTCGTGGATGGCAGAAAGAATACCGCAACTTTCGGCATCAAACTTATATTCTGCCTTAGTGTAACCAATGCGCTTGATGGTGCGACGCACGATTGTCTGAAGGTCAGCATAACCTTCCGACTTCACTTCGCCCGCAACAACCACCTGACCTGTTGTCACCAATGTTTCACAAGCCACCTTTGAAGTGGGGTCATACGCAAGAAGTTCGTCAAGAACGGCATCACTAATCTGGTCCGCTACTTTATCGGGATGTCCTTCCGATACAGATTCTGAAGTAAAAAGATAAGACATAGTTATAATGAGGTTTTAAGTTACTGAGGTTGTGAGGTTTTGAGGGGAAAAGGTGCGAGATTTTCTTCGTAACTATAGTTTCTATTGCTCCCCTAAAATCAGAGCAAAAAAAAATCTGCCCAACGCGCCATATTACGCGAAAGCAGAATGCAGAGCACACGCAGGTCCTTCCTACCTTAAGGCTCCAATACCGAGGCGCTGTTCTAAGCCGTCCCTCTCTTTTAGCATTTTTTATAGTGGTTGCAAGCAGCCAAATCTCTCCACATTCTGATTTCGAGTGCAAAGGTACAAATTTGCTCGCACACGAGCAAATTTTAAAGGAGAAATCAGAAAGGAGAAAGGAGAAAGGAGAAAGACCATGCGGGATATCACTGCGCCAGCCTATTTCTCCTTTCTCCTTTCTAATTTCTCATTTCCTTTACACCCAACTTCTTCGTCTAAACAGCCAATAGAAGGTGGCCGTAATTACGATAGAGGAAACAATCACCAAGGGGAAACCCCACCAAGAAGTCTCCATGCCGTTGATCAAGTTCATACCGAAGATACTTGCGATAAGCGTGGGGAACATCAATATGATGGACACGGAAGTCATCTGCTTCATGACGCTCGCCATATTATTATTGATAATAGAGGCGTAGGTTTCCATCGTTGAGTCGAGGATGTGTGCGTAGATATTTGTCGTTTCACGCGCCTGGTTCATCTCAATCGTCACGTCTTCAATGAGGTCGGCGTCGAGTTCGTCGACAGGAAGTTTGAATTTCAGTTTAGAAAGCAAGGTCTCATTACCACGAATAGAGGTAATGAAGTAAGTCAAACTATCCTGCAAGCGTGAAAGACTGATCAAGTCCTCATTATCAATCGCACGGTCAAGATTCTGCTTCGCTTCTTCAATCAGCACATTGATTTGCTTCAAGCGCTTCAAGTACCACACCGCACTTGAGAGGAACAAGCGGAACACCAAGTCCACAGAGTCCGTAAAACCCATATTGCGCTTCTGCTGGTAGCTCACGAAGTCAATCATCATGTTTGTCTCGTGGTTGCACACCGTAACACACACGCCCTTCTTCAAAATGATACCCAGAGGAATCGTCGTATGGGGCGTACGTGAGCGCACCTCCTTCACATACGGAATGCGAAGGATGATAAGTTGCCAGCCCTCGTCGTATTCAAAACGCGAGCGCTCGTCCTTATCTCGAATGTCGTCAAGGAAATAGGAAGGTACATTCAGTTCGTTGATGAGGAATTCCTCATCATCGGGTGTGGGGCAAGTCACCTGCACCCAGCAATCGGGCTGCCACTCTTCCAGCGTGCGCAGCGCCTTATTATAATTCCAGTAAGTTCGCATGAGTAAGGTATCGCGTAGACTCAACTTTAGACAGAACTCTTTTCAAGACAAAACTCTTTTCTGACATAAGAACATAAGGACATAACTTTGATACTCTGTTCTTTTATTCTTCAGTCCAAACAAGTCGCTTCTATCTAAAGCCCTTTCAAGAAAGTAAAGAAATCGTTACGACGGGGGAAAGCATCTCGCAATACCAACCCGCCTATCAATCGCAATAATTTTCCGCGTAATAGTCGTCCATGTGGGTTTATACTTTGGTTATCGTGGCAAAGATAGTATAGATTTTTTAGAAGAGCAAATTTTTGGTAGAATTTAAGCAATTGACCTTACAGGCAATAACAAGGACTGTTAGGCTTAACAGGCAAGATAGACTTAACTGGCAATGATAGGCTTAACGCTTAACAGGTAATAATAGGCAATAACAGGCGGGGACAGGCGATAACAAAACCCACCATAACCGCGCAGAGTGTATTGCAATGTTATTACCTGTCCCCGCCTGTTATTGCCTATCATTGCCTGTCCCCGCCTGTTAGCCCTATCCCCGCCTATCCCCCTCCATGCTCCCTTCTCCACCTAACCCGCGCACGAGTCATCTCCTCCCTAATCCCACCATTCTCTAAGAATTTCTTTTTTCTGTTATCAAAATACTCTCGGATAAGGTAATCTGTTTGATGGATAATAATGATAGCGATGTTAGCAATAGTTTCTGCAGAACGAATCTTTGCCGCCTCTACATAAAATTCAGAATCGTTATGATTCCTACAAACCTTACGCGTCTTCCGATGCTTCTCACTATTGACATCCCACAAGTCCAATTCCCTTACACGCAAATAATCCTTAAAATCCTCTAAGAGTTCCTGCAAACTTGCCTTCGCCACATTCAGCAATTTGAGTTCTGTCTCAGCCGACGTCGTAGAAGCCGCAACGCCCTCAGCAATATTCTGTTTGCAAGAGCGTGCCGCCTGTACCATTTGGTCAATCGTGCGGTCGCCCTTCGCCAAGTAACGATGCGCAAAGTAGTACGTCACATCAAACACGCAGACCGATTTCTTGAAGCACAACAAATCTTGGTAATTCCCCTTTTGAGGCAGGAACTTCGTTTCACTCATAAGCCTAAATTCATTTAAGGTTACTAAGCAAATGTACAGGTTTTTAGGGAGAACGTCAAACAAAGAGGGTAGATTTTTAGTCTTAGGCGGAAAATTTTCAGAAAATTGTAGGAATTTACTGGTTATAACTGTCAATAACAAGCCTAACAAGATCCCTAACCTAACAGGATTGAAAACCTAACAGGCAGCAACAAGCAGTAACAGGTCTTAACAACCATGCGGGACAGCAACTTCAATTGAGTAACCACCGCGCCAGCCCATATTAAGGCCTGCCCCTGCCTGTCATACCCCCACCGCGCCAGCCCACTACTAACTGACAAAAAGAGGCGCCACCACGTGACGCCTCTTTTTGTCAATACATATTTTCGTTGGTCTTATTCCCAAGGAGACTTATTCCAAGGCGCTTCAGGTTGACGCTTGTTGGTCCAACTGTCTTCGCCTCCAATTACTTCGTCATCAAATCCAATTTCCGGATTACTTGGCGTCAGCAACTGTCCTTCGGGAATATATTCAAACACTTCAAGAGTGGGAGTTACATATATCTTTTTCATAAGTCATTCAGTTTTAAACAGTCATGTGTTACTTTACGATAAACTTCTTACCATTCTTGATGTAGATACCGCCCTTCGTCACCTCGTTTACACGGCGACCGCTGAGGTCGTAAATCGCATCGTTGTCCGTAGCGGGAGCAAGCACAGCATCTTCAATGTCCGTCGTTTCACCGCCGAAGCGCAATACGAAGTTGCGTACCTGTGCCGCATTTTCGAAGTGGAAGTATGCCTTACCCGCAGCAAGCGTAGAACCCGCCTTTGCCTTGTAGAAGCCTGCGCCCTTTGAACCCTTACCAAGGATATAATCTACACCGCTTTGACTCATCACTACCGACCGAACACCAGTAGCACTCAAGCGATTGTTAAGTACAGCGGGCACGTCTTCACCAGCAGCAGGAAGCATCTTGAAATTACCAGATACTCCTACTTCACCAACGAGCACCACACCCTGATTTGCAGGAATTGCCGTTCTCATCTTCTGAAGCACAGCAACATCCTTGCTTTCGCCTTCTTCAGTAGTGGTCGAAATAGCCTTAGCATAGTAAGCCGTAATACCCTTAGGAGGAACCGTAGGATAAGGCGCACTGAACGTACTCATAGACATACCTTCTTCAAGGCCTGTCAACAATGGATTCTCACCTTCAAGTTTATTCATCTTGACGGTATTCAAGGTGTAATCGACTTCTTCGAAGGTGTAGTAAACCGTGTGAGCGTTGTCGCCATAATACAAGTCATTAACTCCAGCATTGTGGAAGTGTTTGCTTGAATGACTATACATATAAGCAAACCAACCCTTTCCAACACCTGTTGCAGTAGCATTTGCGCGGAGAAGAAGTTTACCTAACAATTCAGTTTGCTTCAAATCACCTGTATTATTACCTGTAACAGCCTTTTCAACCTTCCAATGAGTTGCGTCAGAATATGTAGTGCTGGTACCATTTGAACTAGCATTATCTGTCTGCCAACCGAAGTAGACCCCATTGTCTGTCACGAAAGCATAAGTTCCATCATCCATTTTACGGCAAACGAATACCGAAACGTTTTCATCTGTTGCACCTTCAGTAGGAACATAAGCAGGAACATTCAAACCATTCACCGTTGTTTCTGTTACGTATGTCAAAGGCCAAGTTCTATTTCTCCACCAAGCATAAATCTTATACGCCTTACCATCTTCAGGCAAGTTAATATTACCACTTCCCTTAAAGGTAAGCACCGCGGCATCAACTGCAGCAACATTTGTAGCGGCAGTGATATCATTCTGCAAAATCGTACATGCATCAGCATTAGGATACCCAACTTTTCCCTGAACACGATTCAGTAATGCAGTAGCTTCTGCCTTTGCTGTTTCAAGAGCATTGATCAAAGCAAGCGCAGGTGCAGTCTTTGCTTCATTCGTTTCTGCATATTCAATGCGGAACTTGTTACCAGCATCCATACCAGCACCGCTGTTAAGAATCAAACCATTACCTTGGTTTACATTCAACTTCGAATCTACCTTATTACCATTGATGATTTCACCGAACCATACTTCCCAACGATAATTAGCATCATAACCGCTAATGTCACGGAAGTTTACAGCGCATACAGGGTTTTCAGTGAGTGTGAAATCCTTGCTTACGAACTTCTGCGTAGTGATGTTGTAAAGGTAGTACCAACCTTCGGGGGTATTTTCCGTGCGGAGAATAGCAAACTGCTCGTTCTCGTTAGCAACAACATTTGCTGTGATGTCTTCTGCAGATTTATACTTAGGCGTAGACAACTGTGTAGTAGAATTACCTTCTACATACGCAAGAGGACCGCGTGCGCAGTGAATACCATAAATACCCGTATTTTTAATCAGATCAAGATTTTCTAAATATCGAATATTAGTCTCAGCATCTTCAATAGCATTCATCGATGTTTCAAGAGCGCTCATCGCCTCAGCGACACTCTTACCAGAAAGTCCCTGAATTGCGTTTTGATACGCCTCAATCTGAGCGGGTGACGCATATCCTTGCTGACCTGCATTTGCGAGATAGTCTGCGGAAGTTATTTTTTCTAAGACTTTTTGCGCCTCAATAGCAGCAGCGCCCAACTTTTGTGCTTCTGCATCTCCGTAGAATACAACCCAACGTGATGCAACGTCATTACCTCCATGATTCATAAAGATATAGTTGTCTACATTCTTTAAGTGAAGCGTCTGACCTGAAGTCTGGAACGTAAGTTGTTCCTTGTGTGCTGCGTCCTGGAACGTGTAAGTATAAGCAGCAGCTTCGCTTGACTTCGTAGTAGTTACAGCACCATCGGGAACACCCAAATATCTTGCTGTCGCAATATGGAACAACTTGAAGGTACCATCACCATTGTCAATAAACTGCATGTAGTCTTCTGAGTTACCTGTAGCAGTGAGACCAGCACCTTGATTACTAGCATTTACGCCCAAGAGTTTGCCTGTGCGATTATTGTTGCCCTGGTTTGCAAACTTAAACACCTTACCGTTCAAGAGGGCGAACGAATTTCGGTTCATCATCAACTGAGCAAAGTCGCCAATAATAGGAGCAACTTCGGGTTCTGCAGCCCAAGGCATCCACTTTTCAGCCAAAGTGTTCTTAACAATTTCTGTATTCGCCTCAAAAACCTCCATATTGAGGGTTTCGAAGGTCATTACAGAACCGCTATTACCAAGACCACCGCCTGTCCAAGTTGCCAAGTAACGACTGTTTGCATGGTCGTTAAGGTAATTATTTTCAGTACCGTGAAGTTTCACATAGAACTTATAGTCCTTTGTGCTGCGGTCACGCTTTACAATATCATACGTAGAGGCTTCAGCTGCGGGAACCATATATGTGCGTGCTGCACCGTCTTCACCTACGGTCTTCATTGCATACTCTGGACCCCAAGCACGGTTGTAGAACTTATAACCGTTTTCAGCATCACCAATAACAGCCCACAAACCTGCATAGTCATTAGGAGGTGTGTTGTTTGCCAACATCAAGTTATTTTCTGCATCCATGTAAGCAGGCTGCGCGCTGATGTACTTTTCCAAGCCATCGCTCAGGCGCATGCGGAACCAAGTGGTATTCGCAGAGAAAGCACCATTGCTGAGTTTATCTGAGAATCTCAAGTCGTAGTCCGCACCCGTAACAACAATCTTACCACTGTTTCTACTCAAATCGTGGTTCTTTTCGTCTTCATAGTCCGTACGGTTACATACCCAATAGCGGAGGTGGTAGTCACCCACAGGAACATCCTCAACAACATATTCATTTTCTCTCTCGTCAACTCCTGCATATCCGAGGTGGTATTTATAAGATACAATCTCACCAACTGCATTCACAATGTCTACACCAAGGATGGTCAATCTATCTGCACCACTAAGATATTTAAACGTAACAGTTACGTTTCCCATCTTGGGAACATGAATACCAGTATTCGCAGTGTAAATACGGTGTTCACTACCTTCTGTATCGTATCCCTCGTGGTTTTTATCTTCAAATACAGCCTTCAAGTCAGCGGGCGCATCGTCCATTGCGATTTCACCACCGTCCCAAAAATAGGTATCACTATGATATGTTCTTGTAAAGCCAATAGCGTCATAACCACCTGCTTCTTCTCCGGATACACGGGGAACGAGGAAGTTTGTACTTGTACCTGCAGTGTATGTTGTATGCCCCTTAGCACTATTCTCGCAAAGGAATGTTAGATAACTTGTACCCGAATCATTAGTATAAGGACAACCAAAGCGCACCATATCAGAAGGAGCAGTGTCGTGCAGTTTAAAATAAGTAGGAGTGTCACTCAACTTCAAATCATAAGAGTTCAACTCTGAATAAAGATACTGTCCAGTCGCTACATTCTGAATGCTATAAACGAAGTTTTCATTAGCATCAAACGAAGGAATAATATACCACTGATTATTCTGATTCTTAAACCATCCATCGCCCTCAGTAGGCGTTGCAGGGCGTGAAATTACCTTCACTGTATTATTTTCACCTACAGTAAATCGCTTATTTTCATTACCATACGAACAGAGGTGCACCGGAATTTTAGCAATTTTACCCGATACGGAGAAGGGGAATCTAACACCACCAGTGATTTCGTTAGATTCCTCGTGGTAGTAAACATTGCTTAGTGCTACACCATAGTTATTAAGAACTTTGTAGTTTGAATAACTATCATAACTTGCCGTGTTAAATTCATAAAAGTCACTCCACCCTTCGTGTTCCGTTGTAAAGACATTACCCGCAGCACCTGTCAACTTTACAGTTGCTTCTACATACTTATTTTGTGTAGCAGACTTTTCTTTCACCTGGTAAACATTGAAATAGCAATTTGCATTCAATGTTGAGGAACTTACAATTTTTATTTTCCCTGATGTTGAAGTCACACACAAGTATTCTGTAGTTTTACTAAGTACAGTTCCTGCCCAGTTGGTTACTACATTTGTGTATTTCAGCGCCCATCTACCATCTGCCTGTAATTCAAATTCGTAGGTACAATTATTACCACTTGTGGTATAAACCACATCATCCTTTACATCATAATCGTACTTAGGTGCCCCCAAGTAGCACTTTGCACCATCAACAATAGTCATGTGGGCAGACTTGAGTCGGTAAGAACCATCACCTACCGCATCAGTTGTCCACACACCAACCCCAGTAGGTATGCTGTGCATAAAGACATTGTGATAACCACCTTCACCACCAGTGTTAAGACTGTTAATTGTAAGATACGAACCGTCATGATCATCTTGATCCGTTCCTTCATGGCTATGCTTAATCATAATCTCCATGCCATTCGTCAACTGGTCGAGAGATGTAATTCGTTCCATCTCTGTCACCTCTGCTGCAAAGGGATAATAACCCTTAGCTGCTCCACGCTCTTCAACCGTAGAACCTTCCTGCGCCTTCACTCCCAAGGTCATCATCAGCGCAGTAAAGAAAAGCATTAGTTTTCTCATAATTAAAAATTTTAAGTTGTTATTTTAGTTAATTTATTTTCAAGTGTTTAAACAAAACTACAGGGGGGGTAGCAGTTTTGTTTCAAACTACAAAGTTACGAATTTCTTATTATATATAATAGGGGGGGGTATTTTTTTACATAAAAATCTTAAATTTTGCAAAAAATATGTGTTACTCACATCGTTTTGCGAGGCGCTGGTTGCAAATTTTAATGGAGGCGTTTTGGGGCACACAGAAATATGTTTCTCGCAGAGGGTGCAGAGTTACGCAGAGGGCGCAAAGTTTTTTTTAGGGGGACTGCGGGTGATATAGTTTTCTTAAATAATTCTGTGAAGTTTTGTGGATTCTGTGTGCCTCAACATAATCACACAGATTTTTTTGACAGAAGAACAAAAGGACATATTATTTTTTCACGCGTGAGACTTATTTCTGTGGAGGCACACAGAATCCACAGAACTACACAGATTTTTTTGACAGAAGAACAAAAGGACATATTATTTTTCACGCGTGGGACTTATTTCTGTGGAGGCACACAGAATCCACAGAACTACACAGATTTTTTTGACAGAAGAACAAAAGGACATATTGCTTTTCACGCATGAGACGTATTTCTGTGGAGACACACAGAATCCACGGAATCACACAGATTTATTTTTGACATATTAAAAAACTCTGCGCCCTTATCATCTTTGCATCCTCTGCGTGAAAACATAAATCCGCGTGAGAAGTAATATGTCCTTTTGTTCTTCTGTCAAAAAAATAGTGGCACTCCCCACAAATGTGCTAATATTTATGTAGTTTTGCGGATATGAAATTAAGACTCGCATTTTTCCTCATAACTCTTTTGGGCATCACCGCCCTCTCGGCGCAGCGCCTTAACGAGGCGGTGGCGCGTGATTTTGCTGCCGACTTTCTCCGCATACCTACGGCACGTGGGGCAGGCAATGCGGTGCAGTGCGCAGCGACGCTCCCTGCGGGATACGTCTTCACCACCCCCGACGCCTTTGTTGTTGTAGGGGGTAACGATGATGCCCCCATCGCGTTAGGCTACGGCACAAGCGCCGAAGAGGGAGCAACACTCCCACCCGCCCTCGCCACATTGCTTCACAGTGCTACGCCCCGCGCGTCACAGACGGATATTTTCCTGCAACCCGGAGCGCCCGCAGGGCCGTTGCTCCCCATGGTGCGCCACCAAGAAGCGCCCTATAACGCGGCATGCCCCTATTACACCCACGACGACGGCACAGTGAGCGACGAGCGTTGCGTAGTGGGGTGCGTAGCTACGGCTTTGGAGGAAATCCTCACCTATTACCAGCGCGAGATTGTCTTGCAAGACACGCTCCACGGGTGGAAGACCGACCATTATGAGATTGCCGACGTGCTCCCCGGCACGCGCGTAGACACCCGCCTGATTCTAAATGATTACGACACCGAAGTGGCTACGCCCGAAGCGATTGACGCCGTGGCGCGCCTGAGCCTTTATTGCGGGATGGCGGCGCAGATGAATTGGGGACTTGAAGCGAGCGGCACCAGTGTGTATCGCCTTGTAGAACCCTTGAAGCGCGCCTTCGGATGTGGGTTTGTGCATTACGCAGATAGTTACCGGTACGCCCCAGCCGAGTGGGTGAAGATGATTGCTCGGGAAGTGCGCGCAGGGCGCCCCGTGCTCTACGCGGGATATACGCAATTTATTGAGGGACACGCCTTTGTGATTGACGGCATTGACGCCGAGGGGTTCTTTCATGTGAATTGGGGCTACGGAGGTGCCTACGACGGTTACTTCCGCTTAGACGTGCTCGCCTTCTACGAAGATTACGAGGGGAAGCGTGACACGCAGGCAGCACAGGGATTCTTCTGCAACCAAGAAGCCCTCTTGCTCCACCCCGACGCCATCACTCCCGAACTTCCCGATACCCTTTCGCGCACGGGGTTGGAAGTTGCAGTGGATAGCATCTACCCCTTGGAACCGCCGAGAACGGGGATGTTTACCCCCGTTGCCGTTTGCGTGCGCAACACCTCAGACGCGACACTCACTACGCCCTTCGAACTCTTCACCAACACGCCCACAGACACCCTCTTGTTTGAGCAGGGCACCTACATCGCACTGACGGGCGTCACACTTTCTCCTGGAGAGGCGCGCATGTTAGTGGTAGACGCGCAATTCTCAGGCACAGGCAACCACTTGTTGCGCATCTCGCCCGACGACATTCAGGTGCTTGCCACTACGGAGGTAGAAATTCTACCGTATGTCCGTCCGCTTTTGAGTTACACCGTTAGCGCTCCGGCCTTTCCCACTCCCGATGCGGTGCAGTTTACCGTGACTGCCCAAAACAGCAGTGCCGCTCAGGGGCGCGCCGGAGTGTTGCAACAAGTATTCTTAGACGAAGGTTCCGTATGTCGCGATTACACGGGCGCATACCAGCAGTCGCACGTGCTCTACCTCTACCCAGGCGCAGAGCGCACCGACACCATCACCTTCCGCAACTTAAAACCCGCAACTACCTACACCTTTAAGGTGCAATACAAGTGGAACCCAGTGCACGAAGTAACCTTCACCACGCCCTCCGTAGACGGCATTTCGTTGCCCAACGCGGCAGTACAAGGCGAAGAGTGGTATTTGCTCGACGGTCGCCGTCTGCAACGCAGACCCACTGCCCCTGGGGTTTATATTCTTAATGGCAAGCAAATCTATGTGCGTAAGACTTTTCATCAACAGGATTAAATAATTTGGCGATTGCTGGGTGGTTTTAGACAAAAGAACATAAGAGCAAAGGCTCTTTACGCCTTTGTGTGAGCACATTATATCCACACAACCCTTATAACCTCGAAACCTAAAAACCTTATAACCTCACAACCTTATAACCAAAATCCTCACCCCTCACAACCTAAACCCCTTCCCCTCGTATGACGCACATCACAACAACCCTTATCACCGAAACACCCAACGGGAAGGAGACCATAACCCAAACCTTTCAAGGCACGCTCCAACAGCAAGGGGGACTCACACTCCTTACTTACGACGACCCCGAACTGGGCGCGACGCGGTTGTTTGTTCATCCCGACCGCTTGAGACTGGTGCGCAAGGGGGCATTTACCACGCAGATAATCTTCCTCCCCAACGCCACGACGCACAACGACTATCACAGTCCGGGAGGTGTGTTTGACCTTGCGATTCAAACCACTCATTTCCACCTCTGCGCCACTCCTCCCAACAGGCAGTTAGAGTTGCATTACACGCTCAGTATCAACGGCGAAGAAGTAGCACAGAATCAGCTTACTGTCAAATTTTAATAACACGATATTTCCCGAAAATTTTCCCCTATGGATATTAAAAATTACATCGCTCAAAACGAAGAGCGCATCCTCAGCGAACTCTTCTCGCTCATCCGTATCCCCAGCATCAGCGCATTGCCTGAAAAGAAAGACGACATGCTGCGCTGTGCCGAACACTGGAAAGAACTCCTGCTTGAGGCTGGAGTTGACAAGGCGGAGGTCATGCCCTCTGCCGGCAATCCCTTGGTGTATGCCGAGAAGCTGATTCCGGGTGCCACCAAGACGGTACTTATTTACTCCCACTACGACGTGATGCCCGCCGAACCCCTCGAGCTGTGGCACAGCAACCCCTTTGAACCCGAAGTGCGCGACGGCAAAATCTACGCCCGCGGTGCTGACGACGACAAAGGTCAGGCGATGATTCAGGCGAAGGCGTTTGAATACTTGGTGAAGTACGACCTGTTGCGCCACAATGTAAAGTTTATTTTCGAGGGTGAAGAAGAAATCGGCAGTCCCTCACTCGGCGGTTTCCTTGAAGCGAACAAGGAGTTGCTGAAAGCCGACGTCATCCTCGTGAGCGATACCAGCATGCTCAGCGCAGACCTTCCCTCGCTCACTACGGGACTCCGCGGTTTGGCGTATTGGGAAATTGAAGTAACGGGTCCCAACCGCGACCTCCACTCCGGACACTTTGGCGGCGCCGTGGCTAACCCCATCAACACGCTCTGCCAGATGTTGGCACAGGTGGTAGACGAAAACGGCAAGATTACTATCCCCCACTTCTACGACGATGTAGAAGAACTCTCTGCCGAAGAGCGCGAGATGATAGCCGGTATTCCCTTTGACCTTGAGAAATACAAGCGCGCCATCGACATAGACGAAGTGAGCGGCGAGGCAGGATATTCTACGATTGAGCGCAACAGTTGTCGCCCCTCGTTTGACGTGTGCGGCATTTGGGGCGGTTATACGGGACAGGGTTCTAAGACCGTGCTCCCCTCAAAGGCGTATGCCAAGGTTTCAACCCGCCTTGTGCCCCACCAGCAACACGAAAAGATTTCGCAGCTTTTCATCGACTACATCACCGCCATTGCGCCCAAGAGCGTAAGGGTAAAAGTCACCCCGATGCACGGTGGCGAGGGCTACGTTTGCCCCATCACACTGCCGGCGTATAAGGCTGCCGAAATCGGGTTTGAGAAAGCCTTTGGCAAGCGTCCCTTGGCGGTGCGCCGTGGTGGTTCTATCCCCATAATCAGTGACTTCGAGCGCGTGTTGGGTATCAAAACCGTGCTCATGGGCTTCGGACTTGAAAGCAACGCTATCCATTCGCCCAACGAAAACTTCCCTCTCGACATGCTTCGTAAGGGCATTGAGGCGGTGGTAGAGTTCCACCTGAATTTGAAGTAAAAACGCCCTACGACACAAGCATTTATAACGTCCATGCGAAGCCATTTCGCATGGACGTTTCTCGTAATCATTCACACCTTCCCGCCACGGCATCCAGAATGTTTCGCCCGCCCATTTCACCCTCTTTTCGTGAAATTCGACGCTCGGAAACGCCCGAAAAATGTAACAATTTTTCGCATAGATATACACCTAATAATCGGCACGTTAGATACCCCTAAAATTATTAGTAAGAAAATTTAAAATAGGTTACTAACAATTTAAATTACATTACTAATAATTTTCACTACAATAGACATAGTTTTCAGCGCAAATGGTTGCGCCCTTCGTCGCCCAGCAAATTCCCCGAAAAATAGGGAGCCATTCAGCAAAAACTCCCACTTTCATCCGCTCAGGTTTCACTTCACCCCTCTCATCAACCCCTTCATGCGTCTTTTTTGCCACCTACACCGAACAAAATCTCATGTTAGATTTGGTAATTTACAAGAATTATGTACCTTTGCACATTATATATGCGCGCGAATTAGCGCCCCGGTCATGCAAATACATATCAACATGAGATCATTTATATTCAACACGAAGAACCTTGCTAAGGTATTAACACTCGGTTTGTTCACCACCTCCCTCTTTGGGGTTACGAGTTGTGAAGAAGAAATCGATAGTTCTAACTTCGCCATCAAGAAGATGGAGACCCTCTCTGACATCATGGACGGTAATCCCCAGTTGTCAAAGGCGCGCGACTTGTTTAAGCAGGTGCGCTTGGGTCGCAAGGGCAACTCTTCTTCGGTATACAGTGTGCTCTCAGCACGCGGTAACTACACCGTTTTTGCTCCCGACAACGAGGCGGTAGATGCATACTTGAAGTCTTTGCAACTCACAAGCATTGACGAACTCACCGACGAGCAGAAGGAACTCATCGTTTACAGTTGCGTTATCGACAACGGCGACCAGGAGGCTTACGAATCTACAGAGTTTCCCACGTCGGGTTCATTCAACCTCTCGAACCTCTACGACCGCTTGCTCACATGTACGGAAGACCTCAACGTGTCAGACACGGTGCAGCGCGTAAAGTATGACGCCTTCACACAACTCCCCGAAATGAAGGACGGCGATACGGTGAAAATCAACTACCCCGTATATTACAACATCGAAAAGACCTGCGGCGTCATCATCTCTGACCTTGAAGCGTCAAACGGTTGGTTGCACATCGTGGAAAGCGTAATCGCCCCCACTTCTGATTACATAGCGCAGGTCGTGCAAGACGCTCCCAACATGAAGATTATGGGTCGCTTGTTGCAAGAAACGGGTATCTGGGCATGGATGAACCAGGAGCGCGACGCAAGTTACGAAGATAAGGAACATCCTGAGAAGTTGGAAGCACAGCCCGGTACGTTTGACGTTCCCACCAAGAGATATTTGGCATACACCGGTTTTGTAGAACCCGACAGCATCTTCGAACTCTACGGCGTTCCCGCTGTGACGCTCGACGAAGAGGGCAACATCACAAACTGGGACGAAGTGCTCCAAGGACTTAAGGGCGTTTCAAAAATCACTACGGCTTACGGTACACAGGATATGGACGACCTCACAAGTCCCAACAACCCCTTGTACAAGTTTGTGAAGTACCACTTCATTGATGGTAAGTACGCTCCCGGCAAACTCGTGGTGCACTACACAGAATACCAGTACCAGTACGGCCCCGACCAAAAGAATCCGCAAACAAAGACGCTCCCCACTGACGCTTGGGATTTTTACACCACAATCCACCCCCAAGACAAGGTAGAAGAGCGTGAGCCCATCAAGTTGCTCCAGGTAGGTTCTCGAGGTCCCATCGGTCAGTCATTCGAAGGCAATCCCGTTTTCATCAATCGCTTTGTTGATTACGACGACGGCATTACAGGTTCTTACGAAGAGATTGGCGTGAAGCCCGGTGGTGAAGGCGTCATGATTAACCAAGACCAAAGCCTCAGCGCTGCCAATGGTTTCATCTATCCTATTGAAGACTTGCTCGTATTTGGTACTGCAGAGCGCACACTTATGGGACGTGAACGTATGCGCGTTGACTACGCTACAATCATCCACGAATTGAGTTCTAACAACCTCCGCTTGGGTAAATACACCATGTTCCCCGCAGGTTATTTTGAAAACCTTCCCATTCAGAATTCAAGTTCTCAGGTACTCTACCTCTTCTGTGCTTACTCACCCATCAGCACAACAGGTTGGTGTAACTATCAGGGCGACGAAATGATGATTCTCGGTCTCTACGACGTTACGTTCCGCATTCCTCCCGTGCCTTTGGCAAAGGAATATGAAATTCGTTTGGGCGTCTCTCACAATACCCTTCGCGGTATGTGCCAACTTTATTTTGGCGAAGACGTTAACCGCCTCAAGCCAGCCGGACTTCCTTACGACTTGCGCCAAAGCGCACCCTCGGTAAACATTCCTTGGGTAGCCGATGAGGAAGACGAAAGCGTCAACATTGAAAACGACAAGAACATGCGTAATCAGGGTTACATGAAGGGCCCGCAGCATTTCGGCTGGACCGACGGTAAGGGCGAAAACATGTCACGTGCTTACAGCGGCCACCTCCGCCGTATCGTAACAACGGAACGCATGGAACCCGGCAAGAGTTATTACCTCCGTTATAAGTCGGCACTCAAGAAACTCGACTCACAGTTGCAGATCGACTATATTGAAATTGTGCCGAAGGAAGTTTACGGTGGCAACGAAGCCGAAGACGTATGGTAACCCCATAGTCGACCGAACGAACGTATGTAATGGCAAGCAAACAGGTACACGAGTTTTCAGCAGGGCAAGCGCCCTGTATGAAACTCGTACCGTGTGCCTGACGCTTTGGCCGCAAGAAATTTTTAGCCTATGAAACATTTTACACTCATCTTATCCCTCTTCCTTTGCTCGATTACTCAGGCAGTGGCGCAGACTACTGCATCGGAAGTTGCACCCGAAGATTATCCCTTCGTGCTCACTACCGACCCCGAGAAGCCCGCACTCTATTATATATATACGGGTCGTGATGGGGGCGGTGCTGCAAGTGAAATGGTGTTTGTCAATGAAATCCCCTGGGGAGAATCAGATTACAAACTCCAACTCATGTATAAGAACCCCAACAAGGCAGAACTCACACAGCTCTGGTATTTCATGGAAGAGGATGGTAAACTAAAGATCATCTCTGCCGCAGACGGCCGCATGATTACCGTAGAAAACACCAAAGACGGTGCTCAGAAGGTGTACACACAAACTGAGGAAGAGCGCACACATCCCTACTACCTTTGGATACTTGACAAGACAAACGGTTACTATGCCTTTAAGACATCAGACGGCAAGACCTTCCTCAGCCACAACGGCAACTGGGCAACAGGTAAGTCAATGATGGGACTCTACAATGCCGACGGCAGCAAGGACGAAGGTTCACGCGTATTCTTCGAAGCCTACAACGACGTCAGCGGTATCAACGGCGCGCCCGAGCGTGAGTTTAAATACGGCATCTTTACCATTACCGGTAAGCGCATCGACAAGATTACTGGTCCTGGTATCTACATCGTGAACGGCAAGAAGCGCATCGTGCGCTAAACGCCCGACCACGGCAACAGCATAATAGCGTGCCCCGCAGCAATCACTGCCGCGGGGCACGCTATTTTCGCTTAAGACGTTCCCTACACCGTTGCCCGAAAAACGAAACCTATTGTAGTGAAAATTATTAGTAACCTAAGAAAAATTATTAGTAACCTTTTTTAAAATACATTACTAATAATTTTCGGCATCTGAATCCACTGATTTACAACATCCATTTTCGGAGTATTTCTTCGCCACATTCGCAGTCGTAAAACGGATGTAAGAACAAATGAAATACGCCCGCCAGGCACGAAGCTTGGCGGGCGTAACGCTATATTATATAATATGTGTCGAGCAGAGGAACTGCTACGGAGGATAAAAGCAGTGTGTTGCGCGAAGGTTGGTCGCTGCGCGACGATTAGTCTTTCACCTCCTCAAAGTCTACATACTCACCCTCATTGCGCTCAAAGATTTTCTTATGCTCCTTGCGTTTACGCTGCGAAGTTGAGGTATGAGCGTGTTGTTGCTGCTGCGATTGCTGGGAGTTGTTGCCCCACCTGTGCGACGTCTGCTTCTGCTTCGTGCCAAAGAGTCGGCGCACGACGTTGAGCAGCACCACGGGAGCAAGCATTAGGAGCATCACCACCAAGATAAGCAGCAGGGTAAGGCATCCAAGAATGTGCATGATGTGTTAAGTAGTTTAGTTGGGTTGGAATAGAAAAGCGGAACCGCAGCACTGCTGTTGGTGCTGCAAGTTCTAAGTCAAAAGATGCTGCAAGTATTCACGCCCCTACTGCTTGCCCTGAGTGGCGTTTGCCACAAGGGATGTAGCGATGTAAAGGAGGATGACAAAGGCGAAACCCGTCCATCCTGCCAAGAGCAAGAGCACCGCACTGGCGAGGATGAAACCGTAGCGCAACTTGTTGTGCGCAAGTGAATAATCCTTGAACTTCAAGGCGAACATAGGTATGTCTGCCACAAGAATCCATGACGAGCAAATGATGCCGAGGAGTAAGACGTAGACGCTCCAAGAAGTCGCCGCCACCCATTCGTAAGTACCTACCGCCAGCGCGCTCCAAAAGAGGGCGTTTGCAGGAGTGGGAAGACCGTAGAAAGTAGTAGACTGGCGCTCGTCGAGGTTAAATTTCGCCAGGCGCAGTGCTGAAAACGCCGCGATGATAAAGGCAGCGTAGGGCAACACTGTTGCCACCGCCTCGTTGGCAATGGGGAGGGGCGCAAGGCGTAAGAGGCTGCTCACAATGGCAGCGGGTGCGAAACCAAAGGTAATGCAGTCGGCGAGCGAGTCTAACTCCTTACCGATGGCTGAAGACACGTGCAACAGGCGCGCTACGAAGCCGTCGAAGAAGTCAAACACGGCGCCCATTACTATAAACGTCATGGCCATTGAGAAGTCGCCACTGAGGGCAAAGCCTGTAGCGATGCAACCACAGATAAGGTTGCAGCAGGTAATCGTGTTGGGAATGTGCTTTTTCATAATCTTTGAGGTTATGAGGTTTTAAGGTTGTCAGGTTTTGAGGGAAGTAGCGGTCTGCATAGTTCTTATAACCTAAAAGCGAAGCGACCCTAAAACCTTAAAATTTTAAGGTGGTCAGATTTCGAAGGAAATAGCGGTCTGCATAGTTCTTATAACCTAAAAGCAAAGCGACCTTAAAACCTTTAAACCTTAACAAAAAAGGTGTGTTCAAACTAAATTGACACACCCTCCTTATATATGTTATTTTAAATCTCGGGGAGTTTAGCAATTACGGTTTGGTTACCGGTTGTGCGCTGCCCAATTTCGCAGAGAACCTCAGTTCCGAGCGGCAAGTATACATCTACGCGTGAACCAAACTTGATGAAGCCCAAGTGTTCGTCAATCACACAATCTTCGCCCTCTTTTGCGTAAGTCACAATGCGACGTGCTACGGCGCCGGCTATTTGGCGCACCAAAACTTCGTCACCCTCGGGTGTTTCAATCACTACCGTTGAGCGCTCATTCTCTGTGCTTGCCTTGGGCAACCATGCTTTGTAGAAATTACCGTTATGATGGCGCACCATCTTTACTACGCCTTCTACGGGGAACCAATTGGCATGCACGTTTGTTACGCTCATAAAGATAGAGATCATCAAGCGACGGTCGTGGAAGTATTCGTTTTCATCCACCTCCTCAATCACAACAATCTTACCATCTGCAGAAGCCACAACTGTGCGTTCTGTGTCGCCCTCATAGTGACGCAAGGGGCAGCGGAAGAAGTTGACGATGATGGAATAGAGAAGGACACTCACCGCAGCTACGGAATAAAACAACCAAATGCAGCAGTCGCGACACAACCAATAGAGCGCAGCATTGAATATCGCCAATGAAGCTCCCATTACCAGCAGTGTCTCATTACCTTCGTGATGCAGACGGATGTTTTTGATTTTACGAATTCTTTTTCCCATAGTAAAAGTATTAAGCGGATAGTTTACACCCACATTTCAAGGGGCAAAGTTAATCAAAAATTCTTATATGACAAAGCGTTACACTTGAATACAGCAATCAGACACCCTTTTTACGTTCCTTGAGTGCTGAACGGATGTAGAGTTGCATCATATTTATGGCGCGCTCATTGTTTCCGCCATTGGGGATAATGATGTCGGCAAACTGCTTTGTAGGTTCGATAAATTCATCGTGCATGGGCTTCAAAACATTGCGGTATTTTGAGATCAACATCTCAAGGGGATGGTCGCGCTCGGCAATGTCGCGCACGATAACGCGCAGCAGGCGTTCGTCGGGCTCAGCATCTACAAATATCTTGAGGTCCATTTGGTCGCGCAACGCCTTATCGTAAAGCGTCATAATACCCTCAACGATAATTACATCCTTGGGCTCTACGCGAACCGTTTCGGGCAGGCGCGTACAAGTGATGTAAGAATACGTGGGTTGCTCAATGGCACGCCCCGCCTTGAGTTCCTCAATGTGGCGCGAGAGCAGGGGCCACTCAAAGGCGTCGGGGTGGTCAAAGTTTGTCTGCTTGCGCACCTCAAGTGGCAAGTTGCTTTGGTCGTTGTAATACGAATCTTGCGGGATGACTGCCACCGAACTCTCGGGCAGACTTTCCAAAATTTTGCGCACTACGGTGGTCTTTCCAGAACCCGTGCCGCCGGCAATTCCGATAATAATCATGGTGCAAATGAGGGTAAAGATTAACGTGTAACGACTGCATAGGCAGGTCACTACACCTTACAAAGTTACTCGTTTTATAGAAAATTCCGTAAAACTTCACCCAAAATATTTGCGCAGGGATGCCGTGCGGCATTTTTCTGAGCGCAGAACTTGCAGAAACCAATAGATTTTCCGAATATTGCAAGCCAGTAGCGGGGAGATAATTGCAGATTTAGTCATTAACAGGTTGCGACAGGGAATAACAGGCAAGGGCGACCGCACCTTTCACCTTGCCCCGTTGACCGTTCACCTTTCCCCGTTAACCGTTCACCTTTAACCCTTCACCGTTCACCTCCATGCATCCCCTCATCCTGAAATACTACCCCGAAGACACGCCCCTGCGCCGTCTGCTGTTGCATCACAGCGAGCAAGTAGCGCAGCGCGCCCTAAAGATTTGCGACCGCCACCCTGAACTCAACCTCAACCGCGACTTCCTGCGCGAGGCGGCGCTGATACACGACATCGGCATTTTCCAAACAGATGCCCCTGGCATTCATTGCCATGGCACGAAGCCTTACCTCACGCACGGTGTAGAGGGGGCGGCACTTATGCGCAACGAGGGTAGAGAAGACTTGGCGCGCATCTGTGAGCGCCACACGGGTACGGGACTTACCGTAGAAAACATCCGCACGCAGGGGCTCCCCCTGCCTGAGCGCGACCTGCTACCCGAAACGATGGAGGAGCAGGTGGTGTGTTACGCCGACAAGTTCTACTCTAAAAGCCACCCCGAGCGCGAACGCACCGTGGAGCAGACCGCTAAGAGCCTTGAAAAGTTTGGCGAGGCGGGCGTGAAGAAGTTTTTGGCTTGGGCGGAGTTGTTTGAGTAAAACGGCTGGGCTTAGGGGCGGGATAGTTGTTAATATTATTGCCACGCACGCAGTTACACTGTCAGTAATGCCCCCGTAGGTGGGCACACTTGCATAACCGCGGGTGAGTGAAACGAACCTGCGGAACTTAGCACGCTCGCCTGCATCCCCAAACGGTCCCCGTAGGAGGACCCACAGCAATCAAATTATGATTGATTATATCTAAATTGTTGTGGGTCCTCCTACGGGGACCGATACATCTTACTCGCCTGTCATCCCACCCGCAGGTTCACTACGTTCACCAGCGGTTATGCAAGTGTGCCCTCCTACGGGGGCATTATAGTGCGGAGCGAACCACCGCCTTTCACTCCAGATTCCCCACCCCACTTTGTCACAATTTTTCGCCATAACCGCACCCCGCCCCACATCCGCCCTAAAAATCCGGATTTGCATTTCGCTCAAAAATGTATTATCTTTGCATAGCAGAAAGGGAGGCATTATCCACACGGGTAATGCCTCTTTTTTATATACTTGATTATCAACAAAATGCAAACTACAGTTTTCGCCGAAGACATCGGACTTAGTGAAAACTATTAGTAACCTTTTTCAAATTATCTTACTAACAAATTCAAAAAGGTTACTTGTAATTTTTCCTGCGTGAGATTTGCGTGTTAATTTTTCTTAAATAAAGTTAAATATTTTGGGGCTAAAGTCTGATGACAAGAGTCAAAGGGCTTGAAATTTTTGACCTGAGATTTTAAAATTCTGAAGCAACCCTCAACCCGAGTGAAAATACGCAAATTACGCCCCATTATCTCCACCTTTCTAACGATTTCGGGGTGCGAAATTGATATAAGACGTTGAGTATCAATACCGACTTATTTTTTTACAAAGTTGGGCAAATAGAATTACGGCGTATGGGTAGGAACGCAATACATTGCGTCCGCAATCCACATGGGTTTCGCCTATCAGCACGAGCGGTCAGCCCCTTTATTTTGCCCATAATTTTCACGAAAACAGGTTTAGTTTTTGCGACGTCTAAAATCCTCCCTCCAAACACGCCCCTCCTTTCATTTCTTTGTTGTAACTTTGTAAGTTCAAGACATAATTTAACATAAATATACTACCGTGGTATCAGTAGATGGACTCACCGTCGAGTTTGGCGGCAGCACGCTGTTTAGCGACATTAGTTTTGTAATTAACGAAAAAGACCGCATTGCCCTCATGGGTAAGAACGGCGCGGGCAAGAGCACCCTGCTCAAGATTCTTGCAGGGGTGCGCACGGCTACGCGTGGGCAAGTTTCTGCGCCCAAAGATACGGTCATTGCATACCTCCCGCAGCACTTGATGACGGAAGACGGACGCACCGTTTTCGAAGAAACCTCGCAGGCATTTGCCCACCTTCATCAGATGGAGGCGGAGATCGAGGCGCTCAATAAGGAACTTGCGGAGCGCACCGACTATGAGAGTGACTCCTACATGGAACTCATTGAGAAGGTGGCAACGATGAGCGAGAAGTTTTACGCCATCGACCTCACACACTTTGAGGAGGATGTGGAAAAGACATTGCTCGGGCTTGGTTTTGAACGCTCCGACTTCGACCGCCAAACCAGTGAGTTCTCCGGAGGTTGGCGCATGCGCATCGAGTTGGCAAAACTCTTGCTCAAAAATCCTGATGTATTGCTTCTTGACGAGCCTACCAACCACTTGGACATTGAGTCAATAGGTTGGCTCGAAGACTTCCTTATCAACAATGGTAAGGCCGTAGTGGTGATTAGTCACGACCGTAAATTTGTCGATAACATTACGACGCGTACCATTGAAGTTACGATGGGCAGAATCTATGATTATAAGGTGCCTTATACGCAGTATCTCCAGCTTCGCGCAGAGCGTCATGAGCAACAGATGAAGCAGTGGGAGGAACAGCAAAAGATGATTCAGGAGACCAAGGATTTCATCGAGCGTTTCAAGGGTACTTATTCGAAAACCTTTCAGGTGCAGAGCCGCGTGAAGATGTTGGAAAAGTTGGAGTTGGTTGAAGTGGACGAAGAGGATACATCTCACCTCCGTCTCAAATTCCCGCCCTCGCCCCGCTCGGGTAATTATCCCGTAACTATGGACGGTGTGGGCAAGGCCTTTGATGAGAAGCGCATCTTCTCAAATGTCAACCTCATGATTGAACGTGGTGACAAGGTTGCTTTTGTTGGTCGTAACGGTGAGGGTAAGTCTACGCTCGTGAAGTGTATCATGGGCGAATTGCAGCACGAGGGTACGCTCACGCTCGGACATAATGTGCAGATTGGTTATTTTGCACAGAATCAGGCGTCACTCTTGGATGAAAATCTCACGGTTTTCCAAACCATTGACGATGTGGCGAAGGGCGAAATCCGAAATAAGATTCGCGACCTCCTCGGTGCCTTTATGTTTGGCGGAGAGGCGAGCACGAAGAAGGTAAAAGTGCTCTCCGGAGGTGAACGTACGCGCTTGGCTTTGCTGAAGTTATTGCTCGAACCCGTAAACCTTCTTATTTTGGACGAACCTACGAACCACCTCGACTTAAAGACGAAGGACGTTCTCAAACAAGCGCTTCAGGATTTCGACGGCACGCTCATCTGCGTCTCTCACGACCGTGACTTCCTCGATGGTCTTGCTACGAAGGTCTATGAATTTGGTCACGGCAAGGTGCGCGAACACCTCTGTGGCGTATATGAATTCCTACAAACCAAGAAGATGGCAGAACTCCAGGAGTTGGAGCGAAAGAAGTAAGTAGTTATTAGTAGACAAGTAGACGAGTAGACAAGTAAACAAGATAGTTACAATCTTCCATCGTTTAACTCACTAACCTTCTTGTCTACTCGTTTACTTGTTAACTTGTCAACTAAAAAACTTACCCTATGAAAGCAAAATGGATTGGCGGTATCCTCGGATTTATCTTTGGAGGCGGTATCTTGGGCGGCATTGCGGGCTACGCATTAGGTTCGCTCTTTGAAGGCACTCAGGATGGTCCCGACCCTACTCACGAGGAAACGCCCGATATTAAGCAGCAACGCGCACGCAATAACTTCCTGTTCTCCCTCATGGTGCTTTCGGCACACATGATTCAGGCGGACGGCAAAATTATGCACTCCGAAATGGAATTCATGCGTCGCTTCCTGCAACGCACCTTTGGTGAAGATGCAAAGATTCAAGGCAACGACATTCTGCTCCGACTTTTTGAATACCGCAAGCAACAAGGTGAAGCCTCTTGGCGCGACCAAATCATGCGTGCGTGCCAAGAAATCTCGGCTGTGATGCCCGAAGCAGAGCGCACACAACTGGCGACGCTTCTTGCCGAAATTGCGCGCGCCGACGGTCGTATTGACGCAGCAGAAGTTCGTGCCCTGCGAGAGATTATTGCCCACCTCGGACTGAATCCCTCACTCACCGAACAACTTCTCTCTATCGGCGGCACCACGCTTGAAGACGCGTACCGCATTCTCGGACTTACGCCCGACGCTACCGATGCAGAAGTGCGTAGCGCATACCGCAAACTCGTGGTTGAACACCACCCCGATAAGGTGGCACACCTCGGTGATGATATTAAGGAAGCTGCCACGAAGAAACTCCAACAGATTACCGAGGCGAAAGAACTTATTGACAAGATGCGCAAGCAGTAACAGACTCCTGTTAGTAACAAAAAAAGATGAGGCACATACGCGCAGGAAATTCTGGGTATGTGCCTCATTTATATATGCGACGTCCGCAGGAATATTAGCGACATTCGGATTTTCACTGGGGACTTTCTGCCTTACACGCCACTACTTTCAATAACGTCAGTCCATGTTGTTGCCCGACGGCGTAATTTCGGGGTGTTGGGCAGTCGGGCGTTTTGAAATTGGTCATAATCAGTTCCTGTCCAAACACGAATTGAGAAGCGGTAAACGTATCGCCGGGGCGCATGGTTGCGTTTTCACACGCCGTAGCCATGAAAGAATTGTTGCCCTCATACCTCACGCGACACACGCGGTTGGGCAACCAACCGATCATCAGTTCATCGCCCACATTAAGGTCAGAAGCATTGATCACTTCCGCACTGAAAAGTTCAGACTCCACTCCCGCCGTAGCGCGCAAGTCCTCACAAAAATCTTCCCAATAACACGCACAGGCATATTGCGCCAACACATCCAGCGTGCGGAGTGACACCGTGTCGTAACCACGCGTAGAATATCCCCACACGCGTTCCAACGTAGAGGGAGAAATATACTCGTGAGACGCTGCTTCAATCTTATCCGTCAGCGCCACAAAATCAGCGTGCACTACTAATGGTTTGCCAAAACTCTCCTCCACCTTTTGACGGAGCGCCACTATTTGAGGTAGGTTACTCTGTATGCTCATAATGCGCAAAGTTACAATTCTGCGCGCAAAGTGTAAAATTTATCACCGCGATTCTTTGTGCGCACGCCTCCAAAGGGCAATTGTGGCGCACATTCCCCTTTCATTCATCGCACACCCAATCATCCCACCATGCAAGAAAGTCTTGTCTTCGACACCCCCTCCGCAGCAACTCCCCAACCCTCTGCGTTTCAAAATTTCACCCTGCTGCGCACCACCGCCCTCTCCAATTTATACCGCGCCCATAAGGCGGGGAAGCAATTCCTTATTAAGACCACGAAGGACGGTAGTGAGCGCCAACTCGCCATGCTGCAACGCGAGTATGAAATCAGCATTTCCTGCGACCATCCCCACATCGTGCATGTCTACACGATTGAGGAGCAACTCCCCATGGGGAAGGGTATTATCATGGAGTATGTTGAGGGACGCACTTTGGGAGAATTTCTGGCGGAACACCCTTCTACCGCAGAGCGCAACCGTGTGTTTGAAGAACTGCTCAGTGCCGTCAGTTACCTCCATACGCGCGGCATTATCCACAACGACCTTAAGCCCGAGAATATCCTCATCACGCGTGCCAACAATACGGTGAAACTCATTGATTTCGGACTTGCCGACTGCGACTCCGAATTTGCGTTTAAGCAACTCGGTTGCACCCCGCGCTATGCCGCTCCCGAACTGGCGCAACATACAGGAAGTTCCGACGCTCGCACAGACATTTACGCCATCGGCATGCTTATGGGCGACCTTTTCCCCAATCGTCACAAGCGCATGGCACGCCGTTGCACGCATCCTGTTCCCGCACGCCGCTATCCCCATGTTGAAGCGCTCTTACAGACTTGGCGCCGTCGCAACCTGCCGCTAAAAATTGCCGCCGTGCTACTGCTTGCCATCGCGGTGTTTCTGCCCATCTCACAATTCGTCATGCAGAGCATCGAGCAGCGTCGCTATACGCAACACTGCACGGAGCAACTCAACCTCATGCAACACACGATCGACAGCATCTGCACCGCTACGACCGACTCCATAAATAATACCCGCTACATGGACTTTGCGCAGCGCTACCTTAAGCGAATGTCTGACGCGTGTTACGCCTTTAGCAACAAGATGGTGAACGACACGCCCGACCCCGCCCTGCAAGCCATGCTCTCTGCCCGATTTGGCACCATCTATCAGGAGTATTGGGTCAATCTTGTAAACCGTAGCGCCACACTTCCCTACCTGGATTTCTCAGGATTACCAAAAGAAGAAATCGCCTTTTACAAATCGCTTTTGGAGCAGGATTTACCCTACCGACCCTACTCGGAAAATGAGTTTTCTAAGTAGTTTAAAATCAAGATTGAAATTTCGTGAAAATTATTAGTAATGTAATTTGAAATATGTTACTAATAATTTTTTTTAGGTTACTAATAGTTTTCACTACAATAGGTTTCGTTTTTTCAGCAACAGGCTTAAGGGTAAAAAATGGGGATGGCGGGGATATTTTTTGAGGGCACGAATGAAATATATTGACTTTCTATCCCCCTATTTTTGTCCGCTCCACAAATTTCAGTAAATTTGCAATCAACACATTCACAATCTAAATTTACAACCATGCGTTTGTTTCAAAAATTATTCCTCTTGCTCATCGCGCTGTGCGGTGCTGGGGTGATGAACTCTGTTGCGGGAACTCCGGCAGCACGTTGGACGCTTCAAGCAACGGGTGGCAACCTGCTCATCAAGGATGCCGCAACGGGCGAGTATCTTAACATGTATTTTAATGCGCCTAATGCCACGCTCCATACAGGTACGGGTGACGCGTCGCAGTGGAAGATTCTGCGCCAAAGCGACAATACTGCGGTCACGGCGGTAGAAGAGGGCGTTGATTACTTGCTTCAGACACAAATGAATGCAAGTTTGAATCAGTATGCCTATGTCACCGACGCCAACACGATTCAGACAAAGGCAGAGGCGGGAACCGACTGCATCTTCCGCTTTGAGGCAGCCGACGGCGGCGGTTATCACATCCAGCATGTGGCTTCGGAGGGTTACATCCTGCAGGGTGCGCACCACGCAAACTTGACGGTGGGTGCGCTTTCGGAAGAGGCGCCCGAAGAAGAGGGTACTGCGGCAGGATATTACACTATTGAGTGGAAAACCGGTACGGGCAGTTACATCGCCGAGGAAGCTGACGGCAGCATGGTGATTACAAATTACGACGAGGCGAAGCGCATCTTCTGGGAGTTCGTACCTACGGGCAAACCCAACTGCTTCCATGTGCGCAACACGGCAACTGGTCGCTACATGCAGAGTTGTAACCTCGAGCCCAGTTCGGCAAGTCGCGTTTCTACGGGCAAGAATCCTGTGGAATACTATGTGGCGAAAAACACAACGGCGGGCGCTGCCACCTACGGTCAATGGTGGTTCAGTTCTACCGACTGTGCGAACTACGACAAGACGGCTTCTGCGCCCCGTTGCTTGAATAAAGACGGCGCTTCAAATTACATTATTACTTGGACGGCAGGTAACAGCAACGTGGGTTCATTCTGGACGCTCCACGAAACGGAAGACCTCTACGACTTGCGCCCCTTCATGGCGGGAAGTGCTTACCGCTACCTTTTGATGAATGATGCAAATCAGGCGCTTGAATCTTCAGAAGAAGATGTCTTGACTTGGGCAAAGCGCACGGAAGATTTGGCGCAATCATGGTATTTCGAAGGCGAAAGCAACCGCGCTGGTGGTTATCAGATTATCAACGCCAAGACGGGCAAGGCACTTAACGACGGCACGGCCTATGTTGTGATGCAAGACCTTACTGCCGACAACGCCGTTTACGCCTTCCGCCCCTTTGCAACTAAGGATGACGCGGCAACGGAACTCACCCTCGAGGGCAAGAATCGCTTTACTTTCCGCGCCGTACGCAGTGAGTTTTCACGCAGTGCGCAAATCTATCACATGCCTTGCGGTGCGCTTGCTGGCATGTATATCAGCGAACTTTCTTTGACGGGCGAAGCGGCTTACAAGCCCCTTCAGTTCCCCATTACATCTGCCGCAGGACAAGAAAGTGCTACGCCCAGCGAATGGTTTACACTCTATGTGCGCGACAAGGCAGAAGTGTTGCCCGGAAAGTCACTCACACTTGATATTACTTTGAGCAAAGCGCCCGCAGCAGGTTTTACAGCAACGGCGTACTTTGACTGGAACCGCGACGGCGTATTTGAAGCAGCAACGGAATTGGATATGGCGCGCACAATGTCTGCCACAATCCCCGTTCCCGCTGATGCTAAGGAAGGCAAGACTCGCATGCGTATTCGCATTACCGACAACGGATTGACGGACGCTGAAGACGAAGTTATCGGTCAAATCTTCGACTGCATTTTGACCGTTGTGCCCGCAAATTCAGAAGTTGCTTTTTCTGTAAAGTCTAACGACAGCACGCGTGGTGCAGTTTCGTTTGAGCGCAATGGTGATGACATCACCGTGAAGGCAGAACTCCTGGGCGACGCAACCTTCCTTGCGTGGCGCGAAGGCAACCGCCAGGTGTCTACCTCACTCGAATACACCTTTGCATTAGAGCGCAGCACGCACCTCGTGGCATATTTCACTCCCAACACCGACATCGTAACCCTCATCGACGGGGTAGAGGTAAAGGTGCCTGCCAACAATGCGTTTTACGACCTTCAAGGTCGCCGCGTGCTTGTTCCGAAGGCGGGTATCTATATCTTGAACGGCAAAAAGGTGCTCGTGAAATAAACGATACCTATTGTAGTAAAAACTATTAGTAATGTATTTTAAAAAAGGTTACTAATAATTTAAATTAGGTTACTAATAATTTTTGCTCATTCAGGGTTAGGTAAAAACATCTAAGAATTAACGCTTTATAAATCTACCATAAAATGACGAACAAACTTGTTCTTTTCGGCGCAGCCTCACTTACGGGTCTTGCCCTCCAGGCTCAGGAAAAGCCAAATATTATCTATATCATGTGTGACGACATGGGGTATGGCGACCTCGGTTGTTACGGTCAGCAGTATATTGCTACGCCCAACCTCGACCGTATGGCGGCGCAGGGTATGCGCTTTACGCAGGCGTATGCCGGCAGTCCTGTTTCGGCTCCCTCACGTGCGAGTTTCATGACCGGACAGCACACGGGGCACACGCACGTTCGTGGTAACAAGGAGTATTGGCCCAGCGGCGGACGCATTCAGTATGGCAACCACTCCGACTATGCGCGCGTAGGTCAGGAACCTTACGACCCCAACCACAAGATTATTCCCGAAATTTTGAAGGAACATGGTTACACTACGGGTATGTTTGGTAAGTGGGCCGGCGGTTATGAAGGTTCTGCCTCAACGCCCGACAAGCGCGGTATTGACCAGTTCTACGGTTACATCTGTCAGTTCCAAGCACACCTCTATTACCCCAACTTCATGAACCGTTACGACCCCTCGCGTGGGGATGAAGGCGTGGTGCGTGTGTTGTTGGAAGAAAACATTCCCCACCCCATGTACGGCAACGGTTATGAAAACCGTCCGCAATACACTGCCGACCTCATTCACCGCGAAGCCCTCGCATGGCTTGATAAGCAGACGTCAGAAAAGCCCTTCCTCGGCATCTTTACTTACACCCTTCCGCATGCCGAACTCATCCAGCCTGAAGACTCCATCCTTCTCGCTTACAAGGGTCACTTCTGCAAGGAAAAGACTTACGGAGGCGATGCCGGTTCTTGGTACAATCCCACAGACATTGCCCATGCGCAGTTTGCAGGTATGATTACGCGCCTCGACAAGCAGGTGGGCGAAATTCTCGATAAGTTGGAAGAAAAGGGCATGACCGAAAACACCATCGTTATCTTCACTTCCGACAACGGACCTCACGAAGAAGGCGGTGCAGACCCCACATTCTTCAACCGCGACGGTCTTCTGAAGGGCACAAAGCGCTCTACGCATGAAGGCGGTATCAGAGTTCCCTTCATCGTACGCTGGCCCGGAACTGTAGAAGCAGGACGCGTGTCTGACCACCAGTTGGCGTTTTACGACATCCTCCCCACCTTCTGCGACATCGCCGGTATCGGTGGTTACCCTGAAGCGTTCGTAAATGAAAACCTTGCAGGCGACTGCTTTGACGGACTTTCGTTCTACAACGAACTGACTGGCAAACCCCAGGAAGCCCACGACTTCCTCTACTGGGAGTTCCACGAAACAAACATGATGGCACTCCGCATGGGTAATTGGAAGATGGTGGTGAAGAACGGCAATTGCGCGCTCTACGATCTCGCTACCGACCTCCACGAAGATACTGATGTCGCTACAAAGTACCCCGAAGTGGTGAAGAAGATGAAAGAAATCATCCACGCTCAGCACACCGACAGCCAACTCTTTAAGGTAACATTGCCCACGCTTTAAGGGTGAGGCGAGGGTTACTGAAAACTGAAAATAGTATACACTCAACGTTTTGTAAAACACGGAATCGCTTCGCGGGAAGCGGTTCCGTGTTTTGTATTTAAAATGGTATTATTTGCAGAGGAGAAAAACCTGCGAATACCGTGCTTTCTGCGTGCGTCAACCCGTGCGGACTGCGTGCGCAATGTATTGCGTCGCTACCCGTATATCGTGATGCTATTTGCGCAACTTTGTTAAAAAACAAACCATTATTGATACTCAACGTCTTACCTCATTTTCGCGCCCCAAAATCGTTAAAAACGTGGAGATAATGGGGCGTAGTTCGCGTATTTTCACTCGGGTTGAGGTTTACTTCAGAATTTTAAAATCTCAGGTCAAAAAATTAAAGACCCTTGACTCTTGTCATCTACTTTAGCCCCAAAATATTTAACTTTATTTAAGAAAAATTAACGCGCAAATCTCACGCAGAAAAAATTACAAGTAACCTTTTTGAAATTGTTAGTAAGATAATTTGAAAAAGGTTACTAATAGTTTTCACTAAGTCCGATGTTTTCGGCGAAAACTGTAGTTTGCATTTTGCTGATATTCAAGTATATACAAAAGAGGCATTACCCGCGTGGATAATGCCTCCCTTTCTGCTATGCAAAGATAATACATTTTTGAGCGAAATGCAAATCCCTATTTTTAGGGCGGATGACGGGAGCGGGGCGAGGGAGGCGAAAAATTGTTACATTTGGGGTGGAGCAATTAGATGGAAGGTGGAGCGAATTTCATGGTTTTTCTGCCCGTTAGGTATTCGGTAAAGTCGCGCGTTCCGTGTTCTCCCAACCCCTTATGTAAGACTTTGCGGTCGCCATTCTATCATCGGCTTTATTTTAAGAGAGTTAAAGTTAGTTATTCCCAAATTTTATTCGTAGATTTGCAAATTGTAGAAAGTATCTATAAATTAATAACTAACATACATTGATGCTATGATTAAACTTTTTAGTCTTAAAGTCAAGAAGTGCTCGATGCTCCTCTTGGCAAGCATGCTTACGCTATCTGCAGGCGCACAAACTGTGGGTAGCATCTATCGTATTGTCTCATCGAACACAGGTAAGGCGATGACCAATGCGGGAAATTACACTGCCGATGCAGCCATTGTTATGGGCGAGATGTCTGAGGATGACAAAGGTCAGATGTGGGCATTGATTCGCGATGGCGAAGGCGAAAATTATGGATTCTACAACATGGGATCTAAGTTGAGCATCGACATGGCGTTGCAAAGCAAGAACCCCGGTAAGCTCTTGCACTGGAAAGCTAATCTTAGCAACCCCAACCAGGTGTTTAAGATTCAGTCACCTGGTATTGCCGGTTCGGCAATTCAGATGCTCTGTGCAGAAAATCCCAACCTCGCTGTTACGGAATACGAAAATGGCGAATTGTGGATGGTGGCTGACAACCTCACAAACACCAGCACTTATTTTGAACTCAAGGAGGTGATGAGCGTGCTTGAGCACAACGAGCCCCTGCCCTACTTCACCTATCAGATTAAGAATTTGAACACGGGATTGGTGCTTTCTAACGGCGGCAACAATGAAAACAATGCGAAGATTATTGCCGAACCCGCTCAGGCTAAGGCTTTCAGCCAAATGTGGAAGTTGAGCGTTCCTGCCTATCAGACAGGAAAGACCTTCTGGGTGCAACTCTTGAATGAGAACTGCGGTAAGTGTATCGACTGTGCCTTTGAAAGTGGCGCTGCACCCTTGCAGTGGAGTCAGGGCAAGGAAGACAACACGGCCAACTGGAACCAGATGTTTGAAATTCTCGAAGTTGAAAACATGGAAGACGCCTACCAACTCAAGGTGGGTAAGAATGTCGGTTCAAAGTGGTCGCCCGAGTTTGAATACTACTACTTTGCAGTCAATGCTGCGAATGAAATTTACTTAACTACCGACGTTTCCAGCTCAGACACCTATTTCAACTTCACTCGCGTGAGCAACGACTACTTGCCTCAGGGACTTTTCTGGCAAGACGAAAAGGTGTTTGAACAGAATAAGGAAAAGGGGCATGCTACCTACATCCCCTATCAATCAACTGAGGCGTTGCGCGGTGATGCTCGCTATCAGAAGGCATGGCTCGACCCCACGTCAAGCACACGTTGGATGACGCTCAACGGCACATGGAACCTTAAGTGGTCGCACCTTGATGATGACCTCAACATGCCTGGCGAAGATTTTTATGGCGATGATGTAGACGCATCGGGTTGGGACAAGATGGTTGTGCCCGGTTGCTTGGAAATGCACGGCTTTGGTGATCCCCTTTACATCAATGTGGAATATCCCTTCGCTGATAATCCTCCCTACATCAAGATGCGTAACGGATTGCCCAATAGTGTGGGTAGTTACCGCCGCGACTTCACCCTTCCCGAAGGTTGGGAAGAAGAGCGCGTTTTGTTGCACTTCGACGGTATTTATTCAGCTGCTTATGTATGGGTAAACGGTCAGTATGTGGGTTACACAGAAGGTGGCAATATGGACGCTGAATTTGACGTCAGCAAGTACGTACGTACGGGCGAGAACAACCTTGCGGTGCGCGTGATTCGCTGGACGGATGGTTCGTATTTGGAAGGTCAGGACATGTGGCACATGAGTGGTATTCACCGTGATGTATATCTCATGGCAGTGCCTAAGGTGTTTGTAAGAGACCACTACATTTCAAGTGCACTTTCTGACGACGCCACATCAGGTAGCGTTACTGTGAAGTTAGACTTGGACAACCGCGACGGCCTCACCGTAAGCAAGCAGTATGAAGTGCGCCTCATTGACCCTGCAGGAAATATCATGCAGACCAAGACGGCAACTGCTGATTTCACTGCTGCCGAAACAACGAAGAAACTTGATGTACTCTTCGAAAGTCTCTCTGACCTCCAGCCCTGGACAAGTGATGCTCCTACGCTCTACACCGTAGAAGTGGTGCAGAAGAATGCTGAAGGCAAGGAAGAAAGTGTGCATGCTACGAAGTATGGTTTCTGTGTGGCAACCATCCGCAACAGCCAGTTCTTGGTAAACGGCAAGCGCGTGCTTATGAAGGGTGTAAACACTCAGGATACACACCCCCTCACTGGTCGCACTATGGATGTTGAAACCATGTGGACCGACCTCATGCTCATGAAGCAGAACAACGTGAATATGGTGCGCTCAAGCCACTATCCCCGTAGTCCGAAGATGAATGCGATGATGGATTACATCGGTATGTACCACATGGACGAAGCCGACGTAGAGTTCCACAAGAACTGGTCAGACGGTGGTCGCATCCACACAGCATCATCTTGGCGCGCTCCGATTGTTGACCGCATTACGCGTATGGTGCTTCGCGACCGCAACTATTCAAGCATCGTATCATGGAGTCTTGGTAACGAAAGTGACGGCGGTGTAAACTTCAATCATGCTTACAATGCTGCTCGCGCCCTTGACCCTCGCCCCATTCACTATGAAGGAGCAACACGTGCGAGAACTTCTCCCACAGATATTTACAGTACGATGTATAGAGACGTACCCACAGTGGAATGGGACGTAGACCGTGTAGGTCAGCCCTATTTCATGTGTGAATATGCTCACGCTATGGGTCACTCTGTAGGTAACCTTAAGGAATATTGGGATGTTATGGAAAGCAGCACCAATGGTATGGGTGGCTGTATTTGGGACTGGGTAGACCAGGCTATTGTTGCGTACCAAGATATTGCGAATGGCGAACTGAAGGTGAATGGTTTCAACAAGTATCGCAATGGTAACGACTATCCTAAGGCGCCCCACCAGGGTAACTTTGTGAACAACGGTATCATTACAGCCGACCGTCAGCCCACAGGTAAGCTTGCGGAAGTGAAGCGCATTTACCAATACATCAAGATTAAGGATTTTGACAAGAATGCTAAGGCACTTACCCTCACGAATAACTACGAAAGTTTGAGTCTTGAGGGCATGACGCTCACATGGAAGGTGCTTCACGAAGGAAGTGAAGTGGAACGCGGCACAATCACACTTCCCGCTATCCTCTCAGGAGCAAGTGAGACCATCACGATTCCTTATACTACAAGCATCGACAACGGCGAATATTTGCTCAATATTTCTATTGGTCTTAAAGAAGCAACTGTTTGGGCAGAAGCAGGTCATGCGATTGCCAACGCACAGTTTACAATCAACGAGCGTAACGCACTCCCCGCTGCAGATACTTCAGCAGGCACTCCGCTTAAGGTAACCAAGAATGGTCTTGTTTACTTTATTGAGGGACAAGACATCAGCATGAAGGTGCAAACCTCTAACGGTATTACTCAGTGGACAATGGGTGGCGTAGATGTTATTCCTGCTAATTCGAGTGGCAAAACTGCTCCTGCTTATAGCAACTACCGCTGGATTGAAAACGATGCACCTTACGGCACTGACCCCAACTACAGCGCAAGTAATGGCATCAGCAATCGCTCTTATAGCGTGACAGAAAGTGCAGACGGAGCAACTGTGAAGATTACAGAAACTGCTTCGGGAGACCGTTGTAATTACAAGTTTATCTATACTGTAAACCGCGACGGTACTGTTGACCTCGACGCGCAGTACACTGTTAATAGTAACAGCTTACGCCGTATCGGTATGCTTATGCAGTTTAACCCCGCATTGTCAATGACGCAATACTACGCTCGTGGTCCGCTCTCTAACACGATTGACCGTAAGCAGGGTGCCGATCTCGGTATTTATGACCTTGCAGTGAAGGATTTCCACGTTGACTATGTGCGTCCTCAAACAAGTGGTGACCGTCAGGATTTGCGTTGGATTACATTCTACAACACAAATGGCGAAGGTATTAAGGTTGAGGCAGAAGGTCAGGTGAACATCTCTGTCGACAACTACACTGACGAATACAAGCACAACTACTTGCATCAGTGGAACATGGATGCTTCTGACGACATCTTTGTAAACTTTGACTATGCACAACTTGGTATCGGTAACGCATCTTGCGGCGCTGGCGTATTGAGCAAGTACGTTCTCCCCTCAAGCGGAACATATTCTTACAAACTCCGCTTCTCTGCTGTAAAGGATGTTACTACTGGAGTTGAAGAACTTCCCCTCGCGCCCGAGGCAGTAACAGGTGGTGATACACGTATTTATAATATTCAGGGACAAGTGGTAGGTACTACTACAAGTGCTGTTGCTCTTCCCAAGGGTATCTATATTGCCAATGGTAAGAAGTTTATCGTGAAGTAATGAGGAATGCTCGGAGTCCTCTGTGGACTCCGGGTTTTCCTGTTTCTTGGAAAATCAGATCAAACTCACAATAATACAACAATGAAAAAGATTGCAATGATGCTTTCATGCCTCTTCTGTGGTTGCATGACCTTGTTCGCACAGGGTTTTCCCACAGTGAGCGACAGCGAAACCACTAAGTGGTACCTCATTCAGTTTATGAATGGCGGCAATGCCTTTACGGCAAAAACAAGCGGTGCGGAAATCACAACCGCTGCTGCTATTGGCAACGAACCACAAATGTGGAAGATTACAGGTAACGCATCCGACGGTTACCAGTTTACCAACAAGAAGGGATATACCCTTTATGTAGAATCAGCAAGCCTCAACCAAAAGGTGCATGCGGCTACTTCTACTTCAGGAAAGGTATCTACGTTTACCATTACTGAAACTCCTTACTCTGCTTACAGCGGTGCTTTTGAAATTCACCCCAAGGGTAACTCAGGAGTATCTATGAACCTCTGGGGCGGTCCCTCAGAAAATCGCGGTGTAGGACTTTGGAACAGTTCTAACGACCAAAACAACCCCGTGCAGTTCGTAGAAGTAAATGCAAGCGACGACCTCAACCGCATTTCTATCATCCCCTATCCCGCTTCACTTACCGTTACAAGCGAAACTGAGCGCCTCAATGTCAGCGCCCTCACAGCGATTGCTTATACAGGCGAACAGATGAAGGAACATGCTGAAGATTTTGCGGCTCAACTTGCAAAGTCATCGGGCATTCAGCTCGCAGTGAAGGAGGCTGGTGAAACTCCTGCGCAGGGTGAAATTTGGTTTGGCACTGATGCCAACCAACCCGCGGAAGGTTACACCCTCAACACAACAGCTGACGGTGTAGTCATCACAGCTTCAGAATTTAGCGGTTGGTTCTATGCCCTTCAGACCTTGAAGCAACTCATGCCCCGTGAATACTTCCTTTCAGAAGTTAAGGCAGGTGCAAACTGGACACTTCCTTTGGTAAACATCGTAGACAAACCCCACCTCGGTCACCGTGGTTACATGCTCGACATCGCTCGTCACTTCTTTAATAAGGAAGAAGTAAAGAAGGTGCTCGACATTATGGCACTTTACAAGATGAACCGCTTCCACTGGCACTTGACTGACGACCAGGGTTGGCGTATTGAAATTCCTGAATATCCCAAACTCACAGAAGTTGGTGCTATCCGTGCTGGTTCTTTCAGCAACCCCGGTGACGGTCAGCAGTTCTTTGATGATACTGAATACGGCCGTGGCATGTGGTATTCTAAGGAAGACTTGAAGGAAGTTGTGGCTTATGCCCTTGCACGCAACATTGAAATTATGCCCGAAGTGGACCTTCCCGGTCACATGGTAGCAGCTGTTGCAGCATACCCCGAATTCAGTTGCGACCCCACAAAGGAGTATGAAGTACGCATCCCCGGTGGTATCTCTCACGATGTCTTGAACATTGGCGACGACCGTGTGATTGACTTCCTCAAGTGCATCATGGACAACCTCGCGGAAGTATTCCCCCACCAGTACATTCACTTTGGTGGTGACGAATGTCCTACAGAGCAGTGGGCGGTAAACGAACTTTGCTTGAAGCGCGTAGAAGCACTCGGACTTACTGGCGTAGACCAGTTGCAGAGTTGGTTGGTAGAAGAGTTGGGTACTTATGTGAAGGAGAACTACAATAAGGACATCGTCGTTTGGGACGAACTCCTTAAGAACTGGAACGACAACAACAAGATTAAGCCTGTTGTGATGGCGTGGAACGGTATTGGTTATAGCGGACAGGCTGCTGACCGCGGCATGAAATCTATCATCGTGCCTTACCAGGTGCTTTACCTCGACTTCCTCCAGGCTTACACTTCCGACCGTTTCGTTGACGAACTCTACAATGGCGGTTGGGGCGACGGCGATAACTTCGTAAATACCGTTGATGAGATTTATAACTTCAATCCCCTCAGCAACCTTTCAGGTCGTGAAGATTTTGCCCTCGGTGTGCAGGGTAACATGTGGACTGAAACTACAAACGATATTGACGAGGTAGAATATCAGCTCCTCCCCCGTATGTTTGCTCTTGCAGAAATCGGTTGGTTGCCCACAGCAAAGAAGGATTGGGTAAACTTCTACCGCCGCTTGCAAACGCACGACGAAATCCTCGATGCCCTCGACTATAAGTACGGCAAGCACTTTATCGAACCCACAGAATACACTGCTGAAGAAGCACTTGTACGTGAAGTTGCAAGCGTTATTGAAAACAGCGTACGCGGTGCGGTAGGTTATCCTGCAGCAGACCTTTACGACGCACTTCAGGCAGCGTACAACGATGCAACAAGCGATGCGCTCAACGTAGACCCCAGCAAGTTTGAAGCGCTCCAGATTGCCCTTGACGCTTACAAGGCAGCGCCCATCGTACAACCCGTAGCAGGTAAGACGTATCAACTCGTATCTGCATCAACTTACTACAAGCGTCAATACGTTGGTTCTACCATGTATGAAAAGGACGGCGCCGTACGCTTCCACTACACTCCGCAGACAGAACCCGAAGAACTTTGGCAATTCGCAGTTACTGACGGCGGTTACACAATGACGAACCTCTATAGCGGCAACAAGCTCACTATGGGCAATTATAACACCGCTATTACTGTGGCAGAAGGCGAAGGCACTGCAGTACGCGTGGACAAGGCAACTATTGCTACTGGCGAATATACTTACCTTCCCGGCGTAATTACAATTTCTGCAGTTGACGGTTACAACGCAGCAATGACAGGTAGCGTGAAGCGCCTCAGCGCAGAATGCTCTGGCGAAGTTTATGCTAAGGATGAAGCAGCGCTCTGCTACAATGGCACTTGGAAACTCGTTGAAGTTACTGACTTCACTGCTCAACTTGCGGGCCTCGTTAAGAAGTGCGAAATCATCACCATTAAGGCTAAGCCCGGTGAGATGAACCAGTACACAGAAGAAGCCCTTGACTTCCTTCAGACAAACCTTATCACTCCTGCAAAGGCTACACTTGAAGCAGGCAGTGTAAGCGAAGCGAAGTACCTTGAGTACCTTGCGCTCTACCAGCAGTTTCAGGCAATGGAACGCACAAGCATTGCTCAGAGCCTCAAGGAAGATTGCTACTACTACCTCCGCAACGTATGGTTTGGCAAGTATGCAGCAAGTTCAACTTCTTCAGACCTCGCAGTGCCTGCTAATAAGGAAGAAAACGACCGCTTCCTTTGGCGCATTGAGAAGAAGAGCAACGGTAAGATTGTTATTTACAATAAGGCAACAGAAACTGCTGCTTACCCCGAAGCCTACAGCGGAGAGAATGCTATCAAGCTCGGTAAGGAATACCTCTGGACGCTTGAAGAACGCAACCTCGATGGCAAGACAGGTATTTGTATCATCAACACCGAAGGTTCTGCAAGTTGGTACACCAACCCCAACTCTTGGCAGTACATCATTACTAAGCCCTTCTGGGGCGCTTGCACTTGGGAATTCCAAGAGAGCGGCGTAAAAGTACCCACTGCCATCATCGGCGCAACCCTTGATGAAAAGGGTGCTGCGACTTATGACCTCAGCGGACGTCGCACAGAAAACACAACTCATCCTGGTATTTACATCGTAGGTGGAGTTAAGAAGGTGGTAAAGTAACCCGTTAAATTTGCGACAGGTTTAACCGCAATACATACACGCGTAAAAGTTTTACGACTTTACGCCATGAGATAGGAAAAGGGCAGCATACGCTGTCCTTTTCTTGTCGTTTTATATAGCCGAAGCTCTTGAAATCACCACGCAATCCATTGCGCAAAAAACTATATCTATTGTAGTAAAAATTATTAGTAACCTAAAAAAATTATTAGTAACATATTTAAAAAAAGGTTACTAATAATTTTGAGTATGTTTAAGTTGCTTATTATCTGGTGTATTACATGGCAAAAAAATGTTACATTTTTAGCCAACCTCCCTAGTCTTTGGGGCAACAACAGTGTGGCGCCCATGAAAATTATTCGCGTGCGCCCGCGAGCATCTGATTTTGAGGAGAGGGGGAGTGGGATTTCAAAAATTAGTTGTACCTTTGCAGCAACTTTTACTAAGGGGTGCTCAACATGTTGTTGGGCTGAGATCATACCCACGTACCTGAACCGGATAATGCCGGCGTAGGAATCGGTAGAAGGTTTTGTGCTAATTTTTGTAGCAGCCTGCCGGCAGCTCGCCGCCGAAATTCACATTTCCATCTGATCCCCCTTTTCATTATTCACTCAAACAATTTAATAATGAAAAGATTCACTTTCATCGCAGCGCTCTTTGCGAGCCTGCACCCCGTCGTTGCTCAAACCAGTAACGACAGCACCGACGTGCACTTGGGAGAAACCAGCGTGATTGCTACACGCGCTACCCACACCACCCCCATTGCTTTTACAAACATTTCACGCGAGCAACTCCGTCGCACCAATCACGGGCAAGACATCCCCTACCTTGTGGGCGCAACTCCCTCCAGCGTCTCCACCAGCGACGCCGGAGCGGGAATAGGTTACACCTCGCTGCGCATCCGTGGTGTTGACGCCACGCGGATCAACGTGACCGCCAACGGGATTCCCGTCAACGACGCCGAGAGTCACACCGTGTTTTGGGTAAATATGCCCGACCTCGCCTCAAGTGTGAAGGACATTCAGGTGCAACGCGGCGTGGGAACTTCTACAAACGGAGCGGGCGCCTTTGGGGCAAGCATGAACCTGCAAACGTCTGACTTCGCCCGCGACCCGTATGCCGAAGTGAGCGTGTCGGGCGGTTCGTTTTGCACGCACAAAGAGACGCTGCGCCTCGGAACAGGGTTGCTCAACAATCACTGGACCTTCGACCTGCGCCTCTCTAACATCGGCACGGCGGGATACATTGACCGCGCTTCGGCAGACCTTTATTCCTTCTACACCCAAGCAGCCTACATAGGCGACGCTACTACTGCGCGCTTCATTACCTTTGGCGGGAGGGAAGAAACTTACCATGCGTGGAACTACGCCAGTCGCGAGGAGATGGATGCCTATGGGCGCCGCTACAACTCGTGTGGGTATATGTTTACCGACGCTAACGGCGTGCAGCATTTCTACGATGACCAGACGGATAACTACACGCAGACGAATTACCAGTTGCTCCTTGACCACCGCTTCAACCGTAAGTGGAAGGCAAACTTGGGTGTGCACTACACCAAGGGAGATGGGTATTATCAGGAGTATAAGACGGACCGCAAACTTGAGGAATACGGCCTGCTGTATGCCGACCCCGTCATGACCATCACACACTCTGATTTGGTGCGCAAGAAGGCGATGGACAACCACTTTGCCGGCGCAGTATTCTCCCTAAATTATAGTGATGAGCGCCTACGTGCCACGCTTGGCGGAGCGGCAAATCGCTACTGGGGGGAGCACTTCGGGCGCATTCTTTGGGTTAAAAATTACTTGGGCGACTTAAATCCGAATGCCGATTACTACAACAACCGTGCGCGCAAGGATGATGCCAACATTTATGCCCGTGGCGAATACGCGCTGCGCTCAAACCTCACCGCATACGCCGACCTTCAGTACCGCCACATCCGTTACACGATGCGGGGCACAAATGATAAATACAATTCCTGGGCAAGCGACGGCATGCAGCGCTTAAATCTGGACGAGCGTTTTGACTTTGTCAACCCCAAGGTGGGACTTAACTGGACGCCCACCAAGCGCTGGAGACTGTTTGCCTCTGTGGCGCAGGCACACAAGGAACCTACGCGCAATAATTACACCGACGGTTACCTCACAGAGCATCCTCGCGCCGAGCGACTGACGGACTATGAGTTGGGCGCCACTTACACCGCCAACAGCTGGCACGTTGGCGCCAACCTTTACTGGATGGATTACAAAGACCAGTTGGTTTTGACGGGCGAACTCAATGAAATTGGCGAGGCGGTGTCAGCAAATGTCCCCAAGAGTTATCGTGCGGGCATCGAACTGCAGGGTGGTTTCTCGCTTCCCTATGGTGTGAGTTGGGAGGGCAATCTTACCCTTTCGCGCAACCGCATCCGTGACTTCAAGGAAACAATTTACGGTTACGACGATGCTTGGAACGACCTCCCCGCAGCAGTCATTAACCACGGCGATACTCACATTGCCTTCTCGCCCGATGTTATTGCAGGCAGCACCCTGAATTACACGTACAAGGGTTTGCGCACCTCACTGCACACCCAATTTGTGAGCGAGCAGTATATGAGTAATGCCGACGTAGCGGCGCATAAGTTAGACGCCTACTGCGTGAGCAATCTGGATGTGAGTTACACCTTCGCGCCCAAGAGTCTTGCTAAGAACGCCAGCATTGGTGTGACCGTTTACAACCTCTTTAACGAGGAGTATGAGAACAACGGTTGGGCGTCATCCTCGTATCAAAACACGCCCGATACACGCATTAACTACACGGGTTATGCAGCGCAAGCGGGCATTAACTTTTTGGCACACTTGACCTTGAAATTCTAATGAGATAAGGGGAATGTTATATAGTATAGATGATATAGAGGCTATAGAAACTATAGATTTATTGCATTCCCCTTACTCCTTTTCCCTTTCACCCTTTACCTTCCCCACCATGTTAGAAATCTTCGGAGCCATCCTCGGCCTCATTTACATTTACCTTGAGTTTCGCGCCAGCATCCACCTGTGGACGGTGGGCGCCATTATGCCCGTGGTGTATGCCATTGTTTATTTTCAGGCAGAACTTTATGCGCAGGGCGGCATCCAACTGTATTACGTCGCAGCCGCTCTTTACGGGTGGGGCAAGTGGCGCAACTGGAAGAAGCGCAAGCAAGAAGGCGACCCCGATGAGATACCTATTTCGCGCCTCAACCAAATTGGTTTCCAGCGCTGCTTATATCTGGCAGCCTTTCTCTCCTTGCCCATTTTCGGGGTGCTGAAATACTTCAACGAGTCTAACGTGGCCTATTTCGACGCCCTCATTGCGAGCTTCAGCATCGTTGCAATGCTGATGCTGGCAATGAAAGTGGCGGAGCAATGGATTATGTGGTTCATCGTAGACGTAGCCTGCGTGATTCTCTACCTCTACCTCTCCCTGAACACCGACACCCAACTCTTCGCTACCGCCGCCCTCTACGCCCTTTACAGCATTCTGGCCCTCGTGGGTTACTTCAAGTGGAAGAAGATTGCCATTGAGAATGAGAAAAACGGCAGTGCGGAAGACGCCTAACTGAGGCAGAAAATGCGCTAACGGAGGGTGCTGAAATTATTAGTAACATATTTCGCACAAGGTTACTAATAATTTAAATTAGGTTACTAATAATTTTTACGAAAATAGGTATAGTTTTTCGCAACTCAGAAATCGCCCTTCTTTCTCCCCACTTTTATACCCCAAACAGGGATTCTACATCCCCAATGTGCTACAAATTTTAAATCATGAATACCCGCTTTTCACAAGTCATTATTCTTGCCAACGGCAATTACCCCATTCACCCCACAGCTTTAGAACAACTTCACAGCGGTCTGCCCGTAGTGTGTTGCGACGGTGCCGCCAACCGATTTGTTGCCGAGGGCGGTATTCCCGCCGCTATTATTGGCGACGGCGATTCGCTTGCGCCTGCCGTGCGCGAGGCATTTGCTGACGCCATTGTCCACGTGGCAGAGCAGGAAACGAATGACTTGACAAAGGCGGTGACTTACGCGGAAAGTTTAGGGGCAACCGACATTTGCATCCTCGGTGCTACGGGACTCCGCGAATGTCACACATTGGGGAACATCAGTCTGCTGATGCACTATCATCAACGCAACATCAATGTGCGTATGCTGACCGACCACTGTGAGATTATACCGTGTACAGACATTACGAAACTCGCGTCATTCCCCGGTCAACAAGTGTCAATTATCAACATCTCCGCTCGAGGGTTTAGCAGCGAAGGTTTAAGTTATCCCATCTACGATTTCCGAGAATGGTGGCAAGGCACGCTCAACGAATCATGCGCTGACAGCATCACCATCTACGCCAAAGGAGACTACTTGGTGCTGTTAGACTATGCACAAGAATAGTCTCTAAACCGCTTTTCCACCTCAAAGAAAAAGCGTAAATTCGCCGGCAGATAGGGGGCGAAAATCCAATGACGGATGCCCCACAAACTTCATTGACTCAATCGTATGCGCCAACACACTATTTACTTTTTCCTCCTCACCCTGTTGCTCTCGCCATTGACCTTGGCGGGACAAACCGACGCGTCGGTGCAGGCACTCTTCGACCGCTTCAAGGCTGCAGCAGCCTTCGACCACGAGTTTCCGCGTGAGAAGGTGTTTCTACACCTTGACAACAACGCGTATTACGAGGGCGACTCCATATTTTACAAGGCGTACGTAGTGCGTGCCTCCAGTTTGAAACCCACTGATATTAGCGGTGTGCTTTATGTAGAACTGCTCAATGCGGCAGGACAGATGATGGAGCGCCAGTTAGTCAAGATTGACTCTTTGGGCGGAGGCAGTGGTTGCATAAAGTTTGAAAGTTACATGCACTCGGGGTATTACGAAGTGCGTGCCTATACGCGTGCCATGCTCAACTGGGGCGAAGACGCCTACTTCTCACGCGTCATACCTTTGTTTGAACGCACCAAGGAATCTTTTACTATCAACCCCATTGATGAAGCATGGAAGATTCCCGAAAAGGCGAAGCGCGCATTTGCATTTGAGGGAGGAGGGAAGCGACAAGTGACCTTCTACCCCGAAGGTGGGCAGCGCATTAAGGGATTAATGCAACGCATCGGTTTTGTAGTGACCGACGGCAACGGAAGTCCCTGTAACGACGTCGTAGAAGTATTCGCTGCCGACGGCACTCCCTTGCTCAGCACACGCCCCCTGCATGAAGGGCGCGGCGCCTTCTTACTCCCCCCCGGAGTGGAGGATGCGTATGCCCTTGTGGAGAATCAACGCTCAGCGCTCCCCGAGGCGCAGGCAGAAGGTTACACCCTGCGTGCCGACTTAGCGGATGGGTATCTCGACCTTCGCGTAGAGCGCTCGGCTGGTATGCCCCAGGAGGTGGTAGGTCTCGGAATTTTCAGCCGTGAACGCGCCTGCTATTTCGACACCCTGCATGTTGACGAACCCACAGAGTTCTCGCTGCCCGCAAGTGTATTGCGCGGGGGCGTCAACCGCATACAGTTGTTCAACAAAGAGGGGCAAGCGTTGGCGGAGCGCCTTGTATATCGCCAGATGTCAGAAAGTGACGTGCAGGTTTCTGTGCGCCAAAGCGCTACGTCTTACGAATCGTATGCCCCAATTGCCTTGGAGTTTTACGTTACTGACGCCGCAGGTGCTCCCGTAGCGGCAAACATCTCGCTCTCAGTGCGCGATGATGCGCAGGAAGTGGTGAGCAATAAGGGGTATGGCATTGACGCCGAAATGTTACTTGCCAGCGAACTTCGGGGTTACATCCATCAACCCGACTTTTACTTTGCGCCTGCCGACTCTATTGCGTCGCGCAGCAAGCGCCTTTTGGCACTCGACCAGTTACTGATGATTCAGGGGTGGTCGGCAAATACGTTTGACGTCATGAGTCATCACGACCGCTTTGAGGCAAAGGAACCGATTGAGGAAAACCTCGTGCTCAACGGTACGGTGTTTAAAGACAACAACAAGCGCGAACCGTGGGCAGACTTGGGACTGAAACTTACGATGTACTCACCCGATGGCGTTGCTGTGGAGGGTGAGTGTAAGACGGACGCTGAGGGAAAATTTGCGTTCCGCTCTACGATTGACTATGTGGGAGAAATGTCGGCAATGGTCTATACCGAAGACGCCGAGGGTAAACGTAAGTGGGCGCGTGTGGCATTCGACCGCTGGTTTGACCCACTTCCACGTCGCTACCACCCTACCGAGCAAACGTATCTCCCTGCTGCGCCACTCGACACGGTGATGCAGACGTACGGACGCGTGGATGTCTTTGAGTGGAAAGACACCCTCGACGACTGGCGCGACACGTATTTGGGCGTTGCTGAGATTAAGGCAAAACGAAAGTACCGACCGTTGCAAGGCAACCGCTACAAGTGGGGCGGCGGAGAAGAAAAGGGGAAGCGCAATGCTGACAATTTTTATAACGTAGAACTTGAATTGGAGCGTTGGAGAGACATGGGTATGGACGGAACTATGCACGCCATGACATTCATTGCACAACTCATCGACAGCACAGACTATTGGAGTGCGGGAATGGACCAAGCGGAAACGATGTTCCAGCAAGTGGAGACCGAGGAGGTAGTTAATCCCAACGAGGTAGAAACCACTGAAACCACGGAGGAGACCACGCTGAAATGGGACGAACTTCAACTCATCAATGGTAAGACTACGGTGTGGGTTTTGAATAACGAAGCGCTGGGAGAGGATAAAGCGCTTGATTTAATGGCAGACGAGGTTAAGTCTGTGGGCGTTGTGACCGACGTGGTCAAGCAAAAGAAGTTTATCGGTACTGCCGCGATGGAGAATCATATTGATCAGGTCATCGTGGTGTATGAGCGCCCCAACGCCTACCTTTACAAGTCAAAGAAGGGCTTGACCAAGCGCAAGGTATGGGGATTTGCAAAGCGCAAGGCCTTTTACTCGCCCAACTATTACGAGATTAAACTCCCCAAGGAACCTGACGCGCGTCGCACGCTCTATTGGAATCCGCAACTCAGTTTGGATGAACGCGGCAAGGGTACTGCCGTATTCTTCAACAATGCTTTCGACGGCACCCGCCTGCGCATCTCTGTGCAGGGCATTACTAACGACGGGCGCTTCATTAGTTTTGAGCGCTAAGGGAAGTAACTCTTGGGACTATAGATGCTATAGTTTTTATAAATTCTATAGCATCTATACATTCAAAAAAATCTCATTTTTCTTTGGCAGATAAATTTTAAACTGTAATTTTGTCGCCAGAAACAAGAAATCGCTAACAATTTTCTACAATACTGACTTACAAATAAACATTATGTTATTCACAACGTCTTTTTACTTTAACACTTATTTTTACTTTGCTGAACAGGCAGAGCGGGACGTTGTGTGTTAAATTTTACCCCTACTAACATTCTTCACACAGTATATTGGTCCTGCTCTGCCGAGCAGGACTTTTTATTTTATCCATACCCTTATGAATTATTCCACTACCCCCGACGCCCCACTGCGTATTGCGATTCAGGGAGCCCCTGGCTCGTTCCACCACATCGCTGCCCGCCAGCATTTTGGCGAAGACATTGAGTTGATTTGCTGCGACACGTTTGAGGGCGTCTTTAGTGCCATGCGCGAAGACGACAGCGTGCTGGGGTTGATGGCAATTGAAAACACCATTGCGGGAAGCCTGCTTCACAACTACGAACTCATGCGCGAGAATAAGTGCACGATTGTGGGCGAACACAAATTGCGCATCGAGCATTGTATTGCCTGTCTACCCGAAGAGGGTTTGGAGGATCTCCGCGAGGTAAATTCTCACCCCGTAGCCCTTCAGCAATGCCGCAACTACTTGAGCAAGCACCCCGAACTCAAGGTGGTGGAAGCCGAAGATACAGCGGGCGTTGCGCGACGCATTGCCAAGCAGCATTTAAAGGGACACGCCGCCATCTGTCACGCCAGTGCGGCAGAACAATACGGACTCAAGGTGCTCTGCAACCACATTGAAGACAACAAGCACAACTTCACGCGTTTCCTCGCCCTTGCCGACGAGTGGCAGGCCGACCGTTACCGCGAAGTGAGTAGTACTAACAAGAGTAGCATCGTCTTCTCATTGCCCCACGAAGAGGGTTCGCTCTCGCAGGTGCTTTCCATCTTCAGTTTCTACAAGATTAACCTCACCAAAATCCAGTCGCTCCCCATCATCGGAAGGGAATGGCAATACCTGTTTTACGTAGACGTGACCTACCCCGACTACGTGCGCTACCGCCAAAGCATCGACGCCGTACGCCCCCTCACACGCGACCTCCGCATCCTCGGAGAATACCCCGATTTTAAGACTTCGTAGTTCATTGATTACAGGGCGACAAAAACAAACCTGATTTCCTTAAAACTATTAGTAACCTAAAAAAAATTATTAGTAACCTTTTTTGAAATATGTTACTAATAGTTTTTGCCAAAAGTATTACTGTTTATGATTACCCCCGCAACGCGCATTTCAAGCGTACAAGAATACTACTTCTCTCGCAAACTCAAGGAGGTGGCGCAGATGAATGCCGAAGGGAAAGACATTATCAGTCTCGCCATCGGCAGTCCCGACATGCCACCCTCCACTAAAACCATCGAAACCCTCTGCCGCGAGGCGCAAAATCCCACGGCACATGGTTATCAACCCACTTCGGGCATTCCCGAACTGAAGCGTGCGATGGCGGGTTACTATCAGCGTCGCTACGGAGTAACGCTCGACCCGCAGACAGAGATTCAACCGCTTATTGGTTCGAAGGAGGGCATTCTACACACCACCCTCGCCTTCGTAAATCCCGGCGAAAAGGTGCTCGTTCCCAATCCCGGTTACCCCACTTACACCGCACTCTCACGCCTCCTGGGTTGCGAGGTGGTGTATTACGATTTGAAGGAAGAAAACGGCTGGCAGCCTGATTTTGATGCGCTTGAAGCGATGGACTTAAGCGGTGTGAAACTCATGTGGGTGAATTATCCGCACATGCCTACGGGAGCGGTGGCATTAAAAGAGACTTACGAAAGTCTTGTTGCCTTTGGGCGTCGCCACAAGATACTCATTGTCAACGACAACCCCTACAGCACCATCCTTAACCATAACCCGCAAAGCCTGCTTCAAGTGGAAGGCGCTATGGAGTGCTGCATCGAATTTAATTCCATGTCAAAGAGTCACAACATGCCCGGTTGGCGCGTGGGGATGTTGATTGCAAAGGCGGAATACATCCAATACATTTTGCGCGTAAAGAGCAACATCGACTCGGGCACCTTCCGCGCGCTACAATTAGCGGCAGCGGCGGCGTACGACAACGATGATGCGTGGCACGAGGAGTACAATTATAATATATATGCCCCACGCCGTCGTGCCGCCGAGGCGATACTCGACACATTAGGGTGCACCTATGACAAAGCACAAGTAGGCATGTTTCTTTGGGGACGCATCCCCGACGAAATTGACACCGCTGAAACCCTCACCGAGCGCCTTCTTCACGAGGCACGCGTATTTATTGCGCCCGGATTTATCTTCGGTTCCAACGGAAATCGCTATATTCGCATATCGCTTTGCGCTAAAGAAGAAAAAATCCAAGAAGCGCTGCACAGAATTAGGGCATTAAAGTGGTAAAATTGCTTCAACCTTAAAGACTTTAATGACCTTAATAACCTTAAAGACTCTAAAGCTCTTAAAGACCTTATACCCTCCCAACCTTATAACCTCAAAAAAATTATGGAACTCAATATTCTCCCCCTCAACCTCCCGGGCATTGAAGCCAAACGCCCATTGATTATCTCCGGCCCCTGCTCTGCTGAAACCGAAGAGCAGGTGATGCTCACCGCGGCGCAACTTGCTGCGCAGGGCATCAAGATTTTTCGCGCCGGCATCTGGAAACCGCGCACCAAACCCGGAGGTTTTGAAGGCGTAGGCGAACCTGGGTTGAAATGGCTCCAGCGTGTGCAGAAGGAACTCGGAATGCTTGTCGCTACTGAGGTGGCTACGGAAGCGCATGTCAAGGCGGCGCTCGCGCATGGTATAGATATTCTTTGGATTGGCGCACGCACAGTGGCGAATCCCTTTGCCGTACAAGAAATTGCCAATGCTCTTGAAGGGCATGACGTACCTGTGATTGTGAAAAACCCAGTCAATCCGGATTTGGAACTTTGGATTGGCGGACTTCAAAGAATTAATGGTGCGGGCATCAAGCGCCTGGCGGTGATTCACCGAGGTTTTTCGTCGTGCGACAAAAAGATTTACCGCAATCTCCCCATGTGGCACATCCCCATCGAACTTCGTCGCCGCATTCCCAACCTTCCCATCATCTGCGACCCTTCTCACATCGGCGGACGCCGAGAACTCATCGCGCCGCTCTGTCAGCAGGCGATGGACCTCGGATTTGATGGTCTCATAGTCGAAACGCATTGCAACCCCGACTGTGCTTGGAGCGACGCGGCCCAACAAGTGACGCCCGATGTCTTTGACTTTATCGTCAACAAGTTAGTCGTGCGCGAGGTGGGCGTAACTACGGAAAACTTGGTGGAACTCCGTCGCCAAATTGACGAATGTGACCACGCGCTTATCGAACTCCTGGCAAAGCGCATGCGTGTGAGTCGTGAGATTGGTCAATATAAGAAGGAGCATGGTATGACCGTTGTGCAGACAAACCGCTATGCAGAAATTCTTGACAAGCGTGGTGCGCAGGGCAGCCTTTGCGGTATGGACAGCGACTTCATGAAGCGCATCTTTGAGGCAATCCATGAAGAGAGTGTGCGACAGCAGGTGGAAGAAATTAACAAATAATGAGGTTATAAGGTTTTAGGGCGCTTCGTTTTAAGGTTTTAAGGATCATGCGGTTCAAATGGCCACCTCAAAATCCCAAAACCTTTCAACCACAATCCGGATGGCAACCTTAAAACCTTAAAACCTCCAACCTCAAAACCTTAAAACTTTCAACCACACCCCGAATGGCAACCTTTAAACCTTAAAACCTCCAACCTCAAAACCTTATATATGAAAATCCTTATCCTTGGCGCCGGAAAAATGGGGGCATTCTTCGTAGACCTCTTGAGTTTCGACCACGAAACTGCCGTCTACGACATCGACCCTCACCGTTTGCGCTTCATGTATAACACCCAGCGCTTCACAACCCTTGAGGAGATTGAAGCCTTCCGACCAGAATTGGTCATCAATGCCGTGACGCTGAAATACACCCTCACGGTCTTCGACGCCCTCCTGCCTCACTTGCCACAAGATTGCATCCTCTCCGACATTGCTTCGGTGAAGACGGGATTCAAGGAGTACTACGAAAGCACAGGCAGGCGCTATGTCTCCACCCACCCCATGTTTGGGCCCACATTTGCCAACCTCGGAGCCCTCTCTTCGGAGAACGCAATTATCATCAACGAGGGCGACTACATGGGGCGCATCTTCTTCAAAGACCTTTACGGGAAACTCGGCCTCAATGTGTTTGAATACTCCTTTGATGAGCACGACGAAACGATGGCTTACTCCTTGAGCATCCCCTTCGTATCGACCTTCGTTTTTGCTGCCATCATGAAGCACCAAGATGCCCCGGGCACCACCTTCAAGCGCCACATGCAAATCGCGCGAGGCGTACTCGGCGAAGACGATTGCCTGCTCCGCGAAATTCTCTTTAATCCCCGCACGGGAGGGCAAGTAGAAAAGATTCGCACCGAACTGAAAGAACTGCTTGAGATTATTGACCAGAAAGATGAGGTGCGCCTCAACGGTTACTTGCAGAAGATTCGAGCGAACCTAAAGTAACCTTTGAAAAGCAGGTTGAGACTGCCTCACTCGCGCATTATTTTCCGAGAATTTTCCCCGTAAAATCGAGGCAAAAATGGGGGATTTTCTCACCCTTTAACTACGTTTGATAATCAGCAGGTTAGAGATAGGCAAAATTATTAGTAATGTATTTTAAAAAAGGTTACTAATAATTTTTCTTAGGTTACTAATAATTTTCACTACAATAGGTATAGTTTTTTGCGCAACGGATTTGCGCAAAATTTAGTCCCTAATATTTTGATTTAAGTCCCGCTTATTTTGAAATATTAGGGACTTCGTTTTTTTCGCCTCCCATTCGTCTGCAAAAAAGGGGAATTGGTCGAGTTGTAGGCAAGGTTATTAGGTTGTAATATTATAATTGTGTAATTTTGCACCACAATTAAAATCCCTAACTATGAAGAAATTTTTCCTTACCTTGGTGCTCACACTCATGACAACAGCGATGGTTGCGCAAAAGTGTGTCGTGATGGGCACTGTGAAGAATGCCACAACGGGCACTGCACTCCCCTACGCTACGGCGTCTGTGGTAGAGAATGGCAAGACTGTTGCGGCAATGACCAGCCGTACGGACGGTACGTTTAACCTCAATGTAAAGAAGACGGGCAAACTCACGCTCAAGGTGAGTTATATTGGTTTCGACACCAAGACTCAGAACATCGAGATTACAGATAAGATGGACACCCTCCGCGTAGGCGTCATCAGTCTTACGTCTCGCGAAGACATGCTTGGCACAGCCGTAGTTACGGCTACAGCAGCAAAGGTAGAGCAGAAGGAAGACACCACCGTGTTTAACGCTGCTGCATACCGCGTGCCCGAAGGTTCTACGCTCGAAGCATTGATTAAGCAACTCCCCGGCGCTGAGATTGACGACAACGGTAAGGTAAAGATTAACGGTCAGGAAGTTACAGAATTTTTGATCAATGGTAAGGACTTCTTTAAGGGCGACACCGACATCGCGATGAAGAACCTCCCCACGAATTTGGTGAGCAAGATTAAGTCGTATAAGAAGAAGAGCGACTACACCGAAATGACGGGTATCGACGATGGCGAAGAGACGAACGTTTTGGACATTTCTACGAAGCGCGAACTCAACCAGACGTTGGTGTCTAACATTGACTTGGCGTACGGCACGAAGGACCGCTACTCGGCAAAGGCATTTATTAACTACTTCACCGACCAGTCGCGCATCACGGTCTATGGTTCTGCCAACAACATCAACGACCGCGGTTACGGAGGCTGGGGCCGTGGTGGCGGTGGCGTAACTGCTTCGAAGGAAGGCGGTCTTGACTTCAATTGGGACAATGGTGTAGACAAGAAAGAGAATGGTCGCCTCGAGATTGGCGGTAATGCGCGCTACAACCACCGCACGAGTCATTCGCTTTCTACTAACAGCACAGAAACATTCTTGACCAGCACGAGCAGCACGCGCTCTTTCTCAAACGGATTCAACCGCAGTTATAACAGTTCTACAAACTTCAACACGGGCTTCCGCATTCGTTGGAACCCCGATACGTTGACGATGATTATGTTCCGCCCCTCGTATTCGTTCAGCAAGGGTAAGGGCAATTCTACCAACCTCTCGGCTACGTTTAACGACGACCCGTATGCCGTAGACGGAGGTGTTATCAGCAGTCCGCTCGATAGTATTTCTAAGGACCCTATTGGAACTATCAATCCCGAACTTCTTGCAATCGCAGTCAACCGCCAGCACCGCGAAAGCATGAACAATAACAAGAGCCACAACCTCAGTGGTACGTTGATGCTTACACGTCGCCTCGGCAACGAAGGTCGCAACGTTTCATTGCGCTTGAATGCGGGTTACTCTAAGAGCGAGAGCAACAACTACTCACTCAGCGAAATTATGTACTTTAAGGGTGATGCGCAAAACGCAACTTCTACCTTCTTAAACCAGTATACTACCAGCCCCAGCAAGAACTATAACTACAGCGCCCGCTTGAGTTATGCCGAACCCTTGGGCAACAACTGGTTTGCCGAAGCGCGTTACGAATATTCGCACCGCTACACAGACTCTGACCGTTCGCTTTACAACTTGGAGGAATACAACGGCGGTAATTCGCCTTGGGGCAATTACAGCGAGGCGATTAACATTTTCGGAACAGTACCTACGGACGCCGACCTCCTCATGATGGTGCGCGACGACTACAATAGCCAGTACGCAACCTACACCTACAACGACCAGAACATCAATGTCGGTGTGCGCTACAACACAAAGGAAATCCGCTTCAACGCCGGCGTAGACCTTAAGCCTCAGCACACGAAGATGGAATACACACGCCCCGGACAGATTGACACCATCGTGACACGCGACGTATTCAACTGGGCGCCCAATGTGCGTTTGCGCTACCGCTTCAATAATACCACGAACCTCGATATTAACTATCGCAGTTCTTCATCTCAGCCCTCGATGACCAACCTTCTTGAAATCATCGACGACAGTAATCCGCTCTACATCTCTACGGGTAACGCTGGGTTGAAACCCTCGTGGAATCACAACATGAACGTTGACTTCCGCACCTACGATACTGAAGCGCAGCGTGGCATCTTTGCCGGAGTACGCGGAAGCATGACGCAGAATTCGATTACCAATAAGTCAATTTACGACACCGAAACGGGTCGCAATTTCTCGCGCCCTGAAAACATCAATGGTAACTGGAACACCAACGGTTACTTTGGTTTCAACACGGCCCTCGGCGAAGAAAAGTTGTGGAACATTCACACAAACACCAACGCCTCTTACAGCACATCTGTAGGTTATATCAGTACGCGCACAGGGGGAATTGGTGAAGCGCCCTCAGGAGCAGCGGCACTCGATTTCTACCGCGATGTATTTGCGAAGAGCGAAAGCACGAAGTCTACTACTAACACCCTCAACTTGGGCGAACGTCTGCGCTTCGGTTACCGCAGTACGTACTGGGACTTCGGAGTATTCGGTAACGTAAACTATCAGAAGTCAAAGTCAGACGTACAAGACCGTGCAAATCTCGAAACTTGGAACTTCGACTACGGAGCAGACCTCAATATCAACTCAGACTTTGGTTTGCGCTTCTCAACAGACGTGCGCATCAACTCTCGCCGCGGTTATTCGTCGGCAGAGATGAACACCAACGAGGTGCTCTGGAACGCGCAAATCTCTCACTCGTTCCTCAAGGGTAAGGCGGCGACTATCTCGCTCCAGTTCTACGACATCCTCCGCGAACAGAGCAGCATCAGCCGTAGCATCAGTGCTTACCAGCGCACAGACTCTTGGACATACGGCATCCACTCTTACTGCATGGTTCACTTCATTTACAAGTTGAACATCTTTGGCGGTAAGAAGACCGAAGGTTCTGACTCAAAGGGTGGCAACAGTGCTCCCGCAGTTCGTGTAATGGGTCGCGGTATGGGAGGCTACGGCGGTGGCATGGGGCGTTTCTAATCCCTGCCCCCACAGCATAACCCTAAAATCACTGAGTGCGCATCGGGCAATACCGGTGCGCACTCATTATATTATGATATTGGAGCGCACGTTGCGTAAAAACAAAAACGGGGTTAATGAACAAACGCTACAAGCATTTTCTTGTGCAAAAACACCGCTCAAAAAAACTCCAAAATCAGACGCGCCAAAAACTAAACCTATTGTAGTAAAAATTATTAGTAACCTAAAAAAAATTATTAGTAATGTAATTTAAAAAAGGTTACTAATAATTTCGGGCATGTTTAACCTACTTATTCTCAATAGAGTTACCGACGCGCGTTTTTGTAACAAAATTTCACCTACGTCTCACCCCATTTCCCGCAGTAAAAATTTCACCGCTTGCCGCATAAAATTCATACAGTTTGCTACTCCGAGTTGCGTATTTATTACCAATCACAAGTGAATCTGCCTTATTTATAAAAAAATAAAGGAGAACTTGTGTGAGTGGAGAATAATTAACTTAATTTTGCAGTTGAATTATTCACCTCTTAATCTTATACACACCATGGAATGGTTAGTTAACATTCTCACAAACCTGACCCCGGGTACTTACATTGCCCACTTGGTCATTGCGTATGCCCTCGCAATCTCTTTGGGTGTTCGCCTCGGTAAAATCAAATTTGGTGGTATCGCTTTAGGCGTTACGTTCGTGCTCTTCGTAGGTATCCTCGTTGGACACATTAGCAGTACTTACTTCGGTATTGACTACAAGACTGCATCGGGTGCGACTATGGCAGGAACTCCCCAGATTATCAAGTTCGTAATGGAGTTGGGATTGATTTTATTCGTATACTGCATTGGTTTGCAAGTAGGTCCGAGCTTCTTTGCTACATTTAAGTCGGGTGGTTTGAAGATGAATATGCTTGCAGTGGGCATTGTTTCACTCAACATTGCAATGGTGTTTGTGCTCTACTACTTGTTCTTCAACAATGGTAATGTTACAGACTTCCCCATGCTTGTGGGCGTGCTCTTTGGTGCGGTAACTAACACTCCTGGTCTTGGTGCTGCTACAACTACAGTCAATACTTTGGCTGCAGAACAGAGTTGGGGCGTAGTTCCCGACATTGCCAGCGGTTATGCTTGTGCTTACCCCCTCGGCGTTGTAGGTATCATCCTTGCGACTGTAGCTATCCGCTACATCTGTAAGATTAACCTTGATGAAGAACGCGAGCAACTCCGTAAGGAAGTAGAGAGCAATCCTCACGCTACACCCAAGCACCTCGTGTTGAAGGTTACTAACTATGCCGTAATCAATAAGACGCTTGAAGAACTCCGTAACTTCCTCAACCGCGAATTTATCGTTTCTCGCGTAATCAAGAACGGCGAGTTGTTCATCCCCAACCGCGAAACGAAGTTGGAAATTGGTGATGAAATTCACCTCGTATGTACCGAATGGGAAGCTCAGGCAATGACAGAACTCATTGGTGAAGCCATTCCTGGTAAGACTTGGGAAACTGATACTGAAAAGAAGGACTACGTATCTCGCCGCCTCCTCGTTACAAAGGAAACTATGAACGGTAAGACTTTCGGTCAGCTTCACTTCTCTTCTGTATACGGTGTAAACGTAACTCGTGTTACACGTAACGGTATGGACCTCTTTGCCAACCGCAACTTGCGCCTCCAGGTGGGTGACCGCCTCCTCGTAACAGGTTTGGAAGAAAACGTTGATCGCCTTGCGCGTAAGGTGGGTTCAAATGTGAAACATCTTGACCACCCCAACGTTGGTGCTATCTTCTTTGGTATCATGGCGGGTATCATTCTCGGACAAATGCCTATCCACCTCCCCGGTATTGACGTGCCTGTGAAGTTGGGTTACGCTGGTGGTCCGCTTATCGTTGCCATCCTCGTTGGTGCGTTCGGTTACCGTTATAAGATTGCTTCATACATGACAACCTCTGCCAACCTCATGCTTCGCGAAGTGGGCCTCATCCTTTTCTTGGCGAGCGTTGGTCTTCAGGCGGGTGCTACCTTCTGGCAGACAATTGTCAACGGTGGTTACAACTACGTGTGGGCAGGTTTCTTGATTACTACAGTGCCCATCTTGATTATCGGTCTTATTGGTCGCCTCAAGTTGAAGTTGAACTACTTCACATTGATGGGTCTTATCGCTGGTTCTAACACTGATCCCCCTGCGCTTGCCTTTGCCAATCAGACGGCTGTAGGTAGCGACGCTCCCGCAGTAGGTTACTCTACGGTTTACCCCCTCACCATGTTCTTGCGCATCCTTACCGCGCAGCTCGTGTTGCTTTTCTTCATGGGTTAAACCTCATATAGCATAAAGATATTCAGATTGCTGTTCGGAAACGGCCCTCAGAAATGGGGGAGATACTTCCGAATAGCAATCTTTTTTTATTGCCCTGCGAGGGGAGTGGCAACTGCTCAAAAAAGCGGTACTCACAGGCGAAATTTTGTTATAAAACCGCGCACGCATACCCCTATTGAGAACAAGCAGGTTAAACACGCCCGAAATTATTAGTAACCTTTTTTAAATTACATTACTAATAGTTTTTCTTAGGTTACTAATAATTTTCACGAAAATAGGTTTAGTTTTTCGCAACACTATTTCGAGAAGTTGAAACCGTGATTTTCGCCCTCATTTTTTACTCCTCGGGGCGTTATTTTTTCACGTGAAGAAGCACCTCAGTCAACAAAAAAACTTAAATTTGTAGGCAGCAAACATTAAACCCCTTACAGCTATGAAACAATACCTCGACCTGCTTCGCAGAATTAAGGAAGAAGGAACGATAAAAACTGACCGCACGGGCACAGGCACGAAGTCTGTGTTTGGTCATCAGATGCGCTTCAACCTCGCCGACGGATTTCCCCTTGTCACTACAAAGAAGTGTCACTTAAAGTCAATTATTTACGAACTCCTTTGGTTCTTGAAAGGCGAAACCAATATCAAGTACCTGCAGGAAAACGGTGTGCGCATTTGGAACGAATGGGCAGACGAGAATGGCGACCTTGGGCATGTCTACGGTTATCAGTGGCGCTCATGGCCCGACTATAAGGGCGGTCACATCGACCAAATTTCTCAGGTGATTGAGCAGATTAAGAACAATCCCGACTCTCGCCGCCTCCTTGTCTCTGCGTGGAACGTGGCTGAGGTAGATGAAATGGCGCTTCCCCCTTGCCACTTGCTCTTCCAGTTCTATGTGGCAGATGGTAAACTTTCTTTACAACTCTATCAGCGCTCTGCCGACTGCTTCCTCGGAGTGCCTTTCAACATAGCCTCTTACTCGTTGCTCCTGCTTATGGTGGCGCAGGTTTGCGGACTCGAACCCGGTGAATTTGTACACACTACGGGCGACACGCACCTCTACCTGAACCACATGGAGCAGACGGATTTGCAACTCACACGCGAGCCCCGTCCGTTGCCTCAGATGCGCCTCAACCCTGATGTGAAGAATATTTTCGACTTCAAGTATGAGGACTTTGAACTCGTAAACTACGCCCCACACCCACATATTAAGGGGGTGGTCGCTGTTTAAAGGAGAAAGGAGAAAGGAAAAAGGAGAAAATCCTTGCGGGTTGATTTGCTCCTTGTTCCAATTCCCCTTTCACTGTCCTCTTTACCCTATACTATAATCCCACTCCGCACGGCCTTTCTCATTTTTCCTTTCTCATTTCTCCTTTCCCCTCATGCTTCCCGAAGCCTTTCTCCAACAAATGAGTGCGTTGCTTGGCGCTGAAGAAGCCCAACGCTTTTGTAAGGTTCTGACAGAATCAGAACCGCCTACGAGTGTGCGCCTCAACAGGAGGAAGTTGATGACGGGAAACTCCGACCAGCTCAGCAATATTCAAGACAGCGCCGTAGCGTGGTGTGAGACGGGCGTTTACCTTAAAGAGCGCCCCATGTTTACGCTCGACCCCGTGCTCCATGCCGGAGGGTATTACGTGCAGGAGGCGGCATCCATGTTTATTGAGCAAGCCTACCGCAACATTGCGCGTGACTTTGTGCCCACTGCCCTACTCGACCTTTGTGCGGCACCGGGTGGGAAAAGCACGTTGTGGCGCAGCCTGCTTCCCGACGGAGCGTTGCTCGTGGCAAACGAACCGATGCGTCAGCGCGCAGAGGTGTTGGCAGAAAACCTCACTAAGTGGGGGCATCCTGATGTAGTCGTAACCAATGCTTTCCCGGCAGAATTTTCTACGCTCTGTGGCATGTTCGACGTCATCGCTACCGACGTGCCTTGTTCTGGAGAAGGAATGTTCCGCAAAGACGAAGGCGCCGTTACAGAGTGGTCACCCGCCAACGTCGTTACTTGTGCCGACCGCCAGTGGAGTATCCTTTGCGACATTTGGCCTTGCCTGCGAACGGGCGGATACCTTGTTTACAGCACGTGCACCTACAACCGCCTTGAAAACGAAGAGATGGTGGCGCGCATCTGTAAGGAACTCGGTGCGGAAGTCGTTCCGCTCGACGTTCAATCGGATTGGAACGTGCATACGTTGGACGCTCCCGAAAATCTCTCAGAAGCATCGGTGCAGAACAATGGGATGTATCACTTCTTCCCCCACCTGACGCATGGCGAGGGACTCTTCCTTTGCCTTATGCGTAAGACGGCGGAGACTCCCGAACCTCGAGCGAAGAAAGAGAAGAAGGCGAAGGGTGGCAAGCCTCAAGTGCCCGCTGGAGCGAGTACGGTGGCAAAGTGGATCTCTGACGCGGAAGCATATAAGATACTTTCAACGGGCGACGCTGAACTTTCTGCCATCCGCCAGTCGCATGCCGACACAGCGCAACGCCTTATGGCAACGGTCAATTGTCTTAAAGTGGGCGTAACCCTTGCAGAAGAAAAAGGCAAGAAGTTTGCCCCCGCTCACGACCTCGCCCTTGCGCTCAACTGCAACCCTGATGCCTTCCCCACTTGCGAACTCCCTCATGAAGATGCCCTATCCTACCTGCGTCGTGAGGCAATTACCATCGACGCCCCCAAAGGTTATGTCATTGTAACCTATAAAGGCTTGCCCTTAGGGTTTGTGAACAACCTCGGCAACCGAGCGAATAACATGTATCCCCAACAGTGGCGCATCAGAATGAAATAATTATTGAGGTTATTAGGTTTTAGGTCGCTACGCTTTTAGGTTTTCAGAACCTGCGGAGCGGATGCCCACCTCAAAACCTCAAAACCTCCCACCTCAAAACCTCAGAAATGAAATACCTCGAGTTTACCTTTACCCTCACTCCCCAAAGCGAAGCCGCAGAAGATGTATTGAGCGCATTGCTTGCTGACATTGGTTTTGAAAGTTTCGTGCGCACCGCCTCGCTCGACCTTCCCCGCGTGGGCAGTGTGGATAATTTCCCCGAAGCTCCTATCTTTGCGGAAGAAGCTGAGACCGGATTGTTCCAAGCCTACATCCAGACGCAACTTTATGACGAGGAGGCGCTCGCTTCACTCATCGAGTTTTTCCCACTTCCCGATGTGCAGATTACCTATCAGATGGTGGAGGCAGAGGATAAGGACTGGAACGAAGAGTGGGAGAAGAATTACTTCCAACCTATCGTTATCGCCGACCGCTGCGTGATTTCCAGCACATTCCATAAGGATGTGCCCTCCGCGGAATACTCTATAAAGATTAACCCTCAGATGTCTTTCGGCACAGGTCACCATGCTACGACTTCTCAAATGGTGGGGCGCATTCTTGACGACGATATGCAGGGAAAAGAAGTGCTTGACATGGGATGCGGAACCAGTATTCTCGCCATTCTTGCCCGTATGCGTGGCGCAAAGCACTGTGTGGCGATAGACATTGACGAGTGGTGTGTGAAAAACTCACTTGAAAATATGGCGCTCAATGGTGTAGATGGCATTGACGTACTCTTGGGCGATGCTAATTCTCTTGCCCAGCATGGTCCCTTCGACCTTGTCATCGCAAACATTAACCGCAACATCCTTCTCGCCGACATGCACCATTATGTTGCCCGCATGAACGATGGCGCGTCTATCTTCATGAGCGGTTTCTACGATGAAGACGTGCCCAAACTTGTTGCCCATGCCGAAACGCTGGGCTTAACACTCGTTGACGTACGCAGTCAGGATGGTTGGGCTTGCATAAAGATGAGCAAGTAAGTTCTTCTTGATAGGTAGTTCGTAACATTGTCAATAGTATCTATAGAAACTATAGTCACTATTGATTCTATCAGTATCTAATCTCCTTACGCTTATGACTCCCCTCAAAGCCTGGTTTCTCGCAGCGCGTCCGAAGACATTATCTGCCGCATTGATACCCGTAGCCGTGGCTACGGCGCTGGCGTATGCCAATGGTGTGGCACAATGGGTGCCTGCCGCGCTCTGCGCCCTATTTGCGATGCTCATGCAAGTGGCGTCCAATTTTATCAATGACCTTTACGACTATAAGAAAGGTACTGACGCAGAAGACCGTCTCGGTCCGAAGCGTGCGTGTGCCCAGGGATGGATTTCTCCAACGGCAATGCGCAACGGTATCATACTGACGCTTGTGGCGGCATGCTCTGTAGGGGCAAGTCTGTTACTCTTCGGCGGTTGGTGGTTAGTGGTGCTCGGAGCAAGTTGCGTAATTTTCGCCTTTCTCTATACCACACTGATGAGTTACCACGGTCTGGGCGACCTGCTGGTATGGATATTCTTCGGCTTCGTACCGGTAATTGGAACGTACTATGTGCAAGCAGGGACGCTTCACTCAGACGTGTGGATGCTTTCAGCCGCTTGCGGACTTTGTGTCGATACATTACTGGTGCTAAACAACTACCGCGACCGCGAAACCGACCGCCGTACGGGGAAGCGTACTATAGTCGTGCTCTTCGGTGAGAAATTCGGTAGTCTTGCCTACCTACTGCAAGGCATTGCCGCTTACGTTTGTGTAGCAAGTCTTTCTGTCAACGGCAATTCTTGGTTGGCAATTCTTCCTGCCTTTTACCTCCTGCCGCACTACCTTACGTGGCGCAAAATGGTACAGATAAACAGCGGTCCGCAACTCAACCGCATCCTCGGATTTACCTCTCGCAACATGCTTACCTTTGCCATCCTTGTTGTGTTGGCTTACGTGAGCAGCACCTTAGACCTAACGGCCACATTGTTTTAAATGTGAACCCCTAAATCCATTGTGCTAAAAACTATATCTATTGTAGTGAAAATTATTAGTAACCTAAAAAAAATTATTAGTAAGATAATTTAAAATATGTTACTAATAATTTTGGCTACATCTAAGTAGTTGATTATCAAGCGTATTCTTTGCGAAAAATTGTTACATTTTTAGCGCATAGAAATACCCATTTAGACAACTGCCCTTTGATGGCAAAAATCTTTGCCCCTCATACATTCCCAAAAGCGTCATTTATTCTTTCGGAACACAGATTCTTTAATAAGTGTCGGGCAAATTATTCGCTCAATCCACTGAAATTCCGTATTTTTGTGGTCGGAACATTCAAATTTTCCTTGATTTATAACTTATAAAACAAATACAGCTATGCTTTCAGACATTGAAATTGCTCACAGCACCCCTTTGAAACCCATTGAAGAAGTAGCCGCAGGCATTGGCATTGATGCGAACGACCTTGAGCACTATGGTAAATATATTGCAAAGGTTCCCCTTTCGCTCATCTCAGAAGAGAAGCAGAAGAAGAGCCACTTGATTCTCGTTACAGCCATTACTGCTACGAAGGCAGGCATTGGTAAGACCACAGTTTCTATTGGTCTTGCACTCGGTTTGAACAAGATTGGCAAGCGTGCCGTAGTTGCGCTTCGCGAACCCTCACTCGGTCCCTGCTTCGGTATGAAGGGTGGTGCCGCTGGCGGTGGTTATGCTCAGGTGCTCCCTATGGAGAAAATCAACCTCCACTTCACGGGCGATTTCCACGCAATCACTTCTGCGCACAACATGATTTCTGCGCTCCTCGACAACTACCTATTCCAGCATCGTGCGGAAGGTTTCGGTTTGAAGGAAGTGCTTTGGCGCCGTGTGCTTGACGTGAACGACCGTGGCTTGCGCCAGATCGTTTCAGGCGTAGGTCCTGCTGCGAATGGCGGCGTTCAGCAGGCTGGTTTCGACATTACGCCCGCTTCTGAGTTGATGGCAATTCTCTGTTTGGCAACAAGTGAAGACGACCTCCGTCGTCGCATCGAAAACATCCTTCTCGGTTACACCTATGAAGGCAAGCCTTTCACTGTAAAGAATCTTGGTGTTGCGGGTGCGATTATGGTGCTCCTCAAGGATGCGATTCAGCCCAACTTGGTGCAGACTACGGAAAACACTCCCGCCTTCGTTCACGGCGGTCCCTTTGCGAACATCGCGCATGGTTGTAACTCTATCTTCGCAACCCGTATGGCGCTCTCGCATTCGGATTACACCATTACGGAAGCCGGTTTCGGTGCTGACCTCGGTGCAGAAAAGTTCTACGACATCCTTTGCCGTAAGAGCGGTCTCCAACCCGACCTCACCGTTATCGTGGCTACGGCTCAGGGTTTGAAGATGCACGGTGGCGTTGCGCTTGACCAGATTAAGGAACCCAACCTTGAAGGTATCCGCACCGGTCTTGCCAACCTCGACAAGCATGTGCGTAACCTCCGCAAGTTTGGTCAGACTGTTCTTGTGGTATTCAATCGCTTCGCAACGGATACCGATGAAGAAATGGCGTTGCTCAAGCAGCACTGTGAGGAAACCCTTCAAGCGCCCTTCGTAATTAACAATGCCTTTGCCGAAGGTGGTAGCGGCGCAGTGGAAATGGCAAACCTCGTAGTGGATACTATTGAAAAGAATCCCTCAAAGCCCCTCCAGCTCATTTATAGCAATGAGGACGACATCAAGACAAAGATTGAAAAGGTGTGTCGTGAAATCTACGGTGCGGCTTCTGTAAGCTTTGCAACGCCTGCGTTGAACCGCATTAAGTTGGCTGAACAACACGGCATGGCATCCTTCCCCGTTTGTATCGCAAAGACGCAGTTCTCATTCTCTGCCGACCAGACGAAGTACGGCGCTGCCGACGGCTTTGCCATTCAGATTCGCGACGTAGTCTTAAACGCTGGTGCCGAAATGATTGTTGCGCTTGCAGGTGACATTATCCGTATGCCGGGTCTGCCCAAGTCTCCTCAGGCAAACCGTATTGACTACGTGAATGGCGAAATTATTGGGTTGAGTTAAGTATTAGGTTAAAGGTTATAAGGTTTTAGGTTATAAGGACTATGCAGACCGCAGGACAACCTCAAAACCTCAAAACCTCAAAACCTTAAAACCTTAAATTATGCTCCGCATCACTCTCGACACAGTAGATTCTACAATGCAATACCTCGCGCGTCCGGAACTTTCGGCGTGCGAGGATTCTTTTATTGTGGTCACGGCGGACTTCCAAACGGCGGGGCGCGGGCAGAAGGGTACTTCTTGGGAAAGCGAGGCGGGCAAGAATTTGCTATTAGGTTTACGCTTGCGCCCCCAATTCTTGCATCCGCAGGAGCAGTTTTACCTCTCTGAAATTTGCGCCTTATCTTTGGCAGAAACTTTGGACACTTATGCCAACGGTTTCTCCATCAAGTGGCCCAACGATATATATTACGGCGACCGCAAGGTGAGCGGCATGCTTTTAGAACACACGTTGCAGGGCGCAACCCTTGAACGCACCATCGTAGGTATAGGACTAAACATCAACCAACAGTCCTTCTACAGCGACGCCCCCAACCCCGTGTCGCTCAACCAGATTTTGGGGCGAGAAACCGACCGCGAGGCGCTTTTGCAGGACTTTCTCCAACGCTTCCAAACCTACTATCAACGCCTGGAGCAGCAGGATTTTGCTGCCATCCACTCCGCCTACCTCCAGCGCCTCTTCCGCCGCCACGAGTGGGCAACCTATGAGGACGCGCACGGCACATTCTCGGGGCGCATCCTGGATGTAGAACCCACAGGTCGGCTTGTGGTGGAAACCGCTGAGGGCGAATTCCGCAAGTATGCCTTTAAGGAAATCGCCTATATATTATAATGAGTGGCGCAAGGGGGCGGAGGCAACTTCCTCCCCTTGCGCGCTTGTCTTTATTACTGAAAATGCACAAATCCATCCTCAAAATAGCGTTGCCCAGTATTCTGACCAACGTCACCATACCGCTGCTCAGCCTTATTGATACCGCAATCGTGGGTCACTTAGGCAGCGCGGCATACATCGGCGCCATCGCCCTCGGCACCACACTGATGAGCATGGCCTATTGGGGGTTTGGATTTCTGAGAATGTCTACCGGCGGACTTACCGCACAAGCCGTGGGAGAAGAAAACCGCGAGCGCTGCTTTGCCATACTCACGCGCTCCATGGCGTGGGCAATGCTCATCGCAGCCCTACTCCTACTGCTGCAAACGCCCCTCCTTCACGCCGCGCTCTCCCTTGTTGAAGGCACAGAAGAAGTAAAACGCCTCGCCGCCACCTACTTTCGCATCCTGATATGGGGCGCACCTGCCGTGCTGTGCTTGAGCGGCATCAACGGATGGTTTATCGGCATGCAAAACGCCACCTTCCCCCTGCTCATCGCTGTGGTGCAAAACCTCATCAACATTGCCGTGAGTTGCGCCTTGGTCTTCGGACTCGGGTGGCGCTTAGAAGGCGTTGCTACGGGTACGCTCGTGGCGCAATACGCCGGTCTGCTACTGGCGCTCTGCCTCATCCTGCGCTTCCGCCCCCTGCCGAAACGCACGGCATTACGCTCGGCGCTCGGCAAAAGCAGTTTGCTCGACACCACCTTCCTGCGCATGAACCGCGACATCTTTCTGCGCACGCTCTGCCTACTTGCCGTCACGACTTACTTCACCTTTGCTGGGGCGCGTCAAGGCGAACTCACCCTTGCCGCCAACGCCCTGCTGATGCAGTTCTTCATGCTCTTCAGTTACTTTATGGACGGCTTCGCTTATGCCGGAGAAGCCCTTTGCGGAAAGGCGTTTGGCGCCATGAGGGCAGAAAAATTTAAGCGCACCGTGCGCCAACTTTTCCTTTGGGGTATTGCACTGGCGGGCATCACCTCCGTGCTCTACTATACCGCTGGCACACGGCTACTCATGCTACTCACCGACGAGGCGGGCGTTATCCGTTGCGCCACGGCATACCTCCCATTCGTGGCGCTCATCCCCATCGTGAGTTTTGCCGCCTTCCTGCTCGACGGCATCTTTATCGGCATCGCCTTCACCTCGGGCATGCTGCGCGCTTTGACTATAGCCTCGCTCGCCTTCTTCCTGCTCCACCTGCTGCTCTCACCACATTGGGGGAACGGCGCCTTGTGGACTGCCTTCCTTGTTTACCTCGCAACGAGGGGCATCATTCAAGCGTGGGAACTGAAGCGAAAAACTTCCAAATTCAGGTAATTTCGGAATCCGAAAATAAGACATTTCACACCCCAAATTCGACCTCGAAAAAACTAAACCTATTGTAGTAAAAATTATTAGTAAGAAAAAAAAATTATTAGTAACCTAATTTAAAATATGTTACTAATAATTTTCACTACTTCAGACGCCTATTTAACAACCTCGGAATCAGACGTTTACAGAAGTTACAAAATTCGCCCTAAAACAGGTTGAAAAACCACCCCTCCCCACCCTCATCATGCCACCAAAAATAGGGGCAGCAGCAAAACACTTCCGCGCATGATAAAAACAAATTGAGGTAAGTTTCTCTCAGAGCAGAAACTTACCTCAAGTGTGTCGCCTTTCCTTATAAATTATCTAACAAGTTCATAGAGGACTTTGAGTGCATTATGGAGTTTGTAGAGCATAATAATATAAACCTTAATTGCAGAATTATATCATTATAATCCTAAAGATTTTATTCTCTTCCAACAATCTCTTTTAACATACTTCCATCTTTTGTCTTCCAACAAATCCAACCATTGCTTGAATTTCCATATACGATTTTAGATGCAGCGCTAGGAGAATCAAAGATGTAATCTTCTAAAAGACAATATGTGCCATTTGGGAGTTTTGTAGCCTTTTTAATTACCTCCTTTCTTAAATCATATAGTTGAAAAGACGGGACAGTACTTGATGCGATTGTACTGCCTTTAAGGACTTTCATTCTTTTCCCACCTAAATATACAGCCTTTGCAGAAATACCTCCAATACTTGTTATTTCAAAAATAACAGAAGATGTACCGCGGTTTTCAGTTGATATTATTCTATTGTTAGATGTACTACTACTGTTAACTCTCGGTGCAGGTTCTCTATTGTTGGCAACATTTGAACTATTGCAAATTTTGAAATCTATTTTTTTTAATTCCGAATTGATTATTGCATCATCATATCCCTCGCCAATAAATTTTTCTTTAAGTAGTTCGAGTATGTTCTGCTTAAAGTTTTCGGGCGAAACATATTCTTGAAAACGCTGTCTAAAATCATTACGGGCATTTATCATTCGTAATTGCTCTTTACAGAAATTCTCAACAACGTTTATGTCAAAATTTTCATATGATAATAGTTGGCATAATTTGATACCAAGTGTATTGTTTTCTTCTATTTCGATTTTGCATACAGAGACTGCATCGTCATCATCATCAGGTGTGTCGTAATATAATTGGATGTTCTCTCCGATATATAACCCTATTGATAACCTCAATCTCCTCATATATGAAGATAATTGTCCTACTTGTCTGTCATTTATAAGGTTTGTCGGTCTTTTTATCTCTATTGGCAAAACTCTATGCTCATCTTTATTGAGTACTATGTCTGGCTTTAGCACGCTTGATGCGCCATTGGGGATTGATGGTCTAGTTTCAATACCATCAAACCAACCTAATAGTTGAAATTGACACTCAATAGTATCTTGATAGGTGTCTTCATCGACATTTTTCTGTTTACTTCTTTGTAGATTTTTTACTATTGTTTTCCATCTATTTTCCATAGCATATTGTATCAATATAATTTATACGGTTGCAATTTAGCAAAAAAAATCAATTCAATCATATTGTTTAATATATCAATATCCATATTTCTTAAAAGGTTTTTCTGCTGTAGGTGGTGTTGTTTGCAAGAACTTCAAACCATCTTCTGTAATTCTATAGTTTCCACGAGATACAGTTTCAAGCATTCCTATTATTCTTAAACGATGTTTTGCCCAACCTACTATATCTTTCGATTTTAATAATGCTTTATCATCATTTGATAGATTATAAACTCTTGAAATGTATTCTCTACATTCCTCTGCTGAATGAATTTCTTTATCACCCATATATTGCAAAAGAGGAAACATACATTCTTTAACCTCTGGTATCATAAGCCTATTTTATAACACTATTCGTATTTGTTAGCAAACTTGCTAATTTTGATAAAGTAAATTATCAATTTTATTAACTATTTAAGCAAGTTCTCCAATTCGCTCCTACTGTTGAATTGATATATATATATCCTTTTATTTTAACAAAGTCCACTTTGGATTTTTACACATCAAATTATCGAACGCTGTGAACAATTATTGTATGTATCTATTTATCTTTATTTTCAACTACTTGTATGAGGTGAAAAAGAAAAAGCGACAACCGAAAATGCTCGTTTGTCGCCTTGTGTCGGATAGAGGCGACTCGAACGCCCGACCCCTACGTCCCGAACGTAGTGCGCTACCAACTGCGCTACTATCCGATTATGGTGCAAAATTAGTAAGAAGTTTTGGATTTTAGGGGATGCGGAGGGGTGTTTTTTAGTTGTCGAGTAAGAAAAAAGCGCTGTGCACTAAAAAAATACGGCAGTGGAGTTTGTCAGATTGAAAAAAGGTTGTACTTTTGCACCCGAAACGAGAGGGCATCTTGTTTCGCAAACGAAAGTTTGGGGTATGGTGTAATTGGCAACACTACAGATTCTGGTCCTGTCTTTCCTGGTTCGAGTCCGGGTACCCCAACAATTCGATTTGCTTCGGTAGCGAGTCGAATTTATGCGTTTGGGGTATGGTGTAATTGGCAACACTACAGATTCTGGTCCTGTCTTTCCTGGTTCGAGTCCGGGTACCCCAACGAAAAAATCAGCGAGAACTCACACGTGTGAATTCTCGCTGATTTTGTTTTTGTATTATCCTGAATTTCAGTCGCCTACTTGCGCATGTAGGTTGTGAATGCGTAAGGACATTCGTTTTTCTCGTCGGCCTCAAACTCTTGATGCTCTGTGATTTTCCACTCGTCGGCAACGATTTCCGGGAAGAAGGCATCTGCCTGTGCGGGAGTGTTGTGAACGTGTGTGAGATAGAGGCGGTCGGTGGTGGGAAGCGCTTCTGCATACACCATTTCGCCACCCATGATAAACACTTCAGTATCTGCGGGGCAGGCAGCAAGGGCGTCGAGCAAACTGTGGTAGATTTCAACGCCGGGAATCTCTAATCCCTGCTGGCGGGTGAGCACAATATTTCGGCGGTTGGGCAAAGCGCCTTTGGGGAGTGAATCAAACGTCTTGCGCCCCATGATGACGGTGTGCCCAGAAGTGAGTTCCTTGAAGCGGCGTAGGTCGTTGGAGAGACGGTAAAGCAAGCGATTTTCAAAGCCAATAGCATTGTTTTCAGCCAAGGCGCAAATGATGTTTATCATAGTGATATGAGGAATGTTTTTAGTGATGGAATGTTTTGTAAAACAGATAGTTTATTATTAGAGAGGTTTGTAAGATTTTGTCCCTTTGGTATAAAACTACTGCTGTTTGATATGCACGACCGTCTTCGGCAGTTTCGGGTCGTTAGTAATGAGCAATACGCTGCGCTTTGAGAGGTTGTCCGCAGTGTTGTGCAAGGTAATTTTGAGTTTTGCTTGCTCACCGGGTTGCAACACACTTTGATTGAGTTGCACACCTAATCCAGGATTATATACCTGTAAGCGCATCACATTGAGCGGGGCATTGCCGGAGTTTTTAAGCACTACGGTTTTCGTCAACTTCTTCTTCGTGCCAAACTGGGGGAATACCAATGTCGTGTCAGAGAGTTCGAGGCGCGGCGCATAGGCAAACTTTCCCTTTGTAGAGGGGAGCGTGGGGAGGAGAACGGCACTTACGCGGAGCGCATTCTCATCTGAAATTTTATCCCCTACGAATCGACTCAAATAGATGGTGGTTTGCGTCAAGCCGAAGTCCTTTATGAGTTTGCTGTTGAGCACAAAAGTAATCTCCCCTACTTTCCCGGGCGGAATCACGTCGGGCGCAGAAACTGCCGTGAGGAAATCGGGCATGTGCATGAGTTCGGGATGCAACGCATGCGGACTGGCGTTGAGCACCTTTACGGTTTGCTTGGGCGTCGTGCCCATCTTGACATTGTCAAACATGATTTCGTTGGTGCTCAAGTGGAAGTCGCCAATGTGAACGGCGAAATCGCTGGTGCTATAAGCCACCTCCTTCACCACACGCCCCTTTAGCGTGAGGTAGGTAATATGTTCGTCGGTGTTTGTAGTCACCGCGATGGTCTTCTGAAAGGTGCCGAGCAACGCCGCGTTGTAAGCGATAGTTATCTTCGCCGTTTTGCCGGGCGCAATCGTTTCGTTGGGCCATTCCGCAAGGGCGCAACCGCAATCGGTACGCACATCGAGAATCTGGAGTGGCTTGTCGCCCGTATTTTGCACCTCAAAATGTGTGCTTGCCGGCATGAGCCAGGCAATGTCGCCCATGTTGCGTTCCGTGTACTTAAAATGCGCCACGGGTTGTGCCATGAAGGGGAGCGAGAAACAGAAAAGTATGAGGCCGAGTGCGTATTTCATGTAAATTAGTCTTTAATTTGGAGCAAAGTTACGGAATTTCTGCGGTGAAAGCATAGAGAGGTGAAACTTTTTAAGTACTTTTGCAAGTAAACTCGTAAATGTGCGCCTATGAAATTCATTTCTTGGAACGTCAACGGCATTCGTGCGTGTTGCGACAAGGGTTTCCGCGATATTTTTCAGCAACTTGATGCCGACTTTTTCTGCTTGCAAGAAACCAAGATGCAGGCGGGACAGCTCGACCTGCAGTTTGAGGGTTACACCTCGTATTGGAACTATGCTGAGAAGAAAGGTTATTCAGGCACGGCTATTTTCTGTCGCCAAGAACCCCTGAGCGTGGCTTACGGCATCGGCATTGCAGAGCACGACACCGAGGGGCGCGTGATTACCCTGGAGTATGCCGACTTCTACATGGTGACCGTTTACACCCCCAACGCACAAGACGGCCTCAAGCGCTTGGATTACCGCATGCAGTGGGAAGATGATTTCTGCGCCTACCTTCAAGCGTTGGACGCAAAGAAACCTGTCATCGTTTGTGGCGATATGAATGTGGCGCACAAGGAGATTGACCTCAAGAATCCCAAGGGCAATAAGAAGAACCCTGGATTTACGGATGAGGAGCGCGGAAAGTTTGACACACTGCTCTCTGCGGGATTCGTCGACACCTTCCGCCATTTCTACCCCGACCTTGAAGGCGCATACTCATGGTGGAGCTATCGCTTCCATGCCCGCGAAAAGAATGTGGGGTGGCGCATCGACTACTTCCTAACCTCGGAACGCTTGCGCGAGAAACTCACGGGCGCAAAGATTCATGCAGACGTCTACGGTTCGGACCACTGCCCCGTAGAAGTGACCCTTGAGGGCATACACTAAAGCGGGATTTAAAAAAAGACGGTTGGGGCGTTGAAAAAACTAAACCTATTGTAGTGAAAATTATTAGTAACCAAAGAAAAATTATTAGTAACCTAATTTAAATTACATTACTAACAATTTTCGCGATCTCAACCCCGCTGAAAATTAAGATTATACAAACGTCCTAAAAATGGGAGGTTTTACCCCACAAATTTAGGTTTAAAAACTTCATAAAATATGTCTGAAAACACACAACCCATGAAGGTTAAATACGTAGTAGAGCGCAAGTCATGGTTCTACGGTTTCTTCCAGGCACTCTTGGCGGTAGTAATTGGTGGAGTAGTTACGTCAATCTTCTCTATGATGATATTCTTCGGCGTGCTCGGTGCGCTTGCTTCTGCAGGTGAAACGCCCGCCGTTTTGACCGACCACACCATCCTCCGCATTGACCTTGCAACGCCCATTCAGGAGCGCGGCGAGGACAATCCCTTCGGCAATTTGCTCGGCAGTGATTTTGTTGCGGCGCAAGGCCTTGACGACATTCTTGCGGCGATTAGCGAAGCGAAGACAAACCCCAAGATTGAAGGTATCTACCTCGACGGCGGTATGATTAGCACAGATATTGCCTCTACGCAGGAAATTCGCAAGGCGCTGGTTGACTTTAAGGAAAGCGGAAAGTTTGTGCTTGCTTATGCCGACTACTACGGCCAGGGTAGTTACTACTTGGCTTCGCTTGCTGATAAGGTAATGCTGAATCCCTCGGGCTTCGTAGAATGGAATGGTTGTGTGTCACAGCCCATCTTCTTTAAGGAATTGCTTGAAAAATTGGGCGTTGAAATTCAGGTATTCCGCGTCGGCACTTACAAGAGTGCGGTTGAACCTTTCATTTGCACAGAAATGAGCGACGCCAACCGCGCGCAGGTGAAGTCGTTTATCGACGATGTTTGGGGCGTAATTTGTGGCGATGTGTCTGAGGCGCGTGGCATTTCTGTAGACTCGCTCAATGCTTTTGCCGACAACTACATGATGCTCCAACCTGCCGAAGAATTTGTAGCACAAGGTCTTGTGGATACATTAGTGTATGCCGACGGCGTGCGTGAGGTGCTTCGTACGCACTTGGGCGGCGTGAAGGTAAACTTTATTTCTCCTAAGGATCTTGCGAAGAATGTAACGCCCGCAACGAAGAACAGTGAAATTGCGGTGTACTATGCTTACGGCGACATCGTAGATGCGGCTTCTACAGGTTTGAATGCAAGCAGCGCAGAGATTGTTGGTAATAAGGTAGTCAAGGACCTTGACAAATTGATGAACGATGATAAGGTCAAGGCGGTAGTTTTGCGCATCAACTCGGGCGGTGGTAGCGCCTTTGCCAGTGAGCAGATGTGGAGAGCTATTGAATTGTTGAAGGCTAAGAAGCCCGTAGTGGTTTCTATGGGTGGATATGCTGCGTCTGGCGGTTACTATATGTCGTGCAACGCAGACCGCATCTTCGCTGAACCTACTACGCTCACGGGTTCGATTGGTATTTTCGGCATGGTGCCCAACCTTTCTAACTTGCTTACTAAGAAACTCGGCCTTCACTTTGATGTGGTGAAGACTAACGAAGCTGCGGACTTCGGCGCTATGGGTCGTGGTTTCAATGTCAAGGAGTCTGCGGCAATGCAGACACGTATTGAACGCGGTTACGACCTCTTCCTCACGCGTGTGGCAGACGGTCGCGGCATGACTAAGGAGGCGGTGAACGAAATCGCACAGGGTCGTGTGTGGACAGGACAGCAGGCGCTCGGTATCGGACTTGTTGACGAACTCGGTACACTTGCTGACGCCATTGCCTATGCTGCGGAAAAGGCTGAAGTGGCTGATTACTCCGTAGGCAATTATCCTGCGAAGGGCGACTTTATGACGAAGCTTTTAGACGCTACAAAGGAAAATTATATGGAGCGTGAGGTGCGCGCACTCTTGGGTGAAAACTACTATTACTTGAATATGATCAAGCAACTCGAGGGTGGTAGTTACATTCAGGCACGCATGCCCTTCGATCCCAATATTAAGTAAATCTTTAAGGTTAATCCCTGCTACGGCATGTATCATTTAATTACCTCCCTCCGCAACTTCCTGTTTGACCAGGGGTGGGGATTGAAGCAGCAGTCGTTTGATGTGCCGCTCATCTCTGTGGGCAACCTCGCTGTGGGAGGTACGGGAAAAACTCCCCATACGGAATACCTCGTGCGCTTGCTTCAAGCAGCGGGCAAGGAGGTTGCTGTGTTGAGTCGCGGATATGGTCGCGCCACAAAGGGTTTTCATCTTGCCTCTCCCACTTCTACGGCGCAGGAAATCGGAGATGAACCCTTGCAGATTCAGCAGAAGTTTCCCGCATGTACCGTTGCCGTTTGCGAAAAGCGCGTAGTGGGAATGGAGCGCCTGATAGAGGAGCGACAGAAGGCGGGTAAGGACAACCGAAACTGGACCGTCGTGCTCGACGATGCCTTTCAGCACCGTTACATCAAGCCGGGGTTGAGCATTCTCCTCACCGACTATGCACGACCTTACTATGCCGACCGCGTGCTTCCCTGGGGCAGACTCCGAGAAAGCGCAGACGGGGCGCAACGTGCCGATGTTATCATCGTGACCAAGTGCCCGAAGCATCTTTCTGCTACAAACGCAGAACAGATTCGCACCAAGTTGGCACCGCTCCCCACACAGGAGGTTTTCTTTACCTGTTTCGATTATGGTAATCCCTATACCGCAAGCGATTGCCAGGAAACTGAACTCCCACACAACGCTTTAGTGCTTACAGGTATCGCCAAACCGCTCCCACTTTACGCTTATTTGGAAGCGCATGGGGTGGAAATAAAATCGCTTGCCTTTCCCGACCATCACGCCTTTACTCCCGCCGATGCGGCCAAGATTAACGCGGCATTTGCCAGTTTGCCCCACGGCGCAAAAGTGATTACGACGGAAAAAGACGCCGTGCGCTTGCGCCTACTTCCCACACTCAGCGAAGCGGTTAAGGCAAACTTGCTCGTACAACCCATTGAAGTCAAATTCCTTTTCGGTAACGCCGAAAAATTTCATACTAAAATCTACAACTATGTTGACGCAAATTAATGAGACAGCACAGTGGTTGCTCGAACACACCACTTCACGCCCCACAACTGCCGTAGTGCTCGGTACAGGCTTGGGACGCTTGGCTGCAGAAATAGAAATTATTGACGAATTTCCCTATAGTGCAATCCCCCACTTCCCCCTCTCAACCGTAGAAGGGCACAGCGGCAAACTCATCTTCGGTTTGCTCGGTGGTAAAGAGGTGTTGGCGATGCAGGGACGCTTCCACTTTTACGAAGGTTACGACATGAAGCAAGTAACCTTCCCCGTGCGTGTGATGCATGCCCTTGGCATTAAGAATCTCTTTGTGTCAAACGCAGCGGGCGGTATGAATCCCGATTTTGAAATTGGCGACCTCATGCTGATTACGGACCACATCAATTTCTTCCCCGAACATCCCCTTCGCGGAAAGAACTTCCCCACTGGTCCTCGCTTCCCGGATATGTCAGAACCTTACGACCGCCAGTACCTCCAACTTGCGCGCGAAATTGCTCGTGAGAAGGGCATCAAAACGGTTGAAGGCGTGTATGTAGGTACTCAAGGACCTACTTTTGAAACTCCCGCAGAATACAAGATGTACCGCATTATTGGCGGCGACGCTGTAGGTATGTCTACGGTGCCTGAAGTAATCGTTGCGCGTCACTGTGGCATCCGCACCTTCGGTATTTCAATCATCACCGACCTCGGTGTAGAAGGCAAGATTGTAGAAGTAAGTCATGAAGAGGTGCAGAAGGCTGCCGACGCCGTGCAACCCTTGATGGCGGAAATCTTCCGCACATTGGTACAGCGTATTGCTGAATAAATTCAGACTCATCTAGATCTTCTAGAAAATATATATTGTCTAGACCATCTAGAATATCAAGACCATTAGATTACTCCCCAGAATTAATCACAATAAATATATTATGGCAAAAGGAAAAGTTGATGCCCTCCTCGGCATTGTTTTTGGCGACGAAGGTAAAGGTAAGGTGGTAGACTACTTTACCCCCCAGTACGATGTTATTGCGCGCTTCGCCGGTGGTCCAAATGCAGGTCACACCATCATTTTTGAAGGCAAGAAGTTCGTGCTTCGCTCTATCCCCTCGGGAATTTTTGACGAAGGCAAGATTAACATCATCGGTAACGGTTGTGTAATTGCTCCCGACCTCTTTATGGCTGAAGCACGCGAGCTTGAAGCTGCGGGCTACACGCTCACAGACCGCCTCCACATCAGCCGTCGTGCGCACCTCATCCTTCCTACGCACCGCGTGCTCGACCGCGCTTATGAAGCAGCTAAGGGCAAGGCGAAGGTAGGTACTACAGGTAAGGGCATTGGTCCTACTTATTCAGACAAGGCCGCACGCGTTGGTCTTCGTGTGGGAGATATTCTCGAGAATTTCGAAGCAAAGTACCAGGCACTTAAGGCGCGCCACGAACAAATCCTTCGTGACCTCAACTTCACGGATTACGACATCACAGAAGAAGAGCAGAAGTGGATGGAGGGTGTAGCGTACATGCGCAAGTTCCCCCTTCGCGAAACAGAAATTGACATCAACAACTACCTCGCTGAGGGCAAGACCGTTCTTGCTGAGGGCGCACAGGGTTCGTTGCTCGACATCGACCACGGTACGTATCCCTTCGTGTCATCAAGTTCTACAACCAGCGGTGGTGTCTGCACAGGTCTCGGCGTAGCGCCCAACAAGATTGACCGCATCTTCGGTATCTTCAAGGCATACTCTACACGCGTAGGTTCTGGCCCCTTCCCCGTTGAACTTTTCGACGAAACTGGCGACCTTATCCGTCACATCGGTAACGAATACGGTGCTGTAACAGGTCGTAACCGCCGTTGCGGTTGGGTTGACCTCGTAGCTTTGAAGTACGCAATTATGATTAACGGCGTGACAGACCTCGTGATGATGAAGGGCGACGTGCTTGACGGCTTCGACACTATTAAGGTGTGCGTGGCATACGAAAAGGATGGCGAGCGCACTACTACAATGCCTTACGACACTGAAGGTTGGCAGGCTGTTTACGAAGAAGTTCCCGGTTGGAAGACTCCTCTTTCTGACCTCCGTAAGGAAGAAGACTTCCCCGAAGCATTCAAGAACTACATCGCTTATCTTGAAAAGGAACTCGCTACACCCATTAAGATTGTCAGCGTAAGTCCTGACCGCGATGCTACTATCGTGCGCTTCTAAGACTGAGACGACATAGAAATAGCTTAAAACTTGAGCGCCCACACCGCCAGAAATGGTAGTGTGGGTGCTCTCGCTTTTTAGGCAGTTAGAAGGGGGTAAAACTATTAGTAATGTAATTTAAATTAGGTTACTAATAATTTAAAAAAGGTTACTAATAATTTTCACTACAATAGGTATCGTTTTTCGCGCAACCGATTTGGGGTTAAAAATAGGGGTATAAAAAACGAGTAGGCACTCTCGGGAGCGCCTACTCGTTTGTGTAAAATTATGGTTTAAGCGTTGGTTTACATCAACACTTCCATGATCTGATTTGCTACGCGGTTGCTGGGATTTGCGATGAGCACCATTTCAAGATACTTCATACATTCAGCGTCGTTGTTGGTCTTGAAGTGGTAGAGCATCAAGTACTGTGCGCTGACTTCGCGCTGGCGGTTGAGCTTTTCGTTTTCACCGATGAGTTCGAGCGCCTTTTCGTAGTACATCTTGGGCTTTTCTTCAGCCTCAGCGGGGTTTGTAATCCAAAGCTGAGCACGGTAGTACCAGGGGAGGTAGAAGAGCGCAGCGTCGTACTTACCTTCGTTTTCGGGAGCAGACATTTCTGCAGCGATGTTTTCATAAATCTTGTCGGCAGCGTTCTTGTACTGGTCGCGAAGTTCAACCTGTGTGCTGTCACACTTGTTACTTGCAGCGAGGTAAAGGTTTGCGAGACCGAGATCATCACCGAGGCTCTTTTCCTTACCGATGAGGCTCAAATACTTTTCGTAGTACTCAATACCGAGAGCAGCCTGACCGAGCTGACGGTAGAGGTCTGCCACAGCCTTAAAGCCAGGAGCCTTTGTAGAGTCAACTGCGAGACCCTTCTTGTAGTATTCTACAGCGCCAACCTTGTTTTCAAGACTTTCTTCATACTTTGCAGCATAGAGGTAGTCGAGGTAAGTGTAAAGGCTGTCAGCATATTCCTTGTTAGCTACGTAAGAAGATGACTGCATAGCAGCATCAACGTCACCAGCGTCAACGTCGCAGAAGAACTTATAGGCCTTGAAGGGCTTAGCGCGGTTAGCATCGGGAGCGATGTTAAGGTCGAGCGCCATCTTAGTCAAGTCTTGACATTCCTTCAAGTAAGCCGCCTTTTCTTCATTGCCCTGGGGGAGCATCATCTGCGAAGTGAACAATGAATAGCTGTAGCGCAAAGTTGCACGATACTCAATGTCTTCCTTAGTCTTGGGAACAGCAGCAAAATATGCCTTATAGTTCTCATTCGCATTCTTCAAGTCGTTGAGAAGCTGGTTGCCTTCAGACTTTTCAGCATATTCGTAGTGGATGTCACCGAGTTCCTTGTTTACCTGATAGTAAGAAGGATCATACTTCTTAAGAGCTTCGAGCGCTTCAATAGCCACGATGGGGTTCTGAGTCTTGTAGATGCGCGCCTTCAACTTGAGGGCTGCCACATTACCTTCGTTCTGGCTGAGAAGTACGTCGCAGAAACGACCTGCGTTACCATAGTCGCGACCGAGCATCGCTGTTTCCATACAGAACATAAGCACGTATTCCTGAGTTGCGGCAGGAGTTTCGTAAACCTTGTCAGAACACATCTTTGCAGGACCGTAGTAGCTGATGTCAGACGTACTGTTTGTTACGAAGTAGTGACCTACAGCAACGAGGTGCTCGGGCTTGCGCTGGATGGAGCGGAGCAAACGCTGGAGTGACTTGTTCGCCTTTTCAGGTTCAGTGAACATTGTGTTCATGTACTCGTCACAAACTGCCTGATGCTTGGGGTCAAGCGCAGGAACGTCAAACTGAAGACCCTGGAACTTCTCGGGCTGTGCCGCAGCTTCTTCTGTAGCAAATTCTTCAGTCTCTTGAGCGGCAAGAGGAGTAGCGCAACCAAATGCGAGGAGCGCCATCATTGCGAAAGAATAAAATTTCTTGTTCATTGGAGTATAGAGTTTTATTTGTTATGCTTTCCAGCAGAGCACACGTAAGCAGTATGCTCCATATTCTGTGCAAAATTACGAATAATTACTCACATAGCACAAAGATTTTATGCTAAAAGATGTTATAACGGGGGTATGGGGCGCAGGTTATGAGGTTGCAAGGTTTTAGGTTATGAGGTTGTGAGATTCATCCGGTCTACGAAGCAAACCTTAAGGCGAAGCTACCTTACAACCTCAAATCCTTTTAACCTTCCCTAATACCATTCTCCGCCGTCGTCCTCAAACACCTCTTCCTCGGTCTTTGCCTTTTCGCGCTGCTGCTCTATGCGCTGGAGTTCCTCAGGTGTGAGTTCGTCCTCGTAACGCTGGAGGGGTTCTTCATCAGGCAGCAATTCGGGATTGAGTTCCAGGGGTTGGAAGTTCTCATCAAAGAACTGCAGGTAGTCATCGTAACTGTACATCGTGCCGAGCAAATTCAAATTTGCCTCAGCAATGAGGAACGTACGGGCATAGCGCAACTGCTTCGCCAGTTCTTGCGAAAGGGTAATGCGCTGTGCGTAGGCGTGGGCGTCATCGTAGGAGGAGAATCCGCCGATTACAAACTGCGTCAATGCCTTTCCGCGCTGCTGGGTGATACTTAAATTGCGCGACAAGAATACCGTGAAGTTGAAGTGCGCAATATTATACAAGAGGCGGTTAGCGTCGAGCGAATCTGTGGGATAGGCGATGAGGAAACAGAAGGACGTTTCGCGGTCGGCAAGAAGTTGTTGCCCCTCAGCGATATTTGCCGCCTGCTCTTCGGTGCGCTGTGTGCGCATAGACCAAAGCGAACCGATATCTAAGGCACCTCCTTCAATCGCGCGCCCACTCTCGAGTCCCTTTATCATCATCCCTGCCATCTGACTCACATCACTTTCGGGATAATCGCCTACCAGTTTGCGCAACTCCTGAATCAGCGTGTCGGCAGGCGTAGTTGCGATGCGGCTCAAGATGTCTACGAAGATAAACTTCGGACGGTTGGCGCCCTTGGGGAATTTCTCTTTGGCGTACGCCTCATTCGCCCACACCACCTCGTTATTTCGGTCGCGGTAAGCCTGATAGGTGGCACGGTAAAGCGAATCTTCGATTTCCTTGCCGAAGCGGGCGAGGTATTCAAAGTCGGACGCCGTAATCAACTTGGTAATGTCGCTCTCGGGATAGTGCGTGGCGAGCAAATCGCGGAATTCATTGGCGCGCGCTGTCTGTCCCCAGCGCGAGTAAAGCAGGAAGAGTTGGTAATACACCTCTTCCACTTTCTCGAAATTGGGATAATCGGAATAGAGACGGGTGAAGGTGCGCTCCGCAAGTGGGAAGTCTTCCAACTGGTCCTTCTCAATCAACGCCGCTTCAAAGAGCGACTCTTGAATAATAGCGTGTGACGCAGCCTTTTGCTCGTCAGTGAAGGGAATCTGTGCCATGTAGTAAGCACGATTATGGGGATCCTCAGCAGCGGTAAGTTCTTTTTCTTCCGCAACCGAGTCGGCGGCAAGCGCATCTGCCGAAACAGAATCCGCCAGGGCAGTCTCATCATCAGCAGCATCTGCTGTAAATTCAACTACTGTACGGTTGCTACGGCGCCAATGGTCTTCCAATTTTCGGTTGCCCCACGAGCGTTTAAACGCTTGCTTACCCTGTGTGACGGCAGTCTGATTATAGAAGTACCACGACTTATCCGCCCCCGTTTGTTGGACAGGTTTCTTCTGCTGCGAGGGCGCCTGTCCGCTTTCTTGCAGTCGCGCGTTGGCAGCAGAGTCAGCGGCGAGTTCGCGCGCCTCTTTCTCCTTGCGCTTCACCTCTTCAATCACGCGGTCGATGGCAGCGTTGCGCTCCTTCTCGGGCGCCACGGAGAGGTAAAGCAAACTGTCTTGCAGGTGAACGGCAGACGTGAACGGCACCAAGGCATCCAACACCGTCGAGCGGCGCTTTACCTCCTCATACTTCGCATGCTCTTTGTGGAGCGAACCGATGGCGTCGGCATAACACCCTTGCGCCAAGTCGTAACGCCCTTGTTCCCAATAAATCTCGGCAAGGCGGAGCACCAAGATGCCCTTCTCAATACCGTTGCGCGTAGATTTTTCGCGCCCCTTCTCGTATGCCGAAATGGCATTCGCCGTATCGCGCTGAGCAAGATAGATGTTGCCCATCGCGTAATAAATTTGGTCGAGGTAATCCTTATTCTTGTCCTCCGCAGCCATACTTTTGAGGCGGCGCACCATCTTCTTGGTCTCCGCACCTCCGCTCATCACCTCCGTCTGACGGATGCGGGCGTTAAAGGCCAACTCGTAGGGCGGATTCTGACGCACACACGACTGATATGCCTTGAACGCCTCCTGCTTATGCCCCTGATGCTGAAGAATTTGTCCAATCAAGAAATGCAGACGCGCCTCCTGAAGCGCCGAGCGTGCATCCTTCACCGCCTTTCTCAAGTAAGGCAACGCCTCGTCATAACGCTCCTGACGCAAGAGCAAGTTTGCCTCGCTCATATTGGCAAGTTTGCGCACACGGGGCGTAATGCTGTCGCGCTTCATACGCGAAACGACGTCCTCAGCGTCATAATACCACTCCATTTCTGTATAGCAACGCACGAGGTAAGCCCTTGCTTCATTAACGATTAGAGGTTGTGTAGCATAATGTCGGGTGATGTAAGAGAAGGTTGCCGCAGCCTCAAGGAAATCTCCCTTTTGGAACTGCGCCTCGCCCATTAACATCCACGCGTGACGGAGGAAGGGGTTAAACTCCTTCTGCGCCAAATACGCCTTCATCTTGGGCGTCGCCTTCTTACCGCCTTCCACCTTGGGCCGACGGCTTATTGAGTGTTGCTGAATGACTTTCTGACACTTCGTAATGGTAGTTTCAAAGTTGCCACTCCCTGCCGTGCGACTGCTCTCGCTGCCCACGAGAAACACGGGCAGAAACTCCGTGTAATTGTCCTTATGCCCTCGCTCCTTTGAGTACATCCCCTCTTTATACGCCACTTGCCCGTTGTAATACGTGTTGTAGCGCGCCGTGAAAGAGTGCCACATACGCGTCATTGCCGTATTCTTTTTTGTAGAACACGACATCACGGCAAGCAGCCCCACTAAGAGGAGTATGGGAGTGAGTTTTTTCACGAAAAAAACGGGCAATTTTAGCGCTTTTGCGACGCACTGTAAATCAAAGGTTTCTGAGCGCAAAAATTATTAGTAATGTAATTTAAAAAAGGTTACTAATAATTTTAATTATGTTACTAATAATTTTTACGAGAATAGGTTTAGTTTTTCCGAGGTCGGATTTGCGACCTACGGGAAGAGGATTACGAATGCATTCTGCGCTCGCCGATAATGAGAAACACCTCGTCCTTGATGGGGTCAGGGAGTTCGATGTGGCGAAGTTGCAAGGAGCGCACCCAGCCCGCCACTTCATCGTTGCGCATGGTGTAGAGGATTTCCTGAAACTCCTCCACCTCCTCAGCGGTATACTCATCCGAGCGGCGCGTGCGGAAGCGGTCGAGTTCTTCATCCTCATAATATTCTACGTCCTTGCTCACGGCGGCCAAGAGGCTGTCTTTCTCACACGTCTCGTGCTGCCCGCAACATTCTTCGGGCGCTTCCTGCTCCTGCGCAGTGGGTTCGCTGGCAGCAACTTCCGCCTCGGGGACGGGGGCAGCATCGTCCGTGCGCAAGAATCTTGCTGCGACGGCCACAAGTATGATTACGGCAAGAAAAATATAGAGGTAAGTCATTTTTGAGGTTGTAAGGCTTTGAGGTTATAAGGGTATCGGGTGACCTTCAGGCGTTTTTTACTTCAGTCCTTTAAGGTGCTCCCAAAATGAGGGGTACGACTTGCTCACCACTTCGGGGTGGTTGATGCGCAGAGCGGGGTAGCGCAGGGCGCAAGGGGCAAAGGCCATCGCCATGCGGTGGTCGTCGTAAGTATCAATACTGACAAACGCGTTTGGGGGCAACGCTGTGGCGCCGAAGTCGGAGCAGAAGAGTTCGCTGTCGCGTGCCTCGCCCACGAGGATGCCCATTTTTTGCAACTCCGTGCGGAGCGCTGTGATGCGGTCGGTTTCTTTAATCTTTAGGGTCTGAAGCCCCGTGAAATGGAAGGGTTGGCGGAGCATCGCGCAGGTCACTACGAGCGTCTGCGCCAGGTCGGGTTGTTCCGAAAGGTCGAGGCGCAACACGTCGGGCGCTGCCACTGCTGACTTTGTGAGTACTACGCCCTCGGGAGTGAATGCTGTGCAGACGCCAAGCGGGAGGAAAAATTCGCGGATGCGGGAGTCGCCCTGCAAACTGTCCTCAAAAAGGTAGGGCAATACGATGCGTGCCGCGGGGTCGGGACTCAGTGCAACGAGTTCGTACCAGTAAGACGCGGCGCTCCAATCGCTTTCTACGCTAAACGCTTTCAGGGGACGGTATGGTTGAGGTGCAACTCGAATAGTGGTTTCGTCTGTCCATTCCGCCTGTGCTCCAAACTGGCGCATCAGCGAGAGGGTCATTTCTATATAGGGGCGTGAAATGATCGTGCCTTCAAGGTGCAAGCACAGTCCTTCTGCAAGTGTCGGTCCCACCATCAGGAGCGCCGAGATGTATTGCGAACTCACATTTGCGGGGAGCGAAATGCTGCCGCCCTTAAGCGGTTTGCCCTGAATGCGCAGTGGGGGAAATCCTTCGGCGTCTACGTAAGAAATGTCGGCACCCAATTGTCGCAACGCCCCTACCAACACACCGATGGGGCGTTGGCGCATGCGCTCCGTGCCAGTCACGATGTGCGTGCCGGGAGTGGAGGCAAAATATGCCGCAGAGAAGCGCATGGCAGTGCCTGCCGCCATGATGTCAATCACTTCTTCCTCGCTCTGCAAGGCACGGACAAGCACGCGGGTGTCGTCGCAATCCGAAAGGTTTCGGAGTTGCGTCTGCTTTCCCGAGAGTGCGGCGATAATCAGTGCGCGGTTGCAAATGCTCTTTGAGGAGGGGAGCGAAATGGTTGCCTGTAGGTGGTGGGAAAGTTTCACTTTTTGCGGGAGGTATGAAGGAGTAAACCTGCTTCTGCTTTTATAGTTTTGTTTAACAGACCCCTTCCCCGACAAATGTCGGTATTCCCCCTAACTCAGGGGGAGAATTTAGAATGTTCGTTCCTCTGAATATTACACCCCACTCTTTTCAAAGTTCTCAATGGGACCTTTTAACGGGAGGTGTGTATATAAACTCTCCCTCTAAGTTAGGGGGAACCGACGCCCGAAGTAAGAGCAGAGGGCAAACTTGTTTGGACTATGCCTTACGAGAAGGAGGACGATGAGCGTAGCGAAAATCAAAACCGCCGTAGGCGGGGAGGGGGTCTGTTAAGAATTACAGCGACGGTTACTTGTAGAACTGAATCACCAAATCGTTTTCCCAAGTCTTGCCCGCCTCAAGCGCTTGCATGTAGGGGCGTTCTTGGATGCTACCGTTGAAACCTTGTTCGTCGCAAAGACCATACCAGGGTTCGATGCAGAGGAAAGGTGTGTGCACTCCCTGGGGTTGCCAGAAGAGCCAAACGGGCGCAGAACATTCTACGCGTGCTACGGGGTGCTTGTCAAGCGTAAGGAGTGTCGCCGCGGTGAGTTGGTGCTTGTCAAATATGAGCGCTTCGTTGTTAAAGGTGTCTACGCAGATGGGCACAAGACCTTCTTCTGTCTGGGGGAAGCCGAAGCGCTCGTGCTCGGTGCATCCTTGTGTGCTGGCGCGGAGTACGCTTTCGGGAGTGCCTTCAAGGCGCACATAACCCACTACCTCCTTGTCGTCAGCGAAGTCGGGGAGGTTGAAAGCGGGGTGTCCGCCCATTTGGAAGTACATTTCTTCCGCCCCCAAGTTGACTACGCGCATCGTCATGCGAAGTTGCATGCCTTCAAGTGCGTAACAAACTTCCACACGGCAGGGGAAGGGGTACGCCGCAAGTTCTTCCGCCGTAGGTTCGTAGCAATAGGTCACACTGCTTTCCGTTTGCGCAGCGAGCGTCCACTCGGCCTTGCGCACAAAACCGTGCTTCTCAATTTTAAGTTCCTGACCTTTATACGTGCAACAACCGTCCCACATACCGCCACAGATGGGGAAGAGAATGGGTGCGCGACCGCCCCACCACTTACTATCGCCCTGCCACCAATATTCCTTGCCGCTCTTGTTGAGAACGACACTCTGTATTTCAGCACCCTGCTTGCTTACGCTGAGGGTAAGATCAGCACTTTTAATTGTTTCCATTGTGAGAATTGTTTTATTATATAATATGTATAGTAAGGCAAAGTTAGAAAATTTATAGGAATACTTCCCCTTTACCCCCACTCTAAAAACGGAGATTCCGCGTTTTTCTTATGCCGCAGTGTAATTTTTCAACAAAAAATTTGCAAGGTCAAAAAAAAGTTGTACTTTTGCACTCGCAATTCGGGGTGTAGCTCAGTCCGGTTAGAGTGCGCGTCTGGGGGGCGTGAGGTCGCTGGTTCGATTCCAGTCACCCCGACTGAATTGTAAGGCATTGATGATCGAAAGATTATCAATGCTTTTTTGTTTTCCCTCTCACCTATCCACCCTGCCGAGTTCACCGCATGTCGGATACTGGAATTCCTGCCCCAAAGTGACCTGAATTTTAAAATATTGCTTCTATATAACAAATACCTCTGCAAGCACGTTACGGCACGGTATTATTTGTATTTAGGCAACGTAGAAAATTTTGCAAATCACTTTCGTAATGCCCCCGTAGGAGGGCACACTTGCTTAACCGCGGGTGAGCAAGGCGAACCTGCGGATTAGGGATAACAACTGTGTAGTTCTATCGGTCCCCGTAGGAGGACCCACAGCACTTGGATTTGCTATAA